>JBBRUR010000009.1:0-94133 GCA_038247635.1 Chitinophagales bacterium
TACAGAACCCAAAATATTTCCTCCGACATTGGAGTCCCAACAAGTTGATGTACAAGTTGTGGTGCCACTACCCGCCATAATTTTTTTCATTTCGTCCCTGCTCAACTTTCCTTTAATGTTGGCAAGGCTCATTTTAATTGTTTGCATCTTTTTAAGTTTTAATGCATTTACAAAATTGTTTATGCCCTTTAATTTTTAGCCGTCCAGGCGTTTGGCTGCCCTGCTCCCAAACTGTACACATTCGGGATAGTTCCGCAAGGCTTTTCTTTCAGGGAACTATTCCGAAAGAAAATATTTTAAATCGCCAACATTATACACGTTGGGCAATTGGAATCCGTTTACAAAGAAAGTAGGCGTAAATTCAACCCCTGTTTCTTTACAGCATTTATTCATTGCTTCTACTTTATTATCCTGCATTCTTAACTCACCGTTCATCGGGTATTTGGCTGCAAATACCTCATACTCTTTTTTCTCTGATAGATACCAAGCATCTAAAGCTTTCCTTGTATGCATTTCATTGTTGCCGGCAGTTATAGCAAGCAAGTGCATAACCGGCTTACTGCCCCGGTCGTTTTCGTTATTGGTAGCGGTAAAAAGTATCTGCACTTTCAGGTCAGGGTTAGCATCAAGTAGCTCGTGTAGTTGGGGATGTGCCCTTGCACATGGGCCACAGTATGGGTTGCAAACTTTAATTATCGTATTAGCCGCATGCGGGTTGCCAATGGTTATACCTAATCCATCAGGGCTTACTGTTACCTGCTTTTGTTTGGCCAGCAGTGCATCAAAAATGCGGGTGTCGTACTTAAACCGTAGCAACTCACGTTTTTGGCGTTTTGCTTCCTGGGTTTGTAACAGCAATGGTTGTAATAAGTACCAGGCGCTAAGAGGGAGGAGAAAAGAAAAGAAAATTATGAATGTTGAATGTTGAATGGAAGGGAAAGCATTTTGAATGTTGAATGCTGAATTTTGAATGATTAATGAGGGGGAAATTAGAATGGCTGAGAGGAATTCCAAAATTAATAAAGCCTGTACGGCCAGGCACAAGGGGCACCATTGTTTAGCTACTTTCCATTGGTAATAAATGGAGAAAAATGTATATGGTAGAGCCAATACATTTAACCAAACCAACACCTGTAGTATGGGCGCAGCATTGGTACCCGACAGCAGCAAACTAATTAAGCCGCCTGCAAAATAAAAAAAGCCTATCTCGCTCCAGCTTACCAGGTTAAACAGCTTTGCTTCTTTTGATCCTAAAATGGCCTTGCAACCGGTTTGGCTACCCACACCACAAATTTGTTGCAGCAGCGGGTTTGCCTTGTTTACCTGGTACCACAATAACAAGCCGGTAACAGCAACCCCCGTAAGTTTTAGAAATAGAATAACGGGGTAAAGGCCCGTTAATTGTTGCCATTTAAATTGGTAATAACAGGCATAAAGGGCAATGCCAACCAACAAGCAACCTACAAGCGGCAGCTTTAGCAATTGCACCATTTCCATCCGACGTTTCTTAAGGTAATTTTTTTCACCCCCTTGTTCTCTGGCTTCTACTAATAAGGCTACCCCACTCCAGTCGCTTAAAAATTCGGACAACTGTTTAGCATTTACCCCCCCCCCGGTGCCTTTTATATTCAACATAATTATCGTGTACGTGGGTAATGGTAATAAATGTGTTCTGCTTGCTATTAATATGCGCTACAAAGGGCAGCGGCAGTTCGTTTAATTTGCTTTTGTCAGCTTTAATTGCTGTGCTGCCAACCTTCCATTGTTTAAGCACATCGCTTATGCTTAACAGGCTGGGGTAATAGGGATGATTTTGTAATGCTTCAGATATAGAAGCCCTTGTAACCTTAACGTGTAGTTGGTTTAGTAAACCAACTACTACGTCTGTTGGTGTTAATTTGCTGTATGCATTTACCCCCATAAATAATTACATTTTAATTTGCATTAAATAGAAAATGAAAAAATTAGTAGTTCGTTGGGGATAATTCTTTGAAAATAGTGCGAAAAGTTAACGCACCTAATTAAATTTTCAAGTTTTTATATTAATAAATTGAAAAGTAGCAAATGATCCTGGCCCGAAAAGCAGTTATAGATTAATGTTGTAATACAGTATCGTTTTTAGCAGATACTGGTAAACACAAATTGAATTGAGCAATTATTGAGAAAGTATTTTATTTATTGAATATATGCCATTGGTAAACTTAAAAAAGAATATTACCTACCAACTGTAGAAAGCTTCCATGTGAAAATTACCAAGGTATGCAACTGCTACAATACATATAACAACAGGCCAGTCCGTGTCTATCCTAACGCATCAACTTACCTCACCAGCCATCACTACCTTCTGTTGTATCAAGCCCGAAGCCTCCATTAACTTTTCGGTATTTACTTCATGTACCTCTACTCCCTTGCCTATACCCTGCAAAAGTGTAATGGTCAGTTGTCCGCCCAGGTGCTCTCTAAACTCTTCAAGGCCTTTTAGTAAGGGGCTGTCGGGCTGCGCTACTTGCATAAATGGATGCGTAATGGCAAAACCAAGGGTTTGTATAAGGCTAATTACCCGGTCAGCATCGGCTGTAGAAAAGCCCATGGCCAGGGTTGAATACATACTGTCTAAGGCAATGCCCATTGCTACTGCTTCGCCGTGCATTACCTCGTAATAGGTTAACTGCTCCAGTTTATGTGCACTCCAATGTCCAAAATCTAACGGACGTGCAGAGCCGGTTTCAAATGGGTCGCCACTGCGGATATGCTCAAGGTGCAATGCTGCACATCGTTTTATTAAATAATTCATTACCGGCAAATCACGGTTGGCGAGTGCCATAGCATTTTCTTCCAGCCAATTAAAAAAGTCGGCATCTTTTACCAGGGCCACTTTAATGGCTTCGGCCATTCCCGACCGCCAGTGGCGCTGGCTGAGGGTGGTTAAAAACAGCTCGTCGTTAAACACCACTACGGGTGGCGCAAACGTGCCTATAAAGTTTTTCTTACCAAAATAATTGATACTGTTTTTTACACCAATACCACTGTCGTTTTGCGAAAGCACGGTAGTAGGTATGCGTATATGTTTAATGCCGCGATGTGCTATGGCTGCAGCCATACCGGCAAGGTCTAACACCGAGCCACCACCAATGGCAGCCAGGTACGAGTGGCGGTCGATACCGTGGCGGTTAATTGCCTCTAAAATTTGGTCGAGCAATTTGTAATCGTTCTTAGCTGCCTCACCACCGGTAATTACCAGTATTTCGGCTACAGGCTGCACCCTCGGGTAGGTTTCAAAGTAGGTGGCGATATTCTGCGCTAATGTTGGGTGATGATCGATAACGCCCCTGTCTACCACAAATAATATTTTTTGTTGAATACCCGGTACCCTGTTTAGCGACAAAAAGCTGTTTACTACCGGGTTGGCTATATTAAAAAGGCCTGAAGTAAAATGTACGTTATAGTTAAAAGAAACAGTAAACGATTGGGATAAAATGTCGGACATGTGCTATGCGATGTGCTTATAAATTAATTATGTTAAAAGACCTGTTCCCACCTTAAACAGCCTGCCTACTTACATTTTGGGGACGGTAAATGTAACATTAAGATGGCAACAAAGTTGTATGGCCAAAATGTAGTAAAAGTTAATTTGAGGGTAGGACGACACTTATGTTACTGCAAAGGCTTTGCCCAACCAAAGCGATAGTGGCAATAGCAGCACAATAATAATGGCTAAGGAAAGCGAGCCAAAAGCAGTAGCCCATGCAGCGTCCATTAAAATTAGGGCCAGCACACCTGCTTTTACAGCAGCGCCAATGTTTGGGCCTACCGGGTTTTTTATGGCCCGGTTTAACGGCAGTAGTATCATGGTACTAAACCCAACTAAAAATATAATAGCCCACCAGTTTTGATTATGTACAATAAACCAGGTAATGGCAAGCATCACCAAAAAATAGAGTGCTTTGGCAAATTGCAGGGTCTGTTTCCGGCCGCCAAAAACTTCGCCACGGCTAATGGTGGTAATGGCGGCAATGTACACTACAGGTACAAGGCCCAGATAAACTATATGCCCAAGGGCTGCCGGTACAATGCTTATGCCCAGCAACAGGTTTAATCCGCGGCACAACCCCATGTTTAACGGACCGATTATGGTTTGATGTTTACCCCATTTGTTGTATACGAGTGCCAACACTGCAATGCCCACTGCCAACAGCCCCGAAACAAACGTAAGTACCATGGCCGCCAGCACGCCTGTAGCCAGCAAAAAAATTCCCAGCGCCATGGCTTCGCTTTTGGGGATGAGGCCAGTGGGTATTGGCCTTTCAGGGCGTTCCACTGCATCGAGGTTTGCGTCAAACACATCGTTAAAAACAACACCGCCACCATATAAACCAAGGGTTGAAAAACAAAGCAACAATACTGCACCCCATTGTTGCACATTGGTAAAACCATTGGCAAAATAGCCGTTAATGGCCACGCCAGCCAACACATCGGCCATGGCCGTAACCATATTGGCCGGCCGCATTAACTGTAAAAAGCCAGTGAGTTTATGCAAGTTTTTTGGGATTGTTTTTAATTGAAAAGTAAGATGACTTATTTACTAATCCTGTTTCTAAATGGCTATCCTGCTTCTGTTTTAGGTTTAAATAGCCAACGTAATTTCATCCATTTCCTGCTGTTAAGAAATATATTTTTTCAGCCGGTTCGTTTCTTTTTTAAATTTATCGCCGGGTATAACATTGAGGTGCTTATGGTTTTGACATTCAAAAAAACGTTACCCCAATTAGCCAGCGATACATGCAGCTCAGCATTTGGGCTACCTTTTTAATCATTGAACAATGACCACTTTTTTATAAAAAAATTTTATCTGAAATTGTCGGTCTACTTTTCTTTCATCCAAACATTTAATTTTTCAAAACAGCTTTGTAATCTACTTCGTTAAAAATAAGTTCATGTTTTAATACATATGAAGAATACTCAAGGGCAACTTTACGCGTTTTGCCATAACTAATAAAATTTCACCCATTTAAAGTAAGGTAATTAACAATTCCTAAGTCATTCAAGCGCGCCTTTTTATCCAACTTAACGAAATACAGTTTTGTACTATCAGGAAGAATTTTATCCATTCCGGCATAATATATTTGGCTGCCCCTTACTTCACCTATTACTTCTAATTTTTTTTGTTCTGAGCTACCGAATAAAACACACATACTAATCCAAAAAAGAATCAATAAAATTTTTTTCATGCTTTATCTATTTTTTGAAAAGGTGTGTGAAATGTTGGATTGCATGTTACACTAACGCTTATTCAAAAAGTTGTTTAGTGTCTTAACGGGAGCTCTTGACTACCTTAGTATTGAAACCTCTTCAAAGGCTTTTTTAAGATCTGACCTAAGATGTAGCGCCTGCTCGTACTTTTTGAGTTTATTGAGCACCTTCTCCCATTCGCCTAAAGGCATCTGAACAGCCTGCATGGTTCCATCGGCATCGTTTACCTATTGCAATGGTATTTTGATTGTATTAATTTACTATGAATGTTTTAACTATTAGGCTGTTATAACCATGGGAACATCGTTACCTGATAATAACCGACCCCTTATCTATCCGGGGCTGCTGCCCGCCACGTAATACCGTATTACCCTCAAATTTTTCCGACTGATCTACTTGTTTCGCCATGGTAAAATCTGCTTCGTTTATCTGGCCGCTTTTGCCAAAGGCGGTAATGGCGTTGCGGTAGGTGACCAGTTCAATATCGGCCTTTGAAATACCGCGGGCCAGCATGAGTGCGGCGGTTTTGGGTACCGCCAGCGGATCGCTGATGCCCCAGTCGGCGGCGGAGTTTACCATAATGCGGTCGGCACCGTATTGCTTTACAATTTCTACCATACGTTCGTTACCCATTTTGGTAAAAGGGTAAATGGTAAAGGCCGTCCAAAAGCCGCGATCGAGCACCTCTTTTACTGTCTCCTCGTTGTTGTGATCAACAATAACCATATCGGGGCTAAGGCCATGTTCAAGGGCAATGTCCATACTGCGTTGGGTGCCCCGCTTTTTATCGCGGTGTGGGGTGTGTATTTGCACCGGCAGTTCATATTCTTTGGCCAGTTCCAGTTGCTGACGATAGTATTTTTCTTCGGCGGGGGTTTGATCGTCAAAACCAATTTCGCCCACGCCCACCACGCCTTCTTTTAAAAGAAAAAGGGGCAGTATTTCCATTACCTGTTCGGCCAATGTTTCATTGTTGGCTTCGCGGCTATTGAGGCCAATGGTGCAATAGTGCTTTATACCAAACTGGCTGCTGCGAAAACGCTCCCAGCCAATTAAACTGCTGTAATAATCCTTAAAAGTATCAATGCCGGTGCGGGGCTGGCCAAGCCAAAAGGCGGGTTCTATTAATGCTACCACACCTGCATCGTACATGGCCTGGTAGTCGTCGGTGGTGCGGCTGGTCATGTGTACATGGGGATCGAAAAAGCGCATGCCTTTTATACGCTCAAGGTCTGCAGGCATATGTACAACAGGCTCATTTTTTTGGGTATCATCTACTGGGCAGCAACACATTGTATAAAATTAAAAGGATGAAGTAAAAAGGTGAAGGTTGTTCCAGGTAATGTTTTTTTCGGCCACGGCACTTACCTGCTGTGGGTATTTTTGCAACAAATTGTTGGCAGCAGCGTGGTTGCTTTGATGGCAAGCCAACACGGCGGCATAACGCTCTACCGGCAATTTGCTGACCAGTAATTTTTCAAAAAACGGTAATGCGGCTTCGGTTAAAAAGGGCGTTACCAATCGCCACAATTGCGGGTTCACGGCTCGCCCGGCCGACGATCGTTCGCTGGCATAATCCACCAATGTTTCGGCCAGCGCAACGTTAGCCCGTTCATCGATCCCCACAATTTTTGTAATGTCTTTACCCGTAAAAAAAGCTTTTAGCACCAATTGGTTCCATGGCGGCTGTGGCAGGTTTTGGGCGGGGTAAGGGTTGTGGTACATGATTGCGTTCAATACATCGCCAATATTGCTGCGGACGCCCTCGGTGCAGCGGTGTAGCCATGCCTGCGGAAATGCCAGCAAGGGCAATGCTGAGTACAGGGCAACCTGCTCGTTCATTTCGGCGGTGACGAAAAGATTTTCAATGGTTGCCTCGTAAATCGCTGGTTCATTCACCTTTATATTCATCAAAAGCCAGCACCTGCATAACCGGTCGGCAGTCCAATCGTTAATAGCGAACCCAGGTATTTTGTTGGCTATGGCATTTAACTGCACAATAGTTATGGTCAACGGGCCATGGCCTGTTTTTCGCGGAAGCAAAACAAAGGTGCTGTTCAATGTTTTTAAGGAAGTCTCCTTATGTATTTGCTGCATTTTTGTCTGCAACCAATCATATGCTACGGCCGGAATACTTTGCCTGGCAATCGTTTTAAAAAGGGGTTCAAGCTCGTTTTTCACTATAACGTTCATTTATCAACACCAATTTTAACCAGCCAAATAATAATTCATTATCAATGCGCCACTTATAATAAGTAACCCAAAAAACTCTCTTGTTTTTTCGATGTACGGTTTAGTAGCCTTCATACCTTCTACAATACTTGGGCTGTTGTATTTAACCACCCAATCGCGAACACCATTTTTTGAAAAAAATAAAATAGATGCATAGGCCAGGTAAAAACCCACTGCAAACAGATATACCATTGGGTAGTATTTGCCAAAAGCCGCCAGCCCACAACACACCGAAGCCAACATATAAATGGGTACCCAAAGCCACGAGTCGCCATCGTTAAGGTTTACATAGGCAAAGGCTGCAAAGGCAAGGCAAAAAAAGCCATTTAATACTGCCAGCAAAATCATGTGTATTTTTTTTAATTTACAGACCAAAACGTTCAGACCTCAATAACCTAAGCCCTGTTTCAATGTCAAATGTATTAATGTTTTAAAGCCCATGACTTCATTTTTAGCCACGCTACATAAATTGCTGGCACGATTATTTGTTAACAGTTGTTAAACCCATCTGTTCGCCATCAATCAAAAACAATGAAAAACTTCAGGATTTTTCTTTTACGCAGCTACCTAATAATGGTGTGTTTTGTGGCAACTTCGGCGGCGTTTGCCCAGGACACAAAAAAAATAGACGTAACTATTGGCACAAAATCCAGCGATGGGTTTGTTGGCTCGCCATGGATGTGGGTGGTAGGCGGTGCTGTATTTATTTTATTGTTGGTTGCCTTATTGCGCAGTGGAAAACAACGCAGCGCTTAAAGCACCTGCCAACTATTATTAACCTATGACAACCAATGCTGGTAGCGTACTTTAAAGTGTTTGCTTTGAGTATTCTTCCAGCATTATTTTTTCCTTACGGGTAAGGCTGGCGATGCCCTTTTTGTGAATTTTTTCAAGAATGTCGTCAACCGTTTGCTGGCGGGCCTTTTTACGAAGATTGTAACGGTCCTCTACATTTATCTGGCGCCGCCGTTTGTAAAACAGGTTATTTATTAATAGAAGCGATGGCTTATTAATGATTAAAATAATGAACAATATTGCCGGCAAAGAAATGATTAGTATAGTGGGATAATTGGCTGCAAGCTTAGATGGATGCATTAGCAACCCTACGGCCATACCAACCAGTGCACCACCAAGGTGTGCATCGTGGCCAATATTGTCCTTATTGCTGCGTATACCATAAATAGAATAAAGGATATAAATAAGCCCAAACAGCCAGCCGGGAATGGAAATGGGGAGGAACAATATACCCAAACTCATGCCGGGGAACAGGGCAATTGTGCTAAAAATAACACCCGCAATAGCCCCCGATGCACCTACACTACTGTACCCGCCATCGCTTTTGTGCAATAGCAGCGACAAGCCATTGCCGCCCACCAGCCCAAAAAAGTAAATGATAAGGAAGTTGACAGGACCGAGAAATTTTTCGAGCCCCGAAAAATTTTCGAGCCCCGAGCTAAAAAAGTACAATGCAATCATGTTAAATATGAGGTGCATCCAGTTTACATGCAAAAAGCCCGAGGTCGCGATCCGCTTGTAATCTTTGTACAATAAAATATTATCGACCTTAAATGAATACCGGTCGTAAAACATTTGGTCTTTAAAACCCCGGTACGATACAAGACAATTGGCCAGTATTATGGCAAGACTAATTAATCCGCTACTATGCATTCGTGGTAAAATTTTATCATTTAACCCTAAGTTATCATTTTTTACTTCACAAAAATGTAGCCGATAAAATAATGCGGGTTATTTATTACTGGTTTTCTTAATAACCAAAGTAAGGGGCTATTGGTTTAACCAATAACGCAAGTAAGCTGTTATGTCGGTAAAAAATTTTAGGTAAAAGGCAAAAAAGGTAAAGATCACCAGGATTATAGATAGAAGTATAGTAAAAATGGCTATGCAGTACCGGAAAAATATTTTTGGGCCTAACAGAATTGCTACAATGTAGCTTTTGTTGCGTCGCACCCTTGTACTTTTTGGTCATTATTCAGCTCACTACAATTTGGTATACACACTACTACAAACTACCTTACTGATAACGGATTTTAATTAAAATAAACATGCAGGAGCTAACATAAAACAACAAAGGCCTTAGCTAAAGCCTGCCCATAATGTGTATCTTAAAAACAGTTATGCTTTTAACAACGCTGCTATGGCTATGTGATAGTTTTGAAAACCAAAATCCCGCACAGCATTTTTCATTAACCCGGCTATTTGTCCGGTACATAAATTACCTATGCTGCCCTCGTGTGTATGCTTCACTTCGGTTGAATAAGTAAATCTCCCCTCCTCTATTTCGCTACCCACTTTTTTATAGGCATCTCTAAAAGGAATGCCCTGCAAAACCAGCCGGTTCACTTCTTCTACACTAAACAGGTATTGGTATTTATCATCGGTCAGCAGGTTGTGTTGAATAGTGATGTTGTTGATCATTAAATGCATCATATCCAGGCAACTATTGAGGGTGGTAAAGGCGGGAAAAAGATATTCCTTCAATAACTGAAAATCGCGGTGGTAGCCCGAAGTCAGGTTGGTGGTCAGCAGGCTTACATTGTTAGGCAATGCCTGTAGCTGGTTGCATTTGGCGCGGATGAGTTCAAAAACATCGGGGTTTTTTTTGTGCGGCATAATGGACGAGCCGGTTGTCAGTTTATCGGGAAACTTAATAAACGCAAAATGCTGGTTCATGTACAGGCAACAATCCATGCTTAGTTTGTTTAGCGTAGCCGCCACGTTACTTAGTGCCTGCGCTACTATGCGTTCGCTTTTGCCACGGCTCATTTGGGCGTACACTACGTTATAATTAAGGGTTTCAAAACCCAATAGTTGGGTGGTCATAGTACGGTTTAAAGGAAAGGAAGAACCATAACCCGCTGCCGAACCAAGGGGATTTTTATTAACCACTTTGTAAGCTGATTGAAGGGTAAGCACATCATCTACCAAAGCCTCGGCATAAGCGCCCAGCCACAACCCGTACGACGATGGCATGGCCAACTGCAGGTGTGTGTAGCCGGGCAGCAGGTCGTTTTTGTATTGCTCGCTTTTTTGTTGCAACAGGGTAAACAACTGCTGTATGTTTTGCACCAACTGCTCAATGGCGCTTCGCAAAAAAAGTTTAATATCAACCAGCACCTGGTCGTTACGGCTGCGGCCGCTGTGTATTTTTTTACCTACATCGCCCAGGGCCCTGGTAAGCATCATCTCTACCTGCGAGTGTACATCTTCTACATCTTCTAAAAGCGAAAAATTACCAGCTTCAATCGTAGCATAAATGTTCTTAAGTTCTTTTGAAAGAATGGCCAGTTCATTGGCAGTTAACAGGCCAATACTTTGCAACATGGTGATGTGTGCCAGTGAGCCCTGCACATCGTACGGGGCAAGGTACAGGTCCATAGCGCGGTCGTTACCCACGGTAAAGGTTTCAACAGCCTGCGATACGTTGGTATTTTTTTGCCAGAGTTTCATGTGCAAATATTAGATAGTAAGTTTTAAATAACCTAATGCCGCCACATTGAGGTACAATGTTAAACGGATTGTGATTGGCCGTGGCGGACAGGCAGTAATGATGATGCTATGAAAAATAACGGCTGGCATTAAAAATATGGTTGCTAAGCGCTTACAACAAAACCTTGCTCAACAGCTCAATATACCCGGTAATTCCATTGTCTATTTCTTTTAAAAAGATGAATTCATTGGCAGTGTGGCTGCGGGCACTATCGCCGGGGCCACACTTTAGCGCGGGAAAGTTCATCAATGCCTTATCGCTGCTGGTGGGTGAGCCATAACATTTTTTACCAAGCGATACGCCAGCCTGTACCAGCGGATGATTGACATCAATACCCGTTGATCGCATACGCATGCTGCGGGGCATAACTTTGCTGGTAATTAATTGCCTGATGGTTTGCAGCACTTCTTCGTGGGTGTACATTTCGTTAATACGCACATCCATCACAAACGTACATTCGGCCGGCACCATGTTGTGCGCCCTGTTTTCGGTATTAATAACTGTGACACTCATTTTTACGGGGCCCAGCCATTCACTTACTTTTTCAAAGCCATAGGCCTGTATCCACTCAATATCTTCCATGGCTTTGTAAATGGCGTTCTGCCCCTCTTGCCTGGCTGCATGACCCGCTTTTCCGGTTGCCACGCAATCCAGCACCATCAAACCTTTTTCGGCAATGGCTAACTCCATTTGGGTTGGTTCGCCCACTATGGCACAATCAATCGGTTTACCATGCAACAGGTCGTTAAGGTCGCTACTCTGCAACAACAATTCAATACCATCGTGGCCACTGATTTCCTCCTCGGCAGTTGCTGCCAACACCAGGTTGTAGTGAAGGTCAGAGTGGTTATAAAAGTGAACGAATGCGGCAATCAAGCCAACCAGGCAACCACCGGCATCGTTGCTGCCAAGGCCATGCAGGCGGTCGATTTTAATAACAGGACTAAACGGATCGTAGGTGTATTGAGGATTGGGCTTTACCGTGTCGTGGTGCGAGTTTAGCAGGATCGTTGGTTTTGCAGGATCAAAATATTTATTGGCCGCCCATACGTTGTTGTGCAACCGCCGCGGTGGTATGCGCTGTTCATCTAAAAAAACACCTATAATATCGGCTGTGCCTGCTTCCTGTTTTGAAAATGAGGGCGTTGCAATTAGCTGCTTTAATAAATCCACCGCCTTATGGTATAAAATAGTATGCTGCATTATTGTTTTATTAAAGTGCCGTTGGTTTGTGTGGTGGTATTTTGCAAAATGTCTTTGGCATCGCCAATCAATACCTCGTGTACTCCGGCGTTGATAGCTTTAAATGCGTTGTGTAGCTTGGGCAATATGCCGTCAAACAATTTGCCATCGGCCAGCAGGCTTTGGTAGCTTTGCTGATTAATTAGCGGAATAACGGATGCTTCGTTATTTACATCTTCAAGCACACCCTTTTTTTCGAAACAATAAATAAGCCTGGTTGTGTAAATGGCCGATAAAGCCACGGCCACTGCCGAGGCAATCGTATCGGCATTGGTATTGAGCATATGCCCTTGCTGGTCGTGGGTTAGGGGAGCCAATACGGGTACAAGGCCGTTATTTAAAAACAGTTGCAGGGTAGGGGCTGGTATATCCCGCTCGTTTACGTCGCCCACCCAGCCAAAGTCTGTTTCTTTTACCGGCCGTTTGGCGGCGGGTATAATGTTGGCATCGGCACCGGTAAGGCCGATTGCATTGCAGCCAAGTTGTTGCAGGCTGGCTACCAGTTGCTTATTTACCAGGCCACCATACACCATGGTAACCAGGTTAATAGTACCATCGTCAGTTATGCGGCGGCCATTGATAAAGTTAGGTTCAATGCCCAGCTGCTGGCCCAGTTTGGTGGCAATTTTACCACCACCATGTACCAGTATTTTTAAACCTTTAATAATAGCAAAATCGGCTAAGAACATTTGCAGCACAGCTTCGTTGTCCAATACATTGCCGCCAATTTTTATGATGTAAAGAGGTTCGTTCATACAAGTACTTACAAGGTGGAAAGATAAACTACTCTGCCGAAAAGTTTAGAGGTGAAGGTGCGGGGTACTGTTGCAGATAATGATTGTAAACAAATGAATGCAACAATAAAAGTCAGTAGAACATTATATGGATCGATGACTGTGTGGCTGCTCCATCATTTCAATTGCCCTATAGTAAAAATCGTTAAGGGCAAAGGTGTTCTCAAACGATTTTAGCTCAATGGTTTGGTTAGCATTGTTGGTTTCGGCAGCCAGCAGCCAGGTGCCGTCTTTCTTACGCCAAAGCTACACATGAACCCGCTGACTGTCCACCATTAAATATTTAACCAATGTTGGTATTGACTGGTACATTTCAAATGTAGCCCCGCGGTTATAACCCTCTGTGACCTTCGATAAAATTTCTACTAACAGGATTGGGTTTTTCAAAGTCCTTTCATCCTGGCATACAAGAGGTGCTTTGTAAACTGCTATACCAGGATAAGTATAGAAAATCTTTTCAGGTACGAATAGTCGCTGACGACTACCTAGTACATAATATCGATTTCGATTAATTCCTGAAGCAAGGTTCGCCATCAAATTTGCGGAAATTTTATTATGTACAGGCATGGCTCCTGCCTTTGCTTCAGGCGTATCACCTTCAATTTCGCCCATAGGGAAAATCTCACCATTATAATATTCACTTGTATACGGAGCCGCCAAGTCCATTTCTAAATACTCTTCTACGGTAAACAATTTTTTTGGCTGGGCACTCATAAATCATCATTTACAGATGAGCAATTTACAAATTATTCAGACGCATCATTATCGATACTGATTTAAAGAAAAAGCCCTGCTGCATCTGCAACAGGGCTTTTCATAATTCATTAGCGCTCACTCCACAAAAGATGGTCAATAGTAAATGGTCAATCGTGAATAGTGAATGGTGAATATTTGAATAGTAAATAGTGAAACGTGGATAGTCAAAAGTCAATGGTGGAAACGTGAATGGTTAATAGTCATTGCTCAATCGTGAAACGTGAAACGTGAATGGTTGATAGGCAATCACTCATTACTTACTACTCACAATAACTCATTACTCACCACTCACCACTCACCACTCACCACTCTCCACTCTCCACTCACCACTCACCACTCTCCACTCTCCACTCTCCTCACTCTCACACCACTTCCTTTCCCATTTTCCGCCTGGGCGGTGTTCCATCCATCTTTACTATTTTAGGATAAAACAACCCGACGGTATCAACCAATTGCTTTTGCGCATTCATTACATCATGAATGTTCTTATAGGCGAATGGCGCTTCATCCAATCCGCCGGCCAGTAATGTTACTCCATGCTTTTTTAGCTCACTTTGCAGGTCGCTATGGGTAATCGATTTCATTGCCAAACTTCTGCTCATCCTTCTACCTGCACCATGGCTGGCCGATAGCAGAGAAGCTACTTCACCCTTTCCTTTAACGATAAAGCCTGGCGCCGTCATGCTTCCCGGAATAATTCCCAGCACATCTTTTCCAGCGGGTGTGGCGCCTTTTCTATGCACAATTATTTCCTTGCCTTCATGCATTTCCTTCCATGCAAAGTTGTGATGGTTCTCTACCATCGCCAATGGCTTCCGGGCCAGCTGCTTAGCAATTTTTGCATGAATAATGTGGTGACAGGCGCTGGCATAATCACCTGCCAGGTTCATGGCAATCCAATATTCCATACCCGCCTCTTCATCTAATGTTAACCAAGCCAGGTTGGCCGCTTCGCCGGGTAATCTTCTTTTTTCCTTTGCCACTTTGGTAAAGTGGTTGGCTATATTTGCCCCCAAACCTCTCGACCCTGAGTGGCTCAGCAATCCCACATATTTACCCGCAGGCACTTTCAGCACATTGTCATGCTTTATAATTTCCACCACACCAAACTCAACAAAATGATTACCGCTTCCGCTGGAGCCGAGTTGCTTCCACGCCCTGGTATGTAACATCCGCAGCAATTCAATTT
Organism: Chitinophagales bacterium; assembly: GCA_038247635.1. Lineage (GTDB taxonomy): Bacteria > Bacteroidota > Bacteroidia > Chitinophagales > Chitinophagaceae > Segetibacter. Next base: position 14,972 of record JBBRUR010000009.1, read on the forward strand.
CTCTAAAGGCTTCATGCTCCATCACCTCATGGTTGGCCGCTTGTGCAAATTGAGCACCGCTTCCAAACAGGGTTGCTTCGTTCAATTCCCTTGCATAATATTGATCGCAGTTGGTCAGCTCCTTTGCATCAATACCAAAAATGCTCAGGCACATTCTGCAACCAATATCAACCCCCACGCCATAGGGGATAACAGCATTATCTGTCGCCAGTACTCCTCCAATTGGCAAGCCATACCCAAAATGCGCATCGGGCATTAAAGCACCTGCAACTGCTACGGGTAACTTAACCGCGGTATACATTTGTTGAAACGCTCCCTGCTCAATAAATTCCGAACCAAACGTATTAAACGCAACGCCGGTGTTGTTCAGCGAAATTTTAGCGCCGTCTACCAAAGGTTTTGGCAGCAGGGCTTCTGCTAATTTACCCAACACTTCGTCGCCCTCATATTTCGTCGCATCGTGCAACATATTTTTCAATAGCTGTAGTACGTCCTCCTCCGACGTATGTTTATAAAATTTCTCCATTATATTCATGGCAATGCTTATGACCGGCCCTTCGGGGTAACCGATTTTTCGTAGTTGCTTGCCAGTTAATATTAGCTTTTTCATTTTTCCTTTTTTATAGCCGCCAAGGCACAAAGACTCTAAGAAACGCAAAGTCTTAGCGCATCTTTGTGCCTTCGCACCTTAGCGGCAATTATTTAATTTTCCAAAACCATTTCTCGCCTAAACCCAATTACATTTGCTTGTTTTGTTTCAAATACCGGCTCGTGTTGATTAGCTATTTCTGCCACCGTCATAGACCTTGTGATTACTGTATCAAATCCCAAATGGTCCGAAAGCTTCTGACCTTTGTCTACTGATAACTTCCCGAATTCATACTTTGCAATCAATCTTCCTTTACGCATCAATGCGCTGTCAACCATGGTAAGCGAGCTATTGAACGTACAAATCAACTGTACGTTCAAAAAATCGGCCAGCAGCCCGTCGGATATATTCAGCAGGTTCGACACTGCAGAACTTCCATTCACCTTCCTATCCATGATGATGTTTTCAGCATCTTCAATTACAATAATGGTGTTCGGATTGTCTATCAGCAAATCAATAAAACCAGGACTTGTAAGGTCGCGGGCCACATTGGGCGATAGGAACAGAACACGCTTTTTTACCTTGCCAATCAGGTACCGGAGGTAGGTTGTTTTACCCGTGCCCGGCAACCCATGCAACAGTACAATTCCTTTGTCGTTCTTCCTGTTTAACCTTGTCCGGATCACGCCATCCACCACAGCAAAATCATCTTCGTAAAACAGACCAAGGTCAAGCTTTATTTTCTTTATCTCAATTGCCCGCAACTCAAGCCCATGATCGTCTACAATCAGGTTAATTTCTAAAGGCTTGCGCCTTTGTCGTTGCTTAAATTGCTTAACAAGCAAAGTGTAAATATCAACAACCGCACTCCGTTCCCCGGCATACAATATCATACAAAAGCTGTCGTCAAACTTTACAACGCATTCATTATTCAGTACGGCCACAGTCTCATTAAAATCGTATTGCTTTCGCTTCAGGTCGTAATCGTGGTATTGGTGTATTGAAGTAATAGCCTCGCTATGTTTTTCCTTAAAAGCTTCAAACGCCTTTTCGCCGTCTATACCGTATATATAGCTTACACTTGGCAGCTTGTTAAATTCATACAGGTACAACGCTTTACTATCCAAATAATGGCTGCTAAAAACGCTGTTGGCAGCCATTGTTTTCTGTGTATTTAAAATATCCATCATTTATTTTTTTTCGAAATAATTAATTCAATACCACTTCTTTGCAAATCATTCAGATACTGTATTTTACATCCTTCCTATTTCATTACAAGTACACACATAGCTGTAGGTTTTAATTGTTATTATTTTTTTTGGTGACCAGCGATATACTTTTATTTAGCATGGTTGCGTCGCACTCTTGTACGGAATTTTCTCTACTGAGTTTTTCCTGCATTATAGTATTCTTCTCTTATTTCCACGAGTAATCTATCAATTTTAGCCATATCAGGTGCGTCAGGAAGTTCAGCGTTTTGATAAAAGAATGGCAGCTCATTTTTTAGCGCCTCGGCTTTACTAACCAGTTCATCATAGTTAAATTTTCCACGCTTAATATCCAATAAAAATTCCCTGTCTTTTCTATAAACATTTATCTTTTTTTCAATCGCAATTTCTTTGGCCATCAGCAACAGCCTAAAAACGTGCATCAAATTTTTAGAGTCATAGTTCTTGCCATGCGACATTGTTGTTTTATATCGTTCATCATTCCTTTTTGCAACCCATTCCCAATACTCGTTGTATCGCTTACAGTAACCGGAGTAACCATCTTTGTTGAAATACCTCATTCCTGAAGGCATTTCACCTTTCGGTATGCTGCTAACGTTTACATCATTCGACTTTTCATTTTTTATTACGCCTGCATATCTAAATTGGTCAGAAACGTATAGGTTATAACAATCCTTTAAATGTGCTATTGATGTAAGACCTATCTGTTCCTGCCTTAATCCTTTTCCCTTCAAATACGCCCTTAATGGAATTGCCTCCCTTTCCAGGTACACAAAACAAAAATCAAGAACCGCCTTTCGCTCTTCATCTATTGGATTCAATATTTTCTTCTCCAATCCATAAGCCTTTTTTATTTGATTAAATGCATAATTCGCAAAAGTTTTCTCACACAACTTTGATAAAAAATTATCCGGTTGCAGCTTGTTCATAATTATATCCCGCTGTAAAACAAATTGCTGTGGTATACTCAACATTTCCAGTATGTTTGGATTGTTCTTCGCTAGTAGTTCCATAAAACGCCTCAATTCATAATATACAATGTCGTTAGTCTCGTTATTTACCTGATCGGTATACTGTAAACCATAAAACATCTCTTTTGGTAAAATAAAAACTCCTCTTATATCAGTGTCTGAAGTAGGAGTATCAAGATTATACGCCCTACTTCCAGTTATGGCTTCAAACATCAGCAAACCATTTTCCTTAATCCAATCTATTGTTAGTTTTTCCATTTACAGTATTTAAAAAGAAATCGTTTAATAGTGTGTAGTCTAATGCGGTTACTCCAAGATTATCTTTTGATGTTTCTATAAATGCACGCAAATTCAATAGCCAGTTATTGAGCCCCATATCTTTTTCATACATATACTTTTCAGTAACAGTAGCTTTTAATGCTACCAGCCTTCTTAGTTTCTCCTGTGTGTCTTTCTCTATAAATATCATTAAGCCTTCTATATGCATTGGCAAAACCGACTTGTCCTTTATCATCCATAAACACGAAAGCAAAGACCTTATCATGTAGAAATATCCTTTCAGCTTAACCTCTCTCTTATCCTGCATATCTTCCCAAAACTTGTTCATCAAAGAGTAATGATGGTAAAATACCGCGGTCGGCGAATAGTAAACTTTTATTAAAGCGTTGAATGCTTCTCTAAAGCCAGGCTCACAATAATATTCCATTGGCGATTGAAACCTTTCTATTAAAGCTGCATTTGATTTCTTTAACAACTTTAGACTTTTCCTAAGGTCCCAACCAGTGACGTCTAAATCTCCCTGCATTACCTCAAGTATATCTTTTCTTTCACCCAGATGTAAATACCAATCTCTCTCATGCATATATATATAGCGAACATCATAATCACTATCAGGAGAGGTAAACCCCCGAGCCCTGCTACCGGTTTCACAGGCATAGAGTATTTTTATTTGGTTCTGTTGCGCTATCTGCTGCAACATTTCTCGTATGTTGTCCATATTAATTTCTTTATTTAAAAATACCCTTACTGCACCACCTTATTAGCACAGCTTGAGCTGGCAAATGCATGTGGCTTGGCTTTAAAAGCAAACCCCATTCCCATAATATAACCCATTGCATCCTTCAATGCATCATTGCTTTTAAAGTTGGGGTTGGTGTTAATGTCTGCATGCACTTCCATTGCCACATTAAAAGCGGTAAACAAATCGCACAAGGCAAAAGCCACTTCAATACTCATTGCTACTTCTTCAAGCATGCGTTGTTTAATGGCCAGTTTGCGGGTAGTGGTTTGGTTGCTTATGTACATAAAGGCGCCCTTACCCTGCCGTATAAAAACAATTACAGTAGCAAACTCTGTCACCTTACCTTTTACCTGGCTATCGGTACCTATGCAAACCCGCATACTATTGCCTGCTGCGCTTTCACGCATCAAGGCATCCCGTACTTCGTCTTCAATCGGAATAGTGATTGGCTGACCATTTAATTTTCTCCATTGCTTTTCCATAAAAAACCTTCTTCTTATTATCTTCCCCCAAAAAAGGAAGAGCGGCACATTTTACCGTTGCTAAATATTTGTCCGACCTCATCCCCCTTCCCCTTTTTCCAAAGGAGAAGGGGCGGTGCATTATATAATTACCAAACATTTTAATCTTCCACATCTTCTTCAAAACATCTTTGCGCTTTTTTCCGTCCTACCTCATCCCCTTCCCCTTTATCCAAAGGAGCAAGGGCGGTGCATTTTATCTTTTTCAATCATTTTATCTTCCACATCTTCTTCAAAACACTTTTGCGCTTGTTTCCGTCCTACCTCATCCCCCTTCCCCTTTATCCAAAGGAGAAAGGGCGGTACATTTTATCTTTTTCAATCATTTTATCTTCCACATCTTCTTCAAAACACTTTTGCGCTTGTTTCCGTCTTCGTGCCTTTGCGGCTATGCCTTAGCGGCTAACACAAAAAAAGCCCGGCCATTTTTAGTGACCGGGCTTTTTCCTACATGCAGCAACACTTATTGCCTCTGCATTCAAATATCCCCCGGTCGTTCATGTTTAAAATCACTTTCACTTGTAAACAGCACACCTAATTTCCCTAAGTCTGACAACGGTAACCCTACAGTGCTACCCATACCTGGCACATTGCACCAGCGCGGCTGATTATTGAAAAAGTTATGTAATTGCATCATATTATTTCTTTTATTATTATACCTATTTGAGGCAAAAGGGTCAATTGTTTTATTGCTTAAAAAATTTTTGTTCACCAACCGCCACATAAAAAAAGCCCCGCTCGTTTGGCGGGGCTTTATGTAATGGCAAGTGAGTTTGATTAACTTATTGCGGTACATGCACCACACCCTGAAATTAGCGGTTCCCGGCTAAATTCTTTTTGATTATTTGTGTGTATCATTAATTGGCGCATATATATTATTTTTTATTGCAGGGCAAATGTAAATATCTTTTTTTGGTATTAACAAAACTTTTTAAATGTATTTTTAAAAATACTTTGTTGGGAGATAAATAAATAGCTATACACACTTAATAACTGTTAATTAAAAAATTTCAGCTTCTACCAAATATATTTGTAGGGGTAGCATCAACTAAAATGATTGGGCAAGGGCTATACAACATAAATGCATAGGCTACCAGGGTTATTTTTATAATGTACAATTTTTAGTAAGCCACCATAAATAAACAATAACTTTAAACAAAAACGAATATGCGTACCGTACGAAATATTTTAGATACAAAAGACGACCAGAACAATACCATTGACCCAGGCATGATGGTGATTGATGCGCTCAAAAAACTTATTTCGGTAAACCTAAGCTACCTGGTTGTTTTTGAAAACGGCGAATACAAAGGAATTTTTAGCGAACGGGATTATACCCGCAAACTAGTACTGGCAGGCCGTTCCAGCCGCGAAACAATGGTTAAGGATGTAATAAACGACCAGTTGCCCGAAGCATCGTTAAACGATACGGTAATTGACTGCATGTATAAAATGAATACCCGTGGAACAAGATATGTAGCAGTTTTTGATAACAATAAATTTTTAGGCATCATAACCATACACGATGTTTTACGCGAGGTATTGGCCAGTAAGGAAGATGTGTTTGACGACGACCTGACCAACTCGCTAATAAACAACGATGAAAGCGGCGGCCGAAGCGGAAAGGTTTTTTAACCTGTCCTTTAACAGCCATTAACAATAAATAACAGGCATGCCTTTACAGGGCTGCCTGTTATATTTTACTGCTGACCGACTGCGTAGGTACAATTAAATAGTGCCAGTAAAAGTTAGCCCGCATCTATAAAAACGTTATAGCTGGTGTATGGTATAAGTAACCACTCCCCAAATCGAAAACTCGGCAAACGGGTCCACCTCTATGGTTGCCAGCTTATTGGTTTCGGGTACCAGTCTTATCTTGTTAAACAATTTCTCCAGCCTCCTTACCATCATTTCACCGTTAAGTACTGCAATCACCACTTTGCCATTTACATTGGTTATACTTCGGTCTACCACAAGTGTATCGCCATTAAAAATGCCGGCCCCAATCATGGCATCGCTATTCATTCTAAAAAAGAAAGTAGCCGTTTTATTGCGTATCAATTGTTTATTTAAATCAAAATCACTTTGGGCAAAATTGTCGGCCGCGGTCGTCGCCCCATTTGTATGGTCAGCACCTGTTTCATCTTTCACCAATTGCCTGCCAATACCTACCGTAGTAGAATAATCCGTTATTCTTTCCATAAAATAAAATTCAAATACTAATTTATTTAGTAAAAGTATGCTAACTTTATTGTCGCAAAAAAATTAAAAATCTATGGAAAAGGAAAAGGGCATACTATTTATCAACCATACGCAAAGCGGGCATGGATTTCACAGGTATACTTTGGTGGCCAACCCTAACACAGCCGCAGCAAAAAACATTACAGCAGAAGCCAGGTTGTTTTTTGAACGTTACGAAAACGAAGATGCTGTTAGTTTTAAACCCCGCATAACCATTGCCACATTTACCGCAAGGGCTGCAATGGAAGATACCCTTATCCGGTACATTCAACGAATATGCAGTGGCCAACCCGGCTTTACTGTTGAGCTTAATAATTTTGGAAGCCTGCCCCCAAATTCCATTCACCTGCGCGTTCAAAATCCCGAAGCTGTAATGAAATTTGCTGCACAACTAACAGTGGTAAACGATTACATTACCACCTGTGGTTGCCCTCGTTTACAGGTCAACCATCAACCCCTCATCAACCTAACCAACAGCCTCACCCACAACCTTTACTTACAGGCATTATTGGAAACAGGCCAGCAATCCTTTCACCAGATATTTACAGTGGCCGAATTACAACTCATACGCAGTTCACCGGGTATTGATATTGAAAAAGTAGTCACTAATTTTTATTTAAAACCTACTACCCATATCCTATACAATTAACTACCTGTACGCAATATGATTAACGAAATACTAAACTTACCCGGCTACAAAGTTTGTGATTATAAAGTGGTACTACAGCCAAACGAAGACTTGCGAAACAGGATAGCGACGCTTAAAAAAGATTTTGCGCTAAAGTATGAAGCGCCGGCAGCCGAATGGGGACAGCCCAACATAACCTTACTCACTTTTAGCCAGTTGCAACTAATGGAAGAGCGTTTCAAAAACCGTTTACAAACCATTGCGTCGTCGTTACCAACATTTAAAATTGAATTGAAAGATTTTGGCAATTATCCATCGCACACCATTTACCTGCAAGTAGAAACGAAAACACCGCTGCAAATAATCAATAAGCAATTAAAAACTGCCCGTGCGTTACTTCGCACCAAAGAACATACACCACATTTTTTAGATGCCTTTTTTATTACAATAGCTAAAAAATTATTACCGTGGCAATACGAAAAAGCGTGGACGGAGTACAATCAAAAACATTTTACGGCACCGTTCATAGCAAAAAATATGCTGTTGCTGCGCCGGTCCGAAGGTGCAAAATTATACAACATCATTGCATCGTTTGATTTTTTAAATATGCCGGTTGTAACTAAACAGGGAGTGCTTTTTTAGCAGGGTAAACGGCGCCTCACAATCTTTCCATTTGTAATTATTTTTTTTAACCACCCATTTACCTTTTAAATAAACATAGTGGCAGCCTGCCCGGCAAATTAACTAGTTGCACAACTGTAATACCCGGCCACCATCAAACAAAGTATCGCGCCTTCATTTCATTTCGTGGCTAATGGCCATAACACCATCGGTATCATTTATGTAAAAGGCCAGGCATACTTATGAATAACAATCCCAATGAATACAAAAAAGGAAGAGGCGCACAATTCAATACCACCAATAAGTTCCATCAAAACAGCAATGTAAAAGAGCATATTGAAGGTATTGATGACTGGACGGAGCCCAATACCTCCACCCGCTATTACGAAGAACACGCCAAATCGATCGTGAACAAAGTTACCAGTCCCGATGTGGGCATGATGTACAGCATAAACCCTTACCAGGGCTGCGAGCATGGTTGCATTTATTGCTTTGCACGCAACATACACGAGTATTGGGGCTACAGCGCAGGCCTCGATTTTGAACAAAAAATAATGGTTAAAACAAATGCACCGCAATTACTTCGTAAATTTTTAACGAACCCCAGCTGGCAATGTGCGCCCATTAGCATAAGCGGCAATACCGATTGCTACCAGCCTGCCGAAAAAAAATTCAGGCTCACCAGGCAGTTGTTACAGGTGTGCAACGAGTTTAACCAGCCGGTCGGTTTGATTACCAAAAATGCGGGCATGCTACAGGACCTTGATCTTTTTAAAGAAATGGCCAGCCGCAATCTCGTGTCAGTTATTGTATCTATCACCTCGCTAAACGAAGACCTTAGGCGGGCAATGGAACCACGAACAACCACCGCTATACAACGGCTTAAGCTGATAGAAATGATGAGCAACGCTGGTGTACGCATGGGCGTAATGTTAGGGCCAATGATACCCGGTTTAAATGATCATGAGTTACATGACATTGTAAAAGCTGCGGCAGGTGCAGGCGCACAATTTTCGGCGTATACATTTATCAGGCTAAATGGTGCCATTAAACTATTGTTTCACGACTGGCTGTATAAAAACTTTCCCGACCGTGCTGCTAAGGTGTGGCACCTGATAGAGGGTGGCCACGGCGGCAGAGTAAACGACAGCGATTTTGGCCGCCGCATACGTGGCAGTGGCCATATAGCCGATGTAATAGCTATGCAGTATAAAAAATACACAGCCAAATACGGATTAAACCATGAGTGCCTTGCATTGGATTGCACACAATTTAGAAGGCCAGGGGAGCAGGGGAGGTTGTTTTGAGAAATATTATATTTGAATCATCAAACCAAAACTATATGAATCAATTTGGCGGAAATTGAACAATCCAAAAGATGGAACTGGTAGTTGATTATGCGAAGGCTTATTTGGTCATAATGAATAAATATCCTCAATTCCAAATTTTATATCTTGATGGCTTTGCTGGATCTGGAGATATTTTCAGAGATGATGGAACTGATATAGAGATTGTAAAAGGAACTGCTGTAAGAATTTTAGAGCTCGATAACCCTAAAGGATTTGATAGATACTATTTTGTTGAAAAAAATGAAAAGAATAAAGTAGAACTTGAAAAAATAATCAACCAAAATTTTGCTACCAAGAACTTCAATGTTGTAAATGCCGATTGCAATGAGAAGCTCCTGTCAATGGCAAGCTTCCTAAAAAAGAATAGGAATTATCGTGTTTTGGCTTTTGTAGATCCTTATGGCATGTCTGTCAATTGGTCTTCTATCGAGGCTTTGAAAGGTTTAGGAATTGATTTATGGATTTTGGTTCCGACTGGTATCGGAGTAAATCGGCTTCTAAAAAAGGACTATAACATTACAGAGGGCTGGTTACTTAAACTAGAGATGTTTCTTGGTTTGCCCAGGGCTGAAATCCTTGACCACTTTTATAAACGAACATCTACTTTTACACTCTTCGGCGAAGAAACATTACTGAAAAAAGAAAAAGATGCAATTGAAAAAGCAGGAAGTCTTTATCGTAAAAGACTTAACGAAATTTTCCATTTTGTTTCGGAGCCATTTAAAATGATGAACTCAACGGGTACCATTATGTATCATTTCATGATGGCTTCAAATAATAAGACAGCGCTGAAAATAGCAAATGATATTATCAAACCTACGTACAAATAACATGGCACAATCAACTATTGAATGGACAGAAATGACATGGAACCCGACAACCGGATGCAATAAAATTTCAGCAGGATGTAAGTACTGCTATGCCGAAGTAATGACGAGACGTTTGGAAGCAATGGGCATTGAAAAATATAAGAATGGTTTTAAGGTTAGAACCCATGAAAATGCATTGGATATCCCTTATAGCTGGAAAAAGCCCAAGGTCGTATTTGTTAACTCAATGAGTGATTTATTTCATCCCGAAGTTTCTTTTGAGTTTATTGAAAAGGTTTTTAAAGTAATGAACGACACACCACAACATACTTACCAGGTGCTTACTAAAAGAGCTGATCGTTTGTACGAATTGCATCACCAGCTTAACTGGACAAACAATATATGGATGGGCGTATCTATAGAAAATGAAAAAGTGGTGGAAAGAATCGATTTTTTACGTGAAACCAATGCAATTGTAAAGTTTCTGTCGTGTGAGCCTTTAATTGGGCCGTTGCATACACTTAATCTTGATAACATTAACTGGGTAATAGTAGGTGGCGAAAGCGGAAGAAAGGCCAGACCTATGAAAGAGAGCTGGGTGTGGGATATACGACAGCAATGTGAAAATGCGTCCGTTGCTTTCTTTTTTAAGCAATGGGGTGGCGTAAATAAAAAGAAAACCGGAAGGGAATTGGGTGGACAAACCTATAATGAAATGCCGAAACAAAGTCTTTTGATGTAAATATTTCTTCCTTGTAAATCCATAATGCCATTATGGATTTACAAGGAAGCCTTTAGACCCTTTTAAGGTATTTGGTCAGTAAGGCGTTCATGTTACAGATAATTATACCTTCTTTCGTTTTGTATTCTTCTACATCTGGTATTACCACAAAATTCTTCTTCGTTTTAAGGTCGGCTACACTTTGATAATTGCCTTTGGTAATACACGGAGCGTTATTTAATTTAACCTATATACATGCCACGGGGTTTATACCACGGGCTATAACCATATCCAATTGTGCCCCCGCCTGCGTTCGGTAATAGTATAACTCAGTATTAACCGGTTTCAGTTGGTTTACCTGCTCTACTGCATACCCCCCCACGATGATCCTGCTACCGGGTGGCCCCTCAGTTGGTAAAGGGTCTGAACATTACTTAGCTGATGTAACAACCCAGTATTGCGAATATAAATTTTGGGCGCTTTTACCAGGCGTTTTCGCGTATTAATGTGAAAAGCATTGAGGCGATGAACCAAAAAAGCTCCCTCAAAAAAGTCGACATACCGATTTACCGTCGGTGCTGTAACACCCAGCGGCCTGCCGATCATTTCGGCATTCCAAACATTGCCATTTATATTTGCCAGCATGCTCAGTAACCGCGCCATTAATTGCTTTGACAGGTCTATACCAAACAGGCTCGATAGGTCGCGTTCCACATAACTTTTTACAAAGGCCGTCATCCATTCGTACGCCACTTTATCGGTTCGGGCCAACAGTGCGGCCGGAAAACCACCCCTCAACCAATGTTTGTTCATATCAATCGTATCGGGCAATTCCACTTTGGTTATTGGTGATAGCTCCCTGTAGGCTATCCCACCAGCCAGCGACTTCAATACACCTTTTACCAACTGTGGCCACGCACTTCCCAGCAATATAAACCGCCCATTTTGCCTGTCTTCATCAATAATGGACCGTAACACCGCAAATAACGATGGAATGATCTGTACCTCATCAATAATAATAAACTTGTCTTTGTTATTAGTAAGAAATGTAAAAAGATCAGCCAGCCGCCTTACATCCAGCGGGTTTTCCAGGTCAAGATAAACGGTAGGCTTTTATACCCTTCAGCAATTTTTTTAGCAAGGGTTGTTTTGCCCACCTGCCGCGCACCCATTATAGCTACTGCAGGAAACTGCCGTAAAAGCGTTTTAATTTCTTTAAATAATGATCGGTCAATCATGATCAAATCTATCTATTCTTCCTTGAAAATCCCAAATGCCATTTTCGATTTTCAAGGAAGAATACAAAAAATACCATGCTGCTTCTCTATCTTCTTCATAATTTAATTCTAAAATATTTAGTATTAAATAGGCAGTAAATCCACCATTATAAAAATTATTTTCACGTAAAATACTAATATTATTAGTATTTTACACTCGTTTACACAATCAAAAATAAATCAGCCGCTAGTTATGATAGCTGACCTCACCAACCGTACCATTGCTCACTTTGACCTCGATGCTTTTTTTGTAGGCGTGGAGTGCAGAAAAAATCCACAACTTTTGGGAAAGCCAGTAATTGTAGGCGGTGGCGAACGGGGGGTGGTTACCGCCTGTAGCTACGAGGCCCGCCGGTTTGGGGTAAGGAGTGCCATGCCTGTTAAACTTGCCAAACGATTATGCCCCGAGGTCCTTGTGATTAAGGGCGACATGGAAAGTTATGCCCAATGCTCACACGAGGTCACCCAAATTATTTCGGGGGAAGTGCCGATGTTTGAAAAATCGAGTATAGACGAGTTTTATATTGATATGAGCGGTATGGATAAATTTTTTGGCTGTACCCGCTATACCGAACAACTAAAACGAAAAATAATCAAGGAAACGAGGCTAAGCATATCGTATGGGTTGGCAAGCAATAAACTGATTAGCAAGGTGGCCACCAACGAAATAAAACCAAATGGGCAAATAGCCATTCCCTTTGGTGAAGAAAAACATTTTTTATCGCCGCTTGCTATCGAAAAAATGCCCATGATAGGCGCAAAAACCGGCGCGCTGCTACGCAGCATGGGCGTTGATACCATTTGTACACTGAGTCAGATACCCGTAGAAATGATGATAAACCTGCTTGGCAAAAACGGTATTGAACTTTGGCGACGCGCTAACGGTATTGATGACACGCCGGTAGTGCCCTATCACGAACAAAAAAGTATTGGTACCGAAAGCACCTTTGACACTGACACCATCGATACTGCATTTTTGCACCGCGAACTGCTACGCATGACCGAGCAGGTGGCCTTTGAACTGCGCAGCAATAACAAACTGGCCGGCTGCGTAACGGTTAAAATACGCTACAGCGATTTTCAAACACATACCAAACAAATTTCGCTGCCATATACCGCCGCCGACCATGTGCTAATGTATACCGCCAGGCAACTATTTAATAAACTATACGAACGCAGGGTGTTGGTGCGGCTTATTGGTATTAGGGTCAGCCACCTGGTGCCCGGCAATTACCAAATAAATATGTTTGATGACACTCAGGAAATGATCAGCCTATACCAGTCCATTGATAGTATAAAAAACCGCTTTGGCGAAAACATACTGAAGCGGGCCGGCGGAACGCTGAACCGCCCAATGCATAAACGGCATAAATTTTTTGGCTCCGGTTGAGGTAAACCAAATTACTTTTGAGCACATCCGGTAAAAGGTGGCAGCGAAACCTATTGGCCGGGCAGCAGTAATAAATACACCGGTGAGACAAATAACCTATCCCACCCACAAAACTATCGCGTCATAAACCTGGTTAAATAACCAATATGCCCCATTATTTTGTCCACCCCTCCTCGTTTGTCGACGAACCCTGTAATATTGGAGAGGGAGTGAAGATCTGGCACTTCTCGCACATCATGGCCAATTGCACTATTGGCAACGGCTGCAACATTGGCCAAAACGTAGTTATATCAACAAACGTTGTGTTGGGCAACAACGTAAAAGTGCAGAACAACGTATCCATATATGAAGGGGTTGAGTGCGAAGACGATGTTTTTCTCGGTCCTTCAATGGTGTTTACCAATGTCATTAATCCGCGAAGCGCTGTGACCCGGAAACACGAATATCGCAAAACAGTGGTACGAAAAGGGGCAAGCATAGGCGCCAACGCAACCATTGTTTGTGGAAATAATATTGGTGAATATGCATTGATAGGCGCAGGGTCGGTGGTTACCAAAACAGTACCTCCCTATGCACTAATGGTGGGTAACCCGGCAAGGCAAATTGGCTGGGTGAGCGAAAACGGGCAACGACTACATTTTAATACAAATGGCTTGGCCGTATGCCCCGAGGCAGGTACAACGTACGAGCTAAACAACGGATCAGTAAATAGACACGAAAATAACAACGACCGATAAAGTAAATTTTGCCGTAATTGGCCTCGGGCATAATGGCAAACGGCACGCCCAAATGGTAGACCAAAACCCCGATGCAAAACTGGTGGCATTAATTGACGTAAAAGAAAAACAAGCCCTCAACCTGGGCTTTGATGGGCCTTTTTTTAAAAGCCCCGGCGAACTTTTGGCAGGTGAACTACCAGGCGAAACACAAGTGGTAAATATTGCTACGCCCACTGGCTTGCACGCAAAGCAGGCAAACAATGCCTGGAGGCTCGCAAACATGTAGTGCTGAAAAATCCGGTTGAGCTTACCAGGCAGGAAGCAGAAAAAATAATTTACAAGGCCCTGCACGTACACCGCCATGTGTTTTTGGTAATGCAAAACCGCTACCCGCCGCCGTTGGCATGGCTAAAAGAATTGGTTGATGGTGGTAAACCGGGAAAAATATTTGTGGTGCAATTGAATTGCTACTGCAATTGCAACGACCGCTACCATAAAGCCGATAGCTGGCATGGAAAAAAGGATTTGGATGGTTCGCACACTGTTTACCCAGTTCGCCCACGTTATAGATATTTTATATTGGATATTTGGCACATGACCGATATACAATCTAAACTGGCCAGCCGTAACCACCATACCGGGTTTGACGATAGCGGCCTTGTTCACTTTAACCTGATTAATGGTGGCTCCGGTTGCATTAATTTTTCAGCATCGGTATGGCACAAAAACCTGGAAAGCAGCCTTACCATCATTGCCGAAAATGGCAGTGTAAAAGTGGGTGCATAGTACACGGACAAGGTGGAGGTATGCCATGTCAGACATAAGGAAATGCCCGACCCGGCGCCTGCTATTCCGTCCAACGGTTATGGTGGGTACTAAGACAGCGCTGCCAACCGTTATTATATTATTGAAACGTGGTGGATGTAATTAAAATGAATGCGCTTATTACTACTAATGCAGTGGAAGTACCAAAGGTGGTGGAAACCATCCAGCAGATTTACGGGGTTAGTTAATGCCAAAATTTACTTGTAAAAAATACAGAACCAGCAAGGCGAAATTAATGCTGTATCGGGCGCTTTATACCCAATAAGGCTATGGTACAATAGTAACCTTGGTACCTACCGGCAGCAGGTTATATAACTGGGTTACATGTTCATTTTTTAGACTAATACATCCTAATGTCCAGTTTTGGTATTGGTCTATAGCGTAATCTTCGTGGGGCCAGGTACCGTGTATGCCTATATCGCCACCTATTTTTGCTTCAGCGGGTATTATGCCTGTTAGTTTGCGCGTGTTAAACACCTCTACACTTTGTTTAGTGGGATAGTCGAGGCCAAAATACCTACACCATTTGTTATGAACGCGTTTGTTGATAATGGTAAAGTTTCCTTCGGGCGTTTTGCGGTCGCCTTGCACCAATTTATCTTTCAGGTCGTTGTTGCCAAATACTACCGGGTAGGTGATAAGCCATCCCTCGGCATCGTACACCCTTAGTTCGTAATCGCTTTTATCTATTACAACATAAAAGGCTGTTTTGCTATAAGTAGCACCAAAAAACGATGTATTGGCTACTAAAATAATTACTGACAAGGTTAATGTTCCAAGACGCTTCACAAACTTTTCCACCACTTTATATTGCTATTAAGGCAGTAATTTACCACACTGATTTATACGGCTACATTGGTTTCACAAAATATTATAAAGTGCAATGCAGCAGCGGCAGCCGTTTATGTTTGTATTATTTTTGTAACTGGTTATAAAGGATAGGAAGAGCTGTTTTTCAACTTCAAAATAAAAAGCTTCAGCAGCGATCATCTGTTGAACAAATCCTGTCCATACCGTTTGGGCGGGCATCGGCATTAGAGCTTTTTTTTAGATTTAATGCCAGTTTGCAGGATATAAAGTGCTGCGGTAATTACTATGCGCCTTGTGGCTGCGGCTTGCCTTCGCCAGAAAGAATTTTGCCATCAGTATCATTGACCATTGCCCTTGTCTTAGGAAGGCATTCGGGGTGGTGTTCGTTAACAAATGCTACCAGTTTTTCGCGTATAAAACACCTTAGGTCAAATGATTCGCTGGAGCTGGCGGCGCTCATTAGTGCCCTTATTTCTATTGTTCGTTCGCTGGCATTGGTTATCTGCAACCCGGCAACCCTTTTATCCCAAAGTTCGTGGCCCTGAAGCAGGCGTAAAAATTCCATACGTATCAGTTCTACCGGGGCATTGTAATCGAGGTATAAAAATACGGTTCCCAAAATTTCAGACGATCTGCGTGTCCAGTTCTGAAATGGTTTTTCAATAAAGTAATTAATGGGCAGTATCAACCGGCGCTCGTCCCAAATTACCAACACTACGTAGGTTAGGTTTATCTCTTCAACCCTGCCGTACTCGCCTTCAACAATCAATACATCGTCTATACGCATGGGTTGCGTAAAGGCAATTTGAAAACCCGCCAAAAAATTACTAATCGATTTTTGGGCGGCCAAACCTATAATAAGTCCACCTACCCCTACACCTGCCAGTAAACCTGAACCTATTTTACGTAAGCTATCAAAACTTAGCAGTATAGCCCCTATGGCCAATAGTACTATTATTACAATGGCCAATTTTCTTAAAAATTGTAATTGGGTTCGTATTTTCCGCTCTCTAAGGTTATCTTTCTTTTTTAGGTTGAAGGAGAAATACACATAATCTTCAGCCATTTTTATAATTGAAATAATTAACCATGCAAAGTTGATGATGAGTAGTACGCCTACCGTTTTATCGGCCCGGTTAAACTCATCGGGCGTAAGTTCCATAACGCCTAAAAATCCGTTGATTACCAATAACGGAAGCAAAAAGGTAAGCGGTTTGCCCAGCCTTGCAAAAGCACTTTTAATAAAAGAAAACGACGCGAATTCGCCCTCGTCATTATTAGCATTCTTTTTTGCGTAGTATTTAAATACAAACGAGGTAATAGCCCTGAATATTAATCCTATTATTACCCCTACCGACAGTAAAATAAGGTTGTAGATGTACACCGGTAATGTTTGTAATTGTTGTAATAAATTGTCCCACATACAGGTTATAAATTTTAGTTAGTAATAATAAAATGGCTGGCTAAAGCAAAGCCTTGCCTACGTTTTAAACCTAAAAGATATTAATGCAATAATACTTGGCTGAAAACCAATATTTGACATGCAAAATGCTAACCAGCTAAACAAACAAACAGTGCCACCCGGCTGCAAATATGTAATAATAAGCGTTGAGGCAACCTTGTTTGCAGGCCGTTTGTATTAATTTAATACCGAGGGGTCTTTTTCTGTTTCAATGCCTTCCTGTTCTTTAATTTTTTCCCACCCTCCCGCTACGTTTCGCAGGTTGTGAATACCCTGGCGCTTTAGCAGCGATATGGCAATAATGCTTCGGTACCCACTTGCGCAGTGCACGTATAGGTTGTCGGTATCTTGTATGTCTGCTATAATGGCAGGGTCGGTAAGGTCGGCCAGGGGCAGGTTAACGGCCCCCACTATATGGCCATTAGCAAATTCAACCACCTTACGCACATCAATTACTATAAGCCGCTCATCAAACGGTATATCCATAGCCAATTCATCGGCTTCTACTTCAATTATCATATCAGTTGGTTGGCCGCCACTTTGCCAGGCTGCAAAACCTCCCTGTAAAAAACCGTCAATCTTTACCAAACCCACTGTTGCCAACCTGGTTACGCTTTCTTGTTCCATTCCGGGGTCGGTTACCAGTAATAGTGGTTTATTAAACGGCAACAGGTTGCCTGCCCATTCGGCAAATTTTCCTTCTAAACCAATGCTTATACTGCCGGGTATAAAGCCGTTGGCAAAATCGCTTGCTTTTCTGGTATCTACAATAAACATATCAGCCCCGGCCTTTTGATTAAATTCATGGATAGTAAGTGGTTGCAAGGTATTCTTCAACACCTCATCAATACTGCCATATCCTTCTTTATTAATCCGTGCATTTATGGCAAAATAATTAGGCGGCTTCTCCAGCCCCCTGGTAACTGCTTCTATAAATTGCGGTAGGGTTAATGGTTGTAGAGCGTAATTATTTTCTTTTTCGGCTTGTATGGTGCTATGCGTTTTGTTGCCAATATTTTTGCCGCATTTGCTGCCTGGCCCGTGGGCGGGGTAAACCAACACATTGCCGGGTAACGGCAAAATATACTTCTGTAAACTATCATACAACATGGCGGCCAACTCATTAATAGTATGGTTGCCGCTACTTAGGTAGGGCCGGCCAACATCACCAACAAAAAGGGTGTCGCCGGTAAATATTGCATGCTCATTCCCCTCTTTATCCATTAATAAAAAACAAGTGCTTTCAAGGGTATGGCCAGGTGTGTGCAGCGCTTTTATTGAAATATCGCCCAACACAAACACTTCGCCATGGGCGGCGCAATGTATGGTTAAATCAGTAACGCTACCCGGGCCAAAAACAACCGGGGCGCCGGTAGCCTTTGACAAACCGATGTGGCCGCTTACAAAATTGGTGCGAAAATGAGTTTCAAAAATATATTTGATGGTGGCCTTTCGTTGGGCGGCCAGTTGCAGGTAGGTATCTATATCGCTAAGCGGATCGATGATAGCTGCCTCGCCATTACTTTCAATATAATAGGCGGCTTCGATGAGGCCTTTGTTATATAATTGTTGAATAAACATGCCGTCAAATTTTTTGCAAAAGTAGCATTACACCCAAACGTTTTTTACTTTAAGTTCGAGGTCTTTGTTAAAAAACCGTTTGTTTATGTACATATGCAATTTTTGTTTATTAATAAAAGCGGTCGTTTCAATAACCTTAATATACGCAGTAGCGCATTTGTCGTTAACGTTATGCCTTATTTACTTTCAAAATTGCCGTATACCTTATTTTCGCATTTTTAGTAAAATAAACGCCTTATGACGCCTAAATTTGACTTTACCAAACCCATTGCCATTGGCAGTGACCATGCAGGTTTTGAATACAAAACGGCCATTGTACAACACTTAAACTTGCTTGGCCTACAGGTTATGGACATGGGCACCTACACTGCTGACAGTGTAGACTACCCCGATTTTGCCCACCCCGTGGCCGAAAAGGTTGAACATAGTGAAGCCGCCATGGGTATACTAATCTGCGGCAGCGCAAATGGGGTAGCTATTACCGCCAATAAGCACCAGGGTATACGTGCTGGTATTTGCTGGCAAAAAGAAATTGCCGAGCTGACACGGTTACACAACAATGCTAATATTGTATGCATACCGGCACGTTTTATTAGCGTGCAAAACGCCATAAGTATAGTTGATGTGTTTTTGAATACCAGCTTTGAAGGTGGCCGCCATGCTACCCGTGTTGGTAAAATAACTTGTAATTAACCTGGTAAATTTTTAATGACCAATATGAATAAAGTAATAGCCGTACTGGCTGCCGTGGTAATGCAGGTGCAAATATTTGCGCAAACCAACCCCGAAAAATATGCAGCCACCATTACCCCCCAATCGCTAAAACAGCAATTAACCATTATTGCCGGGGCCGAAATGGAGGGCCGCGAAACAGCTACCGAAGGCCAGCGCAAAGCTGCCGCCTATATTGCCGAACAATTTAAACAAGCTGGCTTGCTGCCAGCACCGGGTACCACCAACTACCAACAGGAGTTTCAATTGTTTTACGACAGCCTTGTTAATGCCACTTTAGTAGTAAACGGAAAAACCTACGAGTTGGGTAAAGACTTTGTAGCTACCCTTGGCACCAACGAAAATGGTACTGTAAAAAGCAACCAATTGGTATTTGGCGGCTACGGCATAAGCGATAGTGCTTACGACGACTATGCGGGTAAAAAGGTAAAGGGTAAAATTGTGATCGTATTTTCGGGCGAGCCGAAAAAAGGCGACAATTACATTGTTAGTGGCACCACCCGCGCCACAAAATGGACTTACCAGGGCAACTATTACAAAGCAGTAGCAGCAAAACAAAAAGGTGCCAGGGCAGTGTTGGTTATTAACACTTCATCGCCAACCTTTAGGCCCGAATTGCTGGCGAGCCTGCGAACGTCAAATGTTTACTACCCCAGGTCGGAAATAACTACGCCCGACAATGCCGACCTGGTTACGTTAAGCCACGAAGCTGCTGCCGGTTTGTTGGGCAAAGCTACTTTTGATGGATTATTGGCATCGGCTAAAAACAATCAATCGCTCGATACTTCTATTGTATTAAAAACGAAAGTTCGTTTTGACTTTTTTAAACAAAAAGTACCGCAGTTTTCAACAAACGTGGTGGGTTATATTGAGGGGACCGACAAAAAAGATGAATACGTGGTACTTACCAGCCACTACGACCACTTAGGCAAACGGGGCGAAGTAATTTATTACGGCGCCGACGACGATGGTAGTGGCACCAGCAGCGTGGTAGATATGGCCCACGCCTTTGGCAAAGCAAAAGCCGAAGGCAACGGCCCACGCCGCACCATTGTTTTTATGACCGTATCGGGCGAAGAAAAAGGATTGCTGGGCAGCCAATACTACTCTGAAAATCCTTTATTTCCGTTGGATAAAACTTCAGTTGATTTAAACATCGACATGGTTGGAAGAATAGACCCCAGCCGTAAAGAAGGCGACTCTACCAATTATGTGTACACCATTGGCGAAGATAAATTGAGCAGCGACCTGCAGCCGATAACCGACGAAGTAAACAACAAATATGTAAAGTTGGAACTGGACCGCAGGTTCAATGCCAACGATCCCAACAGGTTTTACTACCGTAGCGACCACTACAATTTTGCCAAAAAAGGCGTACCCATTATTTTCTATTTTAATGGTACCCATGCTGACTATCACCGGCCTTCGGACACCGTTGATAAAATTAATTTTGACCTGATGGCCAAAAGGGTTCATTTGGTGTTTCATACGGCCTGGGTAATGGCCAACCGCAACAATATGTTGCGTAGAGATATTCCATTGAATTAACTGTTGAAAGCTTGTAGGTAAAAATGTCTTCCCCAAAAAGGAGGACATTTTTGATTGAGCATTATTTATTATGTTGCAATACCATGACAGCGGTAATTATGCCCTTTTTAAAACACAACGCCAACAGCAGCCACACAAACAACCGCTTACCGGTGGTTAATGCTGTTGGCAATGTTCCAAAAATTTGCCTCAAGTGCCAACATGTTAACAATATTACCCATCATTTTTGTACTTTTTGTGGCTACCCCGTAACGCAAGGCACCGACTGGATGGCCATTTACGATTACCGCCAAAAGCAATGGCAAAAACAACTTACTGACTGCCGGCAAGTGGTAGGGCAAGCCCGCGGCATACTGTATTTAATTGCATTGGTATGCACTACCGGCGCCTTATATGTTTTGTTTAAAATACCGGTCAACCTGGTACGTGGCGGTGTGCTCACTTTTATTGCCTTACTGTATTTTGGGCTTGGCAAGTACAGCAAACGGCAGCCCTTTACTGCATTAATAGGTAGCTTTTTAACCCTTCTTTCGTTTATTGCCATTAATGCATGGGCCGAATATGGGCGAATTTTTACCACCAGTGCAGGAGTTTATCTTATGTTTATTCAATTTGTGTTGTTTTACTTTATTTTCAGGGGCGCAAAGGCCGCCTACCAGGCCGAAGTTTTAGAAGAGGAAAATAGTATATGACAGCTACCGAAGAGTTATCAAAAATAGTATGCAATGAGTGCGATGTGCCTGCGGCTGCATATCACAGGTACTGCCGCAACTGCGGGGCATTTTTAAATGAACAGGCCACCACCATTAATATTTTTAATAACCAAAACCTGCGGTTTGTTTTCGCATTTTATTTTGCATACCTGGTTATTTGCTTGTTGGTAAAGCACACGCCGTATTTTAACACATACCAGCAATTATTTTGGGTAGAATTATTACTGGCGGGCATAACCACGGCTTTTGCTTTTCAAAACAGGAGCAGCATATTGCCAGTAGTACGTTTTAATAACTTTAAACCTTTATTATTGGGGTTGTTGATTATATTGGCTGCAGTCTCCTCTATTGTTATAAATTTTACAATTCGAAAAGTTAATATCACTTTTTTTAACTCGGAAATAAGTTATTACGAAGGGTACAAAATGTACCACTACCCATTAGCCTTAATGGTGTACTCCATTGCACTATTACCTTCTATTTTTGAAGAGCTGGCTTTCAGGGGAGTCATGTATAACTACTGCAAAACTTTTTTAGACGAGCGGCTGGTAGCAGCCGTAACGGCCTTTTTATTTGCCATAATGCACTTAAGCCTGCTATCGTTGGTTTGGCTGTTGCCTTTTGCTTTTTTACTTGGTCACTTACGGCGGCGTTACAACACCATTTGGTATGGTGTTGCATTTCACTTTACGTTTAATTTAACTGCCTGTATTATTGACCTGTACCGCAACAACCTGTTGCCTACTTTTTAAACAAAAACCAGGCTTTCTTTTTTTGCCGGGTAATGTTCAGCTTCACTTCGCAGCGCTCTATATCGGCCTGAAATTCTTTGATCTTGTCATTGTTCATAGTTGACAAAATGGCTTTTTGATAGTTGCCTATGGCGCCGTTTAAATCACCATTTATTTCATGCATCATACCAAAACGGTCAAATACCCAGCTTTTGTCAATGGAATATACTTCCTGGCAGTGTTCCAAATGCTCTTCCAGCTCAGGGTAGCGGTCCATATCCATTAACAAAGCCGCCAGGTGAAAATAAGGGTGAGGGTACAGCGGATCCGACTTTATGGCCGCCCTAAAATGACGTTCGGCCTTATCAAGGTTTTCAAACTGCGATTTGTATATCCACCCCATGGAGTTGTGGGCAGGCGCAAAACCGGGCTCATCGTACAATATGTTTTCGTATTTCTGAAATGCTTCTAAAAAGTTATTGTTCCTTATGTCGGCCTCCGCCTCAAGGTATAATTCTTCCACTTTTGTAGTCATAAGTACGTTTTAATTTCATTCACTATTAACCGGCCCTGCTGGTATCAATTAATACCATTGACGATTTACGGGCGCTATGCGTTGCCCATGACGTGAAAATAGTTTAAAAAAGTGTTGATAATCAACGAAAATGAAAGCTAATTTAAAAAATTTACGTGCTACCATGGCGCGCTTACTAAACTATTTAGGGAAACCGGCGTTTATTGGTGTTTAGGTATTTAGTATATGTTGGCTTTAAAATAAAACTATCATCAATAGCTACCATGCTCCTCTATTTAAAAAATTAAAAACTGTCGGCGCACTGTAGCATAAGTGCGCCACCGCGCAATTTGCAGGGCTGACAGCAACCCGACCCAACCGTATAAAACCATTCAATGGTTTCATATTAAAACTAGCTTTGTTCCTACAATGGAAGAAATTAAAATCATAGAAAGCTGGAAATTCATTTCATTTGATGATTTATGGACTAATTGTGACACATCTAAACTAGATGAAATATCACCTTCATGGTTTAGACGTAAAGATGAATTAGAAAAAACATCTTCTGAATATGCAGAGTTCATGGAAAGACTTAAAAGACAACATGCCATTGAAACGGGTATCGTTGAAAGAATGTATGATATTTCTAAAGGTGTTACAGAAACACTGATTGAAAAGGGATTTGCTGAAACATTAGTAAGCCATGGTGATTATAGTGATAATATTACCAAGGACCAACTGATGAATCACCTTAGAGACCATCTTACTGCTGTTGATGTTGTATTCGATTATGTAAAAAATAACAGACCTCTCACTGTCGGCTATATTAAATACTTACATCAGGTTGTAACAGCCCATCAAGATTTTGCTGAAGGAAGAGACCAATTCGGAAATAAACACCAAATTCCGCTTATTAAAGGGGAGTTTAAAGAAAGGGAAAACAACCCATCCAGACAAGATGGACATGATAAAATCACTTATAGCTATTGTCCACCCGTTCATGTAAACGCTGAAATGGATAACCTGATCTCCATTTATGAAAACCTATTACAACGAAATATTCACCCGCTTATAATTGCTGCATGGTTTCATCATGCATTTAGTATCATCCATCCTTTTCAAGATGGTAATGGAAGACTTGCTCGATTATTAGCAAGTCTAATATTCATAAAATTTGGCTTTTTTCCTATAACTGTTTTAAGGGAAGATGCAAAAGAATTATATATTAAATCGCTTGAAGCTGCGGACAATGCAAGTCCTCAACCACTAGTTAATTATTTTATTGACTTGCAAAGAATAAATATTGAGAAGGCTCTCAATCTAAAATCAATTCCAGCAACTTCATCCTTTGACCAAATTGCAGATTTACTTTCAGAAAAACTCAAAAAGCAACAAATTAATAATGAAAAAGAACGTCTTGCAAAAATCGAATCTAATCGTTTGGCAATATTTAAAATATCAAATGAAATACTAAACAATTTTACTGACGAGCTTCAAAATAAAATGCGGGGAACTGCCCATATATACTTAACCAGTTGTAGTCCTGATGCAATTGCTAAACAATATTACTTTACAAATCAAATTGTAAAGTTTGCAAGTAAACATGATTACTATTATAACCGCTTTCTTCCAAAAGGCTGGTTTAGGTTAGTATTTGAAATTTCCGACCAAAAGATTTATCAATTAATTGTTAGCGAACACCATTTCGGGTATCAAGATGACTCATACGCCATAGGAGCTATACTCGAATTTATTGAATCGGAAGATGAAGCAAAAAGCATACGGAATATTAAAGATGACAATTTTAGAAAAAATTCTGAAGGTATGATTATTACTAATGTTCCTTTAGAAATAAAACCATATAAAATTTCTCTTGAAACCAATAATATAATTGAAAGGCAAGTTAATATCAAGAATTATTTAAATGATATTGTGACATTAGCATTAGCTCAAATTGCCAGCGAAATTACCTGACATTTGATAGGGCTGCCTACAACAAAAGTATTTATAAAAGCAGGGAAGAACAATGTAATTTCAGCTATTTGGAGGCATCAGCAACGGTTTTGGCAGACGGGTTTCACTTTGGCCTTTAGTCGTTAACTTCAATATTATATTTTTAATTTAACATTTTGACCGGGCTTAATAATCTGTAAATTCCCTTGACTTAGCAAACTCAAACATTGTAAGTAACCGAGGTAAAACAGCCACATCGTGCGTGGGCAAAAAATATTAGCATACTGGTACAGGCTATTTAAATAAATTTGTTCTCTTTAAAAATAACGTTCATTATGATTGAATACGAAAGGTTTGTGTTAGATAACGGGTTGAAGGTGTTGGTTCACGAAGACCACAGCACCCCAATGGCGGTGGTAAATGTTATGTACGATGTAGGTGCCCGCGATGAGGACCCCAACAAAACCGGCTTTGCACACCTGTTTGAGCACCTTATGTTTGGTGGAAGCCTACACATACCCGACTACGACGAGCCACTGCAAATGGCAGGCGGCGAAAACAATGCCTTTACCACCAACGACCTTACCAATTACTACATTCAACTGCCATCCGAAAATATTGAAACGGCCTTTTGGCTGGAAAGCGACCGCATGTTAAGTCTTGCCTTTAGCGAAAAAAGCCTGGATGTGCAGCGTAAAGTGGTATGCGAGGAGTTTAAAGAACATTACATTAATAAGCCTTACGGCGATGTACAACACAAATTGAGAGACCTTTGCTATAAGGTGCACCCTTACCGCTGGATGACCATTGGAAAGGAATTAAGCCATGTAGAAAATGTGCATCTTGACGATGTAAAGCAGTTCTTTTTTAAACACTACCGCCCTGTTAACGCCATATTGGTGGTTGCAGGCAAAGTAAAACCTGAAGAGGTAAAGCGCCTTGCCAATAAATGGTTTGGCCCTATACCGATGGGCGATAAATATAATCGCAACCTTACGCCCGAGCCTAAACAAACCGAAGCCCGGTTGTTGAAAGTTGAGGCAGATGTGCCTTTGGATGCCTTTTTTAAGGCGTGGCATATTGCACCGCGATTATACAAAGGGTACTACGCAGCCGACCTGCTGTCGGACGTGTTAAGTGATGGTGGATCGTCAAGACTATACCAGGCGCTGATAAAAGAAAAGCAATTGTTCAGCAGCATCGACTGCTCGCATAGTGGCAGCATTGAGGCGGGCTTGTTAAGTATAGAGGGCCGGTTAGTAAAGGGCGTTAAAATGGAAGACGCTGCAGCAGCAGTACAGGAAGAAGTTGAAAAAATGAAAAGCGACCTGGTAAGCGACCTTGAACTGCAAAAGGTGAAAAACAAGACCGAAAGCATGATAGCCTTTGAGGATATGACCGTGATGAACCGCGCCAATAGCCTGGCTTATTACGAATTGTTAGGCGATGCTGCCATGATGAATACCGAACTTAGCCGCTACCAGGAGGTAACAGCAGAAGACATAAAAGGCGCCGCCGATGAAGTTTTTAACGAAGCCAACAGCAGCACTATGCAATATTTCAGCCGCAACTAATTTGGTAACTTTAATAAAAGTGAAAAGTTATGCTCGCAAAGGAAAAGCTGATCGAAACAATCAATTCCATGCCGGAAGACCGGTTTGACGATATTAATATTTTGTTAGAAAGAATTGTTGAACTGGAAAAAATTGAACGCGGCTTGGACGACCCTGAAAAAGGCAATGTTCATACGCATGATGAAGTTGGCGAAATTGTTAAAACATGGTTTAAGATATAATTTGGACTAGCGAGGCAGTGAGTAACTTAAACCACATCCGGTTATTTATATCCGCCGATTCCTTTTTCTATGCAGAAAGAACCGTTTTATTGCTGTGTGATTTAGTAAAAAAGTTAAGCAACCACCCGGAAATAGGAATGATTGTGTCAATTAAGTCAAAGTATGTACTGAGACGCATACTTGTAAAATCGTTTATTATTATTTACTGTTTTTACCTGAATAAAATTTATATAGTAGCGGTAAACCGCCAAACACGCCGGTTGCCTGCTGATGTTGATTTTATCGAAAATTATTTTTAAACCAAATATGCTACAACGAACCACAGCTCCAGAAATAATAGACGCAGTTGATTTTAACCTGCATTTGCCCCCGTGCGAAGAATATACACTGGACAACGGTGTACAAGTATACAGTATTAGCGCTGGTGCCCAGGAAGTAACCATGGTGGAGCTGGTATTTTTTGCCGGCAACTGGTACGAGGATAAAAACATTATAGCAGCCACCACCAATTTTATGTTGAAGAACGGTACCACCACCAAAACCGCCTTTGAAATAAACGAGCATTTTGAGTATTATGGCGCCTACCTTAATCGTCATTGCTACAACGAAACGGCCACCATTACCCTGCATTGCCTAAACAAGCACCTTAACGAGGTATTGCCCGTAATAAGCGAACTAATTACCGACTCTATTTTTCCTGACGAAGAATTGGCCATTTACCAGCAAAACCAAAAACAGCGACTGGAAGTTAATCTTAAAAAGTGCGATTTTGTAGCCAACAGGTTAATTGATGAATATGTTTTTGGCATAAACCATCCCTACGGAAAATACACTACCATGGCCGACTACAACGCACTGCAACGTAGCGAGGTAGCCGAATTTTATAACCAGTATTACCGCAACGGGCAATGTGTAATTTTTGTGGCTGGCAAACTGTCGGCCGATGTGCAACAACAATTAAATATGGTGTTTGGCCAGTTGCCGCTTAACAACACAATAGTCAAGCAAAAAGACCATACTATTGATGCAGCCATTCAAAAAAAATTTAGCATCATTAACGACGAAAGTAGCGTACAGGGCGCAGTACGCATTGCCCGCCCATTTCCTAACCGGCACCATCCCGACTTTATACCATCGCAGGTGCTTAACAACTTGTTTGGTGGCTTTTTTGGCAGCAGGCTAATGGCTAATATAAGAGAAGATAAAGGCTACACCTACGGCATACACAGTTATTTTCAAAACCACCTGCACAACAGTGCGTGGATGATTAGTACCGAAGCCGGCCGCGACGTGTGCGAAGCCACTATAAAAGAAGTGTACAAGGAAATGCAACTGCTGCGCGACGAACCGGTGGATGACGACGAATTGCTGCTGGTGCAAAACTATATGATGGGTTCTATACTGGGCGACCTTGATGGCCCATTTCAAATTATAGCCAGGTATAAAAACTATGTATTGAACAACCTTACCACCGACTATTTTTACAATTCCATCAATACCATTAAAACAATTACGCCGACACACGTACAGCAACTGGCGCAAAAATACCTTAATCCCCACGAGTTTTACGAGCTACTGGTGGTATAACCTGCTACCATGCTTTAACATAAACAAAAACACCAGGCCGCTAATCTTCCTGGTGTTTTTGTTTTAATTATAACGCTGCAATTATTAAAGTACAATGTTTAGCCCGTCCTAAACACCTTACTTTACACCACTTATCCATTATTTTTACTGAAAAGCTAACCATGGCAAAATTTTTAACGCGTCTGCTGTTTAACGGTATATCGGCGCTGGTAGCGGCTTATTTTTTAAAAGGCGTACACCTTGATGGTATTGCTACCGCAATGGTTGTGGCGCTGGTGCTGGCCCTTCTAAATGCCTTTATAAAACCCATATTGGTTATTTTAACTATACCCATTACTATTATTACCCTTGGCTTATTTCTGATTGTAATTAATGTACTTATAATTAAATGGACCGCCAGTATTGTTGATGGTTTTAGCGTTGACAGTTGGTTGTGGGCGTTGCTATTTGGCATGGTCATGTCTGTTTTCTCCTCCATACTTGAATTTATTTTGCTTCCCAAAGACTAACCTGCTACCTAATGCCCGTAATTAACTACGATAGAAGCCGATTTACCAACGACGCCTTATTGCAATTATACAAAAGCCTGTTGCTGGCACGCATGACCGAAGAAAAAATGTTATTGCTGTTACGCCAGGGCAAAATAAGCAAATGGTTTAGCGGCATAGGGCAGGAAGCTATTGCGGTGGGCATAACCGCTGCGTTGGATGCCGACGAATGGATTATGCCACTACACCGCAACCTGGGCGTTTTTACCGGTCGGCAAATGCCACTGCACAAACTGTTTATGCAGTGGCAGGGTAGTAAAACCGGTTACACCAAAGGCAGGGAACGAAGCTTTCATTTTGGATCGAAGGAACACCATATTTGCGGCATGATATCGCACCTTGGGCCACAACTGGCCATTGCCGATGGGGTGGCCCTGGCCAATGTACTATCGCAACAACGTAAGGTAGCCGTTGCCTTTACCGGCGAGGGCGGAACCAGCGAAGGCGACTTTCACGAAGCCCTTAACCTGGCTGCGGTGTGGGACCTGCCGGTAATTTTTGTGATAGAAAACAATGGCTATGCCCTTAGCACACCTACTACGGAACAATACCGTTGCAAAGCCCTTGTTGATAAAGCTCGTGGCTATGGCATGGAAGGCGTTCGTATTGATGGAAACAATGTGCTAACCGTATACGATACCATAAAAGGCGTTCGCGAATACTGCCTTAAAAACCAAAAACCTTATTTGATTGAGTGTATAACGTTTAGAATGCGGGGCCACGAAGAAGCCAGCGGTACCAAATACGTACCCTGGAACTTAATAAACGAATGGGCAACCCGCGACCCGCTAAATAACTTTGAAGAATTTTTGACTTTACAAAAAGTGATTACCGCCGAAAGTATTGCCACTATTAAAGCCGACATAAAAAATTATATTGATACAGAAGTTAACGTGGGCTTTGCAGCCGATAAAATAATTGCACAAACCGATGAGGAAACAGGCGATGTGTATGCACCCGTTACAACTGCCAAAAACTGGCCTACCCTATCCAATCAATACAAAAACGATACTACCACGCCCGGGTTGGCACCCGCCATAACGCAACGCTATCTTGACGCAATAAAAGCCGGCCTTTACCAAAGCATGAAGCAACACGACAATTTGGTATTGGTTGGGCAGGACATTGCTAAGTACGGTGGCGCCTTTAAAATAACCGATGGCTTTGTAGAAGCGTTTGGCAAACAACGAGTGCGCAATACGCCCTTGTGCGAAAGTGCAGTGGTAGGCGCCTGCCTTGGGCTTGGGCTGCAAGGGTACAAAAGCGTTATGGAAATGCAGTTTGCCGATTTTGCTACCGCCGGCTTTAACCAAATTGTAAACAACCTGGCCAAAATTTACTACCGCTGGGGGCAGCCTGCCGATGTGGTAATACGTATGCCCACTGGTGGCGGCGTGGGTGCAGGCCCTTTTCACAGTCAAAGCAACGAGGCCTGGTTTGTACATACACCTGGCTTAAAAGTGGTGTATCCATCAAGCGCTATTGATGCCAAGGGGCTGCTGATAGCCGCCATTAACGACCCCAACCCGGTTTTGTTTTTTGAGCATAAAGCGTTGTACCGCTCTATTAGCGGCGAGGTGCCTACCTGCTATTACGATATTGAAATAGGCAAGGCACGATTGGTGCAGCCGGGCAACGACATCAGCATTATTACTTATGGCATGGGTGTACATTGGGCACAGGAGTATGCCATCAAAAATGCCGACATCAGTATAGAAATAGTTGACCTACGCACCCTGTTGCCTTTGGACTATGAGGCCATGCGTGCCACTGTACAAAAAAACGGCAAGGTGGTTATTTTACACGAAGACACACTTACCGGTGGCATTGGCGGCGAAATAAGCGCATGGATAAGCGAGCATTGTTTTGCATTGTTGGATGCACCGGTAATACGCTGCGCTTCGCTTGATACGCCAGTACCCTTTAATATTGAACTGGAAAAAAACTTTATGGCCAAAGCCCGCCTACACCAGGCCGTGAAACAACTTTTAAAATATTAACCTGGTTTACGAACCTTTACCTAATAGTGCAACCTCGTTTAGGGTGGCCTCAAGCCTGGTTTTTAGGGTAGTATAGTTAGTATAGCCACTGGCTAACTGGTAAAATTTTTGCTGCGCAGTTTGCAATAACACCGCCGGAAAGCCGGAAACCTGCAGCTGCTTCACCACTTCAAATTCGTACAAGGCTTTCGCCTTATAGTCATCGCTTTTAAGGCGCTCGTAAAACAGTTCGGGATGTATGGGGTAAACGTCCAACAAGTGGCGGTAAGCCTCATCGTCGGTAAGGTCGCGGCCTTCGTAGTAAAGCGCATATTGCAGGTCGGCGGCAAAGTAAATAGCACGGTCGGGGTAAAATTCTTTTACAATACACATAGCTATTGCCGGCTTTAACGAGCTGGGATACCAATCGCTTTCTTCAAAATTGTTGATATGCCATAGGTAGTCGCTGCCAAATTTTATGCCGGTGGTTTGCTCAACGTTTTTATAAGCCTGTTGTATATAGCCTGCAGTTGCACTAATGTGTACTGGCTTTTCGGTCAAAATCATTCCGCCCGATAACACATCGGCTTCTACCTGGCTGGCAAATTCGTGTGCAATTTTTTTTATTACAGGGCTAAAGCCATAACACCACCCACACCATGCATCGTAACAATAAATTAAAACAGGTTTCATGGTTGCAAATATAGCTACGGCTACATAAACTCGTTAAGGATGCTCTATGGCTATCAACTGCTAAATCTTCTTTTAAAAATAAAAACCAGTATAAGGGCAACAAATAACTGCGTAGTATACGTAGCTGGGGTTTGAATTGGTTTTAGAAGCAACGTTATTGAAATAAAAATTTACTGATTAAATGGTATCCGTCTTTAGGCAGGGCAATGTAATTAGGTAAAGGTTTTGGAGGCTCTAACCAAAATACCTATGTAACGTTGGCTACCAGTGCAACTGACGACGGCCGGGCGGGGCGTAAGCCGGGTAAATGTCATTACTTGTATTGTAGTAAAATAAATAATCAACCATATTTGTCAGGCTTAACCCAATGACATTGGCACGGGTAATTAGGCTTTCATTCGTATAGGCAATATTACGGTTAATAAAAACGAAACATTAGCCCTTTAAAAACGATCTAATAATCATGGAGAGGTAAGCGGTATCAATAATTTCAATTTGCTGAGTTGTATTGGGCAAAACGGCAAACTGCCCTTTTACCAGTTCCTTGTATACAATACTGGTTTCAACAAAGCTTACCCGTGGGTCGCGGTCGCCCAACACCAACAACACCGGAATACCTACTTTTTCAAAATCGCCAAATTTTAGCGGGGCAAACCTGCCTACCTCGTTGTAGAGCAGTCTGATTTTTGTGGCTATGGTGTTCCACATACCGTCGGGGTATTTTTGCCGGAGCGCCTTGTGCTGAGGTGATTCAACATCACTTATTAATAAGTCAATGCTCTCTTGTTCAATTTGGGCGGTTCTTTCGTCCCACTTTAATTTGGTGCCAATAGTTACTAAGCTTTCAATTATTTGTGGATAATTTATTGAAAGAAACAGACCAATATAGCCGCCCATACGATGGCCAATAATATTTACCTTTTCAACATTTAATTGGCTAATAAATTCCAACACCCCAGCAGCAAAATTTTCAATGGAAAAAGGAGCATCAAACAATGGCCAGGATGGTTTGTAAAAATTAAATACATGAACATTAAAATCATTTTCCAAATTATGTTTAAGCGGCAAAAGGTCAGTGGCCGCTCCTGTAGCACTATGTAACAGTACAATTGTTTTCATGCATTATTTAATTTCATCGTTTATGAAATATTTGTTTCAACCCGACATCGATGCAGGCTTACATCGCAACAAAACATTCTAATGAAATGATTATAAGCAATTATTGACGTAAAATTTTATCGGCAGGCTGCACAGCCTGCACAGTTAAACACAAATTGGTTGCATATAAAATACAAATTTTAAAAAACAGTTCTTTCGTACGGCATGGGGCAACCTGTAAACGATTGTTTGTTTGCGACTTATAAAACAGGCTACAAGCTACTGTTTACGGTTGCGCGGGGGTACCTGTAGCATTTTTTAAGCTCGTATTTTTTAGTAAGATGTGGGCCATATAACCAGGTATTTGGGCATTGTATTTTATTTGGGCTATAATGGGGGCAGCAAAGCCAGCAACTCTTTACAAACCCTTTGAATGGTAGCTTCAAGCGGTTGATATTTAAATTGAGGAAATGCTTTCAGCAACTTACTATTGTCAAACTGAACGGCCGTCATGGCAGTGTTAGCGGTTTCGCGTGTTAACAGTGGATTGCTTTTACTTACGGCCGATTTAATGGCTTCCATTCGCCAAACCAACGACGATAAAAGGGGTGTCACTTTTTTGTGTGGCGGTTTTTTGCCAAAACTATTGGCCATTAGGTTAAATACCTCCCTGTACGATCTATTTTCGGCACTTACTATAAACCGTTGGGCGGTCAATTGACTATTCATCAATAATACCATGGCTTCTACCACATCCAACACATCTACAAAACCACCACCACCTGTGCTATACCAGGGAAACTCATTGTAAGCCGATTTAAAAATACCAGCTGATCCCTTATTCCAATCGGCCCTTCCCAAAATAATGGCAGGGTTTACCATTACCGCGTTCAATCCTTCGCCTATGCCTCGCCACACTTCCATTTCGGCCAGGTATTTACTTTGGCCGTACTTACTGTTGCTGGTTTTCTGGCTCCAGTTCATGGTTTCGTTAATGGCGCCTTCTTTTCGTATACGACCTAAGGCCGCCACCGAACTTGCAAAAACCAGCTTATCAACCCCTGCATTAAGGGCTGCATTAACCACGTTGGCAGTACCTTCTATGTTAATGTTAAACATATTGGCGGTATGCTTAGGGTTAAACGATACTACTGCGGCGCAGTGGTAAACCTGCTGCACACCCACCATAGCATCGTACAAGGCGGGCACATCCAACACATCGGCCTTTAGCCAGGTAATATTGTCAGGCAAAAGCTCGTTAGGAAAGCTGTTTCGATACAACGCCGTTATTTTGTGGCCTTTGCCCGCCAACCTTTTAAGCAGGTGGCTGCCCAACAGTCCACCGCCGCCGGTAACTAATACCCTTTGTATTTTTAAAGCCATTCGCTTTTGTGTTTGCAATTAATAAACCACTCTATTAAACTGTGCTAAAGCATTCATCAATATTGGTAAAAGCCTTTACCCGTCTTTTTTCCTAAATGCCCCTTTTGTACCAGCTGTTTTTGTAGGTTTGAAGGTGTTAACCGGGCAGGCTTATCAAGTGCTTCGTACACACTACAACTTGCGGCATAATTAATATCGTTACCAATAAAATCCATTAGTGCAAATGGCCCCATTTTAAAACCGGTTACCTCCATTAAAGCGTCCACCGTTTCCATATCGGCTTTACCTTCTTCCACCAGCTTCATAGCTTCTAAATAATACGGTCGGGCCACGCGGTTAACTATAAAGCCCGGTGCATCGTTACATACTACGGAGGTTTTTGTAAGCCTTGTTACAAAAGCTGTCGCAGCTTTTACCGTTTCGGCGGTGGTGGTGGTGGCTTTTACAATTTCAACCAACCGCATTAGGTACACAGGGTTAAAAAAGTGAATACCAATAAACCTGCCGGGTAAGGTAAGTTGTTGAGCCAACCTGTTTACCGATAAAGAGGAAGTATTGGTAGCCAAAATAGTATCGGCAGCATTAATAGCCTCAAGCTGCCTGATCAACAAAACCTTGGCATCCATTTTTTCAATAATGGCTTCAATAACCAGCGGCGCAACACAATCTTTTATACTGGCCGTGTACACCAGGTTGGCCAATACCTGCTCCTGTTGCGTCATGGTTACCTTTTGCTTGTTTGCCAGCTTTTTAATATTTGTTTCAATCTGTTGCCTGCCTTTAGTTAAACTGGCCTCATTTACATCAAACAAAATAGTTGGCAGCCCTGCAAGTGCAGTTACCTGTGCTATGCCATACCCCATGGTACCGGCACCACAAATACAAATACCTGAAATTATCATTCAATAAAGTTATAGGCTTACGTAAAACTCAAATGCCAAATGTAAACTATAGCGGTGCGGATGAAAATTTTTTTTATAATGTATGTTGTTAACGTACCCGGCCGGGTAATATATTACTGCATGGCAATCACCACCCCCAGCCCAAAGCCATACAAAACGTACCTGCACTAATGCAAAAAGCCCCGAAACAATTTGTCCGGGGCTGTTGCTGTCAATATAAAATTTAATTAGTAGTCGGCCTCGCTATAGGAGCCGGCATGTGCCTTTTGCTTTGGTGTAGCCGCAACCTTATTATTAGCCATTGCCGGTATAGGTGTGTATTTTTTTAACCTGATAATACCTACAAAATGCATGGCTTTCATTACCACATAGGTAGGATCAAATTCAAACCATTTTTGTGCAAAATTAGCACTGTCTTTGGCGTGGTGATGATTGTTTTGAAACAACTCGCCCAATAAAAAAATACCCCATGGAGATGAATTACGACTATGATCGCCATTTTTAAAGTTACTATAACCCAATTTGTGGCCAAACCAGTTTACAATAGCTCCCTGTACCGGACCCATTAAAAAATGGATAGGCAACAACAAGTACCACCATGCAGATGGTGCAAACAATACATATACTGCAACGTAGGATAAACCAAAAGCCAGGCGGCTTCCCCAACTATACCCTACACGGTCCAGTGATTCCCAAACAGGAAGATACTCTTTGGTAAATTTTTTTTCGGGCAAACGCTCACCAGTAATAAATGCCTGGTATATTTTGGCCGTATGCAACATCATTGACCATATATCTTTAAAAAAGTGTGGCGAGTGCGGATCCTGCTCAGTATCGCTGTACTCGTGGTGCATGCGGTGCATAACTGCATAGGCGCGCGGAACTAAAAACGACGATCCCTGGGTAAACCACGTGAGAAAGTAAAATACTTTTTCCCAGTTTTTGCTGGTAGTATACATTTGGTGACTGGCAAAACGATGTAAAAAAAATGTGTGAAAAAACAACGATAAAAACCAGTGAGCGAAAAAGAAGGTAAGGATAACAGCCATGAGGTTAATTGAAATGAATAAAGTGTAAAATTAAAGCTATAACGCTACAATAGGTTAAGTGTTTAAAAGCTTTGGCGTTAAATTAAAAATTGGGTTATACACTGTAACCTATTAACACTAAAAGTACCTTAAAAAATTGTGGTAATTGCCTGTTAAGCAGCAGGTTAACGTACCATAAAAATTAAGCCAATGTATACACCGTTTACACTGCCCCCGTAAACTGCCGCAAAAACCTGATATCGTTTTGGGAGTAAAGTCGCAGGTCGTTAATACGATATTTTAACTGGCATATCCTTTCTACACCCATGCCAAAGGCAAAACCGGTGTATTTGTTAGGGTCAATCGTAAAATTTTCAAGCATTTTGGGATGGACCATTCCGCAGCCCAAAATTTCGACCCAGCCGGTTTGTTTGCAAAGGCTACAGCCACTACCACCGCACACGGTGCAACTAATATCCATTTCGGCGCTTGGCTCTGTAAAGGGAAAATAGCTTGGCCTGAACCTTATTTTTGCATCGGCCCCAAACATTTCTTTCACAAAAAAGTACAAGGTTTGCTTAAGGTCGGCAAAGCTTACCTGCTCGTCAATATACAAACCTTCAACCTGGTGAAAAAAGCAGTGCGCCCTTGCACTTACGGTTTCGTTACGGTACACACGGCCGGGACAAATTATACGAATGGGTGGCTTTTGACTTTCCATTACCCTGGCCTGTACACTACTTGTGTGGGTACGTAACAAAAAGTCGGGGTCTTTACCAAGGTAAAAGGTATCCTGCATATCGCGGGCCGGGTGATTCTCGGGCAAGTTAAGGGCGGTAAAGTTGTGCCAGTCGTCCTCAATTTCCGGGCCTTCGGCCACGTTAAAACCTATCCGGTTAAAAATGCCTGCTATCTGGTTGCGTACAATACTCAGCGGGTGGCGGGTACCTACAGGTGTGGGCGTGCCGGGAAGCGTCCAATCGGAACTGTCCGCACTCTCCACACCATTGCTTGGGACAAGTAGTTCAGTCAGCGATTCAAACTTTTGCTCCACCAATATTTTAAAGCCATTTAATACCTGGCCAAACTCCTTTTTCTTATCTGCGGGCACCTGCTTCATTTCGCTCATTATGGCTTTCACCACGCCTTTGGTACCCAAAAACTTTATTCTAAATGCCTCCACCTGTTCGTTGGTAGTAGCCTTGTAAGCGCCTATTTCGGCTTTATAGGCATTAATTTGTTGCAACAACGCTTCCATTGGGCGAAGATATAGGTTTAAATTATGTTGTTAAATGCGCGCTGCCAGTGGTGCAGAGCAAAAAAATTATAGGTCGCCCAGTTGTGGCCGCAATACAATATCTTCTACCACTGCCATGGGCGATAGTTTGCTGCTGGCATATACCATATCGGCAACATCGGCTGCTTCCATTATACGTTCGGGGGCAATACCGCTACCTTCCCAACTGGCTGTCATGGTAGCGCCGGGCAATATGGCGGTTACCTTAATGCCGTGTGGCTGCATTTCGTGGCGCAGGTTTTTGCTGTAGCCCAGTAAGGCAAACTTGCTTACGCTGTACGATCCGCCGTTGGGGTATGCATCCATCGATGCAATGGAGCACATGTTAAAAATATGTCCTTTGCCTGCCTTCATCATTGCAGGCAACACAGTTCGGGTAAGGTAATGAACGCTGTACAGGTTTACCTGCATGGTTTGCTCAAGCACTTCCGCATTTTCGGTATGCAAACTGCCGGGTATAAACTGTCCGGCGTTATTAACTAAAATATCTGGTACCAGGTTTTGTTGTAATAGCCAATCGCCAAATGCTTTAACCTGTTGCATATCAGCCATATTTACCGACCGGGCCTTTACCGTACATTGCGGGTATGCTGTTTGCAGGGCATCCATGGTGTTATATAAAGCCACTTCGCCCCGGGCACATATTACAATGGTGTGGCCGTCGGCAGCAAATTTTTCGGCTATTGCTTTTCCTATGCCTTTTGAGGCGCCGGTTATAATTACGTTCATTGTTTTATTGTTACGTGTGGACTATGTTTTTGGGGTAGCCATTACCTTTACGCCGCTAAGGTAACATGCACCCTTAACACAATCTTTCAATTACATAATTGGTTTAAAAATTAATATGAAGTACCAACACCTGTTTTTCGACCTCGATCATACCCTGTGGGATTTTGAAACCAACTCAAAAGAAACCCTTAGGGAACTGTTTGCACTACATAGCCTAACCCAACTTGTAACCGACGATTTTGAAGGTTTTTACCAACACTACTCGGCCCACAATAAAAAGTTGTGGGACCGCTATCACCATGGCTTTATAACCCAGGAAGAGCTAAAGTGGAAACGCATGTGGCATACCCTGCTTGAGTTTAAGATTGGCGACCAGGACCTGAGCCGCCTGCTGAGTGCCGACTATCTTGACCGCCTTCCCCACAAAAAAATATTGTTTCCGTACACGGTGGAAATACTTACGTACCTGCAAAACAAAGGCTATCAGCTACACCTGATTACCAATGGCTTTGAGTATATACAAAGCACCAAACTACAAAACGCAAGTATCAATCACTTTTTTAACCATGTAATTACCAGCGAGTTGGCTATGAGCCTGAAACCCAAAAAAGAAATTTTTGATTTTGCCATTGCCAGGGCGGGCTGCTCGTACAACGAAAGCCTTATGTTAGGCGATAACCTTGACGCCGACATAAAAGGTGCCATGGCCGCCGGCATGGATACTGTTTTTGTAAACCACATTAACGAACAGCCTACCTGCACGCCTACCCACATCATTTATCATTTAAAGGAGTTAGAAACCATCCTTTGAAGCCCTGCCGGGTAGCAATTATTCAACTTTGGTCCCGCTTTCCGTTGCAAGTCCGCTGGCGGCAAGCCGCCATGCGGGCTTTCCACTTCAATCGGGGCTATAGGCCCGGCGGCAGTGCCGTGATGTGGCTGTAGGGTTTGCGGTAGTTTTAAGTGGCTATCAGGGTTTGCAATGGCTTGAAGTGGCATTTAAACTTTAACAGGCAAAGTTTATAACTATTACAAGTTACCGGCCAGCTTTAAAAACGTAGCTGAAAATTATGTTGTTTATCATGACCATATCGGTCCTCAATCTTTACTATACCACCAGGTAGTTCTAATAAAAATACCGGCTATTTAACGGGTATGTAATTATAACATTATGCTCCGTTGCCAACACCACGGCCCACCTTTACTTTGCATAAATGGTATAGTATGCATTAGCCTGTTGGTAGTTTAACAGGCTGCCCGAGTGTATTAGTATTTTAAATTTAAAGGTTACCGACTGCCCGGCAGGCAGGTTAAAACGCAGGGTTTCTTTACCATTGCTAAAGGCGCTTTGCCCCAATGGGTTAGCCGCAAACAAACCATAACCGCGGGCATGCCAATAGGTAGGGTGACCAATATTTTTAGGGTTATCCATTATGAGCACCGACACTGGTTCGGTACCAATAGTGGCCGATAGAGAAACCCACCCGCCACGTGTTCCCCAAACTGCGTCGCCCTCTTTTTGGTTGCTGCTTAGGTAGTGGCCGGTTACGCCGTCGTTATTTATTTGGGGCACCTTGGTGGCTGTACCACTGGCGTCGGTAAATATTTCGGCTTGTTTGCCGGGGTGTTCTAACTGCCGGGCAACACGCAGGCCAATCAATCCCTCCTTATTATCGTTAAACAACACATCGTTGCTGGCAGCGGTTAGGGTGGTAATGCGTTCAATGCTTCGGTCGGCACCTTTACCCGTAAAAATAAAAGTCGTTTGCTCTTTAAGCAATACGGTTCCGGCATCGTTTAGCCAATTGGCAGCCACGGTAAGCTGCGCCGCATTGTTTCCATTTTTTATTGCCAAAACGGTATCGTGCTTTATAGTACCATACTTACCTGCCTGCCCGCTAACATTGTTTGAGTTGTTCCAGAAATCGTACCCGTTTACATCCCCATAATTAAACCACATGCCTACCTGGTGTGGATGATCTACCCGTTCGCCGGGGCGTGGGTCCATTGGCCAACCACGGGTAACAGGGGTGCCTGCCGAGGTATTAATAGGGTAAAGGACCGGCTTTTTTAGCGTGCCGGGATAAATGTAGGCAGTAAAAAGTTTGCCATCTACCAGTACATCTACCCGCTGTTTTTGTAAATTGTCTATTAGTTGAACACGTGCTGCTTTAGTGTTTTTGTTGCTGGTTGATTGTGCAAACAACAACGTCCCAAAAACAATACAAGGCAGCATAAGGCAGGCTTTAATTTTCATATAGCTAAAAAATAATTAAGCTTTTAAAAGTACGCCCTGCATATGAAAAATGCTAAAAAAAGAGAAATATCGGTTTAGCATTGTATAATATGATTACAAGCTTCAGGCGATATAAGCAAGCACCTTTATTGGTAACTTAAATTGTTGAATAACCTTGTTACAGCACAAGAGTGTGACACAACCGGAGCTAAATAGTACCACTATTGCTGGCTTCAAAAAAAAAGTAATTAGCAAACTAACGTTTAACAACAAAATTGAAACCCGCTCTTATAAATGTGCAATGGTACCAAGTACCGTTACCCCGCCCTTTACCTTTTGGTTTAGTTGTACATTTACGGTAGTACCAATAGGCAACAAAACATCTACCCTGCTACCAAACTTAATAAAACCCATCTCGTCGCTTTGGGCTGCAACAGCATCAACTTTTAGGTAGTTGACAATGCGTTTTGCCAGCGCACCGGCTATTTGTTTTACCAGTATTTCAATTTTATCGTTTTTGATTACTACACTGTGACGCTCGTTTTCGGTGCTGCTTTTTGGGTGCCATGCCACCAGGTATTTGCCTTTGTGGTAATTACTGTACACAACCTTACCACTAACCGGGCAGCGGTTTACGTGCACATTTACGGGGCTCATAAATATGCTTACCTGTATACGTTTGTCCTTAAAATATTCTGTGTCTGTTACTTCTTCTATTACCACTACTTTTCCATCGGCCGGGCACACTATATGTTCTTCGCCCGTGGTAAGCGGCCTGCCGGGAATACGAAAAAACGAAAGGATAAAGAAAAAAAAGATGACTGAGGTCCACAGTATTAACTGTGCTACCACGGGGTATTTGTTGCTTATAAAAATGAACGAAACAATATTTACCAACCCAAAAACCAATGCGGTTATGCCAATACTCTGATAACCTTCCTTATGAATGATCATTTACCTTACAATTGAGGTGCAAATATAAAGATAAGCAAGGCTAAAAACAGGTAAAGGGCCATAAATGATGGTGTAATACCTTGCTATCTATTGACGGTTTAACTGCTTAATTAATAAGTAAAAGGTATAGCCATACTAAGGGCGTTGTAACCAGCAGGCTATCAAAGCGATCTAAAAATCCGCCATGACCTGGCATAAAAGTACCACTGTCTTTTACGCCTGCCATGCGTTTCAGTTTACTTTCTAACAGGTCGCCCAGGGTGCCTGCCACTGCCGCAATAGCGGATATGATAAG
This sequence comes from Chitinophagales bacterium, assembly GCA_038247635.1. Classification (GTDB taxonomy): domain Bacteria; phylum Bacteroidota; class Bacteroidia; order Chitinophagales; family Chitinophagaceae; genus Segetibacter. Next base: position 56,451 of record JBBRUR010000009.1, read on the forward strand.
CAGCGACCAATAATACTTTAGGCCCAGGGCAAAATAACCTGCCAGTGTTACCGTGGCCACACATAATATTGCGCCGCCAATGGTACCCTCCCAGGTTTTTTTGGGCGATATGGGCGAAAAAGGAGTTTTACCTATAAACGAGCCTACCAGGTAAGCCATGGTATCGTTGATCCATATACTGGCAATAAGTACAACCGGCAATATCCAACCTGTTTGCATAAATCCATTGGCCCGTAGCTGCATCATACAACCCCAGCTAAACGAAATGTACAACAGCCCTGCCAGCGATATGAGGAGCGCCTGCAGGGTAATATTTTTGGAAAATAAAATGTCGCTCACCGGTATAACAATAGCACAAACCAGCACCATCCACCAACCCCACTCGTTTATTGGTATGGTAAAAACCTGAAGGCGCCCGCTGCTCATAAGCAGCATTAACCCAAACCCTGCTATGGCTACCCCCATTTTATGAAAAACGGATACCTGGTTGTACAACGGATAAATGTTACCCATAAGCTTTTGGTACTCGTACCAACATCCAAAATGGATGATGCTAAATAAGGCCAGGAAAGAAAAATGGTTCCAGAACAGGCCAGCCAACATGATGACAACAAAAACCAATGCAGTAAGCGCCCTGGTTTTAAAAGTTTGTACGTTTAAGGCCATTGCTGGTTGGTAGGTAAGTTATAAGGAATTAAAAGATGAAAAATAATACTTATTTGGTGTAGGAAAAGTGGAATGGGAAAAATGGATAAAACTACCCACATTAATTAAACAGGTCAACATCCATCAATTCATTAACGACTGGTTGAGCAGCGTATTGGCCAGTTCTTTAAAATGCCCCGGCACATACACCTCTATTTCGCCAAAATTAAGATAGCTGCTATCCTGTTTGTTTATGATAGATACCGGAACATTATTTTCTTCCAGCATGCCCTTAATTATGCTGGCTCGGGTAAAATCTTCTGTTCGGTATAACAGCGCCCAATTGTACATTAGTCAATAATATCGTTTTGGTCGTCGGTTAAATAGGCTGGTAACACTTCGTTGCTTTTGCGGCTCATTAAATATACTATAGCAATACTTACCAGTAAGCTAAATGCTGCAGCATACAATGGCACTGCCAGCTTATCGTCGGTTAAGGTTTTCAAAAACTTGCTTTTATCAGCATAATATACTGACAATACCCCTAACCCATTATTTAAAAAATGGATGATGATGGTGTACCACAAATTGCGGGTAAAATGGTAAACTGTTCCAAGTAAAATACCCAAAACAAATATGGGTATAATTTTAAAAAATGTTCCGTGAAGCAAAGCAAAAACCATTGACGAAAGTAAAATAGCAAGCCACGGTTTATTGCTTACGCGAAGCAATACTTTTTGCATTGCTCCCCTAAAAAAAAGCTCTTCTGCCACGGCAGGCAACAGGGCAATAACCAACAGGTTAATAACCAGATCGGTTACTGAGGTCATTTTTAAAAAGGTTTCAATAGCCCGGTTATACATTTCTTCCATTTGTTTTAGCTGGACCTGCATATTGCCAAAATTTAGGTGGCTGTTAAGGTTGCCCAACCAACTTACCAACGGCTGAACCGTAAACAATAAACCTATGGCTAGCAATACCAAGATCAACGAAAACCGCTTTTGCATGCCAACATAACTAAACAACCGGGGCGACGAAAAATAACCGAACAATAATGCCGGGCAAATAAATATAACCACTGAGCTAAACAACTGCGCCCACTTAAACCTGGCAAGAGTAGCCGGCGTAATCGTGGCCGATTTGTCGCTTAACACCGAGGACAGGTCCGAAAACATTAGCGAAGACAACACTATATTCAACACAAAAAACCCTGCTGCCAAACCAATAAATGCTACAAACTGGCGTACGGCCGGCTGATTTTTTAAATAAGTATCCATTAATTTTTACTATGGTGGTTTTATAGCGTGTAAAAGGGTGCAAAGATTATTGATAAAAAGTTATTGCAGCCTTAAAACAGCATAAAAGGCAAATGGTTATGCCAGCCGGTTAAAAATTTGGGTGTAATTTCGCACGCTTTTAGCATTGTATAAGGCAATTTGGCTTATGTAGCTGGTTAACAAAAGCTTACAATGCATGTTACGGTTAATAAAACCAGTAATGGCTAATAACCAGCCTGTGACCGGGGCAAAAAATTATATAGATGGTAACAATAGGTAACATACAGTTAACAGGGTTTCCGCTTTTGCTGGCACCCATGGAAGATGTGAGCGACCCGCCTTTTAGAGCGGTTTGTAAAGAAAATGGTGCAGACCTGATGTACACCGAATTTATTAGTAGTGAAGGCCTTATACGCGATGCTATAAAAAGCCGCCACAAACTTGACATTTTTGACTACGAAAAGCCCGTGGGCATCCAAATTTTTGGCGGCGATGAGGACAGCCTGGCCCTTGCCAGTAAAATAGTTGATGCTACCAACCCCGACCTGCTTGACATTAATTTTGGCTGCCCCGTAAAAAAGGTGGCTTGCAAAGGCGCTGGCGCAGGTGTTTTAAAAGATCTTGACCTGATGGTGCGCCTTACCTCGGCATGCGTGAAAGCTACGCGGCTACCGGTAACCGTTAAAACCCGGTTGGGTTGGGACGAGCTAACCAAAAATATTGAAGAGGTAGCAGAGCGGCTACAGGATGTTGGAATTAAAGCCCTTGCCATACATGGCCGCACCCGTAGCCAAATGTATAAAGGCGAAGCCGATTGGAGCCTGATTGCAAAGGTGAAAAATAACCCCCGTATACAAATACCCATTTTTGGTAATGGCGACATTGACAGCCCACATAAAGCGGTTGAGTATAAAAACCGCTATGGAGTGGATGGTATTATGATTGGCCGCGCCGCCATTGGTTACCCATGGATTTTTCGCGAAATACACCATTATATGGCTACCGGCGAGCTATTACCGTCGCCAACACTTAAGGAGCGGGTAAGCGTAAGCAAAAACCACCTTCGTAAATCGGTGGAGTGGAAAGGTCCTATTGTAGGCATAAACGAAATGCGCCGCCACTATGCCAACTATCTTAAAGGCTTACCTAACATAAAGGAGTTTAGAAACAGGTTGGTTACCTTAAAAACCCGCGAAGAAGTAGATGGTGTACTGGATGAGCTACTAAAATACTATGATGGTTACGAGTTTGAGCGGGCCCCGATTGTGCTGGAAAATTACCATGAGCACTGCGCCATTTAACCAATGGAATGTTTTTGCCCCTATAAACAATTAGATTTGAATACCATTTAATTACCAGAAATAAGGTTTTATATGAGTTAGCCGTGCATGCCAGGCTTTACTTACCTATACGCTCGTCGCCAGCTTTGGCAAGTATACACGCTTTAGCTACCTTTTCTTCAAAGCAGGTTACATCCTCGCTTATAAAAATCCAGCTATTGTGGGAGCCGTCAAGGTCAAAGTCCATTTTTGAGGTATGAATTTCCTCTTGCAAAGCCTGAAAATAAGTGGGCTGTGTAGCTACAAATACGCCATTAAACTCAGGGTTTTTAGTACTGTCTCTTAAAAACATCAATAGCAAATCATCTTTATACAAACCAATACCGCCCAGCATTTTTACAATACGGGGCCTTAGGGGGTATAATTGTTTCAAAACAAAATTGTGGGGTATTGTGTAGTTCATGGATAAGCTATTTACGTATAATAATGTAAATTAACCAATAGTCCGGCAATGCCGCTACCCGGCGTTTTTTGCTGATCCAAACTTTCGTAACTCTGTTAATCGTTGCTGCGGCCTGTCCCTCAATTTGCGGAGTTACACTGTGCCCGACCAGAGTAATGAGAGCGGGCCGGTACAACCATTACATTATTGGGCAGTGACCAACAAATACTTACTTTAGGCGCTCTACTTTTTTAAATACAAATAAAAAGAATGTTGCTATGTTTTTATACAATATAACCAGTAAAATTGATGTTTTGGTGGCCGCCGATTGGCTCTTTTGGATGCAGACAGCGCACGTACCAGACGTAATGGCCACCAAAGCCTTTACACGCTTTCAGCTGGTAAAGCTGGTTGACATTAATGAAGAGGATGGCGTTACTTATGCCGTTCAATACTTTGCAAAAACAAGGGCCGATTACGAACAATACATTGCCGAACACGCACCCATATTAAGGGATCTGGCTATAAAAAAATGGGGTGATAAAGTCATATCATTTCGTAGCCTTATGGAGGTTGTTGAGTAACCGCGTTCATAAGCCAACAGCCGCAATTCCTTTACCTGTGCGGATTTCACAAAATTTAGTATGGGTTAAATGAGTAAAAAATTTTGGTTTATGATAAAACCCTATTAATTTGCCCGACTAAATAATTCTAAAAAAATATAACATGAACAAAGCTGAACTAATAGCCAAACTATCAGACGATGCGGAAATAACAAAAACCCAGGCCAATGCTGCTTTGGACAGTTTTGTTGAGGCGGTAACAAAAACGCTGAAAGGTGGTGGTAAGGTTACCCTGGTAGGTTTTGGTACTTTTTCAGTATCAAAAAGAGCTGCCCGCAATGGCCGTAACCCCCAAACCGGCGCAGTTATAAAAATTAAGGCTAAAAAAGTTGCTAAGTTTAAACCAGGTAAAGACCTCTCGTCAAGAATGTAATGCCAACGAATTTATTTAAAAAAAGGCCGGATTTGTTCCGGTTTTTTTGTGCCATAACTGATAGAATAATTTGCTAATTTTAAAAATTTATTAACTGGTAATTATCTTTAAAAAGGGATATAACTACCGCTTTTTTTGATGGTACCTTAACTTAATGTAACTTCGCACACTATTTAAAATATTTGAAATAAAAAACTTGTTATGGGAAGAGGTGATAAAAAAACAAAAAAAGGTAAAATCTTTATGGGATCATTTGGTAAAAGCCGTCCGGCCCGTCCGGTAAAGCCAAAAAAAGAAGTAGAAGTTGCCGCTAAAAAAGAAGCTTAAAGAAAAAAGTTGATTGGGTTCTTTAGTAAGTTCAATCAACTATTTTATTTTTTTATTCGCGATCAAGGAGCCAAACGCTCAATTTTCCAGGAGTTATTTAGTAAGGTATATTGCAGGCGATCGTGCAGCCTGCTGGTGCGGCCCTGCCAAAATTCAATAAGGACGGGCTTAACTATATATCCTCCCCAATGTGGAGGCTTAGGTACATCTCCGTTATTATATTGCTCGTTCAACTCCTGGTAATTGTTTTCCAATAACTCCCTTGCTGGTATCACCTGGCTTTGTGGTGAGGCCCATGCGCCAATCCTGCTACCGTAGGGTCTTGATTGAAAATAGATATCGCTGTCCTCTTCACTTATTTTTTCAATAGTTCCTTCTACCCTAACCTGGCGCTCTAGTTCTTTCCAAAAAAATACCAGGCTAACAAAGGGGTTGTCGGCTATTTCCTTAGCCTTATGGCTATTGTAGTTGCTAAAAAAAGTAAAGCCAAGGTTGTCATACCCTTTAAGCAACACGATACGCGCCGACGGAACACCATTTAGGCTGGCGGTAGCCAGTGTCATAGCGTTTACTTCGTCAATCTGGCTGCTGACTGCCTCGTTCCACCAAATACCAAATTGTTCAATAGCGTCGGGCTTAACATCGGCTTCCAATAACGAGCGCTGCTTATAGTCTTTTCTTATATCGGCTATTTCCATATTTATTAACGAATAAACGTAGTTGCAAAAAATTAGTTCAATAAAAAAACGGCCACAGCCGTTTTAAATAATGTTGGTTGCGCTTAATTAACCAATGTGCCCACATCCATCCCTTCAACCACCTCCAATAAGGTGCCGGGCACATTCATATTAAATACAATAATTGGCAGGCTATTCTCCTGGCAAAGCGTAAAGGCAGTCATGTCCATTACTTTCAGGTTATTTTTGATAACATCGCTAAAAGATATTTTATCATACCGCGTAGCGGTTGGATCCTTTTCAGGATCGGCGGTGTAAATGCCATCAACTCTTGTACCTTTTAAAATTACATCGGCCTTTATTTCAATGGCCCGTAATGAACCAGCTGTGTCTGTAGTAAAATAGGGATTACCTGTGCCTGCCCCAAAAATAACCACTCTACCTTTTTCAAGGTGGCGTATTGCCCTGCGGCGAATATAAGGTTCGGCTACCTGCTCCATTTTTATAGCGCTTTGCAGCCGTGTAAATACGCCAATTTTTTCAAGGCCTGCCTGCAGCGCCATGCCGTTTATAACGGTAGCCAGCATACCCATATAGTCGCCCTGGGCCCTTTCTATACCGGTTTCAGCCTCGTTCATTCCGCGGTAAATATTACCCCCACCAATAACTATGGCCACCTGTACACCAAGATCCACTACTTGTTTTATATCCTGCGCGTATTGGTTAATAACATCCTGGTCTAAGCCAAAAGCCTTATTACCCATTAAAGATTCGCCGCTAAGTTTCAATAAAATTCGTTTATACCTTGGGAGCATGATGCGTTGCTTGTTTAAATACTGATAGGGTGCGAAGATAACGGATGTTGTGCTAACAGCCGTTTACGGGGCGCAACGCTACAACGGCCTCCCAGCCTTGATGGTGTACAGGGGTATTTTTTCATTACCAAGCTCAATGGCTATATTGCTCAAATTAACGCTGGTAACAATGGCTTCCTTACGTGGCCAACACGTGGTAACGAGGCCAAAATGGCATTGTAGATGTTGCCGGTTTTGCAATCAACATCGCTGATTTTTTCCAATTTAATTTTTTAAAAGATTTGCCGCGTTTAAAACCCTCTACATACTAAAAGGCAGATAATTGGCTTATAAGGGGGAGTGTGTTTTATGATGACTTATTTTCCTCAAAAAATTGATCAGCATATCCGGTTTTCATAAAGCAAAGAAATTTTTAAGATTATTGATTTTTCCGTTTTTCAATTGCCCTGGTTAAAAGATAAGAAAAGAGTAAAAGAGCAGCTATGATCATAATAATAAGGACCCATTCACCGTAATATCAAAAAGCCTGCGTGCCACTAAACGCAGTATTCTTTTTTTGATATGCACCCTGCGCCAGAGCTTTGGTTGTAATCAGGGCCACTACCATTATGGCTTTATAAAGATGCATTTTGATCATCATTGATAATAACTGTTTTTAAACGTTGGTACATAAACGATACCACCAGCAGTAAAATACCCAGGCAAAAGAATGCTGCTATTTTACCAGCTACCGGAATATTTTGTATATCGTAAACAAATAGTTTTAGGAGAGTAAGCGTAAAAAGCGAAAGCGAAAAAATTCGCAAGGGTCTGAATTTAAACTTCATACCCGCCCACATAAAGGCAAAAGAACTTAGCCCCCATAATATTGGTAAAACTGTTTTGATGTAAATTTTTTGAAGGTCTGCTATAGCATTGGTTTTAGAGAAGAACAATGAACGCACCAGCAGGTTAGCCTCTACAGTTACAAAAATTACAAAGATGATGCAGCTTAGCCAGGTAAATACAGTGGATAAGAACTGAGACTATATTTTTTGCTTTACTATTTGCCGTACTATGTAACCGAAAATAAACAAAAAAAAGAAGGCAGAAAAAATATGGCCAGTCGTAAATAGCCACTGGTATTTATGGTTTGTCAAAATGTACTCCTGCAAAATAAAATTTGAACTAATCATAGACAAATACACTAACACAACAGCGCTACCTATAAATAGTATTATTATACCGGAAAATTGTTTTGATGTCTTTTTAATTATCAATAATCCAATTAACACAAATGAAAAAACATATAATTCAAGATAGAGTTGATTAACATTGATGGAGGGATAATAAAAAATAAACTGGTGATTTACTTCTAAAAATCCCCCAATAAATAACAGTAAAACCGACACCATCTGAAACATTAGCCCGGAAGGCATTCCAAAACCAAGGAAGCCGCTAGCTTTAAATTGATCGTTTTGCCTGAGTTTAAATAATGCAAAGGTTGCCACTGCAGTATAAAGCGTGGTTATAAAACCTTTGTTGAATATGATAGAAAAATAAATTGAAGTATCCCTATAAATATTATCCCAATCCATAACAAGGCTTATGAGCATGCAAACCCACACTATCACTGACGAAATTTGTATTAAAACGATTTTTGACTTTTGAAACAACCAATACAACAATACACATTCCGAAGCCCAAAACAAGGTAATAAAATTACCATGGAGCTGTAACGGCGCAGTAAGTGATACAAAGGTTAAAGTAATACCAATAAGTAAGTACAAAATATTGGGATCCACTTTTTGCTTTCTAAAAAAAAGATAGGATAAACCAAGATTAAGTACCCCCCATAGAGGCGCTAAACATTCCCTTGTATTCCGATGCCTGCATGTTGTATAAACAGTATAACCCCGCAGTAAAATAAAGCGACGTATTGGCAAGCAAAATGCCAAAATCCGACGAAATGAATTGCTTATTCTCCTTAATGTTATGTGCAATATTGATGGCAAAAAACAGGAGATAAAAGATGGTAATAAAGGCGAAGGCGTTTTTATAAGTTATAACTGGTTCATTAAAAGAAATTGTATATAACCACCCACCAACAATAACAAGGGTAAACAAAAATGCTAAAAGGTTAAGTAATCTCCAACCCTTTTTGTATGCCAACACAAGCAAACCAATGTTCAAAACTATGAGGTAAGTAAAAAGCGTTTTGTAATTGCCGCTTCCGTTGCTAACCATAAATGGCGAGCAAAAGCCACCAACCAGCGCAATAATAGCCACCTCCTGCCTATCGTAAATTAAAGAAAGTGCTACCGCCAAAATAGTAATCACCATCATTATTATAAATGCCACGGACTGGCTAAACAAATTAAATTGGTGATAGGCGAGGGCAATGGTAAAATAAAAAACCGCAAGGCCTCCACCGGTCAGTACTGAGCTAAAAGCCTTGTAGCCTCCACGTAATTTAAACCCAAGCCCAATTAAAATTCCTCCGCACACCAATCCTACAGCTACCCGTCCCCATTCACCTATCCAGTTGTTATCAATTGCAAATTTTACAAAGTAGCCAATGGCCAGCACCAGTATTTCTATACCTATTTTATTTACCAGGTTTTCACCAATAAATTTTTCAAGATCAGGGTTACGCTCAAAAAAACCAGGTTTAATGGTTGCTATTGGCTTTTTTGGAGGATGGTTGGTAGAATTACTAAAAGAAGTTGGTTCTTTTTCTATTACAGGGCGGGAGGTATCTGAAGCCATCTGTTCAACTGGCTGCCAGTGCTCAGGCTGCTTCAGTATTTTAACTTCATTATTTTACTCCGCTATTTTAAAACCCGTTTCCCAATAACCCTCCTGTGCCGGTTTTGAAATTGGTTTAACAGGTACTTCAATCTTTTTAACCGCCGGAGTTTCACCAGGTATAGGTTTTTTTAAAGGTATTTCTGATAGCAACTCCTTTAACTGAATAATTTCGTTTCTAAGAAAATATAATTTTTCATTGAAACTGTTTGTCTGTCTAACCAGGATAATTAAAATGGCAATCAACAGGAGAATTACAACCCCTTCCATAAACAGCAGTTTTATTTAAAGATAGATAAGCAAGTCCGATATCAATTACTTAATTTACCGGGTATTTTTTTGTAAGTTTTTAGTACTATTTTATGACCAAATAGGCGGTTAACACTAAAAATAAAAAAGAGAAAAAAGTAGTGGAGCATTTATTTCCAGCCTTAATTTTAATTTCCAAACAACCGGACAAGAAAACAAATCCCTTTACGCAATTATGCAAAAAAACAAAAAATCGGCAAGATTAAATGGTACGAAACAAAACCTTTTAAGGCAGCACTAAAATTGGCAAAATAAATTTTATTTCGGTAAGTATTTTGAAAAAGCATTTAAAAGGCTTCCTGCGGAAATTCAACTAAACATTGCAGCTATTATTAAAGAGATTTAGGAGCTGCAAATATTTCAGGGATCAGCAACTGTTAAAAACCAAAGGGTTGTAAAAAATGCGTTTCAAATACAATTGACGAATTATAGAATTCGCTTTTTTTTTGAAGATGGGACGATTGACCTTACCACTGTGATGCATCGAAAGAATATTTACAGGTTCTTTCAATAAATGTTGACTAAAATACCCGAAACAAAAAAGGGAACCGGTTAATAATCGGTTCCCTTTTTAAAAATTATATGATGGCTTTTATCCCAACGCCACTCTCTTAAATTCAATCACTTTTAACTCACTGTCTATACTCCTTATATACTCGGCAACGGTTTTGCTACTGTCTTTTACAAATATTTGGGCAGCCAATGTATTTTCTTTAAAAAAGGCGTTCAGTTTGCCATCAGCAATTTTAGCGATCATTTCGGCAGGCTTACCGGCCATTTTAGGGTCGGCGGCAATGGTTTCAGTAACAATTGCTCTTTCTCTTTCTACTGTTTCGGCAGGTACGGCGGCGGGGTCAACAGCCAATGGGTTCATAGCGGCAATTTGCATAGCTACATCTTTACCAGCTTCTTCGGCGGTTTTATTGAAACCTACCAAAACACCCATACGGTTGGCACCATGTATGTACGAGGCTACGTAAGGAGCATCAACTCTTTCAAAACGGGCAACCTCAATTTTTTCGCCAATGGAAGCCAGTTTGTCGTTAATCATATCCGACACTTTTACACCATCAACGGTTACTTCGTTAAGCTCCTCAGCACTTTTGCAATCGTTGCTAATAGCTGCATCCGCAATTAAGGTAGCAAAAGCTACGAAGTCGCTGTTTTTACTAACAAAATCAGTTTCGCTGCTAATGGTTATTACTATGCCGGTTTTGTTATCAAAGGTGGTTTTGGCTATTACTACCCCTTCTTTTGCTTCGCGGTCGCTGCGCTTGGCAGCTACTTTTTGGCCTTGCTTGCGCAACCAGTCAATGGAGGCTTCAAAATCGCCATTGCTTTCGGTAAGGGCCTTGCGGCAATCCATCATACCAGCGCCGGTTGCCTGGCGTAACTTGTTTATATCCTGCGCTGTAATGGTTACAGTTGACATGTTGTATAAATTAAAAAGTAAAAAGTAAAAACCACATAGGCAAAAGCACATGTTCTGTGGCTGTGTGCTTATGTGGTTATATAATTTAAAGCTGAATAGCGTTACCTACTGTACACGAGTGCGACGCAAGAAAAGCTACATAGCGAACGAAACCCTGGTCAATAAAAATGGTCGTCGTTAAATACGGAAACTCGTTAATCAATAATCTCAACTCCCGGCTCCGACTAAAAACTCCCCACTTACTAACGAGGTCCGCTACCACCTGCCGGCCTGCGACTGGCTCCACCTAGTACACGACGCTTGGGTGGCCCACCAGGTCCACCCTGGCCGGCAGGTCCACGTCCGCGACCGCCACGGCCGGCAGCTTCCTGCTCAGCTTCGGCTTGCAAACGGGCTGCACGCTTTTCTGATTCGTTGTCTGTTTCTTCTACCTCATCGTCTTTGCTGGCCAACCTTTCGGCAAGTCCCTCGGCAATGGCGGCTGCAATGTAGTTGGTAACAATTGCTACTGATTTGGTTGCATCGTCATTGCTTGGTATTGAAAAGTCAACCTTGTTTGGATCGCAATTGGTATCTACCATGCCAAAGGTAGTAATACCCAAACGCTTGGCTTCGGCCAAAGCAATGTGCTCATGTCCAATATCTACCAAAAACAAAGCGGCCGGGGCACGACCTAACTGGGCAATACCGCCTAGTACCTTCTCCAGTTTATCGCGATCGCGGGTAAGGGTTAAACGCTCTTTTTTGGTAAGGCTTTCGGCGCTACCATCAGCCAGCATTTTGTCAATGTTTTGCATCTTCTTCACGCTTTTACGAACGGTGTTGAAGTTAGTTAACATACCACCCAACCAACGCTCGGTTACAAAGGGCATGTTTATTTTGCGGGCGGCTTCGGTAACAATTTCCTTAGCCTGCTTTTTGGTAGCCACAAACATAATTTTCTTACCGCTTTTGGCAATAGATTTTAAAGCGGCAGCGGCCTCCTGTAAACCTTCTACGGTTTTGTTAAGGTCAATAATGTGAATGCCTTTCTTTTCAGCAAAGATGTAAGGCAACATCTTAGGGTTCCACTTCTTCTTTAGGTGACCAAAGTGTACGCCGGCCTCCAAAAGCTGCTGTTGTAGTGAAGTGTTATTTTCCATTTGTAGTTATTATTAAAATGATATGATTTTGTTAGCTGCAAGTTTTAAGCTGCAAGCTGCAAGCAAAACAGCCAAACGGCTTGTAGCTTGAAGCTTGTAACTTTTGGCTCATTATCTTTTACTGAACTGGAAGCTCTTACGGGCTTTTTTCTTACCTGGTTTTTTACGCTCAACACTGCGTGGGTCGCGCTTTAACAAACCGGCTGCTTTAAGTACCGGGCGTAAATCAGCATCAACCTCCAGCAAAGCACGGGCAATACCCAACTTGGCTGCTTCGGCCTGGCCTTTTAGTCCACCACCGGTAGCGTTGATTTTTATATCAAACTTATCGGTGCCGTCAATAGCTTTTAGTGGCTGCTCTACCTGGTTTTGCAGGTACACCAGCGGAAAGTACACTTTGTAATCCTTATCGTTAACGATTATTTGTCCGCCGCCTTTGCTAAGAAAAACCCTTGTTACGGCTTCCTTACGACGACCAACGGCATTTTTTTGCTTTTCCATTTGTTAATTATTTGGGCTTCGACAAGCTCAACCTGACATTTTCATCCTGAGCTTGTCAAAGGATTAAAATTTAAATTCCTTTGGTTGTTGTGCGGTATGTGGGTGTTTATCGCCAACGTATACAAACAACTTTTTGTACATTTTGCGGCCTAAACGATTTTTTGGAAGCATTCCCTTTACAGCCCTTTCCACAATTACTTCGGGGCGACGCCTGATCAGGTCTTTGGCTACTTCTTCTTTTTTACCTCCGGGATAACCTGAGTAGTTCAGGTAAACCTTCTCGTCCATTTTGTTACCGGTAAATTTTACTTTATCGCAATTGGTTACGATAACGTAGTCGCCACAATCAACGTGTGGGGTGTAGTACGCCTTGTTCTTACCACGAAGAACGGCAGCGATTTTTGCACAAATGCGACCAACGGTTTGATTAGTGCCGTCCACAACATACCAATCACGTTGCACGGTAGCCTCGTTCGCACTTTTGGTGGTAAAATGTAATTTGCTCATTATTTTTTGTTTAGATGTTATTGGTGCTATCCCACCAACTTTTTAATGGACGGCAAAGGTAGCAGGATGAAACTCATAAAAAGCACAAGATAGAGAGATATTTTTACAGGCACCTTTGTAAGCCATTGATTTACAATAAATATTTTGACACAAAATTTTATTACATTTCAAAAAACGTGCAAATACAGGCCCTTTGCCGATACCGAATAGTCAAAATGCAGCCACCACAGCCATTTGGCACTATCGTTTTTATGTTATTTTTTTTAGCCCGGCGTTAAAACCCTAGGCCGTCGTTGCCCGTTTAACTGTCGTAAGCCCGGGGGCTTTCCTTATAAATTAATTATGGCGGCTCTAAGGCGGGCGGGCGCCGCACGTGGTGGGCAAAATTTTGTTGAGCGGCAGTAAGTAATGCTACTTTAACAGCCATTCATTTTGGCGAAGCACACTTTGCTATTTAATGCGCAAGTCAATTTAAAAGCGCCTGCACTGTTAAACGCCCAAGCCAAAATATTGTAAATAACCATTACAGTTGGCATATTTTAATGAAATTTGCGTTTCTTAAACGAAGAAGCAACAAATGTCAACAGCAACAGCTCAACTTTTACCAACCCTTACCGCCAAAGATTTTACTACCGACCAGGAAGTACGTTGGTGCCCGGGATGCGGCGACTATTCTATTTTAGCGCAGGTGCAAAAAATAATGCCAGGTATTGGTGTTCCCAGGGAGGATATTGTGATTATTAGCGGTATAGGCTGTAGCAGCCGGTTTCCTTATTATATGAACACGTATGGAATGCATAGTATTCATGGACGTGCTACATCGGTGGCAAGCGGCTTAAAAGCAAGCCGCCCCGAATTAAGCGTTTGGATTGTAACCGGCGATGGCGATGCACTTAGCATTGGCGGAAACCACACCATGCATTTGCTGCGCAGAAACTTTGATGTAAACGTATTACTGTTTAACAACGAAATATATGGATTGACCAAAGGCCAATACAGCCCTACCAGCGAAGAGCATAAGGTTACCAAAAGCACCCCGTACGGAAGCATCGATCACCCCTACAATCCATTGGCACTTGCTATGGGCGCCGATGCTACATTTGTAGCGCGCAGTATGGACCGCGACCCCAAACACCTGCAGGAAATGCTTACCCGAAGCCATCAGCACAAAGGCACCTCGCTTTTGGAAATATACCAGAACTGCAACATTTTTAACGATGGTGCCTTTGAAATTTTTACCGATAAAAAGACCAAAGCCGAAGAGGTACTGTTTTTAGAACAAGACAAACCATTGGTATATGGCGCTGCCCGAAACAAAGGCATTAAACTGGATGGTCTGCGCCCGGTAGTGGTTCGTTTTGACGAAGGCTTTTCCGAAGCCGATTGCTGGATACACGACGAAAATGACTTTTTTAAAGCCCAAACGCTGGTGCGCCTTTTTGATGATCCAGCAAAATCGGGCGACCATTTTCCGCGGCCATTCGGTGTGTTTTACCAAACCGAAAGAGCCTGCTACGAAAATGTAATGCAACTACAAATTGATGAAATCATTGCCACAAAAGGCAAAGGGGATTTGGATAAATTGTTGAAAGGAAGGGAGACGTGGGAGATAAGTGAGTAACTGCGATCTTGCACCTCTCCTATGTATTAACGGCCTGACCCACGTATACTCATTACCAAATACTTCCAGATTTAATTAATGACATACGGGGTGCTGGCACCTTTTAGGGCATTTCCACGCTATTGCTTATAAAGGCTATCGTTTTACTATCGGGCGACCACGACGGCGTATTAATGGTTCCCTGGCCACCATAAACATAGGCCAATACTTTTATTACTCCACCCGCTACAGCCATGTGCCTGATATATACATTTTTATAAGGCGGGTGCATGCCGGGTAGTACTTCTTCGGGTAAAAACGATAAGAAGACCATTGACTTGCCATTGGGCGAAATATGTGCAAACCAATTATTGTAGCGATCGTTGGTTACCTGCTCCTGTTTACTGCCGTCGGGCAGCATACGCCATATTTGCATACTGCCCGACCGTGCTGAATTAAAGTAGATGGATTTGCCATCCGGGCTATACTCGGGACCATCGTCTAACCCGACGTGCGTGGTCAACTGCACTTCGGTACCGCTGCCATCAGCAGGTATTCGGTACACATCGTACTCTTTGTTTCGTTCGGCGCAATACACCAGGAACTTTCCATCGGGCGACCAGCCATGCAGGTACGACGGTCCAATAGGTGTAATTTGTTTTGGGGTACCACCCTCTACCGGCATGGTATAAATAACAGAACCGCCAAATTCCCTCACCGAACTACTCAGGCCAATTTGCTTACCATCAAAACTTACCACATGGTCGTTGTTATTACTTACAACTGTGCCACTTTTTATTGCCTTAACGGTACGGGTAGCCATGTAAAATCTGTACAACAAGCCGTTGCCGTCGTTGTAAATAAGGCTCTTTCCATCTGCGGTGTAATTGGGCGCCTGAATTGAATAGGGAACAGAATAAATTATTTTTCTTGCACCACTACCCGTTTCCAATATCTCCAGGTTACTGCCTAGCGACATAGGGGTATTATTATCGGCCACACCTTTAAATGGAACGGTTATACGTACATTACTAAAAACACCCGTTTCCAACACATCGGCATTGTGCGAGCCCACAAACAGGCCTACGTACACCTCATCGCCAAGGTTAACGCCTTGTAAAGTATCTGTTATAAAGGGCTCGCCAAATTTGGCTGCCCGCATAATATATTGGTTACCCCGGCGCTCAAGTTGCAGCACGTCGGCTTTGGTCATTTTCAATTTATGCTCCTCAGTTTGGGCACCGGTGGTACGCCTGTATTGCAACGAGGTTAAGCCATCGCCATGTTCAACAGCGTTCACATGCGCTGATTTTCCGTCAAGGCTGGTGCGTATCATCCAACCAACTTTTTTATGATAATCTACCCAATCACCCACAAACTTTGCCTGCGTATATAAAATAAAATCACCCTTCATTTTTTTATATACATACTGAAATTCATCATAATCTAACCACACATTGTAACCAGCGCCGGTAACCACGTATTGTTCGGTGGCAGGTATATATGTAGCCGAACCCGGCTTTACATTTTTGCCCACATCGCCATTATCGGTAAAAATACCAACGCCCTGCCCACTGGCATAATTTAGCAATAAAGTGGTAATAACAAATAGCAGAGGTGATTTTACAAAATACTTCATATAGCAATTTTATGGAAGCAATTGGCCAAAGACCTACTGCTTTTTTTAGAATAAAATGAAAAAGGGACTCAAAAAACGAATTGGAATAAAACCCTGCAACCGGTAGTTTATTTGGATGCTTCCTTTATAGCATTTACAAACCTAAACATGCTCTGATCATTGTCTTCGTACAACAGCAATTTTTTATCGGTGTCAAATAAAAATACCGACGGGTACTTTCGGGGTTTAAATTGGGTTACAAAATCGTTTCGCGGATCCATTAAAACTGTTACGTTTTTTTTGCCTTTAGCCTTGCTGCCAAACGAGTTTAAAAACGCAGTTATCTTATCCCCGCTATCGCGGCTAACCAGGTACATGGAAGTGGTTTTAAAATCATTGTAGTGATCGCTGACGTATTGCATAGCCCTTTGGCAATGGTCGCAGTCGCTATCAAAAAATATAAAAAATAACAACTTATCCTTGTCCAGGTTTTTTGGTGTAAACATGGATTTATCAGCTTTAAAAAAAGTAAATTCGGGTATTGCTAATGCTACCGGTTGCGCGTAGGTTTTTGTGTGCATAATAAACAGGCAAATCGTAATACTGAAAAATCTTATCATATCTATAAATTTAAACTTTTTACTTTTTTACCTACCCCACTAAAATATTGGCATTAAAATTATTTCCAAATGCTTTGCATACCGGCATAATTTATTTTAGATACCGGCAGGTTTTGGGGCGATGACATAATAATTTTATTGTACGGCTTGTTAGGAAAAAAAATGGTGGTCATTACGCTGGCCCCTTCATCAGCAAATACTTCTATGGAGCTTTCGTCTATCACCAGGTCAATGGTCATGGTAGTTGTTGGGTTAAGGCGTGGTGCTGTAAACCTACCCGAAAAGTTATCGGTAAAATTAACTTTGCCTGATTTTGTTCGATCAATAAAATACTGGTTGCTGGCTTTATCAAAGCCAACTACAAGTTTTTCGCCCAGGGTATTGGACAAGGTTATTTCAAAATTATTGGTTTCTTTTAACTGCAGGCTTAACCGGCAGGGTATTTTTAACGAGGGTATTTTGGTTGCCAGGTCAAGTTTTTTTGCTACGGTTACATTCTGCAGCACAACAGGCTTTGATTGTATAGCAAGCAATTCGCCAACGGGTGTTGAAACAATATAGCTGGTGGCACCTGCATGAGCTATTGACAACTCCCGTGGAATGGTCATGGCGTTGCGCCACTTTTCGGTTGGCACTTTGTTGGCATATAGCCAGTTGCTCATCCACCCCAGCAATACTTTTCGGTTGCCCGTATTGCTCCAGGTAATGCCTGCGTAATTATCGGGGCCATAGTCAAGCCAGCGGGTGGTGGTGTCGGTTGCAGTAAAATTACTTCCATCAAAATTGCCCAAAAAATACTGGGTGCCCGAACCCTTGTTGGGGCCTCCGGGGTTAAGGTTTACAATTAATACCCATACCATTGTACCGTTGTCGTTTAAAGCAAAAAGATCGGGGCATTCCCACACGCCTCCATGCACACCCATGTTGCTGCCAAACTCGCTTTCCTTTTGCCAGTTTAATAAATCAGGAGATGAATAAAAGGTAATCCGGTCTTTGGTAGCCAGCGTCATGATCCATTTTTGCCCCGGCTGGTACCACATTACTTTGGGGTCGCGAAAATCGGTAATACCAGGGTTTTTAAGTACTGGGTTACCTGCGTATTTCGTCCATGTTTTACCGTGGTCGTTGCTAAAAGCTATACTTTGGGTTTCGTAATCGTTGCTTGTTTTTTGACGCTTAGCGTTGTGGCTGGTGTATATGGCTACCAACGGTGGCTGGCCGTTTAGGCCCAGGCCAGAAGTATTGTTATGATCGGCTACGGCACTACCCGAAAAAATATAGCCAAGATCGTCAGGGTAAATAGCAATAGGCTGCTCGGTCCATTGTATCATATCGGGGCTGGTGGCATGCCCCCAATGCATAGGACCCCAGGTACTGCTATTAGGATAGTATTGAAAAAACAGGTGATAAGTGCCATTGTGGTACACCATACCATTGGGGTCGTTTACCCAATGCGCTTTGGGTGAAAAATGTATCTGTGGCCGATGTTGTTCGGCGTATGTGTTTTGTGCGTTAACATGGTTATTGCCTGGCGTTAGCAATAAGTATTGCACACAAAGTATCATAAGCGCTTTTTTCATATTAATATTTATTTATCCTAAGCTGGTTTTATTAGCCAACCCTATATAAGCGGTAGGTTTGTTATACATCATATGGCATTTAAGCTGCCGGGCCACAGTTAAAAATATCGATTTTTGCCTGGTCCTGCACATTAATTGAAGTGTGCAACGTGCGCCCGGCTGGCCCGGCCAGAAAAATTTTGCCGGGCTGTACCCGCCCGGCTACAGCCATGGGTAGGGGCAACAATGTTTTAAAGATGCGCTACAGCCAGTTACCAATAAATATTTTTTAGGTAACGGAAATTTGACTTTTATTCCTCATAAATATTTTTCATTTGCCATGCGTTTAAACTGGTAAGGGTAGCATTGCCACCCAAAGCCTGCATGGACACGCCCACACTATCGTTTCGGCCAGGGTAAACCCGCATGGCTACACACTGCTTGTTATTTACAAAAACCTCCACAATACTCTTATCAACAAACACCCGCAGTTTAATTTTTTCGCCGGGCTGCCACATAAATGCGGCTGTTTCAGGCGCCCTGAATTTGGCATCGGGCAAGTTGGATGAATGCGACGAATTGATAGAAATAAGACTGGCAGCAACATTGGGTTTTCGGGGCGGAGCCTTTTCGCCGGTAACCAGTGGAATAAGGTCGGCAGGCATTAAGGCGGTTTCTGCACCGTGCTGGTAAGAAAGGCCATTGCCAAAGCCTTTTTCCCTGTAAAGTTCAATGCTGGTGTACTCTTCCCTGCCGGGCGATTGCAATACATTCAGTACAATCATTTGCGCCGTGCCGGCATCAATTTCGGCTTCCAGTTCCATAGCATTACCTTTTATTTTTTTAAATACAATTTCTTTGTTTGATGGTAGAGCGGTGGTATTAACCTGTTGGCCATTGTACCTAAGCGCAGCAATTTCGTCAATGGGTTGCTGGCCCAGCACGTTCGGCTCAAGCAAGGTTAACCGCCGGGGAAGGCTCATAATATGGTTCCAGCCTTCGGTGGGGCGGCCCTGGTTCATATTAAAAATAATGACTACTCCTCCTTTACCATCGGGTGTGGCCGACGGCGCATGAACGCCAGCCGGGCCAACGGCACCCATATTGTATTTGCCACCGGCGGTAGCCATAAACTTATCGTTTACTTTATCGTAGTCGCCTAACAGGTATTGGCCGCCACTCATGTGGCTAAAAAAGTTCATGATATAGCGGTCGCCAATGGGCCAAAAGTAAGGGCAGGCGCCATCATCGCCCACCAGCGTAAAACGGTCGTCTTCAACAAACTCGTGCATGTACTCCCAGGTAGCCAGGTCTTTCGATCTAAAAAGGTAATCGGCTCTAAGGGGCCTGCTACCGGGGCCGGTTTCGGTACGGCCCGCACTTAACGAATAATAGATGCCATCCTTTTTCCAGATAGATGGATCGAAGACACTGTAGGGTTTGGGAAAACCGGTGTTACTTTTTGCCGGGATGACTGCATTGCCCGTTACTTTTGTCCAGTTAAGCAATAATGGATCGCTGCTGGTTGCTACCATATTGCCCACTGCGGTACCATGGTAAATGGCAATTACCCGGTCGTCCTCCACCAGCGAAGAGCCTGAAAAAACCATTTTTTCGGGCGCGGGGTAAATGGCATAGGGCAGGTCGCGCCAATGTATCAAATCTTTACTTATGGCATGGCCCCAATGCTGTCGGGTATCTTCGGGCGGATAAGCCTGGTAAAACAGGTGCCAGTTGCCTTGCCAGTAGCATAATCCATTAGGATCGTTCAACGTTCCTTCGGGGTTTACGTAGTGGAAAATGGGCCTGAAGCGATCGCCGGAGAGCTTTTTACGCGACTCTACTAACCGAAGCATCAGCGGGTTGGTTTTTAACGCGGCTTCCTGCTCGGTAAGGGTATTGGGAAAAGTGTATTGGGGCACCTTTGAGGTATAGTCGGGTTGAGATGGCTGGGCAAATAAAGCGTAGCCCGGTACCAACAACAAGCAGATGGTTATTAATAACAAACAGGGATTTATTATTTTCATATGGCTGCAATTAAACGGGTGATGGTTACCAGTAAATACCTAAACACTACCAACCTGCCCGGTTATTAATACATACTTTGATAATCAGCAGTGGCAGAACATATTTTACTGCATGTTTTAAAACGGTAACATTAACTGTATACCGGCGTTGCCGGCATGCAGTTAATGAGTTGCTTTTAATATTTGGGATTTTGCCTGTACAATCCCTTTGTAAAGTCAATTTCCCTTTGTGGTATTGGCAGGTACTCGTCTCTACCCTTGGTAAAAACTGCATTATTTAAAAAAGGCCTGCGTGTTTTTTCTATGGCAATATATCCATTTAAGGTTTCGGCGGCAATGCCCCAACGCACCAGGTCAAAAAACCGTGGGCTTTCCATAGCAAACTCCAGTCTGCGTTCAAAACGCAAAGCATCGCGGGCATTGGCCTGTGTCCATGTTATATTGGTACCATCTACATAAGTGTTAACATTGTAATTACTGGGGGCGGTGCCATTGGCAAAGCGGGTGCGTAGCGTACTATTTTTGGACCGCGTACGTACCATGTTTATTAATGGAAGCGCCTCGTTTTGACGGCCCAGTTCAATTAAGGCTTCGGAACGAATTAGCAGCACATCGGCATAGCGAATAATATCGATGTTTTTAGAACTACCAAAGAAAGGCCCAATCTTTTTAAAACAAGCGCAATCGGCAGCCTGTTGCTCTTTCATATTTCCAAATCCGCCGTATAATGCGGGCACACGTTCCCAGCTATGATCGTACAAAATACGTGGCTGGTATTTAAATGGGTGGCCTTGTACACCAACGGTATGGTCTAAACGGGGATCAACAAACGAACCGTTGACAGTCAGGTTGGCATCTGCCAGGACTATGGTATTAAATGAGGTAAACTTTGGCAGACCGGCAGCATCGGTACCAAATGCATTTACCAGGTTTTGGCTGGCGCTATGAAACCAGCAACACCCGTATTGCGGGGCAAGGCTGTAATTAAGGCTGGTGCTCATACTTAAACGGCCAATTTCGGAACCGTCGTTAATTGAATATTGAATGGCAAAAACCGATTCCGGACCGTTATCAAATCCATCTAAAAAATTCTCAGCAAAGTCGGCCTGTAGGGCATAACGGGTACTACTAATAACATCGCCTGTTAAAGTAATAACCTCGTTTAACCTTGCGGCGGATATGCCGGTTACCGTATGATTTGCATCCTGAGTATAGGCCTGGTACAACCGGGTTTTTGCCAGGTAGGCTTTGGCCGATAATTTGTTTGCCCTGCCTGGTTCGCCCGGCTGGTTATCGGGTAAAGCGGTTACGGCAGCCCCAAAATCGGCAGCTATTTTATCCCACAATTGATCGTTGGTCAGTACGTCGTTTGAAATAGTGGATATTTCATCGTCGGTAGCTTTTTCATCAATATAAGGAACACTTTTAAACAGCGTTTTTAATACAAAGTATATGTGGCCCCGTAAAAACCGCATTTCGGCTATACGCACTTCCTTTTTAGGAAATTCGGCCACGGTTACTTTTGTTAATGCACGAATAGCAAAGTTGGCCCTGGATATGGCTGCATATGCCCGCTCCCATGTATTGTTAAACAGGCCCCCGGTGGCGGGCTGGGTGAGGTTGTACTGCTCATAAGCATTTATTTCGCCCACATCATCCACGCTTCCGCCACCTTTATATGCATCGTCGCTACGTACGCTACCATATGCCCACATACTTGTTATTGGGCCATTCCAAAAATCGTTGCCTATGGCAGCGTACGCGGCGGTGGCCAAACCATCTACCGCCCCGGCAGTGGTTACGTCGGTTTCGGTTAGGGTTCCCTGCGGCTGCACCTCTAAAAACTTTTTACAGGAAATAGCAATTAATGCTACACCTGCCAACAATATAATTGATCGTTTCATAGTATCATGTTTTCGGTAATGTAAAAAAATGTTTGCTTGTAAGTGGGGTTAGTTAAAGGTTACATTTAGCCCAAACGTAAAGGAAGTTGGTATTGGTATCAGGTTAAAATTAGGCAGTTCGGGATCCGATATCTGGAACGCTTTATTTTTAAACCAAAACAGATTTTCGCCCATCAGGAATAACCTTAGCTGACCCATGTGCAGTTTTCGTATGGCTGCCTGTGGCATGGTATACCCTATCTGTAAATTTCTAACTTTAAAATACGAGGTGTTTACAAAAAGGTAATCCGAAGGCTTGGTTTCGGTGTTGCGGTCAAGCAAGGTGAGTGCAGGCGTTTTTGAACCGGCGTTTTCTGGCGTCCATCCATTTAAAACACCAGGTGCACGGTTTTCGCGGGTATTTAAAAAGTTGTTGAGAAACATGTAATCAACAAAGCTGGTACGCCCGGCTATGCCCGAACCAAATATGGAGAAATCGAGATTTTTATATTGAAGATCTATCCTAATTCCATATTCAAATTTGGGCAAAAGCGTACCTAACCAATCGCGGTCGTCAGCGTTAATCTGGCCATCATTATTAATGTCAACATACCTGATACGGCCAACTCCCTTACCAATTTGTGTTGGATGCGCATTCACCTCCTGCTGGTTTTGAAAAAGGCCATTGGTGCGGTATCCAAAAACCGATTGATCGCTGCGACCAATAATTGTTTTTAAAGCATTACCAGGATAAGCGGTTCTTACCTCTGGCGGCAGCGCTGTAATCTTATCTTTAAAACTGGCCACGTTGCCCTGGAAAGTGTAGGAAAGCCCACTGGCAGTTTCGCCTTTGTAACCCAATACAAACTCATAACCCCGGTTTTGTTTGGTAGCGCCATTTATAAATTTCAACCGCCCCTCGCCCACTGCCGAGGCCACCGGCGGTTGAATTAAGATGTCGGTTGTGGTACGGGTAAAGTAATCAAATGACCCAAAAAGCTTCTCGCTAAAAAAGCCGAAGTCTAACCCTATGTTTACTTCTGCGGTACTCTCCCACTTAAGGTTTGGATTGCCGGCCTGTACCGATACATAACCAGAGGGCAAAGTACCCTGGTTAACGCCTCCAAGGTCGTACGCGGTACCTGTATTTAGCCACTGGCCGGGAAATCCCTGCCCATTATTAAACAAGGTGCCATAATTAGTGCGGTATAAACTTGTACGGGTAAAGTCGCCAATAGCATCCTGGTTGCCAACCCTGCCATACCCGGCCCGCAACTTAAGCGACGATACGGCGGTGACCGACTTCATAAACTTTTCGCGGTCTATACGCCAACCAACATTGGCTGCCGGAAAAATACCATACTGGGTATTTTGTCCAAACCTTGACGAACCATCGCGACGAACGGTAACCGATGCGAGGTAGCGATCGCTGAAGGCATAGCCAATTTTTCCAAACTGCGATAGCAATCTATTGCCGGTAGCCGAGCCTGAATTGGTGCTACGCCCTGTACCTGCATTTAAGGTAAAATATTCTTCCGTTTGCTGGGCAAAACCTTCTCTAAAAGCGCCTATCGCCTCGCTTTTAGTATCTATAGCTTCCAGACCCACTAAAAAATTCAACCTATGATCGCCAAAAGTGCGTTGGTAAAAGGCTGTGTTTGACCAGGTAAGGCTTAAAAATTTTCCGGCATTTCGGCCAAGGCTATTTACCTGCCTTCCCAAAAAGCCTTCCTGAAAAGCTAATTGAATATCCTTTGAAAGCGTGGTTGAATAATCAATACCAAGGCTGGTGCGTATGACCAGGTCTTTAATGGGTACCAATTCGGCAAATACATTACCAAAGGCAAAAGTGCGGGTCAGGTTATCCCAACGGTTTAAATATTGCATGTTTACCGGGTTGTTACGGTCGCTATAGCCGCCGCCCAACGGGCCGGCATATTGGCCTGTTTTGGTAAATACCGGTATGGTAGGGGCAAGGTTAATGGCTAACGCTGGTGTTGATGCACCACCAAGGTCGGTGGTTGCCAACGTTTGTTTTGAGGTGGCAAATTCTGAATTCATTCCAAATTTAAATACACCATTAAATAATTGCGACTGGGCATTTATTTTAGCAGTGTACCTTTCAAAACCCGTAAATTTTAATATACCCCCGTTGTTAAAATACCCCAGGTTCATAAGCAACGAACTGTTTTTGTCGCCCCCCGAAATGGTAAGCTCGGTGTTGTTTACCAGGGCATTTTCGTAGGCCGCGTCCTGCCAGTTGGTATTGCCAACCGGTATATTTGGATCGCCACCTACAAATGGCTGAATATTAACCTTGTTAAGTATAGGCTTGGCAAAATCGCCGTTCCAATCGTAAGTATAAATTAGTGGTGCAATCGTGTTAGGATTTGTACCATCGTTTACTGCTCCCCTCCACAATGCCCGGCCCCTGCCTTCGGCATCCAGCATATCCAGCTTTTGTGGCTTCATAGTTTGCCAGGTTACACCGGTATTTAACTCCACATTTACCTTACCTGTACCACCCTTGGTGGTAACTATAATAACGCCATTGGAGGCTCTTGAGCCGTAAATAGATGCAGCGGACGCGTCTTTCAATATCTGCACCGACTCAATTGAACTTGGGTTTAAGCTCTGAAACACCTGCGGATTTTTGGTTGGCGCGCCGTCTATTATATACAACGGATCGGTATTGCCCAATGTGTTTGAGCCGCGTATAAGTATGCGGCTGTTTTCGCCATTAGGTGTACCATTTTTTTCGATGTATAAACCTGCTACCCTACCTTGTAGTGCCTGCATTGGATTGCCTGAGGTATTGTTTTTTACCGCAGTCAAATCAACCACTGCCACCGCACCAATCAGGTCAACCTTACGCTGGCTGGTGTAACCCGTTACAACTACCACTTCCTCCTGCCGCACATCGGTTTCCATAGCCACGCTAACGTTTTGGGTGCTGGTACCAACCCTAATGGTAAACGCCTTTAAACCAACAAAGGTTAAAACCAGATTGTCGCCCACATTGGCATTAATACTAAATTTTCCATCGGCATCGGTTATTACCGAAGTGTTTTTAGCTTGTACCGTAACCCCTTGCAAAGGGCTATTGCCCAATAGACTGGTTACTGTACCCGTAATTGTTTTTTGCTGCGCCATGGTAAAAACCGACCATAACAGCAAGGGTAATAAGGGAATTAATTTTTTCATAACGGCAATTTTAATGATTGAAATTTTGGTCAAAAAATAAACGGATTATTGGCTTGTTGGTTAATGAAGTATGAGGGTACGTTCAATTTGTTCAAGCGACTTGCCTTTGGTTTCGGGCATCATTTTCCAAACAAAAACAAACTGCATGCACATCATTAAACAAAAAAATAAAAAGGTATTTCCACCACCAGCTTTTTCTGACAGGTAAGGAAACGAAAAGGCTATTACTGCGGCCATTACCCAATGCGTGGTACTGCCCAGCGTTTGACCCCTTGCCCGCACCTGGTTGGGAAATATTTCGCTGATAAAAACCCAAATAACCGCACCCTGCGAAAAAGCGAAAAAGGCGATATAGATAAAAAGAAAAATAGGTACTGCCCAGCTATTAAACTGGCTTATATAAAATGAGTACGACACCATACCCAAGGTGGCAATAAGGCCAACAGAACCTATAAGCATTAATACCCTGCGGCCAACCCGGTCAATAAAATTCATAGCCAGTAGCGTAAACGTAAAGTTGATGATCCCCAGCCCCACCGTTGACAGCAGGGAGGAGCTGCGGCCCAAACCAGTCATTTCGAAAATGCGTGGCGAATAATAAATGATTGCGTTTATGCCGGACACCTGGTTAAATATGGCAAACAGCATGGCCAACATTACGGGTGCCCTATATCTTTTTGAAAACAACGCATCGTTGTGTAACTGATCCCGTTCCTGTTTGTTTGTTTGCAAAATATCGGCAACAATTTTATCGGCTGTACCGGGATTTATTAATTTAAAAATTTGCCTGGCCTCGTCCACCTTATGTCGGTTAGCAATTAACCACCGTGGACTTTCCGGTACAAAACGCAACAGTACTAAAAAAAGAACGGATGGAATGGCCTGTATTCCGAGCATTAGCCGCCATGAGTGCCCGCCGCTTAACCCAATTAGATAGTTTGATAAATAGGAAACCACAATACCAAACACTACGTTGAACTGAAAAAGGCCAACAAGTTTTCCACGCTTGTCTGCCGGCGAAATTTCGGAAATATAAATAGGGGCGGTAACCGATGAAGCCCCCACACCCAAGCCGCCCATCAACCTAAAAAATAAAAAAATATACCAATTAGTAGCAAGTGCGGTACCTAACGATGACACGAGGTAAAGCGCGGCAATAATATAAAGCGTGGTTTTACGCCCAAACCTGTCCGATGGTATACCGCCAAGCAATGCCCCTGCTATTGTACCAATTAATGCAATTGAAACGGTTAGGCCAAGCTGAAGCGAGCTGAGTTGCCAATACACCTGAATAGATTGCTCGGCACCGGAAATAACCGCAGTATCAAAACCAAACAAAAATCCACCCAGGGCTATAACTATACTCCAGATAAATACATTTCCATTTTTCATTTGACAGTCCGTTTCGTTGGCAATATAGAAACAACGAACCGCCAGCCCTTTACACTATTGTATCAAATTTGTACAAATGTACATTTACAATAAAAAACCGATTTTATAATTGATAATCAACATTTTATAATAAGGAGCCTTAAAAACTCACTCCTACTGTTTTTAAAATTGTACAACAATTATTCATAATCGTTTCGTTGATTTTTTCATGTTTGTTTTAATCTGTTCCTAAACACCTCTTTTTATTTCAAAATAAAATTTGCAATTTAACGGTACCGATTGTTTAATATCAAACCCCATAAAAGCAATGCCAAAATTGTATAGGGAAAACCTGCGTTTTCTATTTTTCCTTGTTTTTTCTACCCTCTTTTTACCTGGTTGTAATAACAAATCTCACAAAAAACTGTACACCATAGGGTTTTCGCAATGTACACTGGCAAATAAATGGCGGCAAACCATGCTGGACGAAATGCAGCGTGAGCTAAATTTTTATCCCGAACTTAATTTTATTGTAAAAGATGCCAATGGTGATACCAAACAACAAAATGACCATATTAAGAAGCTAACCGATGCGGGTGTTGACCTGCTAATAGTATCGCCTAACGAGGCCGACCCCATAACACCGGCAGTAGAAAGCGCCATACAGGCAGGCATACCAGTGGTGGTGGTGGATAGAAAAACTGCGTCTAACCAATATACAGCCTACGTAGGGGCCAGTAACTACGAAGTTGGTAATGAGGTTGCCCAATTTGCCCAAGCGATTTTAAAAGGAAAGGGAAATTTGCTCGAAATATCAGACATTCCCGGTTCCTCGGCCGATATGGAGCGGCATACAGGCTTTATTGACCAGGTAAAAAAATCACCGGCGCTATTTTTTGCCGGAAAAATTTACCTGGAAGGCGATGTAAACCCATCGGGAGAAAACCTGCGGACCTATTTGCAGCAGCATAATAATATCCATTTCATTTTTGCCCAAAACGACCGGTTGGCGCTATCAGCAGCCAAGGTTTGTAACGACATGAACCTTGAAAAGAACATAACGATTGTAGGAGTTGATGGCTTGTTAGGGCCAAATGGTGGAATTGACCTGGTGGAAAAAAGTAAATTAAAAGCAACTGTTTTGTACCCGACAGGCGGTAAGGAGGCTATTGAACTTGCCATAAACATACTTTACCAAAAGCCCTATAAAAAAGAAAATATTTTAATGAGTACGGTCATCGACTCATCGAACGTACGGATGGTGAAAATGCAGGACCAGCGCCTTATTGCACAACAAATGGATATTGACCGAAGGCAAAAAAAAATTGAAGAACAGATAGCCATTGCTGATAATCAGGCAAATATTATAATAGTAGTGTCATTTTCGTTGGCGCTTTCGCTCATTTTTGCCGGTATCAACCTTTACTATTTACGAGAAAACAAAAAAATAAATAAAACCCTTGAGGCCCGCAATACTGAGATAGCCGAACAACGGAACCAGCTGGCAGATATGTTTAAAAAAGTAAAAGAAGCCAACGACTTTAAATTCAATTTTTTTACCAATATATCGCATGAGTTGCGAACTCCTCTTACACTTATAATAGGGCCGGTTGAGGATTCACTGTGCTACCCAAAAGTGCCGCCCGCTATTAAAAATAACCTTGCTTTTGTACATAAAAATTCGCTTCGCCTGCTGCGGCTAATTAACCAATTAATGGATTTCAGGAAGATAGAAGAAGGCAAAATGACATTGAAAGCATCGCAATACAACATTGCTGCTTTTGTAGCTGAAACTGCTGCTTCGTTTAAAGAGGTGGCAAAAAAGAAATCGATCGATTTTAATATAACTAACACCATAGGCGACGATCATATTTGGTTTGAAGCAAACCTGCTCGATAAAGTATTGTTCAACATTCTTTCAAACGCCTTTAAGTTTACCAGAGTTAATGGCAGTATTAATGTAACGATTGGTAAAGACAAAAACGATCAAAATGTTCTTATTTCCATAACCGATACCGGCATTGGTATGACGCCTGATGAACTGCACCATGCCTTCGATCTTTTTTACCAGGGACACAGCGAAAATTATACAGGAACGGGTTTAGGACTAACCCTTTCCAACGAACTTATAAAGCTGCACCATGGAAAATTAATGATAGAAAGTAATAAACAAAAAGGTACCTCATTTACTATAAGCCTGCCAAAGGGCAACCATCATTTACTGGCTGCCGAAATGCTACCCGATAAACCCGAACCTACCAATACTTATGAAGACATTAAAATATATGAATCATCTTTGGAAGCAGTTGTAATTAATGACGCTGAATTTTTGCATATTGACAAGGAGTTTTCGGTATTAATAATTGAAGACAATGAAGACTTAGGCAATTTTTTAAATGCCCGCTTAGGCACTGTGTATGATGTATATGTAGCTGCCAATGGCAATGCGGGTCTCGAAATGGCCTTTGACATACTTCCTGACCTAATTATTGCCGACATAATTATGCCAGGTAAAACCGGAATGGAAATAACCGGAATATTAAAAAAAGATATTCGCACCTTTCATATTCCCATCATTTTATTGACTGCCAAAAAAACGCTTCAGGAGCAAATAGCAGGTATAAAACTAAGGGCTGACGCATTTATTATAAAACCATTTAACCTGGAATACCTTGATGAAACCATTAAGAACCTGCTATATAACCGTGCACTACTGCGGGAGCATTATACCAGTGAACTGCCACAGGAAAGCCGCACAAATCTATCATCAAAGGCCGACCGAAAGTTTTTAAATGAATTCAATACCATTATTGAAAAAAATATAGCCAACGATAAATTTTCGGTAGATGATATTGGAAGAGCAATGGGTGTATCGCGGGTGCAGTTATACCGGAAGGTTAAGTCAATAATTGGCCACAACATAAACGACTATATTTTGGCAACCCGTCTTCAAAAATCAAAATATTTTTTGGTACACGAAGATTTTACCATATCGGAAATTGCCTTCAAGGTTGGCTTTGCAACTCAATCTTATTTTTCTACTGTATTTAAAAACAAGTTTTTGGTTACGCCCAGCGAATACCGCGAAAGCAAAAAACGAACAAGGATATTGTAGCAATTTAGAACAACAGAACTATTAGGCCAATGGCAACACGATAGCCTATTTGCTATAGCTAAACCATTTAATTTTTAGCAAAGTAAACCTGGGTCAACACCAAATTTTTTACCCGGCACCCTTTTTTTACCCAATCCTAAAAAAAAGAATTCAAGTTTTTTTGTAGGTCGTCTAACCCGGCTGTATCAACCTAAAACAATCCTTCAATATCTTAATACTAAACTCATTATACGTTTCCCTCGGCTCACCATCAACATGAAAAGGGGCATGTTTTAAGTTACGTATTGTAAGCGATGGTACCTGAAAGTAGAGAATGTTTTTGGTGTTGATGTCTTCCACCAACTCCTGCAGGCGGTTATTGCCTCTTACCTGGCGTAATATGGCAAAGGGCAACCGTGCTTTGTTCATTTTTTGCACTACCACTATATCAAGCAGGCCATCGTTTAAACTGGCTTTGGGGGCTATTTTAAAATTGTTTCCAAACTGGTTACTGTTTGCTACACATATAAAAAAGGCATCGGTAAAAAACGAAAACTCGTTCATTACTATCTCAAACTGGTAAGGGTGCGCTTTAAAAAAATTAAACAAGCTTTGCTGGGTGTAAGTAATTAATCCGCGGCTACTGGTATTGGCAAAATCGTGGGCCACCTGGGCGTCAAATCCCAGCCCGCTTAGCATGCAGCTAAAATGACCATTCATTTCAAAACCATCAATGTAAGCAGGCGTACCGGTAAAAAGCAGGTCGATAGCTTTGTAGGGATTTTTAGGAATGCCGGCACAAAAGGCCAGTCCATTACCACTACCCATTGGTACAATACCAAAATGAACGGGTGTATCCTTTAATGCATCAACCACTGCATTCACGGTTCCATCGCCCCCAACAATTACCACATCGGTTATGCCGTCGTCTTCTATTTTATGTTTCAGGTACTCATAATTACCAAGGCTGTTGGTGGGCAAAATTTCGTAATTAGCTTTATGTTCATTTGACTTTTTTTCTAATATACTCTTGATGGAATCTTTCTTCATTGAACCCGAAATGGGATTTACCAGGTATATGATTTTCCTCATCTAATAGTTGGTTTTACAGCCATTCAATGGTACAAAGCAATATGCGCCTTACCCTTACTACGGCTGCTTTTTGAGGGTCTTTGGGTAGCAGGGTAGTGTACACATAAACGGGCTTTTTTGCTTTAGCATAGCCCACCAGCAAGGCTGCCTTAAATGGCCGCTTGCCGGTTGGCTGTTGCATGGTAATGGTGTGAATGGTTTGATCGTTTTGATCAGTTATATAATAGGTGCGCCGCCAGTTTTTATCGGCAGCTGCATCTTTGTATTCTATGGTAAATATTGCCGAAGGGTTGCTACTTACCAACGTCGACTGCATGCGTAATACGAGGCTTTGTTTTACTTCAAACCCTTTAAATAGTTGTTTATTGTTAAAACCAACTAACCAGCAGGGCCGTTGCCCCGCCAACGCTGGGGTGGCAAAGCCTGGTATAAGCAGCAGCATCAACAATAAATATTTCAACATAAGGTGTAAAAAGTTAGCAAACATCTACAGTTTTGGTGTACACTACAAAGGTGCATTGCAACATTACCAGCGAATTAACGCACTTGCCCAGGTAAACCCGCTGCCAAAAGCAGTGAGGCATAACAGGTCACCTTCCCTTAATTTTCCCTCATTCCATGCCTCGTACAAAGCAAGCGGAATACTGGCAGCCGTAGTGTTGCCATACCGCTGAATGTTGTTGTACACTTTATTGTCGGTTAAGCCCAGTTGCTTTTGCACCATCTGGCTAATACGCAGGTTGGCCTGGTGGGGTATTAGCAGGTCAATATCGGCAGCGGTAAGGTTATTGGCGGTCAACGCCTCCATTATTACTTCCGGCATTTTTATTATTGCCTTTTTAAATACCGCCTGGCCATCCATGTAAGGAAAATTTTCTGCATTGTCTACCATGTTATGGCTCATAAAGGTCTGTCCTATTTCAGCCTCATCAAAACTGGCCATTGGTTTGTTGGCAGCCCAGTGGTTGCCGTGTGTGCCAGGGTTGTACATAGCCAGTAGTTCGGCGCTTTCGCCATCGCTGTGCAGGTGCGTGCTTAATATTCCCTGCCCTTCGGCATTGGTTGCCCGTAGTACTACTGCCCCGGCCCCATCGCCAAAAATTACACTTATGTTGCGGCCGCGGGTGCTAAAGTCAAGGCCAAACGAATGTTTTTCGCTGCCTACAACCAGTATGTTTTTGTACATGCCGCTTTTTATAAACTGGTCGGCCACGCTTAGCGCATATATAAAGCCACTGCATTGGTTGCGAATGTCCAGTGCACCAATTTCGCCCATCTTCATTTCGCGCTGCAATAACACGCCGCAGCCCGGAAAGTAATAATCGGGGCTTAAAGTGGCAAATACTATAAAATCAATATCGGAAGCTGTAAGGCCGGCGTTGGCAATCGCCATTTTAGCGGCCTCTATTCCCATGGTGGTGGTGGTTTCGCCCAGGCGCCGGGCATACCTTCTTTCCTTTATACCGGTGCGTTCCTGTATCCATTCATCGCTGGTTTCCATGTGGCTGGTTAGGTGTTGGTTGGTAACCGTTTTGGCCGGTACATACATACCTACACCCGCAATTTTACTGCGTGTCATATAGAAAATCGTTTAGGGCCGCTAAAGTAAGCAATTGCCCATCTGCTACAGGTTAGCAACAAAAAAATAACGAATTTGTAGAATAATTAAAAGACCAATCCGTACCTAACCATTAAGCCTATAAGGCAAAGCATTTAAGTTAAGAGCGTTTTTTTGGGAAATAGTATTGGCATATCTATGAAGCCCCGGTTGCCTATGCCACTGGCATTAGCAGGGCGGATGCCACACTTGTACTGCCGCAAAATAAATCAGCAATCACGCGCCAACGGGTAATTTATCAAAAGTGTCCTATCGGTTATATCATCTTGTAAATACTACCTGCTGCAAAAAGGTGGTAATGGCATTTTCTACCGCCGGCAAATCTTTCGATAAAATGTACGAACCCATCACATGGTTTTCAACGCCGGGTATAGCCTGCTCTTTTTTTAGCCCGGCCGGGGTCGATACTTCTTTCATCATTTGTTGTATAGCCGATACTTTTACCACCGGGTCCTGGTGCTGCTCATCTTTATAATAATACAGTGTAGCTATTGGTTGTGTTACTTTTTCAAAAGTTTGCCCGGTCATTATGGTTTCAACGTACTCCTGTAACTGTACGGCTGCCTCTAACCTGTATTGTTTG
Organism: Chitinophagales bacterium; assembly: GCA_038247635.1. Lineage (GTDB taxonomy): Bacteria > Bacteroidota > Bacteroidia > Chitinophagales > Chitinophagaceae > Segetibacter. Next base: position 89,857 of record JBBRUR010000009.1, read on the forward strand.
TTCCAATACTGTTTGTACAATTTGGTGTCATTAGCTGCTGTATTAAGGTCTGATGCTTTAACCAGGTGCGCTATTTGCAATCCCCATGGGTTATTTAGCAACCATGCGTTGGCATCGTTAATAGCAATATTGGGCGACATTAATACCAGCGCCGCAATATTGGTATGATACGTAGCCGCCAGTTGAAGGGCAAGGCTTCCACCGGTAGAGGTGCCCATTAATATTACACTATCGCCCAATTGGCTGCCGATGGCATAGGCTTCTTTGGCACTTTCCCACAGGTTTTCGGCAGTCATACTGACCAGTGCATCGGCAGTATCTATGCCATGCTGCGATAGCCGCGACAGGTATAAGTTGCAACCAAACTTTTTGGCTATCGCCAGGTGAATGGGGTTGCCTTCTTCGTGGCTGGCGCTGAAGCCATGCAGGTATACAATGGCGTATCTGGTTTTTTGGTGCAGGCTATTGTTCCACACAATGGTGGCCTGGTTTCCGGGCTTAATGGTGTGGGCCGCCTCACCAGTAGCTACATATGCTTCAAGGGCAATATTACCTGCCGGTACAGCAGGCAAATCAATGTTGTAATTGGGGGTAGAAGGGTTAGGACCCATTGCATACACAATGCCTAACAGGGCAATGGGAATAGCAATTATAAATAACCTGCGCATAAAAAATATTTTGGGCTAATCTACGTAACCCAAAACATAGTTTGTAACAATGCAGCCCAATCATAGTTGAATAGATGAGCCTGCGCTCCTTTTTACCATATGGGCGTTAGGTTAAGAATGCATTAATTTGGCTAAATGCTTTACAAGCCGTTGGTTTAAAGCAAATAAATAGCAGGGAGCGGAATGGGAAAATTTAAATTGGCCGGGAAAATTATGCTGTAAAAGCTGCTTCCGAAAAGTTGCACTGGCGTCAACTTAACAATATTAATTTCAACAAAACCTATGACAGGCAATCGATTTGGCCGCACAGGTAGTTAAGACACCTCTATAATTAATATAGATTTTTTTAAGGGAAATTATGCAGTCAAAGCTGCCCCCTGAATAGTTGGCCCTGATGCCTTAACAGATACCGTATAAGTGTGCGACGCAACAATGTAGCTTCAAAAATTAAATGCCCGTCACCAAAAAAAAACTGCAATACACGCTTATGCGTTTTACCGCGGTTGTAGTTTACCTTCCATTTTGTCAGTATACTGTACCGAACCCAGCCTAAAACGCAGGGGAAGTTTGGTAACTTTTTCTAACAATATTTCCTGCTTACAAAAAAAACCAAGGTGACTTGCATAAAAATTATCGGGTACTGTTTTAAGCATATAAAACGGCCGAACCGCTGCCGTATTGGAAAAAATGGTGGGTGGCAGGCCGGTGGTTTTTGTTAAACCCTGCCTAAGATTAGCCTTTTGAAAACGCATGTAAACAGCCTGCCGCGAAGTATCTAAACCTTGTTGGGCAAAGGTTTTGGCCGAAAGGCATACAAATAAAATAACAAAGAAACAAATACAGTTGCAATGCATGGGTGCATGGTTTTGTATGTAAATTTACCGCGAAATAGCCTTTGGCAATATGTTAAACACAAAGGCAAGTTTATTATTTTTTATTTGTTGTTATAAATAGCAACCGCCACGCTACAATGTCATTAAGCCAATCAATACAACAAAAACTTTTACAAAAATTATCGCCCCAGCAAATTCAATTAATGAAACTGCTGCAGGTGCCAACGGCCAACCTTGAGGAAAGAATTAAGGAAGAACTGGAAGAAAACCCCGCCCTTGAAGTGGGCGAAGACGGCCACGACGAGTTTGATGACGACCTTAAAGATGAGTTTGAAAGCAAAGACGACGACTTTGAGGCTACCGAAGGAAGTGCCGACGAATACGACAACCTTGACCTGAGCGAATATGTAAACGATAGCGACGACGAGCCGGGCGATTACAAAATGAGGGACGAAAACTATCCCGAAATGGACGATGGGAAAGTAATACCAATAAGGGTTGAGACGAGTTTTTACGAGTTGCTGTTAACCCAGCTGGGTATGATGAACTTGGATGAACGCAATAATAAAATTGCCGGGCAAATAGTGGGCAGCATTGACGATGATGGCTACCTGCGCCGCGAACTGACCTCCATTGCGGATGACCTTGCCTTTAGGCAAAACATTGTGGCCACCGAAAAAGAAATTGAAGCCCTGATTAAACAAATACAAATGTTTGATCCGCCCGGTATTTGTGCCCGCGACCTGCAGGAGTGCCTGTTAATACAACTTCGCCGCCGCATGAGCGAGGGCATTGAGGTGGAGCAGGCAACACTGGTAATTGAAAAATACTTTGACGAGTTTACCAAAAAACACTACGACAAAATTCAACGCAGCCTGGGTATTGACGATGAGGGCCTTAAATCGGTCATAAACCAAATCATTAAACTTAACCCCAAACCCGGCGGCAATATTGGGCAGGTAAATAAAGCTGAAAGCTACGTAATACCCGACTTTTTTATAACCAATAATGCTGGTATACTGGATATTACGCTTAACAGCAAAAATGCACCCGACCTGCGCATTAGCGAAGGGTATAGGGATATGATGAAGGACTACGAAAGGGGCAGCAAAAAAGACAAGCGACAAAAGGAAGCGGTAATTTTCATTAAACAAAAAATAGACTCGGCCAAGTGGTTTATTGACATGATTAAGCAGCGGCAACAAACCCTGCTGGGCACCATGCAAACCATAATGAACTACCAGGAAGAGTTTTTTTTAACCGGCGACGAAACCACGCTAAAGCCAATGATCTTAAAAGATATTGCCGAGGTTACAGGGCTGGATATTAGTACTGTAAGCCGGGTGGCCAACAGCAAATTTGTGCAAACCGAGTTTGGTACTTACCGCCTTAAATTCTTTTTTAGCGAGTCGCTAAGCACCGACAGTGGCGAGGAAGTAAGCACCCGCGAGGTAAAAAAAATATTAAGCGACCTAATTGAAGCCGAAGACAAACACAAACCATTAAGCGACGAACAGTTGACCGACCTGCTGCAAGGCAAAGGCTACAACATAGCCCGCCGCACCGTAGCCAAATACCGCGAACAGTTAAACCTGCCGGTAGCCAGGTTACGCAAACAATTGTAGATGCGAATTACCTACCCAATATGAGCCAGCAAATTACCTACCCGTTGCCACAGCCAACCTTTTTAAAAGTGTTGGCCAGGGCATTATCGTATGCATTTCACCCGCTGTTTATACCTGTGTATGTGTGCGCCTACCTTATTTACCTGCACCCCTACTCGTTTGCGGCATTGCAGGACAGCCAAAAACTGCTCAGGTTTATATCGCTAAGCGTTATTACCTGCTTTTTTCCGGCCGTAACCGTGTTTTTATTGTGGCGTTTAAAATTTGCCGAATCCATTTTTTTGCGCACACAAAAAGAGCGCATCATTCCCTACGTAGCTTCCATTATTTACTATTGGTGGGCCTTTTATGTAAGCCGCAGCCTGCCGGGTTCGCCGGTGGTACTTACTTATTTTTTGCTGGGGTTGTTTTTATCGGTATCGGCGGCACTCATGTTTAACAACTACTTTAAAATAAGCATGCATGGGCTGGGCGTTGGCGGCGCTATTGCCTATTTTATATTACTGGCTTTGGTTAGCAATTTCCCCATGGGGCAGTTATTGGCTGCGGTAATTATTGGCGGCGGGCTGGTATGCACCTCAAGGCTAATTGTAAGCGACCATCACCCCATGGAAGTATATTTTGGCGTAATGGTTGGCGCCATTAGCCAGGTAGTAGCGTTTTGGGTAATCATGTAATTTTTTTTGGTGCCTATCCAAATAACATTGTAAAACATACTTTCTTCCGATGCATCGGAACCGTTGAAGTGTAAGCTTTGGTCATGTTTTTTTAAGCGCCCTTTGGTAAAAATATCCTTCTTAGTTTTTATAAGCTGCCTTAGAGCGCTTTGCAATACTTCTTCTCAAAACATATAAATTTTTGGTAGCCCGCATTTTATTTTTGGGCGGCATTCCCGCCTTAATAATTTCAGTTGGCAGGCTTGGCCCGGTTGGTACTGAAACGCTTGGTTCAAAGGCAAACCATTGGTTACCTTTTTTTAATGGGCCCCTGTTGGTAAAAATATCCTTCTTAGTTTTTATAAGCTGCCTTAGGGCGCTTTGCAATACTTCTTCTCAAAACATATAAATTTTTGGTAGCCCGCATTTTATTTTTGGGCGGCATTCCCGCCTTAATAATTTCAGTTGGCAGGCTTGGCCCGGTTGGTACTGAAA
>JBBRUR010000010.1:0-92869 GCA_038247635.1 Chitinophagales bacterium
CAAAATATCAGCTCCAGTTTGCGGACAGTCATTGAGATTTATAAAATTACCATTGATATAAATGTGCAACCTCTCTGGTTATGGAGGCAGGCTGCAACGACTGGTGAAAAAAGCTATAAAGCCCGGTTCCAAAATATCAGTACCAGATTGCGGAAAGTCATTGAGATTTTTTTTATTAATAACCGCGTTTCAAATACAATTGTAGTGAACCTTAGCGGTTTGGCGTTGTGGTGCTATGCTGTGTTTTGCGTGCCCACAACTTTAGCCGTTTAAAAATAGCAGTTTAACGGTTTTTACTACTGCTTAATTTATAACGCCATGCCGGAACTATCGATGACTAGCAATCTTCGGCCAATTGTTTCCAATTTTAAAAAAAACGGAACAGGTTGTCAAACCCTGCTTGCAGCATTACTTTAGCGGCTGGCTTAATTAAAAAAGGCGGTTTTCTTACATTACCTTCACCGTTTACCTCTTTTTACTTTTACCAACATAAACCTTGTAGTTGTACACAACATTCAATACCTTAATCGATGGTTACATTGATAATAAGATAGGCATTGCGACTAATTTTTTAAGCGCTCAATTATCAATAGATCTTACTGAAAATCTGAAAAGATTATTGACCAAAAAGCTTTTACAACCTGCCGGTACCGGCAATGAAGCATTGGCGGTTCACAATAAATTATTCAGAAGTGATGCCATTTGCTGGTTAGACCGCAGCCACCACAACCAATTTGAGAACGCCTTTTTTGATGTGATCGATTTGTTTGTAAGCCATTTAAACCAAACCTGTTACACCGGCATTACCGGGTACGAGTTTCACTATGCAGTGTACGAAAAAGGCAGCTTCTACAAAAAACATTTGGACCAGTTTAAAAACAACAACAGCCGTCAGTACACCATGATATTTTATTTTAACGAAGGTTGGGTAGAGGCCGACGGTGGCGAACTATGCATTTACCCCGCTGGTGTGCAGCAAAAAATTTCGCCCGATAATGGTAAGACGGTATTTTTTAAAAGCGGCGAGCTAAGCCACGAAGTATTGGAAACCCAAAAAGTTAGGCTGAGCATTACGGGGTGGTTGAAGAAGGATTGAGTGAATATCTCAAATTACTCTTCTTTTATGCCTCATTACCCCAATATAGTAAGATGTGATTGTGCTAGATAACTAATAGTCGTCGAGGTTCTCAAGAATGCCATTTAACGTATAAACTCTTTGGCGAATTACTGACATTTTTTTACCTAAAACCACCCAATTCCACATCGTGCCGCTGCCGGAGGCAACCTCAATCAATTGAAATTCTACCTCCTTGTATTTTAGCCACTGTTGTTGACTTTGAATAAGACTTTGTTTAATCGTAGGGTTAAGACTTTTTATCAACTTTTGATATAAGGTATCTAACTTTAAATCCCATCTTTTAGTTGCTTGAGTATAACAAGAACACATAGCTGCGGTGACCATATCTGTCCCGTCTAAACAACTCTGCAAGTCATTATCAATTTCTTCAGGTTGGTGGTCCTGGCAAGTTGCTTGAAGACAAGAAAGCATCAAGATTATAAACAATAAATTTTTAGACTTTTTCATGGTACCTAATGGGTTAAATTCTCTAAAATTAACTGGTTTTACTTTTCAGCAATTGCTGGATGGACATGATGGGTCACTTTGAGGCATAATTTACCCACATACAAAAGCACTGTTTTCCGATATGGTGGCCGCTTACCATTGCTTTCACCGCTATTCCAACTCCTTTTGCAGCCACAATGTAAGCTGTGCAACATATAGCAAGCGCTGATAGCCGTCCATACCACTTATGCGCAGCAGGTTATGATAGTGGAGGATTTGTGTTTTATCCTTCGTGCCCAGGGCTATAAGTGCTTTATAAGCCAAAACAGCTTGTGGTGCATGGCGTAAATATTTTCATGGCCGGGAAAAGCATCTTCCACCACAGGTGCGTCGTATATAAACTTTAATTTAGGTGGGGCTCGTTTTGCGTAGTTGCAAACCCTGCCAGCATTAGTTGTACAGCCGGCGTAAAGTTGATGATTTGTTTTATTAACACCGGCAGTTGCAATAGCAAAAACGGGAACGGGATGGCGCTGAAAATAAAGTATCCCATATCAGCAAGATGGCGGTAACCATCGTATAATTCCATGTAACGCTGTAACATGCGTTCATCATCCAGTCCTTCACCGTTTGCAGCTATCGTTTGTATCCGGGAAAATGTTTCTTCAATTTCATCCTCAATCTGTTCGTACCCTTCCTGCCATTTGTCCACAAGTTTATCAAACAACTGGTAATCTTTTTTCTCTTGTAAAAGCGGTAAGGGTAGTATGGTGCCTTGCTCGCGGTCGTTTAGTTGGCTTAATAGTAGTTCTGCCTGTATCAGGCTAACATCCGAAAACGGGCGCTGTCCTTCTCCTATTTCTTCTTTAAGCGCTTCTGTGTCCAGTTACGCAATATGGTTAAAGTTAAGGTAGCCCTCCTCTATCTCATCAAATATACTTTCCTGAGCTTCAAAATCATCATCTTCATCATCTTCATCGTCTACATCCATATAATCATCCGGACCATACATAAATTCAAATGTAAAATTTCCCGGGCCGGCAGTCTTTTCCAATTTTTTTTAAAATAGGCTGAAAATTATAATCGGGCGCTACCACCAAATGTGGGTTGCCCTTAGCAATGCCCACGTGTATCTCAATTAGTGGTATTTGGTCGTCATCTTCGTCCAATATAAACTTAGCAATCGCAAAGTCCTTATTTGGTGCAATGTCAAACTCAGCAGCAAAATCGTGACCGGCAAAAATAATATTGTGTACCAGGTTGTATTCCGCCCCGTCCTATTCGTCACTCATTAAATCCATTTTTTCGTCTATTTCCTTCGCTGGACGATTGAATAAATAAAATGCGTCTTTTACACCCATACACCAAAGGTCAACCAGGTATATGCCTGCAGTTACATTGCCGTTCACATGGCGTCGTACAACCACCGCATTGGCTATACCCTCCTGTTTCCATTTTTTTGATATATAACATTTGTATATGGGCAACGTTCTTGCCTTTGTCTTTTATGTTTTTTTTGGCCGATAATGGAATTAGGGGGCATAGATGGATGTGTTATTTTTTAAGCGCAAATCTACACAAGCAGAACTTACTATTTACCAGGCAGTTTATAGGTTAACACTATTCGTAACCAATCGCTACTCAAAAAAGTTACCTGAATGGAATAAACAATACATTTAGAACAGGCCATTTAAAGGGCCGCCACAAATTATCAAAACCCATTAAATTGCCATTATGACCAAACTACTACGCGCCTTTGTTTTACTAACCACTGTTGCTACTATTGCCTGTGCTTTTACGCTTACAAAAAAAGTAGCTGGCGCCGGCGATTGGAAGGTGTTGTTTAACGGTAAAAACCTTGATGGCTGGACGCCCAAGTTTTTCCATCACGAAACTGGCGACAACTATGCCAACACCTTTAGGGTAAAAAACGGAAATATACTGGTTAGCTACGATGGCTACACCACCTTTAATAACCGCTACGGCCACTTGTTTTATAAGGAACCCTACGGAAATTTCCATCTTAAGTTTCAATACCGCCTTACCAATGAGTGGATGGAAGATGCACCCACCTACACCTACCGAAATAGCGGAGTTATGTTTCACTCGCAGCATCCCAAAACAATTTTAAAGGAGCAGGACTGGCCTATATCGGTTGAGTGGCAAATACTGGCCGAAGAAAAACCTGGTTTTGCAAGGCCTACCGGCAATATGTGCTCCCCTGGCACCGATGTATTTTTTATTAACAAGAAAGACCGGCGGCACTGCATCAATTCAACCTCAAAAACCTACCTGTGGAACGAGTGGGTTAGTGGTGAGTTATTAGTTTATGGCGACTCGCTGGTTACCCATATTGTAAATGGCGATACAGTACTTCAATACACCAAACCTCAAATTGGCGGTGCGGTAGCAAACGGTTTTAACCCAGCCATTAAAATAGACGGTAAACCCCTTACCTCAGGCTACATTGCCCTACAGGCCGAAGGACAAGGCATTGAATTCAGAGAAATAAAAATCAGGCGGCTGAAATGGTGAGTGGTGAGTGGGGAGTAGTGAGTGGGGAGTAGTCAATTGTCAATAGTGAATGTGAACACGCCGTTGGCTGCGCGTAGCCTAAGCCAATGGCGAATGGTGGATGTGAACACGCCGTTGGCTGAGCGTAGCCGGAGCCAATGGCGAATGGTGGATGTGAACACGCCGCTGGCTGAGCGTTGCCGAAGCCAACGGTGAATAGTGAGTGGTGAAACGCCGCTGGCTGAGCGTTGCCGAAGCCAACGGTAAATGAGTGGTGAAACGCCGCTGGCTGAGCGTTGCCGACACCAACGGTGAATAGTGAGTGGTGAAACGCCGCTGGCTGAGCGTTGCCGAAGCCAACGGCGAATAGTGAGTGGTGAAACGCCGCTGGCTGAGCGTTGCCGAAGCCGATGGCGAATGGTTAATAGTGAATGGTCAGTGAGTGGGTGGTGAGTTGTTTGTTTTATGTTTTGATTTTGTGGTACTTTTAAAACTTGTGCCATTTGCCGCCTCAAACGCCAGCGATTTGCAAAAGTTAACTAAACAAGGCTGGTACACATGGCTTTTTTGCTTATAAAAATTTTTGGTTAACCGGATGCTGTTATCTACAATAAAAAGTTGGACGAATTTATATTTTACTATTGCCCAGCCGAAAGCACTAAAGATTGGAGTACGCTTTGCTACAATGCTGCCGCACCTGCTTAAAAAAGGCCAAATAAAACAGCTTGCTGGCAGCTTGCAGCTTTAAACCTGCAGCTTTAAACCATCTGCATGGCTAAGTTTTTGAAGTCAGTTTTGGCATGGGAAATTCCACCTCGAACGATCCTCGCACCTATGCCAAAAAAGTTTGGGTAGTGGTAGGTATTACTGTACTTGCGGTAACTATTATGGTGTTGCTATATGCCCTGTTTAACGTATTATTAATGGTATTGGCAGGCCTTTTAATAGCGGTATATTTTCAAGGCTTTGCGCAAATTATAGGTAAGTATACCCATTGGCCATCGTGGGTTACGCTACTTGTTTCGGTGTTAGTGTCGGTAGTGTTGTTAACGGCTTTATCGGTATTTATTGGCGCCGAAGTACAGAACCAAATTTCCGAACTGGCCGAAACCTTACCAACTGGCATAAAACAAATAAAAGAAGAAATAAACAAAAGCCCGGTGGGGCAACGCCTGCTTAAAGAGGCGTTGTCAATTAAATCGCAACAAAAACTCGGTGCTGTGGCCGGGCGTTTTTTCAGCTCAACCTTTGGTGGTATTGGCAACCTGTATATAATTATATTTTTGGGGTTATTTTTAACAGTTAATCCTGCGGTTTATAAAAAGGGTATGCTTCAACTTGTGCCACCCGGTGGCAGGCAAAAAGCGTTGTATGTGCTGGAAGTAATGTGGCTAAAACTTACCAAATGGCTTAAAGGAAGCCTGATAGCCATGCTGGTGGTAATGGTGCTTACCCTAACCGGGCTGCTAATTATAGGATTACCAATGGCACTTGCCCTTGCTATAATTGCCGGCCTCTTAAATTTTATTCCAAATTTTGGCCCCTTGCTTGCAATGGTACCAGCCGTGCTGGTGGGCTTTATGCAAGGCAGTAATACAGCGCTGCTGGTAGCGGGCCTGTACATTTTTATACAAGTGGTAGAAAGTAATTTCATAACCCCCATGGTGCAGCAAAAGCTGGTTAGCATTCCCCCGGCCCTTATTATTATTGGACAACTAATTATGGCATCGCTTACCGGCTTTTTAGGCATTTTATTGGCTACACCTGTTGTACTACTGTTAATGGTTTTGACCAACGAGTTATATGTAAAGCCAATAAACAACGAATAAAAAATTGGCTTTTATAATATAAATCAATTAACCCAAAACCTGCCTCATAACTTATTTGCACTAAGCTGCATATTTATTTAATTCAATTTTTTTATGGGTATTGCCAGGTGTGGAAAGTAGGGCTAATTATTGGGATACTTTCCATTTTAGCAGGTTAGCTATGCTCATAGCAATGTTAGGCGGTCGATGTATATAATGCTATTTGTTTGCACGCTCTCTTTTAACTGCCTTGTTTCTGTGTTTAATCAAATAACCACGCTTCCTAAAATTTACTGCTATCATCTACAATTCACCAACATTGCTTCATAATAACAAAATCACTTATAACGCCTTACCCACCGCGTATAAAAAGGCTTCGCTGCCATATTGCGGGTGGCGCCAATAACATCCCAGCCTAACAATAACCACATTGTTGGCAAAATTTACATATACAAGCTGTTTCATTACACCCCCGGCATGGTAACTACCATTGTAATTGCGCACCTGGTACATACGCTTATTGCTGCCACTGGTTGTATAGCCTGTTACACGGGTGGCATTGACCAATGTATTTTTAAAGGCAACTGCTTTGCTGCTGTCTTCAAAATTTTGTCGTTCTGCCCTTGCCCACCATTGATTGCGGTAGCCCCCATACGCCCTCATAGTATCGGCCAAAACCGCGTTTTAAACCCATTGTTTAGATATGACCTGCTTTCCGATCCACTGGCCCTGATTAAGAAATAGCCGCCCAAACTTTGCATAGTCAACTGCTGCTGCATTAATACAGCAAAAAGCCCTGGCGGTTTCGTGCTTCTAACTATCAATGTTCCAGGTGGCTTTGTGCTGCATACCAAGGGGCTGCCAACATTTTTAGGCTAAAATACTGCAATTTTTTACCGGTTGCTTTTTCAAGTATCATGGCCAGCAATTGGGAGTTGATACTCCTATATTTAGAGGTGACCGGTGGCTTTGCAATTTTTTGCGCGTAATGTATGGTGGGCAATGTTTTTGGTGAAGCCAGGTTTCAATACATCGCTAAAGGGGTTACTACAATTTTCGCTGCTTTTAACCCCACTGCGCATGTGGAGCAAATGTTGAATGATAACCTGTGCATAGCCCATATCTGTTTTTAATAATTGCGGCAAGTATTTGGTAACCGGATCGTTTAGCGAGGTAATTTTCCCTTCTTTAAAAGCAATACCTACCAGGGTAAGCACAAACGATTTTGCCACCGAAAAACCTGGCAACCTACTTTGCTTTGTAAGCGTTCCAAAATATTTTTCCGATAAAATACTATCAATGACTATCCGCAATCTGGTGCTAATATTTTGGAACCGGGCTTTATTGTAGTTTGTACCAGTCGTTGCAGCCTGCCTCTATTACCATAGCGGTCGCACAATTATACTGTTGGTTATTTTATTGAGCCTTTTTTATCATGATTTTATGTTTAGCATTGAGTGTACCAAATAGCTAATAATTATTATACTAACGTTATTTATTACTACAAAAGCGAACGTATTAGTATTAGTAAGCTGGCTATCGAGGTAGTTGGTAAGGCGGCTATATTGCGCTTTTTGTGTAGGTACAAAACTAAATGGTGTGGCCGATGCCTGCAGCGTGGTAGCTTCAAGTTTATCAACATCGCTAAGCAAAAACTTGCGGAAACGGTTAGTGCGGGTGGGCATAACACTAGGTTAATAATACTACCGCTATTATAAAAGAGTGGGGTTAAATAAATTCTTTATTTAAAAAAGGGTATGTAAAAGCTGAAAGTGAAAAAACTACTGAATAATATACTTTAATAATCATTTTCAGAAAAAATTATACCATGCTAAAAAAGCAAACATCAGCAGTAATTGAACATTTTGAAGATAATAGATTTTGGCTGCCGGGGCAAACCAGGCATATATTATTTAGTAAAACGATGTAGGCAGCGCTCCCTTTTATATACGGTTTACTACAAATCTGCAATTTAAGCCGCTGGTAAATTATTGATTATTGAACCGGCTTTTTTTGGGTAGCTTGCTATCCGGGTAAGCATTAGCCCGGCAATGAAAACACTGTAAAGCAACATGTTTAAGCCGGTTCTTTTTTTGGGATTATTACTTATGTCGGGCCTGAGGCTGGTAGCCCAGCAGGGCAACTTTTTTAAGCGATACATAAACTCACTTATAAACGATACCACCAACTCAGCCGACCCACAATTTATAGCCTATCCTACCCTTGCCTTTGCCCCCGAAACGAGCTGGGAGTTAGGCATTAGCAGCCTGCTGGTGTACTACGCAAAAAAAGATACTGCCAACCGGCTAAGCGAGGTAAACGGCTTTACCTTTTATACGATCAATAAACAATACGGCGTTTGGTTCGATCATGCATTGTACTCGCATCAAAACAAGTATGCCTACCTGGGCCGGTTGCGATACCAAAATTTTCCCATTTTGTACTATGGAATAGGCCCTGAAACAGTTGCCGAACCTATGGCCACCGTAAATGCTCAATTAATACAGGTGCGGGAGCGGGTGTTACGAAAAGTAGCCAGGAACCTTTACCTGGGACCAGAAATAGATTTGCAGCGTTTGTCGTCGGTAAGTTTTGATAGGCATAACGGCTATGGAAGTTATGTTGCCCCGGAAGGTAACCAGGGCTCAATTAGTATGGGCATTGGAGCGGGATTGGTATACGACGACCGGCACAATGTGCTAAACGTTCGCAACGGGGCATTTGCTGAGTTGGCTTTGCTTAAATATGCACCTGCACTGGGCAGCTCCACTTCGTTCACCTCTGTTATAAGCGACAACCGCTTTTATTACCCTGTAAGTAAACGAAATGTGTTTGCCGCACAGGTGTACGGGCAATTTGTTAGTGGGCAGCCGCCGTTTAACATGTTATCGTCGCTGGGGGGCGAAACCATTATGCGGGGTTATTATGCGGGCCGTTACCGCGATAAAAACCAGTTGTCAATGCAGGCTGAGTTTAGAATGCTACCCCTGCCATGGCGCTTTACCAAACGGTTTGGTGCTACCTTTTTTGCAGGTACAGGCACTGTTTTTAATAGCTTTGGTTCGCTACAGGTCAACCAGTTTGTATGGGCAGGCGGCGTTGGAATGCGCTATCTTTTATTTCCTAAAAAAGACATTTTCACCAGGCTTGACTTTGCATTTACTAAAGAAGGAACTGGTTTTTATATATTTATTGGTGAGGCCTTTTAACTATTTATGGTACTTCAATTTTCGCTATGCATGCCACGGTTAATGGCATATAGCGTTGCAATCAATGGATTTATAAATAGCTTTAACATCAATGTATTTATGAAACGGGTGTTAGCATAACATTCTGTTAGTCAATCCACCTCAAAACTTATCCCCCGGCAACCTTTTGCTGTTCGGGTGTTTCGTTGTAACCACTAATTGTTGGCTTCCCTGTTGCTACCTCGTCTTTCTCTTCGCCGTTGTTGGTTTGGGTGTTACCATTTTGTTGTGTTACAAAGTCGGCTAATTGTTCAAGGCCTTCGTTCCATCCCTGTTTGTGGGGCGTAATATGTTCTTCCTTATCAAACCCCTCCTGTGTAATGGATACTGTAGCTTCGTTGTCTTTTTCGGTAAATTCAATTTGTAACCTAAAGTGTGTTTCGCTTACCGGCGATATACTAAAATCCCAGTTCCAGCTATATACCAACAATTTTCCCTGCACTACTTTTTCGTATTGCCCGTTTATTAAAAGGCCGCCTTCAAATTCATATTGTATTTTCCCACCTTCCCTTACTTCGTTTATAACCTGCTTTAGTTGGTTATTCATTGGTTTCCACCACTGCTTTAGTTGGTCTCTATCGGTCCATGCATTAAAAAGTTGTTGCGCGGTAGCTGGTATTGTTTTGCTTATTTGTAATGTTGACATAATGATTGTTTACCTAACCATGGCAATTATCGTGCTTTGGTAAAATATTAAAACGATCGCTTGCCGCCAATCGTAATTTCATAAACAAGTGTGGAAGCGAATACATAAAAAGAGGTGGCACATCTTCTTATAGAAGTAACCGCCATTATGTTTACATATTTTTCTATATTTTATAATCACCTTAATGCCATTATTGGCAGGTAGTCCTTTTAACGGTGCAATGTTTTAAATGACTATCCGCAATCTGGTGCTGATATTTTGGAACCGGGCTTTATAGCAATTTTCATCAGTCGTTGCAGCCTGCCTCTATGACCATCGAGGTCGCACGCTTATACTGTTGGTAATTTTATTCAGCCTTTTTTATCATGATTTTATTTTCAGCATTGAGTGTACCAAATAGCGGATAATTATTTGTTTTTTTATGTAGATGAATAGTTCAACGCCTTTTGTTTGGGGTTTTAAAATGGGTACCGGGCAAATAAAGGAAGAATAATATTACCTGACAAAATTGATCACTGTGATGAGGGCCAACAATTTCACTAAAAAACGGATGGCAATAGCGGCATCCCTTACCGGTTAGCGCTACTCTTTTACGGGTACCTTCGCGGCAGTTCAATATAAAAAAAGCCGTATTATTTTGAAACAGGAAGTATTACAGTTATTAAACACTTACCCGCAATACGCCATTGCCATAAGTATTTGCCTAAACATAGCTATTGCTTTGTTGGGTGTTATACCAAGTGTATTTCTTACTGCGGCCAATGTGTTGTTTTTTGGATTTTGGCCTGGTACTCTTCTCTCTTTTATAGGCGAAGCCATTGGTGCATTGGTTGCTTTTTTGCTGTATCGCTTTGGTTTTAAAAAACCGTTACAACAAGGTTTATCAAATTATCCACAAGCTAACAGGCTATTGCAACTTACCGGCCGCAATGCGTTTATGGCTATCCTTTCGTTACGGCTGTTGCCCTTTGTACCATCGGGCATTGTAACCTTTGCCAGCGCCGTAGGCAAAGTATCTGTAATAACTTTTTTTGCCGCCAGCACAATTGGCAAGGCGCCTGCGCTATTATTGGAAGCCTATGCCGCAATGGAGGTAACCAACTTTAACTGGCAGGGCAAACTAATTTTAGCATTGGCAGCCATGTACCTTATTTACCTGGTATACAAACGACTGGCAAATAGCCGGCAAGGTTGATGGTTGTTAGTTGGCCGTTGGCCGAAAGAAGGTTGTTTGTTGTTTATTGGCCGTTGGCCGAAAGAAGGTTGTTTGTTGTTTATTGGCCGTTGGCCGGAAGAAGGTTGTTTGTTGTTTATTGGCCGTTGGCAGTTTAGGAAGGTTGTTTGTTGTTTATTGGCCGTTGGCCGAAAGAAGGTTGTTTGTTGTTTATTGGCCGTTGGCCGAAAGAAGGTTGTTTGTTGTTTATTGGCCGTGGGCAGTTTAGGAAGGTTGTTTGTTGTTTATTGGCCGTTGGCAATTTAGGAAGGTTGTTCGTTATTGGTTGGCCATTGGCAGTTTAGGAAGGTTGATGGTTGCTTGTTGGCTTTTGGCTCCCAACTATTGACTAAAGACTACTCACTTACGGCTGTTGGCTCCCGCCTAACGACTACTGACTTCGGCTGCTGCCTCCTGCCTCAAAACTCCTGCCTCAAAACTCCTAATTAATAAGCCGATAAATAAAAAGAGCCGCCCGTTGAATGAGTATGGGAAAGTCTTTAACATTCATTAGTTCGCCGGGGGCGTGGGCACCGCTGCCGCTTGCGCCAAGGCCATCCAGGCCGTCAACATATTGAGCTATGTAACTTATATCGCCGGCGCCACGGCTGCCGGGGTCGCCGGCATTTACCGGACCTATGCCCATATCTACCGATACCTTGCTAAGCATTTGTACCAACCGGTTATTGCCTGGCGTAGGCTCCATGGCGGGAATGCCATCTGCAAAATTAATAGTTGCACTGGTACCTTTTAAATTATTGGAGGCTACTATAGATCGCATTTTATTACGGGCGGCTACCTTTTGCGCTTCGGTTAAAAACCTGAGGTCGCCCTGCACTACTGCCGATGGGGAAATAATATTTGTTTTGCCCGATACCGAACCTTTTATGCCCGCAGAATCGTACTGCACTTCGGTGCCACCTATAAAAATACCGGGATTAAATGTTAGGTATTTTTCGCCGGCCAGTTGTACTCTAAATTGGTTAATAATTCGCGCTGCTTCGTAAATGGCGCCGTAGCCCGCCAAAAAAACGCCCGACGAATGTGCCTGCTTGCCGGTAACTTTTAACTGCCAGGCACTTGACCCGCGGCGGGCGGCAGCTACAGTGGTTAAGCCACCTGCACCTTCAAAGGCAAGGGCTATGTTGGCGTTTTTGGCCCGCTTAATAAAATCCGCGCGGCTTACCGATATGGGCGAGCCCGATTTTTCTTCGTCGCCGGTAAAGTAGGCTGTAATGTTAGCATTATTAAGTAAGCCTGCTTTGTGCAATGCTTGTAAGGCGGCCAAAATAACCATATCGCCCCCTTTCATATCGCTAACGCCCTGGCCGGTTACGTACGTTTCATTTATTTTTTTGTATGGGTTGGCGGGCATATCGGGTTCAAAAACGGTATCGAGATGGCCTATTAAAAAAAGTTTTTTGCCTCTATTGCCGTTTAAGAAAGCTACCAGGTGGCCTGCCCGCTTTAATGAATCGGGCAGCGATATCCATTCGGTTGTAAAACCAATGTCGTTAAACGCTTTGCGTAATACTTCGCCTGTTTGGCGTACCCCCTGTATGTTTAGTGTGCCACTATTTATATTTACCAATTGCTGCAGCATTTGCATGGTTTGCGGCATTTGCTGGTTTATAATGGCCAGCACTTTTTTTTCGTTGGCCGATAGTTGGGCAGCACAGGTAACGCTTACAAATAACAGTAGGGAGGTAACAAATTTTTTCATGATTTTTTTTTAGCTGCAAGTTGCAAGCTACAAGTTGCAGGTTGCAAGGTATAAGCCGCAAGCTGCAAGCTACAAGTTGCAAGCTGCAAGTTGCAAGTTGCAAGGTATAAGCCGCAAGCTGCAAGCTACAAGTTGCAAGCTGCAAGTTGCAAGGTATAAGCCGCAAGCTGCAAGGTATAAGCTGCAAGTTGCAAGCTACAAGTTGAAAGGTATAAGCTGCAAGTTGCAAGCTGCAAGTTGAAAGCTACAAGCTACAAGTTGAAAGTTGTAAGTTGAAAGTTGCACGTTTAAAGCTGCAAGGTGGAAGCTGCAAGTTGTAAGCTACAAGCTTCAAGGTGGAAGCTGCAAGTTGCAAGTTGCAAGCTGCAAGTTGCAAGGTATAAGCCGCAAGCTACAAGTTACAAGCTGCAAGTTGCAAGTTGCAAGGTATAAGCCGCAAGCTGCAAGTTGCAAGCTGTAAGTTGTAATCTGCAAGTTGCAAGCTGCAAGTTAGTTTAGCTAATTTTTGTGGAGCATTGACGACCCCGGTTACAAGTTATACATGTCAGCATTATTCCAGAAAAACCACAACTCTTGTGGCACCTTCATCTATCACCTATCATCTGTCATCTACCGACATCTATCATCTAACCTCTTTTGATGCTTATTGAACCATGCGTACACGCTGTGCGACGCAACGGCCGACTCCCAAAGAACTAATGCCGGGCTAACAAAAAAAATTTACCCTGACAGCGTGTAACCATCTATTATGCTTCCACTATCATTTTGCCGGTGTTATTGCCGCTAAATAAACCTATAAGGGCTTCGGGAAGTTTATTAAAACCATGCAGGGTGGTTTGAGTGTATTGTAATTTACCTTCGGCTACCCACTTCGCCAATTGTTTAAGTGCTTCGGCAAACTGATTACTAAAATTGGATACAATAAAACCCTGCATTAATACGCTGCGGGTAAGTAACATGGGTTGCAGGCGCGGGCCTACGGGCGCCCCGGTACTGTTGTAAAGTGATATTTGGCCGCAGAGAGGTATGCGTGCATGAAAATTAATGTTGGCAATAACTGCATCGGATATTTCGCCGCCTACGTTGTCAAAATAAACATCCACCCCATTTGGGCAGGCTTTTTTAATGGCCTGCCGCATATCGGTTTCGGTTTTGTAGTTGATGGCCTCGTCAAAACCGAAGGTGTTTTTTAACAGGGCAACTTTATTGTCAGTACCGGCAATACCCACCACGTGGCAGCCTTTTATTTTGGCTATTTGCCCCACCACTACACCTACTGCACCTGCTGCACCTGACACAACAACCGTTTCGCCGGGTTGGGGCTTTCCTATATGCAACAGGCCAAAATAGGCGGTGAGGCCGGGCATGCCCAGTATACCAAGGTAATAGGCAGGAGGCGCCAACGTTTCGTCAATTTTATTTATATCGGCCTCGGCGGCCACCATGGTTTCCTGCCAAGGTAAATTACCCAGTACAAAGTTGCCGGCCACAAACCGGTCGCTGGTACTTTGCAGCACCCTGGCTACAACACCGCCCTGTATTGGTTGGTTTAGCGCAAATGGGGGTACGTACGATTTTGCATCGTTCATACGCCCACGCATGTACGGGTCAACCGAATAATACAGCCCCTGTAGTAACACCTGTTGCCTGGTTAATGCAGCTAACTGTACAGTAGCAGTTGTAAAATTATCGATAGTGGGCACACCCTTTGGCCGCGATGCCAAAACTATTTGTTGAGTATTTTTCATAATAGTATAAATATTTAATGGTTTTTAAAAACTGCTTAGCCAAAAAAACAACGTTTGTTTAATTGCAAAAGCCTTGTACAATAAAAAGTTGCGAATAATGCAAATATTGGCACTTACTATTTGCAGTAAACAATTATACCACCGTTGCACATGTAATTATATTTAAAATAAACAGGCGCCTGCTTTAATATTATGGGGGGTTAATTGACTCAATTGGCAGCTATTTATTTTTTATAATAACGGGCAGCCTTCTGTAAATTTTTTAGCGCAACCTGTTAAAAAATAAATGCCTGTCTTTCTCTCCCACCTCACTAATTAACAACGATTTTTTTAAAACATGTTGGATACCGTTGTGCGTGTAATTGACAAAACTTTTGTCGGTGGTTAATATGTAGTTGATGACACTATGGTTTAGCGCAACCGTTTAAAGATTGTCCGGTTTAAAAAAAACGGAATTGTCGCCAATGGAAAACTCGTTAATAAACATGGTAAAATTGGCGCTGGTGGTTTTTGGAACCCACGAAATATCGGCCAAAACTTTTCGCCGGCTTTTACCTGGTCTTTTATACGGTTTATAAGCTTTACCAGGGCAGTTGGTATGGCTACCACCTCTTTTTCACCTTCAAAAATTTTTGCTTCTTCAAAATAATTTATTTGCCTTTGGGTAAGGGTTACACTGTCAAGGTTTAAAACTTTGGTTGCAGGCAGCGTATTGTAAAGGATAGCAATTTTGTGGCTTAGGGCAGTATAAATATTAATGTGTCTGGCTAAATTAAACCACCCTTTTGCATATTGAATATAATTAAGGTTGTAACGACTTTAAAAATAACATTTAAAGGCAGCGGGTTCGGGGTAAACAAAATGATTAAAAATGGGGATGTGCTTGTTGATATAAATTATTTTTTAGCTGCTAAAACTGTTGAAGTAGGTAAGTTTATTAACCAGGCCTTGCAGGTAGGTTTTAATATTGCCATTATTGCCTTCAATAAAAGTGCCTGTAAACGGTAGCTGCACGGGTTTTTACAGGTGGCCAAAAAACTCGTTAATAGAAATACCAACATGTGCAGCCAATGTTTGAAGTTCAAAAATGGTAAGTGTTTTTTCGCCCCTGAGCCTGTGGTAAGCACTATCGTTACTTATGTGCAACTGTTTGGCAATAGTTGCTATGAGTGATACGTACGCCGGCAATTTGGCTTTTATAATGCGGAAAAAAGTAAGTTGATAATTTACGTTGCTCAAAAAACCCTGTAGGTGCGTTGAATATAAATTAGGTGGTTTTGATAACATTAAACTTTTAGCCGTTTAGATACATGGCTAAAAAACATTGGCAAACCGTTATTTAGCCCTATAAATACAAATTAAGTGCAGGTTTTTATAAAAACTTAATTTGCCACGACAGTATTGTTAAACCGATAGGCAAAACCTATGCCCAGCAGTTGTTTTAGTTGTACTGCAGGTTTACCAGCAGTTCCATCGCTTTTTACGGTTGCAATATTTTTATCGTAAATTATGTCAACTGAAAGGGTCATATTAATAAACCTGGTAACCTTTACGGCCATCAGGTTTGTCCAATACACATTAATATTTTGAGGCTTGTTGAGGTAGTTAGAAAACAAATCTAACCGCGTGGTGTACGATGCACTTTCGCTTATTGTAGCTTTATATGCTGCCGATACAAAGGCGCCCGCCTGCAATTTGGAAGTTTTGCCGGGGTCTACGCCATAGGCCCCCACTGCCGAAAGGGAGTCCTGCGTTACCACTATTAGCCTGGCAGTAATGGGCGATAAAAACAACGAAAAGTTGGAAGATGGCTTATAATCCACCCCTTGCGATAGCAAAAAATAACCAGGCGCCATAAACTTTGAGGTTAACACCCTTTCGCCATTTTTAGGGTATGCATACCCTTTTGCAAACTGCGACCTGAAATTAAACAACGTGCTGAGGTTCCACTTTTTACCTATAACATGACCGTATTTTGACACAAGGTCTATGCGGTCGTCGGCCTTGCGTTGGCCAAGGCTGGTGGTACTTACAATACCATAGGCAAGGTCAAGGGTATTATCCCACGAGTTATTTCCTTTTTTATAGAAGGCAAATACATTTAGCAACGTTGCAATCGAAAGCGACGAATTATCGCCCCCTGCTGCCCAGTTGCTTAACGATGCCTGGTTAAAGTTAAGATTGTACAGCCCGCCTGTTTTCCAAACACTGGTAGTGGTGTCATTAGGGTCTTTTTTTATTTGTTTACCGGCAGCTTCATTTTTTAGATCCTGCACTGTTTTGTTTTGTGCCTGCGCACTACCAATTATTGATAATAATAAGAAAACAACTATTTTTTTAGTCATAAGCTGCATTTTTTAAAAAGGTTTGAAGGTAACTATCCAGTGATAAAAACTTTAGAATCTGTTAGATTTTTCCCTGCAAAGGAAATCTTCCGGTTGGTTTTGACAAAAAACAGAGCGCATAATAGGTAGACTATGCCTTGTTTAACATGCCCGCTATATTAATAACAATGGCCGGGTTAACCATTAGCATTTGTTGGCAGAATTGCTTTTGATTGGCAGGGGAAATAAGCACTTTGCTGTTCAGGTACCTTACCTCTAACCGGTTTAGCGATAAAGCAGGCGACGACCACGGGCTATTGGTTTGCTTTATATGCGTAATGGACGAAATGGCTATTTGTTGACGGACAAGCACACTACATTTAATTAGCAGCATTTGCTTGTTAATAGTGTACACAGTAGTAATTATTAAATGAATAAAAAATGAAACAACAAGCAAAATAACGACAAAGCCACCCCACGCTTTTTGAAATACCATAAACACGGCCAGTATGGTAAAAAAAACAAACAGCGGCACAAAAAGCCCCCACGAAATGGCCGATCTAAATTGCTTCATACCTGTAGGTTTAAAAACATTTCATACAGCAATCGTTGATTGATTGCAAAAACTTAATCGCCGCCGCCACCGCCACCGCCATCGCCGCCGCCGCCATCAGCCGACCCACTGTCGCTCCAGCTATCGCCGCCGCCGGCACCCGAAAAGTTACCATCGTTAAACCCGCCAAAATTTTCAGTATCATTAGCTAAATGGGCAGAGGTATTACTGATATCAATAAAAGGGGTAACCGTACCAAAATCAACATTTGCGTAGCTGTCGGTGGCAGGGGTGTTGGTGCGCTTTTGCGATTGTCGTTTCCACCATTGTATTATTTGCAAAAACATAGACACTTTGTGTAAGCTTTGGTTAAAAAAATTGCTGAATGTAACCCCTTAAAGTTACTATTTGCTTTTTAAAAATAAATGCCTGCGCCCGGCTGCCAGGCAACTTTTAAAAACAGCCTTCCGTTAACAGGCGTATTAAAAAAATACATAGCACTACTGCAGGTTATTGGGCAGTTGTAGGTTTGCCCTAAGTATTTACCAAATAAAAAGCCATTAATAAAATAGCTCCTTTAGTAAATGTATATGCAGGTAGCTTATTTAACATCATAACCTTTATTCACTTCAACATTATCTAAACAGGTAAACAATATCTTGCGGCAAACTTTTTACATGCAACTATTTGACTGGCTTGAACAATTAGACAGACAAACATTCATATTTATACACACCGGTTTTAATAACTATTATTTAGACCAGCTAATGTTGCTTGCCCGTAACGCGCTTACCTGGATACCATTGTATGCAGGCCTGCTGATATACATAGTAACAAAACATAAAAAAATTGCTTTACCATTTATACTTGTTACGCTGGTAACTTTTGCTATTACCGACTATGTTTCGGCCTCGGTTATTAAACCATATGTAGGCCGCCTGCGACCGTGTTACGCACCCACACTGGCAGGGGTGATAAGAAATATTATTGATTGCGGCGGAAAAGATGGCTTTCCCTCAACACACGCAAGTAACCATTTTGGCATGGCTATGTTTTGGTTTTGCAGCATATACCAACTAACAGGCCGCAAGTGGTATTGGCTAATGGCCTGGGCAGCGCTTATATGTTTTGCCCAGGTTTATGTGGGCAAACATTACCCTTTTGATGTAAGTGGTGGCGCATTGTTTGGCACCGTTACAGGCTACCTTATGTGGCTGGTTTTTAAACGGTGGGTTACCTCTGCCAAAATAAAAAAAACACATGGGTAGTTTTTTCAAAAGCCATTTAATAATGCCTTACATATGGCTATTTATTAGTTTCAAAAATATTTATTGGCCTAACAATACTGCTACTATCAAGCTTTTGTTGCGTCGCACACTTATACTTTTTATTTATTATTCTGCATAGCATAGCTTACTTTACTTTTCATACACAAGCCCAATTCCCAATAATAGCTAGTCATGCCTGTAAAAAGAGCGCATCAGGCTACTGCTGCACCCTTCGGTTATTCAATCATCCTTCTTTTTTAAAATGTAGTAAGGCGTTACTTCCTTAAACCTTTTAGCCGGGTTTAAAAACCGCAGGCTAAGCATGGTTACATGAAAATCCTGGCCCCTAAATACCGTTGCAAACTGTTGCTGCCCCAAACTGTCTTTTACCTGTTGTGTAGTTATAATGTAGGTGTTTGAAGGTAACAATGCAAGGTTGCTCAGTTGGTCAAAATTGTGATTGGCATAAAAATTAAGACTACGACTAAACCCAAACTGATACCTATAAACTTTGCCGGGTGTTATATTATTTTTTGCAAGAAACTGATTGATGGCCACGCCTGGTTGAAACTGCAATAGTGCCGGGTAAAAAAACACGTTCAGTAGCAGGTTTATGCCGGTAATGGTAAACAGTGCATTGCGCAGCAAGGGGGCTACCACCTTTGCTTTACGTATTACCAGCACGTAAACCAGGGCCAGTAAAACATACGTTACCGTTAGCCAACCCTTATTAATTTTACTAAAGGGAATGTATAGCAACACCAGCGAGGCCAGCCATAACAACATAAACAACCCATTGTGAAAACCCACCAAAATTTTTGCTGCTTTGCCAGTACTTACTTTGGTTAACAGGTTGTATAAAAATTTTGCGGTAATAATAGCCGACAACGGAAAAACCACAAAAATATAGTGCGGTAATTGCGCCCTGCTGCTGGCCAATGCGCAATACGTAACAATAAAACCACCCGTAGTAATCCACTCTTTATTCGGCACCAGTTTAAACCCTGACCGAATTATGTCTGTGATTTCAACCAGCAAGGCAATGCTAAAAAAAATGATCCATGGCAAAAAGCTCCACAACATATTCTGGTACAAAAACAAAAAGGAATCATACTCGT
Source organism: Chitinophagales bacterium (assembly GCA_038247635.1). Lineage (GTDB taxonomy): Bacteria > Bacteroidota > Bacteroidia > Chitinophagales > Chitinophagaceae > Segetibacter. The sequence continues at coordinate 19,728 of JBBRUR010000010.1, forward strand.
GCCAGGTGCTTTGGCCGGTAATACGGCCAAAACTTTGGGTCCAAAAAAAGAAGGTCAATCCCGAGGTGCCGGTTTGCCCATACATCACTTTTTCGGGGTGAAGATCGAACTGGCGGTATAGTCCTGTCATCATTGGTAACAGTAACACCAACACAATGGCTATTATTACCAGGTACTCCCATTTTACCAACTGTTTCCACTGGCGGCGAAGTACAAAGTGAGGCAGAAACGCAAAAACCGGTACCATTACGGCAATTGGTCCCTTTGTCATCATACCTGCTGCCATGGCTACGCTGGCCAATATTAAATTTATCCATTGCTTGTTTTGGTACCAGGCGGCCAATTGCCAAACACTCATGGTTACCCAGCCCATTAGCATGGTATCGGTACGTACATCGTGGTTTACTAAAAACATGGCCTGGCAACTTGCCAGCACCAATACGCTTATCAGCGCAATTTCTATTTTATAAAACAACAGGCAAAGCCGGTAACAACTGTACAACGCAAGCAAACTGCATAAAAAAGAGGGTAGCCGATAAGCATATTGGTTTATGCCAAAAAAGTACATAGAGGCACTGCTTAGCCAAAATAGTAAAGGTGGTTTATCAAGATAATCTTCGCCATTATCAAACACCTGTATAAAGCTGCGATTAAGCAGCATTTCGCGGCTTATGTTAGCGTATTGCACCGCATCTATTTCCATTAGCGGAATAAACCAACCAGTTAAATAAGTACCCACAATAGCCAGTAATAATAAGCCATAAGTGCGTTGCTGATGCGTTGACTGTTCCCATAACATGGCGGTAAGATGCGAAAAAGTTTGCTTGCCGCAATATTATTTATGAATAGGAAAAGAAAGGGAACAATAACAACGTTAAGCACCTTATAAAACATTACCGCGCCGTCAAATATTTTTCGGGATCAACTGTCTTACCTTTGGTGTCGCTCAATAAAAAAAGTAATTCGCTGGCACCACCAACATCGGTTAAAACATTGCCCAAAACATCGCCCTCGTTAACGCGATCTCCACGGGCAAATTTTATGGAAGTTACATTACTGTAAATGTATTAAAAACCATCGTGTCTTATAAAAAGCCCGTTTATTCCGCCATCGTTAAAGATTGCTGAAACGGTACCTTTTGCCGAGGCAAAAACATGCACGGCGCCTTCTGTGGTTATGTTGATGCCATCACTGGTACTGGTAAGTGACGTTGAAGGCAATGTGTACTTGCCAAAATGAGTAATTACCTTTCTCCCCGCCACCGGCCAACGTAGATTTTCGGGAATAGAGAGTTCTACAGCGTGTACCTGTTTGGCGCTTGTTCCCTTTTTATTGTCAGCCAATTTAAAAATGACCTGATGCACCAATTGCACCGGTACCAAGTGGCCGTTTTGGGTGCCTGCCGTCCACTTTCCCGACTGTTTAATTAATTTGATCGCCTCTTCTTCCAGCCCATACCCTACTGCCGAAACTGCTTTAAAATTGCTAAGGTTTCCCCTGTGTTAAATAGCGGCAATCATTTAATGTTCTAAATTCCATTTCTACAAAACAAGCCGAGCTATGGCTTTACACATTGTAAAAGCGGCAATATAATAAAACCCACCCTCCCGTACCAAACAAAAAATCCCCGGCAAAAGGCCGGGGAGCAAATAATACGAATTATTAAGAAAAGCCCTTTAAAAGGATTGTGACCTTATATAAGACTATTTACTTACAATAATTTCAGGTTGTTCATGCCGCCATCAACACCCATTATTTGGCCGGTGACCCATGCAGCGCGGTCACTTAATAAAAAGCTGACTGCATTTGCTATGTCTTCGGGCTTTCCCACCTTGCGCAGGGGGTTTCGTTTTTGCGAGGCTTCCATTTTTTCGGGGGTATTGATAAATTTATCGGCTAATGGCGTTTCGGCCAACGATGGTGCTACGCAGTTTACCCTAACCGCTGGGGCCAACTCTGCCGCCAGCGATTTTGTTAACCCTTCAAGGGCGCCCTTGGCCATAGCCACCGATGCATGAAATGGCATACCTACACTAACCGCCACCGTGCTTATAAACACTATACTACCTGCCGCACTACTTTTTATGTTACTAAAATACGCCTGTACAAAAGCCACGGCGCCCAGGCTATTTATTTGGTAATCGTTGTTAAAATCGTTTTGCGACAGGCGATTAAACGGCTTTAAATTGATGGTGCCGGGAAAATAGGCTAGTCCGTCAATAGGTCCTTCAATGGCCGGAAAAGTATTGAAATCGTACTTTTCTACGGTAAAAAACTGGTCGTACAAGGGGTTAGCTGCCTTAGTGGAAATACCGATAACGGTATGCCCTTCGGCTTTTAATTGTTTAGCCGTTTCAATGGCTATTTTACTGTTTGCTCCGGCAAAAACATAGGTTTTACTCATTACTATCGTTTACTTATTTTGTTATTGGTGATTGTTCGTTGCAGTGTGCATTTAAAGCGGTCAATACCCGCTACCCTCGTTTTGGCATGTTTGGTTTTACAGGCCTCCACCCTTTTACGCCACAGTTTGTACGAGCTAAAGCGCAGGTTCTTTTTCATCAAAGCCTTTACTTCGGCTTCGCTTAACCCAAATTGAAAGGTGATGGCATCAAAAGGCGTACGGTCTTCCCACGCCATTTCAATAATTCGGTCAATATCCTGCGGGGGTAATTGGCTATCGGTTGCCTGCTTCATACCCCCCTATTACATTTAATGGGCATATAGGTTCGTAACAAGGTTACAAATTTGGCCCGTCACAAGCTATGGAAGTGGAATATCAACCGGCGCTTTACCCGCTTTTGCATACGCAAGCCGACTCAATCGTTGGGCGGTATAGTACCCATCCAACCCAACACAACTAACGGTTCCAGCCTTTTCAAGGTCTACGTAGCCATCCGGCTCAATGCAATCGTAAGGGCAATATACCTGCATTATCTGCCCAATTATTAGCGAAGTATTGTTAATAGCTATTTCGATCTGTTGTGTAAATTCGACCGCCATTTTAATGTGTGCTTCCTGCACAAAAGGTGCCTCAAATCCATCAAGGTATTTAGCCAGCAGACCTGTTGCCTCAAACTCCGAATTGTTTTTATTGTACCGTGCCGAGGTTTGGTGCGCCTGCAGGTAAAAGGCCGGGGTTATTTGGTTGATGGTATATTTTCCGGTGGATACAATATTTTCCAGCGTATGCCGCTCGGTAACTACAGGCCGCGCAATAAAACCAATGTACGGAGGGTTGGCGCCAATATGCACCAACGAGTTAAAAATGGCAAGGTTGGTTTGTCCTTCACTATCAACTGTGCCAATCAGGCAAACGCTTTTAAAACCACCCAGCGAATTAATAAAGGTGGTGCGGTAGCGTTGCTCCATGTTTATGATATCAGTTAAACTAAACGATTGCGTTATTTTTTTGCTAGCCATAGGTCTCTAAATTGATGGTCGCTATCATACTGGGCGGCCTGTTTTTCGGTGTTAAAAAATCGGTGCGGACGCGGGTCGTTACCCACGCCGGCAAGGTAAGCCCAGTTGCCCCAATTGCTGCACACTTCGTAGTCAACCAACTGCTGTTCAAAATAAGCGGCGCCGTACCGCCAGTCAATGTTAAGCTCGTTACAAAGGTAGCTGGCCACGTTTTGCCTGCCGCGGTTGCTCATAAAACCGGTGTACTTCAACTCCAGCATATTGGCATCTACAAAGTTGTTACCGATAGTTCCATTGATCCATTTATGTAACAAATGCGGGTTTTCTTTTTTAAAATTTTTAGCTGTTGATTTAATGCCACCCGGCATAAACAGGCGGGTACCATATTTTTCCATCACCAGCCTAAAGTATTCGCGCCACAGCAATTCAAACACCAGCCAGTAGGTGCTCTCATTGGCGCCATGGTCGGCCTCGTAACTTTTTATTTCGTGGTATATTTTGCGGGGCGACAGGCAGCCCTGCGCCAGCCATGCCGAAAATTTTGACGAATACCCCTCGCCTACCATGCCATTACGCGTGTCTTTATATTTCGATATTTTTTTGCTATCAAACAGGTAGTATTGCAGCCTTTGCAAGCCTTCTGTTTCGCCACCAATAAATGTAATGGCGCTACGTGTATCGGGCTGCAGGTAGGCTACTCCCAAACTTGCAAAGGTGGGCAATTGCATGGGCGGCAATAGAGCGCCGGGTATATTTTGAGGTGCTGACAGTGCCACTGGTACCTCCGATTGTCGTTCTACCTGCTTTCTAAAATCGGTAAAAATATCGGGTGTATTGGCAAGGGCAAACGGCAGCTCGCTGTAAGGGTAAAGGGTGCTGGTATTATACGTTTTAAAAGCTACCTGCATAGGCTGTAGTGCTACCATCAGCCGCCGCTCTTCCTGCAATTCCTCCCAGCCAACTTCCTGTTTTGCATACACGGCTGTAGCATTGTATTGTAGTGCCAGCGCAGCAATTTGCTCGTGCGGCTTACCGCTTACCACTAACAACCCCAACCCCGCTTTGCGCAGGCTGGCATTAAGGTCGGTTAATGCCTCCATTATAAATTTTAGCCGATAGCTACCCGTTTTTTCAAAGCCAAAACTGGTGGTGGTAAAATGCGCTGTGTCAAAACAAAACACTGGTATTACCTCGTCGTTATCTTCTATCGCCTGTGCCAACACCTCATTATCGTGCAACCGCAAATCAGTTTTAAACCAAACTATCGCCCTACTCATTTTCTTTATTTTTTGTTAGATGACGTGCTTTATTTGTTCTATTTAGCCCAATCAAAACACGCCGGGGGTTGAATGGTTGAAGAAATTTTTTAAAACCCTTTTTTGAACGGTCATCCGGCACAATAGCTCTTTAATTGGTAAAAAAACGCGTTTTCCGCTGTTGCAAAGCGAGGCCGAAAAAAATCTGAAAAAGGGCTACTGGCGGGATAACTAATTTCTAAAAACCAATGGGAACTGACGTTGTAGCCGGGGATAATATTAAAACCACGGCTTGTAATCTGCAGTCCAAAGTATTTTATTTTTTAAATAACCGGCAATCCAAAGTGTTGTAGAATACTGTATTTGCATGGGCAAAATAATTGGCAGAAATGGCATAACAGCTTTGTTAAACCCGAACTTTATCCTTTTTCTCTTTTATGGCTAATGAAGTTGTATTAGCTTACAGCCAAATAATATCAATGCCAAATACAGCCATTATTACCGGCGCATCGTCGGGTATAGGATTAGAACTTGCTAAAATTTTTGCTGCCAAAAAAAACGATGTTTTGTTGGTGGCACGTAGCGAGGATAAGCTGAAAGCACTGGGCGACGAGTTACAAAAAGCTTTTGGTATTACGGCACATTGCCTCGCCCTGGACCTATCGGACTACAACAATGCGCAGTTTATTTTTGACTTTTGCCGACAAAAAAATATAAAGGTTGATTATTTGATTAACAACGCTGGCTTTGGCGATTTTGGTTTTTTTGCTGATAGTAACTGGCAAAAACAATTGCAGATGATTAACCTGAATATTACAGCCCTTACTTATCTCACTCATCTTTTTTTACCACAAATGATTAGTAAAAAATATGGTAAAATAATGAATGTGGCCAGCACGGCTGCCTTTCAGCCGGGACCAACCATGGCAGTATACTTTGCCACCAAAGCTTTTGTGCTGCATTTTAGCGAGGCCATCAACAACGAGTTGGAAGGCACAGGGGTTACGGTAACAGCCCTTTGCCCCGGCGCTACAGAAAGCGGATTTCAAAAAGCTGCTAATTTGGAGGAGAGTAAAATGTTTAAAGATAAAAAGATACCCACCAGTAAAGAGGTAGCGGCATTTGGCTACGATGCTTTAATAAATGGAACGCCGGTGGCAATTCACGGTTTAAAAAATTACCTGCTTGCCAATAGTGTGCGCTTTGCGCCCCGTAGCCTGGTGGTGCGTATAGCCAGGGCAATAACCGATTAATGCACCCTGCCATCAACCGCCCCAATATATTTTTTAAAATCATCCACAATCTGGTGCTCATATTTTGGAACCGGGCTTTATAGCAGTTTTCAATAGTCGTTGCTGCCTGCCTCTATTACCATGGAGGTAGCACTGATACCGTTGGTAATTTTATTCAGCCTTTTTTATCATGATTTTATATTCAGCATTGAGTGTACCAAATAGCGAATAATCATTAAATTTTTAATATAAAGCACTTCTTTTAAAAGCATAAAAAAACCCGCGTCGTAAGCGGGTTTTTTTTTAACAATGAAAAATAATTAATGCTTTATAAATGTGGATGTTTCAATAACAACCCCATCAACATACCGTAAGTAATAGGTACCGGCAGGCAGCAACTTTACGTTCAATACAGTTTGCTCTTTTACAATATTTTGTTGGAATATTAGCGTCCCCAATTGATTAAACATTTGTACCGAAGCATTGGCCGAAGGCTTTTTAAAACTTTCTATAACCAACTGGCTGGTTACCGGGTTTGGATACAATTTAACCAGCAGGGACCTTGCGCTGTTTTGAACTGCGGCCACCACTTTTGAGTAAGTACTTTCGCCGGTGCGATGTTTCATTTTAAGGCGGTAATAACTCCAGCCCTGTAATGGCTGATTGTCGTTGTACAAATAACCCGAAGCTGCACCATTGGCTTTTATAACAGAAAGGAAAGTGAAATTTCTGCCATCCTTACTTCTCTCTAATTCAAATACATCACCAGCTTCTTCACCGGCTGTTGTCCAACGGACAATGTTTCGTTTATTATCGGCCTGCGCGGTTATATCGGCTAAAGTAATGTTGAGTAGAGTGGTTATGATGTTATAAAACGATAAGGTAGACGATACCTCGTTGGCCATTACCAGTATAGGGTTGCCATTGGGCGATTGGTTGGCGGGAATAAGAATGAGGCCTTCGGGGCCGTTGTCGCCACCGTACATGCTTACCGATCTTGAATTTTTATAATCAACAAAAACCGGGTTAGCAGGGTCGCTTACATCGTACACCATGCATCCACCTATTCTTTCAAGAGTTACAAAGGCAAAGGTGCGCCCAAAAATTCTGGCCACCGTTACGCCTTCGGGTTCGGGGCCTTTATCGTCGCTGCGGTTTTTGAAGGTGTTGTTTGAGTTGCTCACATTAAATAGTGAGCCAAATACCGGGTCGGCGCTGGTAATCCGCTCCAGTTGATCTTTACTATCCCACACCAATTGGCCTGTGGAGCTATTCCAAATAGAAAACGAACGCGAGCCAAATACGTTAATCTCATCAAAGTCGCCGTCGCCGTCGGTATCGCCACTGGCTGTGGTCACATTTATTCTACCTAAATTGGCTTTGAGGGCATCTGGGAAGGGAAACTTAACCGGATCGAGTATATAGGTAGCTGAACTCAACCTTACTTGTTCGGAAAAGCCAAAGTACTCCCGGGAATCGCCCTCGTTGGCCGTTACCAGGTAGGTTTGGCCGCCTGCCTCGTACGATGCAATGGCATCGGGCATGTAATTACCCTTTACCGGCCAGTTAGCTATTTGTACCAAACCCACCTGGTCGTTGGCATCAAGTGCATTACCAGCAACCGAATGGTCTTTGGTACCTAATGGCAGCAATTGGGTAACGGTAGCGGTAGCAATATTTACTACGGCCACAGCATTATTTTCCTGGCAGGTAACATAGGCCGTGGTGCCATCAGGCGAAATGGTGATGTACTCCGGCTCAAGATCCTGAGCTACCGAAGCACCGGGACCAAAAATGCGAACACCACTATTTTTTAATTGGGTGGCCTGGGTATTGAACGACGCAAAACCGGCAGTGGCTACGTTGGCATTGGTTAGGGCAGCTACACCACCCGAAAGATTGATAATAGAAATGGAACCTTCGGGATCGTTGGTGTATGCACTGTTTGGCTCGCCCTCGTTGGCGGTCAATATTTTGCTGCCATCTTTTGTAAATACAATCATATCGGGCATGGCCCCCACCATTACCTGGCTTAAAAAATTTCCATTGATGTCAAAAAACACCACCGTTCCGGCGGACTGGGGAACGAAATTTTCGATGGCGGCGGCAATCACACCATTACGAACCGCTATTGAGTTTATATTGCCATAGGACCGTATGGCAATTGAGTCAAAATAAACGGGCGCTGTTGGATCGCTAAAATTTACTACATCAATACGGCCATTTACCGAATTGGCTACAAATAAACGCCTGGTGGTGGAATCAAAGTCAACAACTTCGGCCGAGTTACTACCCGAAAAACTATTACTAAAAGAACCGATGTATTGGAGCTCTATACTTTTTGCTGCTACAGGTGCCTGCTGATCGTTGTCTTTAATAAATACCGTGTAATGATTGGCCGATGCTGCCGGAACCGTTGCATTAACAGGGTTTATCAGCCTGCCAATAGCGTACTCAGTGGCCTCGGGCAGGTTATCGTTGTTAATGGTAAACACCAATGTATCATTCACATTATTTGAGTTGGCAGGCCATTCAAACTTCAGCGATGCTGGTAACATAAAATCAGTACCTGTTGCTGCCGTACCAATCGGCAAAATTTCCAGTTCGGCCGAGGCTGGCGCAATACCGTTGGCAAGTCTTGCCACTACTGTAAAGGTGGTAGCACTTTCCATAACCTCGGCTCGGGTACCTACAAATGTAACAGCGCCGGGAGCCGCCAACACGGTATCTTTTACCGTAACCATATCAAACCTCCATGTACCAGTGCCTGCGTAGGTACCGGTTGCAGAAGCAGCCCTGTAGCTGGTTTGCCCCGGCTCAAAGGTTGACACTATGCGAAAACCAGCATTGGGATTATTGTTGAGGGCCGTGATGGCTGCCAAAACATAGGTTCTTTTATTAAACCAGGTATCGCCGCCTGTTGCCGAATCGATGGCAAACTCTGTCCAAATAACAGTGCCTGCAGTAACATCGGTTGAATATTGTACCGATAAAAACCGCGAAGCGGTATTGCTGTGCCTGAGGTCAAAGGAAACTACTATGTTGCTTTTGCCAGCGGTGGATACATTAAACCGGATGCCTGCCGTTCTATCGGATGCCGAAATTGTTGGGTAGCCTGCCGTGTTCCAACCGGTATTATCGGTGGCTGCAGGGTCGGAGGAGCCACCCGAAGCGGTACCCGAAGCAAAGGTGGCAGTGGTGGAACCAATAAGTGAAATGGTTCCAGCACCCTGCGAGGGCATAGTAGTGCCGGTTGTTGTTGAAGCATCGGCGGGGCTTGAATTAAAATTCCATTGGGTAATGATATTTTGACAGAAGCATTGGTTACCGATACACAACAAAATAAAAGCAATAAATACAGAGGAAAATTTTTGCATAATCTGAAATGGTTTTTAATGATAAAAGTGAGATAAATTAGTGTTGAAAGTGTAATTTAGAACATTAATATTTTTTTAATAAATCATTAATTTAATGTTATCAAAATAAAATTATCAAAATCTGCGAATACCAATTTAGGAACCTCGAGATTTATAGAATTAAACTAATTGTCTTGCTGCTTATTGTGTTACAGCTAATTGTATTACTGTTACTTACCTGAAGTACAAACACATCGTTTGGATAAACTGACAGATCTATTTTCTAAGATGTGACCTTTAAAAACAGCGTTATGTCGGGTTACGAAAGCATATCGCCATTTCTGTTCAATACATATAATTTAACCATACCCCTGGGCATTAGTTTTACCAATACTTTTTTGTTAGTTGGGTTAGTATACACTTTTACAGAAACTACCTCCTGACTTAACGACAGCACTGGATTGCTATTAAAATATATAGTGGGCGCTTGCGTATTGAAACAATTGACTGATACAAGTAATAATAAAACGATGTTTAACTTTCTAATTATTTTCATAGCTATTGTTTAAACTGTTTAATTAATAATGCATTTTTTGTTTAATTATATATCAAAACAAAAGTAATTTGTAAATTATTCGAGTGTTAACTGCTCATACAATATTCCAACCATGCAAATTGCTGTATTTGCAGTTTTTCTTTTTGGTGTAAGTCTTTTTACTTTCTTACCGTATGTTCTTTTTTGTGGCGCAATAACAATAAAAAATCCCACTTACACATAACTTTTTTATAAATGTATTTTTGGGAGGATTGAAAGATAATTATTTGGCTTTTAAAGCGTTTACAAGTTTACCAATCAAAATAATTCGAAATAGATTAAAAAAATACCTAACGTTAACAGTGCATGACCTATTTAAAATACCAGTGAATGATGACCAAAGTGATATGGAGGAAACCCTGGCAGGTTATATTTTAGACAATATGACAGTAGGCGTGTGCCTGTTGACAACCGAAATGCAGGTAGCTTATTGGAACAAGGCTGCCACAATTATTACGGGGGTTTCAATGGACATTATTGCCGGTGAAAAATTAATATCCCATTTTACAACGACGGAGTGTAATCATTTGCTTCGAAAATATGCATTCGCCAAAAACATCGGCCGTTCTGTTGAATTTGAAATTTACGTATTGTCGATTTCAAAATGGTTAAAAATAAAGATGCAGCCATCGGGCAATAAAACAATTATATTTTTTAAAATCATTACGCGGCACAAAAAACTGGTAAAGAACCTGCAAAGCACAGCGCAGTTGTTTAAAGATATCGTTAACAATACAAGCGACCTTATTTGGACGGTAAATGAAGCATACCTGTTGCAGACAGCAAACAAAGCTTTTAATTGCCATAGCCATGCACCTGAACAGTGGGTAAAAAACAACCAACTAAACAACAACCTATTTAATATAACAATGGCAAAGCATTACAACCACGCTTTGCTTGGAAAAAAGTTTACCATAACCGAAAAATTACAAAATAGCGACAAGCAACCAGCCTTGTACTTTGAAATAACTTTTGTACCAATTTATGAGGTTGAAAATAATAAGGTAGCGGGGGTAACCTGTTATGCCCGTGATGTAACCGAACAGATATACCAGCAAAAAAAAGTAGAAGAAAGTAACCACATGTTACGCCAAAAAGAAAAAATTCTTTTGGAAACCACCGAAAACCTACAAACAATAATAAACTCATCGCCTGATATTATTTGCACCACCGACCCAATGGGAAAGTTTTTGCAAATGAACGATGCATGTAAAAATATGCTGAGGTACCAACCCGCCGATATGATTGGCAAGCTGTTTACCGACTTTATGCATACCAGCGACCAAGCTAACAGTTTTACCCTTGCCGAACAGGTAAAAAATGACAGTAAAAGCAGTAACACCCAAAACAGGTTTGTAGCTAAGAATAACGAGGTTTTACACATGCTATGGTCGGTAAACCGGAACGCGAAACGTGATGCCTATTTTTGGGTAGGTAAAAGTATTACCGCTTTGGCAAATGCCGAAAAACAACGCAACAAAGCAGAACTGCAATTTAAAGCCTTGATTGAAAAAGGCGTTGAAATGGTTGCTATTGTTGACCGGCATGGCATTTACCAATTTGTAGGCCATAACATAAAACAAAACCTAGGTTACGATGAAACTGAACTTGTAGGTAAAAGCGCCTTTGACTACATACATCCCAACGACCAGCAGAAAGTAAGCGATTACCTTAAAAACATTTTAAGCACTGGCGAGCCTATAAAGGAAGAGGGACGGTTTATAGACAAAAACGGGGAATGGAAATGGATAGAAGTGGTAGCCACCAACTTGCTGAACGACCCTGCCGTGAAAGGGATAGTAATTAATTCGAGAGATATTACAGACAGGAAGCTGAAGGACGAGAAATTAAAAATGACCAATGAACGCCTTAAAACCGTACTTGATATTGTAAACGAGGTAATATGGGAGTGGGATTTGAGCAGTGGCGAAATAATTATTAACCGAAGCTACCAGCGAATATTTGGTGTGACCGACCAAATGCAGGCAACTACCTTTGACCATTGGCTTAAAAAAATACACCCCAACGACCGAACCCGGATAAAAGACAGCATTATTCAAAAACTGGTCGCAAACGAACAAAAACAGTGGAGGGAAGAATACCAATATTTAAAGGCCGATGGTACTTATGCCTTTGTTTTGCACAGAGGCTTATTGGTAATGAACGAAGGTGGTCAGCCGCAAAAAATGGTTGGCGCTATGAAAGACATTACCCAGCGAAAAAGGTATGAGTTAGAAAGAGAATTTATTATTAAAGAATTGACCGAAAGTAACGACGACTTAAAGCAGTTTTCATTTATTACCTCTCACAACCTTAGGGCGCCATTAAGCAATATGGTGGGGCTTCTTAATATTATTGATAAAAAAACACTGGAAAGTGGCAATTGTGAAGTAGTGGAAATGCTAAGCCAATCGGTAGAACAATTAAATGAAACAGTAGCCGATCTTACCAAAATTATTGTGATGCGAAGTCGTTCGGAAATACAAAACCGGCAAACCAATATTGCGGAAACATTTGAAAATGAAAAAAATAAATTTTTAAACGCTTTAAAAGATATTTCTTACCACATTATTACCGATTTTAAAGTAAAGGATACAACGTTATACCCACCATATCTTGAAAGTATCTTTAGTAATTTATTATCCAACTCCATAAAGTTTCGAAATAAAAATGTGTCGCTTATTATAACTGTTGGGTCGTCAGTAAGCTGTTTTGGCGAGTTAACAATAACCTTTGCCGATAACGGCATTGGTATAAATCTGAGGCGTATAAATGAAAGGCTGTTTGGCATGTACCAGCGCTTTCATACAAATAACGACGGAAAAGGTATGGGACTTTACATGGTAAAATCGCAGGTGGTAGCTATGGGCGGTAAAATAACTGTTGAAAGTACTGAGGGCATGGGAACAATGTTTACCATTAAACTACCGATGAAAAATGACCAATAGTTTTTCATTTACCTAAAAAAACTTGAGTTTACAATAGCAAACCGGCTGCCCACAATAGTGCAACCTGGGCTTTAAAGAACTTGGTTTTTAGTTCAATTAATTTTTGCCGGGCTTCCAACAATTTATTTTCGCGGCTATTAACCAAAAACAGGCTGCTTTCTCCAATACTAAATTTTACTTCTTCGGCATTCAATAGTTGCTGAAAATTTATTGTTGCGGCTTCGTACAAGGCTACCTGTTGTTGTAAGGTTAGTACCTGGGTAAAATACGTTTTCACCTTATTTTCAATTTCGAGCGATGTTTGGTCCTGTAACAATTCGTTGCCCCGAAGTTTAATGTCGGCCAGCGAAAGGTCGCCCCTTGCCTGCCGCAAAAACAGCGGCATTTTAAAATCGAACCCGTATTTGTAATTGTTGTTGAAAAAATTTTGACCTACGCCTTTAAAAGGCTGGTAACCTTTATTTAAAAAGTTATAGCTAACATTTAGGGTGGGCAATAAACTTTGGGCTTTTAGCCTTCGCTCAACACTTAATATATTTTGTTTAAAACCCAGCGATTGCAACTTGGGATGCCGCTGGCGTGCCTGGGTCAGCAAATCGTCCAACACCGGGGTTTGCACAGTATCAACTAAAACAGCCTGCCAACCGGAGTCGGGTATTACATTGGGGCCAAGCGTGTAGGGCACATTATTTTGCAGCCATAAAAAATTTGACAATTCAAACCCGGCACTACGCCAGTTAAAAAATGCATCGTTTTGCAGTAATTGAAAAGCCTGTAATTGTGTTAGCGACTCAACAGTGTCAATTGCGGCAAGGTCGCCGCCAACAAACGACCTTTTTACAAGGCTAAACCGCCGTTGGCTGGTAGCCACAACCTGCGATATAGTCAGGTACACTTTGTACAATTGAACCCATTGCCAGTAAGCGTCCGCTGCATCGAACAAAAGGTCGTTGTAGGCATTGCGCCGGTCAGCTTCGCTTTGGTTAATAAGTATGCCTGCCTGCTTTAGCACGGCCCTTCGCTTATCAAGCATCAGCCCCTTAAGCAAAGGCATACTTATACCTGCAAAGCTCGATTTTCCGCCGGTCAATTCTTCAAAAATCCGCTCTCCCCCATTATTTTCAAAACCGGCCTTTAGTTCTATTCCATACCATGTAGGAATTTTTATTCCACCATCGGTATGAAAAAAATAGCTGGTACCCGAAAAGTCTTTTTGCTCGTTGCCTACATAGGCCTCGGGATCAAAGTTTCCCCGTGCTGATAGTTGTTCGGCCCTTGCACTTTCCAACAACAAACCGGCCTGTCGTGCTATGGGGTTGTATTGCCTTACAATAGCAAACACCTCGTTAACCGAAAGTGTAACGGTATCCTGCCCCATGCAATAAAAACTGCAAAACAAACAGGCCAACAATAACCGGCAAAACCTTTTTTTTTCAATAGATAAAAACAACATCATTTGGCTTTGGTTTTGGCAGCATCGTTGTCCTTATAATACTCTGGTGGAAACCCGTTAATGTTCCGCCATAACTCGTACCAGATAGGTACATCTTTTAATAAGGCAAAACCAACGGCCCCGTTGCCCATTTTCAGGTCTTTTGGCCATTGGCGGGCCACCCTGTCTTCTACCACCAATACTCTAAAAAGGCCATTAGTGCTTAAATTGGTTTCTACCGCAATCACCTTACCAAAAAAGGTTCCATAACTGGCAGTGGGCCAACCCGAAAAAATAATGGCTGGATATCCATCAAAAATAAACCGTACGTTCTGACCGGTATCTACCAGCACCAGGTCAAAAGGTTTTACAAACAATTCTACTGCATAGTTAATATCGGTAGGCACTATCTGCAATATCATATCACCTTCTTTCACTGTTTCGTTAATACCCGAATTTACTGCATTAATTACCTGGCCATCCTGCGGCGCCAACAGCCAACGCAGCGAGCCCCGTATGCGGTAATTTTGCAATTGATTTTCAAGTTTGGCCACTTCGGCTTCGGTGTTGGCCCTTTCGCTTTGCGCCCCAGCCTGGTCGCCCCTTGCCTTCATTACCTTTTCTTTAGTTTCCTGTAGTACATTGTTAATATCAATACGGGTAATAACAAGGTCCTGGCTGGTATTTTGGTATTTGTTTAATTTTTCGGTAAGGCCAGCCTGCGTTTTTTGATAATTGTTGGTCCTTCTTTCAAAATCAACCAACGAAATAATGCCTTCATTAAACAAACTTTTTGCACGCCCGTACTGTACGGTGGCAATACCAAAATCAATTTTTGCAGCTTCATAATCGGCCGAGTCGCTTTGTATTTTGCGGCGTAGCTGTTGCAGTTTGTTTTGCATTGAATTGATTTTCAGGTCGCGACTGCTTTCCATAGCCGATATCTGGTCGTCGGTAACCAATACCTTTTCGCCATAAAAATCGGCTTTGTCCCTTTTAGCTACCAATTGTTCGCGGGTACGCTCCACCAGGTTTGGGTCAAGATAATCGTCCTTTACATCGGCCAGTTGCAGCAAGGTGTCGCCCCTTTTTACATAATCACCTTCTTTAATAAACCATTTAACTATTCGCCCCGGTATAATGGCATTTAGCTGTTGCGGGCGCTGGCTTTGGTACAAGGTGGTAACGTTACCGGTTGAGCGTATATTTTGCGTCCATGGCAAAAACAAAACAAAAATGAGCACTAAAAAAACGCCTGCTATCCAAAATTTTAGTTGCTTACCATAGCCGGCATTGTACACCAGGTCAAAACTTGTAATGGTGTAGTTATTTTCTTTTTGTACGGTGTCCTGTAAAACTTTCATACACTATATAAGTTTATAAATTAGTTGTTATTACCGCGTGTTACACTAACTACTTCACCATTTGCCATACGTACAATGAAATCGCATTGCCTGGCAAATATTTCATCTTTAGTTATCATAAAGGTGGTGATATTGGGTGTTTGGTTAATAACATAGTTTTGTATTTTTTCGGTTAGTTGCGGGCTTAGGGCCGACCATGGGTTTTCGAGCAATAGCAGGGACGGATGGTGCAGCAGCGCCCGCATGATGAGTATTTTTTGCCTTGTGGATTTACTAAGCCTTTTGCCTGCCACGTCCATGGTTGTTTCATACCCGTCGGGCAGCTTTTTCAGGTATTCTTCCAGCTCGGTCAGTTTGGCAAGGCTGGTCAATCTTTCAAACGAAAATGACTGGCGGCCCATGGTCAGGTTTTCTAATAATGAGCCCTGAAAAATATCCTGATCGTTAAATACAACCCCAAGGTGTAGCTGTAGCATATCCTGCTTTATATTACTTAACGGTATGTTGTCAAAAAGAATGGTACCCCTAAAATCGTGGTAAGCACCTGTAAGTACTTTTAACAGCATTGTTTTACCGGCACCCTCCTCGCCCATAAGGCAAACTTTTGCACCGGCGGGTACGGCAAAATTAATGTTGCTCAGTACCTCCACCTCATCGTCAAAGCTGAATGAAACATTATTAAGTTTAATATCTACCCCCGACAGCTTTTGCTGAAAGGGAATGGTACCGTAAATATCTACTGGTTTATCCAACACTTTTCCAATTTTTTCTATGCTTGTCAGCAGGTCGTACACACTATCAAGGCTAAAAATAAACTTCTCTATCGAAGCCATAATGGTGATTATGACAATTTCGGCGGCCACAAACTGCCCCAGGTTTATTTGGTTGTTAATTGTTAAAAAGGCACCAACCACTAACATAGCCGCTGTAATAAGCACTTTAAAAACAATGAGCGACCAGTATTGCACTAACAATATTTTAAAATGGCTGGTACGGGCCCCCAGGTAACCCTCCATAAGCTTATCGCTTTTTTTTAAGTGAAGGTTGGTAAGATTGTTAAACTTAAATGTTTTAAACGACCGCGCCATTTCCTCAAGCCAACCGGCCACACTGTATTTGTAATCGCTTTCTTTAAGGCTGGTAGCCAGGCCCCTTTTGCTGGTAAGCGAAATAATTAACACCAGAATGATGAGCAGCAAAATACCAAACAAGATGAACACTGAACTATAAAAAGAAAGTAGAATAAGGCCAAATAATATTTGAATTGATGCCGTAGGAATATCTAACAACAACTTTCCGAGGCCTTTTTGGATAGAGACCGAGTCGAAAAACCGGTTTACCTGCTCGGGCAGGTAATAATCGTCCACCTTTTTTACATCAAACCTTGGTATACGATAAGCAAACTCAAGGCCGTAGCGTGAAAAAAGTTTTTGGTTGATGCGTTCTATAACTTTAAGCTGCGACACCTGCAATGCACCACTAAGCAATACGCCTACCAATACCAGCAAAATTAATACCCAAATACTGGTACTGAAGGTAAATGCCTGTAAAAAATTGATGATGGATTGGATACCGAGGGGAATACTCAGTTGCAATAAACCATTTAATATGGCAAAAAAGTAAATTGCCGAAATTTCCTTACGCTTGAGCCTTATAATCTCAATGGTTCTAAAAAGCGATAACCCGCCTGGTTTATCAGTACTATTTGCCATAAAGCTTCTACCTTGTTTTGGTTGCTGTTAATTTAAAACCCCTGAAATATTCAAAGAAAGTTAAGCGTCGCGAAAATATAGAAAACCCACACACGGCGAAAATTATACTGTTAACGAAAGAATAAATGACCTGATGGATGATACTAATTAATTCCCGATTTACCATTTTTATATTGCTGGCACCGGTAAAAGTGTCAGGCAAGTACAATTGGCTATACAATTTTAATAAAAGTGATGTTTGCTTTGAGATCAAATTATACATTTATGTTATGTAACCAGGGTTGTATTTTGATTTGCCAGTTTTTGGAGTTGTGTTTGACCAGGACTTTAAAGAAATCTCGACCTTTACTTTTTGAAAGGGTAAAGTTGGGTCAGTTATTTTCATTTATTATGACCGATTTAAAATTGAACCGCAAAATGCACCCCAAAAAGTAAAAGGCTTTTTTGCTGACTTATTAAAAGAACATATTTTAAGAGAAGAAGTTACAGCGGAAGCAAATGAACTTGCAAAGAAGTAGATAGCTGAAAAAATATCTGGGCCTGCCAGTGCTGACGATTGCAGGCATATTGCTGCTGCAACGCTTAACAAAGTGAACGATTTGGTAAGTTGCAATTTCAAGCATATTGTTAACATGTTTTAGAAATTGCGGGTATAATTCCATTAGCTATCGGCATGGCTATTCACAATTAAACAGCCGGTTCAACAAAAGAAATTGTAAACAATGAAGATGACGACAAAAAAAAATCTTTTGACACAATTAAAGTGTTTAGAGAAACAAAAGAAAAAATTGAAAAAGAAACAGAACCAATGACATTTTCTTAATTAAAAGAGTACCTGCACAACAATAGGCTAAAGACCGAAAAATAATGTTTACCTACCATTAACAGTAAGTGTCGCCTAACATCGGCTAATAAATAGGCAAACATTAGTAATTATAACTCTTCGCTTTTACCTCAGGGGTTGACGTTTGGCTATATACTATAAAAATAATATTGACCATAATACGCTTTTCAAGGACATTGCTTAAACACAATAAAAAAATTTTGTTAGAAAGATTTGAATAAAACATAGCAAGGTTGTTAGAGATTTATTAATTGTCCATGATTCCCAAATAGCGTTAATAAAACAGAGCGCATAATTTTTGGCACAAACAGATTACAAGCTCCCTACTCGTTATTCCAAACCACAACATCAGTTTAACCAAATTTGCAACGCGATTGTAATACTATCTTTTACAATGCGTAACCTTTTTAATAATTAATTAGTGTTTTTGATAAACCCTTACATACTATACCTCAAACCGATTAGGAAAAACCGCTTGCTAAAGTGAGCCTCCATTTTACCCGCCTAAGCCAGGTTTAACAACATAAAGTTTGGCTGTTTAAAAGGATTGATACCCTAACCGTTCCTATTAACCAGTGCATCGAGTGGCACCTTATTGAGCACCTTCCCATCTGGCAATAAAATGATAAAATTTTCGTTCCAGTCCCATTTGCCATACATGAAACTGGTTAGCCCATTTATTTTTACCAAGGGAGTCGGTATAAAAAGTATTGCTAAACCATTGCGGTTTGCCATCGGCTCTCATGCAGGCAAGTTTGGCCAATAGTTTGCCGCGGTAAAATTCCATGATGTCTATTTCGCCACCTGCAGGCCACCGGCTACGCTTAAGGTCCACCATGCGGGCCATAACCCTGCATTGATGTCAATTTTTCCACGCATAACAAACCGGCCATATTGCCAGCTATGTTTGCCTTCTGTTTTTAAACTTGACGATGTGTAGCTGATGGCCTCCCGTTGCTTTTTCCAGTTGGTGCTACCAGGCTCGTACATGAGGTTGTGCCTTGTTTCCTTTCTTGCTTCAATCACCAACAAACCACCTTTGCAAAAAGCATTTTGTGGTTGGTTCCTTTGGTCTTAGTTGTTGCGTACAAAGCCTTGCTCAAACAACCAGTTAGTACTATCAGGTGGTCCGTCTACAGTAAACACATCGGCCCATACCATTATATACCCTGTATTTTGGTTGTTTGCCTTACTTGCACAACGTTGATGCGCAATAGTGGATATGTGCACAAATACACACGGCACCACCAGGGCAGCGATGGAGTAATGGCGCAATCGCCTCAAAACTGCCGCTAACTTATTGTTTGGCCACATTGTTGTTGTCAACCAGTTTAAGTACATACGAATAGGTATATTTCTTATCCAGCAGGCGATATTTATCGTGCGGCAAAGCGCCCCAGCTATTATCGCCACCAACGCCACGTTGCCTAAGGTCTATATGAAAAACAACACCTTTTGATGGTACAATATCGGTTGGGTGCCGTTGCTTTTTAGTCAGCCCCGGGTCAAGTTCTTCGTCGGTCATATTAGTGGCACTAAAGCAAATGGGCTGTTTGCCTTCAACCATTACACCCCTGCCATTGGCGTCGGTTAGCGATACCCATCTTACATCGGTTCTGTAACCCGCCTCTTGCGGCCTTATGTAGTTCATGGTATAATTGTCGCCAACGGTGTTATTGTACGCTCCTATTAAAGCAGCAGTATTTCTATCATTATAATTTTCCCAGGGACCCCGACCATAATACGACACCTTATCCATTTGTGCGGGCAACATCATGCGCATGCCAAACCTTGGTAGTTCGGGCAGTGTTTTACCCGTAATATCAATAGATGCGGTTACTTGTATGGCGCCATCATCCTGCACCAGGTAATCTATCGTGTATGGCACATCAATGTCGCTTAATAAATACTTAACGCTTACAGGCAGGCCTGCACTCGTCTGCTCTCCTATTACTACTTCTTTTACCTTTTTATTTATTTGTGCACTACGCCAAACACCCAGCAGGTAGGGCATATAGTTACCAAAGTCATTGTCTAACGGGGCCCGCCAAAAATAAGGCTCAGGCATAGGCATATTAATGTTGCTGCCTGCTATGGTATATTTTAAAAAACTACCCGAAGTGCCATTGAAAGTACCAGTTACATTACCCGAAGTAAAATTAATGAGGCTGCGATTTTTGGTAACCTGCAGGTTTTTACCGACGGTAGTGGCTTTGGCAAAATAATTACCAGCATGTTTAAACTGAGCCCACGATACTTCGTGACCAGCAGGTACCAATGGCGCTTCGTTTTTAGTAAAGGCGCGAACGGTAAAATAAAATTCGCTCCCTTCTTCTGCCTTAAACATGGGTACCGGCAACGTTATATCTTTTTGTTGTTTAGGCAAAAGTGAAACGTCAAATTTTCCCTCTTCAACCATTGTTCCGTTCTTAAATAATTGCCACGCAAAATTAAATTGATCAAGGTTGGTAAAGTCGTAGAGGTTTTGCACGGTAATTACTCCTTTGGCAGCATCTTTTTCAGTAAACTGAATTTGAGCGTACACCTTTTTTACTTCAAACAAACCGGGGTGCGGCGTTTGGTCGGCTGCAATAAGGCCATTTGCGCAAAAGTTTTCGTCGTTTTGCAAATGGCTTCCACCAAGGTCGCCACCGTAAGCATAAAAGGCTCTTCCATCGGGCGTGGCGGTTTTAATGCCCTGGTCCATCCAATCCCAAATAAAGCCACCCTGCATGTGTTTACTGTTTCGGATAACATCGTAATACTCCTGAAAGTTGCCATTGCTGTTACCCATAGCGTGCGAATACTCGCACATAATGTAAGGGCGTTTGTTGGCATTGTTATCCGCATACCTTTTCATAGCACCCATGTTGGGATACATTGGGCAAACAATATCGGTATTCCAATCCTCGCCGGCCTGTTCAAATTGCACCGGCCGGGTATTGTCGCGTTGTTTTAGCCACAGGTAACCATCGCGAAATACCTTGCCATTACCTGTTTCGTTACCCATTGACCAAATAATGACTGAGGGATGGTTTTTATCGCGTTCCAGCAAGCGCACAATACGGTCAAAATAGGCGGGTTCCCAAAGTGGCAGGTAGGCAGGGTGCACGGTAGTATCCACCGGACCCTGCAAAGTAGCACCCATGCCGTGGGTTTCAATATTGGCTTCGTCAACCAAATACAGGCCGTATTGATCGCATAGTTTATACCATAAAGGATCGTTGGGGTAATGGCTGGTACGGACGGCATTAATGTTGTATTGCTTCATTAACTGTATATCGCGTATCATTAGTTCGCGGCCAGGTACGTGGCCATTTACCGGGTCGTGCTCGTGGCGGTTTACGCCATGCACATTGGTGGCCACACCATTTACCATTAATTGTGCATTTTTTATTTCAATTTTTCTAAAACCAGTTTTAGCGCCGGTGTAATATTTATTGGTACCATCGTCAAAAGTAATCGTGCAGTTGTACAGGTTTGGGTATTCGGCGCTCCATTTAGCCGGGGTTTTAACCGATCCCGTAAATGAAACCGTAGCCATAGGTTCGGTACCAACAGTAAGTTTTTTTTGCTGGGTAAACACCACTGCCCCTTTATTGTCAGTAACGGACATGCTTACTGTTCCGGCTTTATTTTGATTGCCTGCAAACTGTCTAAGGTTAACATCGGCACTAACTACTCCATTTGTATAAGTAGCATCCAGGTCGCTTTTTATAAAAAAATCCCATACCGATAATTTGGGTAACGCATAAATGGCCACATCTCTTTCTATACCACTTAACCGCCAAAAATCCTGGTCTTCAAGATAGCTGCCATCGTGCCAGCGAAATACCTGAACAGCCAGCAGGTTGGTACCCTTTTTAAGATATGGGGTAATATTAAATTCGGCGGGGCATTTGGCCACTTTGCTCATGCCAACCTTTTGGCCATTTACATAAACAAAGGCGCAGCCCGCAATGGAAGCAAACGATAGCATAACCTCATGGCTATCCCATGCATTGGGCACGGTAAAGGTTTTTCTATAGGTGCCCACAGGGTTGTCATTACCTACAAACGGCGGATTTTTAGGAAAGGGATATATAATGTTGGTATAAATAGGAATACCGAAGCCTTTTAATTCCCAGTTAGATGGAACAGGTATGTCGTTCCATTTGCTATCGTCTACGTCGGTTTTAAAAAAACTGGTGTTGCGGCTGGCAAACTTATCAACGTAATCAAACTTCCATGTGCCATTTAGCGACTGGTAAAAGGGCGATGCAGCATAATTATCGGCTGCAACATCGCTGGCCATCGAATACAACATAAACGAGGCGTGAGGCTTTTCCTTATTCAATTCATACACTGCAGGATTTTCCCAGTCGGTTTTGGGAGGCTGTGCATTAAGCACCAAGCAGTGGCTGTAAAAAATAAAGGTGCTAACAGCCAGGTAGCGCAAAAGAGTATTCATAATGGCGGGTTTAAGTGAGGGATGCCTATTTGCAGGCGGCACTCAGTAAGCAATAAATATAGAAAGTAAAAGGAAATATTGATGAGGGAAATTAGATGACTGTTTAAATAATGCCCACAAAATAATACACACACGACAACCAATGTCAACCTATCATTATTTTTTAGCCGAAGAAATTATGGTTTAAATATTAAATCCTAATTTGATTGAAATAACTACACAAAACCTCATTGTACCCTAAAATAACATGCGCACCAGTATATTTTGCCTGTTGATGTGTTGTATTGGTTTTGCCGGTTGCAATCGTAACAATACAACAATTAAGGTAAAAGGCTCTGACACCGAAGTTAACCTTGCAGTTATGCTGGCCGAAAGCTTTCATGCCGTAAACGACACTTTATTGGTTTCCATTTCTGGAGGCGGGTCTGGACTTGGCATTGCATCCCTAATAAATGGCACTGCCGATATTGCCAATGCAAGCCGAAGGATAAATGAGCAAGAACTAAAACTGTTTCATAAAAAATCGATTGTTATTGATTCTTTCGTTTTTGCACAGGACGCCATTGCCTTCGTGGTTTCTAACAAGTTGCCACTTGATAGCATAAATACTAACGACCTTGGAAAACTATTAAGCGGCAAATATAAAAACTGGTCGGCGTTAACCAGTAAAAAACTTGCGGTTAATATTTACGGAAGGCAAAGCAATTCGGGCACGCACGATTTTGTAAGAAACATACTTAACATTGAGTTTTCGCCCAATGCCAAACAGATGAATGGAAATGCCCAGATACTTGAAGCGATCAACGCCGATGACAGCGGTATTGGTTATGTTGGCGCTGGTTATGTAACCAATATTCAAAATGACCAAATTAAAATTCTTACCATTTATACCGATAAAACGCCTGCTGTTTCGCCGCTTGAAGCCGACAAGATAGCGTCGGGAGCGTACTTTTTTCAGCGTCCTCTTTTTCAATATTTTAAGGCGGCTGATAGTTTAAAAGTTAAACCTTTTATCGATTTTGAAAAAACAGCCGCAGGTGTGGCACTTATTAAAGCATCGGGGTACTATCCTTTAAGCAAATAAAATGACAACTGGCAAACGCGAATTTTTGGATAAACTTTTTAAGCAGTTATTTAAAGTGGCTGGTTTTATTACGATTGCTTTATTGGCCGGCATTTTACTAATGTTAATAGCCAACAGCATTTCCTTTTTTGCCAAAATAAGCCCGGTCGATTTTTTTACGGGCCAGCAATGGAACCCGGACAAACAGTATAGTATTTTACCGCTGGTTGTAAGTACAGGGCTGGTAGCATTTGGCTCTATGATTATTGCTGTTCCGCTGGGGATATTATCAGCAGCCTTCCTTTCGGAGGTGGCCCCCAAAAAATTGCAGGCTATTCTAAAACCAATTATTGAAATGCTTGCTGCCATTCCATCTGTAGCAATTGGGTTTTTGGGTATTGTATTGGTTGGCCCGGCCATATCTGCCTTATTTGGTACGCAAAATGGCTTAAATGCGTTGAATGGCTCCATTTTACTTGCTGTAATGGCATTACCCACGATAGTAACTATTAGCGAAGACGCCATTAACGCAGTGCCTAAAAGCCATAGGGAGGCGTCGCTGGCACTTGGGGCCAACCGGTGGCAAACCTTGTTTAAAGTAACCATTCCGTCGGCGGTTCCGGGGCTTATTGCAGCAGTTATGTTGGGGCTGGGCAGGGCGCTGGGCGAAACAATGACCGTATTGATGGCAACAGGTAATGCCGCTGCCATTCCCAAAGGTTTTTTATCGTCGGTGCGGACAATTACGGCTACCATTGCTATTGAAATGGGCGAAGTACCTTACGAAACCACCCACTATTTTGCACTGTTCGCTATTGCAGCCTTACTTTTCATTATATCGCTGGTAATAAATTTAACAGGCGAATATTTTGCCAACCGCTTAAGAAAATTTCAATAGTGAAAAAAAGACTATCTCATATCCTCAACTGGATTTTGTTGGCAGGCAGTACGTTTATCGTTTGTTTGTTTCTGGCCATTATTTTGTGGGATATTTTTTCAAAAGGCTGGGGTGCATTGTCCATTGGTTTTATAACCAACTACCCTACTAATGGCATGACCGAAGGCGGCATTTTACCCGCCGTGGTAGGTACTGTTATGTTAACCTTTATTACCACCCTTTTTGCCGTTCCGTTAGGGGTTGCCTGTGCGGTTTATTTACATGAGTATGCACGGCCGTCTGCACTTACCAATCTTATCAGGGCATCCATCCGCAATTTGGCTGGCATACCTTCCATTATTTACGGACTGTTTGGACTGGCCCTTTTTGTACAATCGCTTAGGCTGGGTACATCGGTTTTATCGGCGGGCCTTACACTGGGCCTTTTATCGTTGCCTTACATAATTACCACTGCCGAAGAAGCGCTGAAACGCATTCCCAACAGCATGCGGGAGGCAACACTTGCGCTGGGTGCCACCCAATTTGAAACAATTACTGATGTGGTGTTACCCAAAGCATTGCCGGGCATTTTAACCGGTGTAATATTAACAATATCGAGGGCCGCGGGCGAAACAGCCCCTATTTTATTTACCGGTGTCGCCTTTTATATTAATGGCATTACCACATCTGTAAACCAGGAATTTATGGCGCTTCCCTATCACCTTTATATGCTTTCTACACAACACAACGCGGTTGAGCAGGTAAGGCCATTGGCCTATGCTACAGCCCTGGTGTTAATTATGTTGGTTTTTGTGTTAAACGTATTTGCTTTTATAATTAGATTTAAATATAGATCACAAGATTAATCATGCCTGTAATCAAACTTTCCGCCCACAACCTCAACCTGTATTTCGGCAAAAAGCATGTGCTTAAAAATATAAATATAGATTTTGAAGATAAAAAAGTCACCTCACTTATCGGTCCCTCCGGCTGTGGAAAAAGCACCCTGTTAAGGTCGTTTAACAGGATGCACGACCTGGTGCCTGAAGCAAAAATCAGCGGTACGTTACACCTTGACGATATTGACCTTTACGACAAAAAAAATTCGGTAACAGCTATCAGAAAAAGAATTGGTATGGTTTTTCAAAAACCTAACCCCTTGCCAAAAAGTATTTTCGACAACCTTGCCTATGGATTGCGGCTTCATGAATTTCCAAAAAATGAAATCGCTAATTTGGTAGAAAAAGCCCTTAAGGAAAGTTTTTTATGGGATGAGGTAAAAGATGAGTTGAAAAAGCCAGCGGTAAAATTATCGGGCGGACAGCAACAACGGCTATGTATTGCCCGTGCAGTGGTACTTCGCCCCGAAGTGATTTTGATGGATGAACCCTGCTCGGCCCTTGACCCCATTAGCACCCGAAAAATTGAAGACCTGATTTTAGAGTTAAAAAAAGATTTTACAATTGTTATTGTTACCCACAACATGCAACAGGCCCAGCGCATTTCAGATTGTGTAGGCTTTATGTACCTGGGTGAAGTAATAGAATTTGACACCAGTAAAAACATTTTCAATAATCCACAGCAGGAGCTTACCAAAAACTATGTTGGCGGACATTTTGGTTGATGCTTTTAAATCATTTGGGATATCCTTCCCCTTTTTTAACTTCTTTTATTTGGGCAGTATGCCTTTCGCAATGGGCCGATAGCAATAAAATAGTCTGGTATAAATCGATGGTACCGGTTGCCGGATGTTACCAATACCTATTGCGCAGGTTTTCATTAGTCAATTGCACAAAATCGATATTTTTTTGCCTTGCATTATTGAAAAAATCTTTTGCCTGTTGAATGTTGGCAAATCTGCCAACCGGCTGTAACATTTTGGGCGGGGGCGCTTTGCCGGAGCGGTGGGTTACAATTTTTGTTACCTGGGCGTCGGTCACTTAAATTTTTGCGCGTCAGGCGGTGTCGGGGGGTGTTTAAAGGGTTTGCTGAACAATTCCACCAAGGCCAGCCTCTGCCAGGCAAATATGTTCGGCCACCCCGGCAATACTCCATTTACCGGGCCCCGGCTTAAAATCAGGCTGTGCCTTTGATAAACCATCGATGGACGCTAAAAATGTAGTTTTGCTCATTACAAGCTGGTCCATGGCCTTTTGCCTTTCTACCAATGTTAACGACAATGAGTTGTGTACACCTGCTATCATCAAAACAATAAAAATGATCGTTTTCATGTTGCAATTTTTTTTAATAAATAATATTGTAAATCAAAACTGTGTAAAAGTAATAATGAACTAAAGGCTTCTATAATTTAGCTACTGGTACATAATCGCCAACCAATGGTACCGATAATCATTCACTTAACCGCCGTTACCATTCATTTTTTTGAAAAACCATTGCTTCAATTCTATGCTTCAATAGCGGCTTACGATAACTTTTTCAGTGGTCGCGCTGGCGGAAGATTGCGAAATTTCCACCTATAACGTTCGGTTAACATCGTCGGTTATGGATACAATGCTTTGTATGTGGGCAATAAATTGCCGGCTCAATTGAAAAAAACAACGCTGTGGGTAACTAAGCCAATACCGGCGTAAACGATGTATAATTGGTGGTTATTTTTTTGCCGCCTTTTAGTACTACCGTCACCAGCCCATCCGACAGAAACCAATAAGCCATTTCATTAAACGGAACCGACAGTGTTTTATTACCCGATGTTATAACCATTACAGGCAAAATAGCCTCTACACCCTGTTTTAATTTTGATATGGCTAGCTCATTTTGAAGTAAATTTTTGTTAAGTTGTTTGGTAGAAAGGGCCTCTTTGTACAACATGTTTGTTGTAGATACGTGATTATATATGCACCATTTATAAAAAGTGATATGATGGTGGCCACCACAAGAAAAAAAATAAAACCAGATGCTGACAATGCCCTCAGGTTACCGGCAACAAGTAACGTTTTACCAATAAAAAGAACCCCAAACGTAAGCCAGGTGCCTATTAGCGATAAAAAAAGTTGCCACACAAGCCTTTTGCCAGGCGCTTTAAAAAACGACTGACCTTTATACGGCAACCTGTAAACAATAAGGTTTGCCTCCCGTATGCAAAAAGTGAAAACACAAATAGTAAAAAACAAGTCTGTTGCTGAAGAAAATGTACCATTGGCTAAGCCTTAAACATAATTAATACTACAACTACAAGGCTAATAGCCGGTATAATAATTAATTGCCACTTTTTATGATATATACCTGGGTTAAAAGACATTAATAATTGATAAATCATCTTCAAAAAATTACCAGAAAAGCATCTTTAAAAAAAATTAAATGACAATCCGCAATCAGGTTCTATTATTTTGGAACCGGGCTTTATAGCTGTTTTCATCAGTCGTTACAGCCTGCCTTCATAATTATAGAGGTCGCACTTTTGTACCGTTGGTAATTTTACTCAGCCTTTTTTATCATGATTTTATAGGCAGCTTTGAGGGTAATAAATAGCGGGTTGTCAAAAAAATTGCAAGTTAATTCAATCTTTTTTTGCCAAACCTTCATGGTACTTTATTATCTCTAACAAAACCTCAACAGCGGTTTCAAACCTTTCTTCACCCACCAGTAGCTTATATTCGTCGGTCAGGTCAAAGCATTCTTTATAAGCCCCCAGCATTAATTCTTTGCCACTTTCTGACATTTTTACCGTGTTGCATCGGGCATCGTCCGTACTTTTTTCCAATACTATTAACTTCCGTTCCTCCAATTCCTTTATGGTTTTGCCCATCGCCTGTTTAGCTATCATCGCCTGTTGGGCTACCTCACTATTGGTACTTCCGTTTATATTAACATTAGCTATAAAATGAACATACGAAAGTTTAAAAGGATTGCACAGGGGTTCAAGTCGCTTATGCGCCCACAAATCAAAATGTCGTTTTGCTGCCGATAATATTCTCGCCCAGTTTTTTTCATCGCCTGCCTTAAAAGCCGCCAGTTGCTCATCTATCTTCCTTCCACTGTTCATATTTTTTTAATATTAAATAGCAAAAAAATAAAAAAAATAGTAAACAATGTTTACTTCTTCGCGTTTATCATTTTCGCTTGCCGGCAAATTTTAAAAACACCAACCACAAACTGCTATCAACATGAAATTATTACTTAGTATAAGTAACCCTTACCTGCCAGCAATTGTTCTTGCATTATTTTTTGAATATAATGTAATGGCGCAAAATACCAGGCTATTACCGTTAAATGAAGCGATAACATTGGCGCAGGCACACAGCAAGCAATTAAAGTTGGACAGTTTAGACTTGCTTTCAAAAGAAACAAAAGTGGTGCAGGGGCGCAATGCAAATGTGCCGCAGGTTAGCCTTAACCTAAGTTATGTGCGCATAAGCGATAATATTACACCCTTTAAAGTAAATTTTGCCGGCGGCGATGTAGTGCTTAACCCTCAAATCTTAAACCAGTCGTACAACTCGCTACAGGTGCGGCAACTGGTGGTTGGTGGTAATAAATTAAAGTTTGGTTTACAAGCCTTGCAGTACGATAAGCAGGTTGCCCTAACTAATCTTCAAAAAAATAGCGCCGATTTACAGTATACCATCGCTAATATTTGGTACAACCTATTTGTATTAAAAAGATCGAAGGAGGTTATTGAGGCTAATATTGATGTGTTGACCAATCAAAAAAAAGATGTTCAAAATTTTATTGACCAGGGTATTGTTTTAGCAAACGATGGTTTAAAGCTTGACCTGGCCATTACTAGCTACCAGTCCAACCTAATTGATATTGATAACAGTATTTCGCAACTCAATTACAACCTGTGCCTGTTAACCGGTTTACCAACCACCACCGGTATTGACTTACCGCTTTTGCTTCCCAATAACGAAAAAGAAAAAGCTGGCCTTGATTATTATGTAACCCGCGCATTGGCCAACAGGCCCGAATTAAAGGCCATTTCCACACGGCAAAAACAGGCCGACATTGGGCTACGGCTGGCACAGGGTAACTATGCACCAACAGTTAGTGTGGGTGGTAAAGTAAACTACGATCAACCCAACCAACGATTGTTTCCCAACAGGGCTGTATTAACAGGCACATGGGATTTGGGCGTATTTTTTAACTGGAACATCAGCGATCTTTTTACAAACAAAGAAAACGTTACGGAAAAAAAGATAAATATCAGGAGTGCGCAGGTAGCAACCGAACAACTTGGCGAGGCCGTACAAATTGAAGTGAACGCCGACTACAGTAATTACCTAAAGGCGGTGCAACAAATTGCCATAGCCAAAAAATCACTTGAAGAATCTACTGAAAATTTCAGGGTAGAAAAGAACCGGTTTTCGGAAAACACGACTACACCCACCGAATTTTTAATCGCTAACAATCAGCTAACCCAGTCAAAAATAAATGTTACCACTGCTGAGGCCAACGCCGAACTGGCTTATCGAAAATTACTAAAATCAACCAATTAAACTGGCTGTTGCCTGGCACCTGATGCTGGTAAATGCCCCTGATATTAACCATTGATCAAATTATTTAACCTATTTACATGAAACAGATAAGCTATCTATTATTAATACTATTAAGCACCTCTTTCATTGGCTGCTCGGGCGAGGAAACCGATAACGCCCAATTGGATGCCGAAATAAGCCCCATAATACCCAAAGTAAACAGTACGGTGCTTCGCGTTTTAGTAGATGATAATCAATTAGTGCAAAAAGGCGATACTTTGCTGGTACTTGACAATGCTAATTTTGCTATAGCTGTAAAGCAGGCAGAAGTGGCTTTAGCACTGGCTAAACAAAATGTAACTCTTTCTAAAAGCAGCCAGCAAACCGCAGCTTCCAGTGTATCGTCGGTAGCAGCAAATTCGGCCGCGGTGCAGGCCACGCTTGCCTCGGCGCAGGCGGGGGTTGATGTTGCCAAAACAAAGCTTACCCTGGTGTCAAAAAACTTTGAACGGATTAAAAATCTACTCGGATTAAAATCGGCCACGCAACAACAGTTTGACGCCATTAAAGCCGACCGCGACGATGCTCAATTAAAACTAACAATAGCCGAAGCTCAGGTGTTGGCGCTTAATAAACAAATTGATGCTGCCAAATACGAGGTGGCCACCACCAAAAGTTCTGTTACGGTGTCTGCCAATGGGGTAACCATTGCAGAGCTGTCAATAAAGCAAGCCGAAAACAACCTTGATATGGCCAAACTGCAATTGTCGTATTGCGTCATAACGGCGCCCGCCAATGGCATAGTTTCCAAAAAAAATGTACAAAACGGGCAGGTGGTATCTATTGGCCAGCCACTTATGGCAATAGCTGACAATAAAAAAGTTTGGGTAGTAGCCAACTTTAAAGAAACCCAAATTGAAAATATGAAGGTGAACCAGGAGGCCGAAATTAAAGTAGACGCCTATAGCGACAAGGTTTTTAAAGGTAAGGTGGAAAGTTTTTCGCAGGCTACAGGTGCAAAATTTTCGCTGTTGCCTGCAGACAATGCAACAGGCAATTTTGTAAAAGTTACCCAACGAATTCCTGTTAAAATAACCATTGATAATACTGACACCAGGTACCCTTTGCGTGCCGGCATGAGTGTATTGGTAAAAGTTCAAACCAAATAATATGGATAACGCCTTAGCACAACAGCCTACTTACGAAACAGGTGCAAAAAAATGGCTGATTACCATTACGGTTATCACCTGCGCCATTATGGAATTAATTGACACGTCTATTGTTAACGTAGCTACCAGGCAAATAGCAGGCACTTTGGGTGCCACCATTGAAGAAACTGCATGGGTTATAACGGCCTATGCTGTATCCAATATCATTATCATACCACTCACTGGTTTTCTTTCCAATATTTTTGGTAGAAAAGTTTATTTCACAGCCTCAGTAATTCTATTTACCGCAGCAAGCCTTATGTGTGGGCTATCATCGTCCATATGGATGCTGGTGTTTTGGCGGTTTATACAAGGTATAGGCGGTGGTGCGTTATTGGCCACTGCACAAACCGTGTTGGTAGAGACCTTTCCGCCCGAAGAGATTGACAAAGCCAACGGCATATTTGGGGCAGGTATAGTAATGGGGCCAACGCTGGGGCCGGTGCTGGGCGGTTACCTTACCGATAATTATTCGTGGGGTTGGATATTTTATGTAAACATACCTATTGGTATTGTTGCGGCTATTTTATCGTGGAAATTTATAAAGGGAACTAAAGAAAAACTGAAGGGGAAAGTAGATTTTCTCGGTATCATTTTACTTATTGTTGGCATAGGTGGTTTACAACTGGTATTAGAAGAAGGTGAGAAAAAAGATTGGTTTACCAGCAATTTCATTATCATCTTTTTTATTTTATCGGTTTTGGGAATTGTGTTTTTTATAATAAGGGAGCTAAAGGCAAAAAATCCGGTGGTAGATCTTAGAATTTTGCGATACCGAAACGTAATAGTAGGTTCGGCATTAAATGTTGCCTTTGGGTTAGCCATATACTGCTCTGTATTTTTATATCCTGTTTTTGTACAGGGTTTTTTAGGTTGGAATGCTACCCGAACCGGCCTGTTAATATTACCCAGCTCTTTTTTAACCGGTATGCTAATGGGCCTTAACGGAACACTAATTAAAAAAGGGGTTAATCCAAAAGTGTTGGTCATATTTGGGTTTGCTTTTGTAATAGCCTACGAATGGATCACTTTCTATATGGCTACACCTACCTCCGGCGAGTGGGATTGGTTTTGGCCGCAAATGATTCGTGGGCTGGGGTTTGGCTTCATCTTCGTACCAGTAGCAGGGCTTACCTTATCGGGATTAAAGGGCAACCAGATTGCCCAGGCATCAGGCTTCTCCAACATGCTACGGTTGCTGGGCGGATCCATAGGCATTGCCGTTGTAAACACTTTTGTGATACGCAGAACGGCTATTCATAGAACCGACTTAATGGGCAATATTTCGCAATATAACCCCAATGCCAACGAACGATATTATGATTTAGTACAAAG
Source organism: Chitinophagales bacterium (assembly GCA_038247635.1). GTDB lineage: Bacteria > Bacteroidota > Bacteroidia > Chitinophagales > Chitinophagaceae > Segetibacter. The sequence continues at coordinate 52,258 of JBBRUR010000010.1, forward strand.
TTTTACAGTAAAAGGATACAGCCTTGGCGAAGCTCAACAAATGGCAACGGGAGCCCTGGAAGGCGCTTTGTCAAAACAAGCGGCCATACTTAGCTATGGCGAAGGGTTTATGTTAATAGGTATCATTTGTGCCTGTATATTACCCATTGTGTTTTTAGCCAAAATACAAAAGGGACCACCGGTAGACCTTGGCGCAGCGCATTAGTAACGACATATTAATATAGGACACCCTTTTACATTTCAGATGTTGGATATTATATTACCTTATAAGTTACGGGCGCCGCAGCAAATTTGCAACCCGCTGGTAGCATCTGTTTAGTTAAAATAAAAAGTTACCTATATAACGGAAACTGCCCTTTGAGGCAGGAAAATAAGTATCCATTTTGGTGCTCAAATAGTACAGAAATGTTTTATAATTTAATTCAATTAAATTCTACTCTTCTATAAAAATATTTATGAAGCCATTGCCATGGTAAATAATATGTACCGCAACACTTTAATGTACCTCTACTAAAAACAGATTGTGAAGTTAAAAGCTAACTTTAAAGCGTTTGCATTTGCAATTGCCTAGAAATTAACACCGAATATTGTTTATCAGCAACTCTTAAACAGTTGCCTGCGCAATTGGCAAAAGCAAATTTTACTGTTTAAGTGCAATCAATATATTTCCAAAATACCCCTACGAAACAATGTAAAAGGCCAATACCGCCACTATTGGCAACTATTAAGCCTCAAAACCAGGCTATTCTGTTTCACCCTACCCACTTTTATCGATAATTATATTTAACAATTAGCCCCGTGATAAAAATGTTTAATCCCTTATTGAACTATTTAAACAAAGTATACGTTTACCATCTATCTTCGGGTTGAAAAGCTTTCCGGAAAAGCCCTTAAAACTTTCATTTAAAAACCTAAAAAACAAAAGTATGAATTTAAATTTCTTAGAGATCTTGCCAATCGCTACCGACAATTACGTAGCATTTACCTTTTTTATAGGTACTATGGCTATGCTGGGCGCATCAGTATTTTTCTTTTTTGAAATGGGTAACGCCGAAAAAAAGTGGAAGACGTCGTTATTAATTTCAGGATTGATTACATTTATTGCAGCGGTCCATTATTATTACATGAGAGATTATAACCTGGCTACAGGTGACTCTCCAACCTTTTTCCGTTATGTTGACTGGACACTTACTGTGCCTCTAATGTGTGTTGAGTTTTACCTGATCACCAAAAAGTCAGGTGCAAAATTAAGCTTGCTTTGGAAATTAATCTTTGCATCACTATTTATGTTGGTAACAGGTTACATTGGAGAAGCAATTTATCCTACCGAAAAACAAAGTTGGGTTTGGGGTTTTGTTAGTGGTGTAGCTTATTTCTACATCGTTTATCTTGTATGGTTTGGCGAAGTTGCCAAATTGGCTAGCAATGCCGGACCAGCAGTAGCGAAAGCTAACAAAACACTTGCCTGGTTTGTATTAGTTGGCTGGGCTATTTATCCTATTGGGTACATTGCCGGAACCGAGGGTGGTTTATTTGGAATGCGCATATGGGAAGGTCTGTCTTTGGATATCGTTTATAATATTGGTGATGCCGTTAATAAAATCGGTTTTGGCCTTACTATATATGCGTTGTCTCAAGCTGACAAACCTGCAATTGCCACTGCCTAATTTTTTAGGAAAGCTTTCAACTTACTTCTTAGTTTCTTAATTTACAGGTTAACTTTTCATAATTCCGTGAAAAGTTAACCTGTTGTTTTATAAATAAGTTTATGACGAGGAATATTTTGATTGCCGCTGGTATTTTAGTTGCCGTATTTCATCGGTTGGTTTACCCAATACCGCAAAATATACAGTTGGCATTTTTCTTTCTGGGAATTATTACCTTAGGTATTCCACATGGGGCCGCTGATCTTTTAGTAGCAAAAAAAAATGCAGATGCAAACGGCAAACGATTTTCGAAGGTGTTGTTTTTTGCACAGTATTTTGGAAAGATCATTGCCTTTGGTCTTTTGCTTTGGTTACTGCCTTCTGTTGGTATTTTTATTTTTGTTTTAATAGCCGCTTATCATTTTGGCGAAACCGACTTTCATCAATATAAAACTGAAACTACGGCAGGAAAAATATTTGTAGTATCGTACGGACTACTTATCCTGAATATTATTTTGCTTAATAATCTTACCGATGTCCGATCCCTGTTACAATTTATGCTTCCCGAAAATGAATTGACCTTTATTTTTAACTTTTTACAGTCGGCTAAGTGGCCCATATTAGGCGCTACGTTTTTATTGTTTTGTGTTTGCGTAAGCCTTTATTTTAGCAAACAGGAAAACGGCCAGTATCCCCCGGCTTCATTTATTATTCGCCTTTTGGCAATAGTCGCCATATTATTCTCTCTTCCACTTATTTTATCCTTTGCATTCTATTTTATAATCTGGCACTCTACCATTTCATTAAGCAATATTGTTACATTCTTAAAACAAGATAAAACCCATTCCACAAAAACCATTGTAAGCCAAATTGCACTGTTTAGTTTTTTAGCACTTGTGGGCATTGCATTGTTTGGCCTTAGTGGCTACATGCTTACCAATTATAATGTTTTAATGATGGATATATTTCTAGGCCTTGCAGTGTTAACCACCCCCCACATGCACATTATGCACGATATGTATGGAATGTTGCGTAACCAAAGTGCAAAACATTAATCATGATCCCTACTTATTTTAATAAGTAATCGAAAAACATTTATAAAAATGTTATGGGTTTACTTAATGCCACAAAATTCAATTATAATTCTGCTCCCAAATATTACTAAATAATATTTGCTGTGAACAACCAACGCACTTGTCCGTTGTTTACTAATAAGTTATGGCATAATATTTTAGCTGATTATAACCTGTACCGCCAACTAATTTAAAGGCCACCCAACATATTTAAACTAATGGTTGTTTAAAAAGGCTGATCAGGTAAACGAAATAATATTTGTCATTAAAATATAATTATATGAAGAGTTTGCTCAAACTATCTGAACCATTCATTTTTGCTCTGGCCATACTATTAATATTTGTTTCAGAATATTATTATGTTGGATTGAAAGATTCGCAGCGGGCTATATTTATTGGTTTGTGGCCCCCCACCATACTATTAATATTGATTTATGTAAACATTAAAATAAAAAAGTAAATGGAAAATTTTGATTTAATCATATTTACATCAATACTTGTAGGCTTTTTTATTTTATTTGGTATTGGAACTTACAGAGAATTTAGAGACATGGAACAAAATTCCTTCGACCCAAATGGCGAGGATGGTGGTGCAAAAACATTTTGGGTAACAATCGGAAGCTTTTTCTCCCAGTCTAAATACCAAAAAAAATAATTTTTCTTCCTTCTTGATTTTTATTTCCTGTGTCTTATTTATCACCTATCAAACAAGCCAACCGGTTAGGTTTTTCGGCGGTCAAAAATTATTATTTTAAAATGGTAATTGACCCTGCATAAGGTTTTCTACCACTTTTTGGATTAATGAGGTAGTAGTAAACCCCCACCGGTAACGGCTTACCCATGTTGGTACCATCCCAGGGTTTTGAGTAACCCGTTGTTGAAAATACTGACTGACCATACCTGTTAAAAACCTCCACCGTGGCACCAGGGTAGGATTCAATATATTGTATGTTCCATGTATCGTTTATGCCATCGCCATTAGGCGAAAAGGCATTAGGTATGCCTAATGCTTTTAATATTTTTATCAATACTTCGTCAAACGATTTACAACCGCCAATACCTGTAGCCGTAAGCCTGTAGGTAATGTCTGCCAGCGGTAAGGTAACCGGGTTTACTACCGTTGCATTGTTTAAATACAACCCTGGCAACCAAACATAGCGCAGGTTACTACCTGTAACTACAGCTTTTATAGTTGAAGTATCGCCTTCCAAAATAAACTTATCGGGTCCTGCATTTACCACCGGATAAGCATGAATAACAACTATTTTAGTTACGGTATCAGAAAAACAGTTCTGCTGGTTTTTAAAATAAAAGCTTGTAACGAAACTGCCTACATTGTTCATTTTTTTTACCGGCGCTACAATGTTCGATACTGACCCATCTCCAAAAGCCCAATACCTGTTGGCTGTATTTGACTGGCTGCCGCTTACATCGGTAAAATAAATAGTTCCGCCTGCACAGGTATCAGCAGGTGTAAATCTAAAATCGGCTTTTGGCTGCCGGTAAATGGTATTGATTGGTTTAGACAACGAATCGATGCACGCAGCCGACGAAACTACCAACAGTTTTACTGTATACGGCCCCGTAGCTGAGTAGTAATGGGTAGGATTTTTTAGGCTACTTCCTGATAGCGGTCCATCGCCAAACTGCCAGCGGTAGGTAAATAACGCCTGGGTATTGTCAGCAATAGACGTACTATCAAAAAACTGCCCCAAACCACCGGGCAAACAAACCGATGGTACGGAAAAGTTGACCTTTGGTTTAGGATACACTGTCAACAATTTTTGGCTAATAGCACTTTGGCAACCACTATCGGTTACCACCTTTAACTTTACAGTATAAATACCTGCCAAGGCAATCGTGTAATTGACTGGATTACCGTTATTGACAACACTGTCTGCGCCCACCCCGGTATTCCAAACCCAATTTACAATTTTTCCTGCGTTGGCTTTAGAGGAATCGAATAAACGCAGGTTACTTTTTTCGCAGGTTATAGGCGAAATACCAAACGCCGCCACAGGCGAAGGCCAAACAGTTATAGGTTGTTTTGCGGAGTCGCCGCAACCAAATACCGAGGTGTAATTATAAAATATAGTGTTCACCCCGGCACCTGTAACTGCAGGGGTAAAAAGCCCCGACTGGCCAACACCCACACCCGACCAAATGCCACTACCAGCTACATTTCCATTTGAAGGCATTGTAAATTGCCGCGCGGTAGCATCTAAACAAATGCTGTTTAAAGCAGGCAAATTAACCATTGGCGCGGCATGTACAGTTACCGGCAACAAATTTTCGTTTACACAACTGCTGCCCGAATAGGCTTTTACGCTTACCTGGTACACCTTGTCTACCAGTAGCGTGGCAAACTTGTGGGTATATATTTTATTAAAAAATGGCCTATCGTCTGTGTCTACTTGTTGAGGAGAAAACTGTTTGTCCCAAATAATTTCAATTTTGGTGATACCTCCAAAATCAACAGTCGATTTGTTTTGTATACTTACCAAAGTATTGCTGCAAAGCGAGTCTACATTATTGACAATAAATTGCGATTTAGGTATAGAACCGTTTACTGTAAAAAGTTTACTGGTACTGTCCATACAACCTGCAACGCTGGTTACTACCAACAACACGGGATAGTTGCCCACAGCGCTGTATTTATGCGATGGATTTTTTTGCGTTGAGCTATTAGGATTGCCAGCTGTTGCAAGGTTATTGCCAAACCCCCACTGATAGGTTAACGTAGAAGGCTGCCCGGCTATAAAACTACTGTCTTTAAAAAGCGCAAACGCATCGTTCAGGCATATTTCGGGTGTTATGAAATTGGCTTTGGGCTTTGGGTGCACAATAAATGTTTTAGTAAGTGTGTCGCTTATACAGCCCCCATCGCTTATTGCCACCAATTTGGCCCTGTAGCTGCCGGCGGTAGAGTAAATCTTATTAAATGTAGCACCGGTGGAATATGAAGCCACCGTTCCGTCGCCAAACTGCCAGTTCCACGATGTTAGAAAACCCGAGTTTGGTACCGACTGACTGGTAAATGCAAGGGCCTTGCCCTCGCAGGCAATGCTGGCAATGGTAAATGCTGCTGTCGGCAACGAGTCAACCTTTATAACTTTTTCAAGCGTATCGGATACACAACCTGCATTGCTATTTATATACAGCAAAACCCGGTAAGTGCCTCCCACCGAAAACTTTTTAACCGGATTTTTTAACGCACTGGTACTACCATCCCCAAAATTCCAAAACCATTCCTTTATGGTGCTATTTGGTGCAACGCTACTGTCGCTAAACAAAAGGCTATCGCTAACACATAAACGATTAGCCGATACGCCAAAGTTTGCCTTGGGCCTGGCAAAAATATTATTGAAAATAATAGTGGTATCTTTTTGGCAACCGTACACCGATGTTGACTGCAGGCGTACATTATAAGGGCCCGGATTAGTGTACACATGTACAGGGGCACGAACACTGTCAATACCTCCATCTCCAAAACTCCAGTTGTATTTAAGAACGCCTCCGCCAACCACCGATGTTGCATTGGTAAATTGTGCAACCCCCGATGGCAAACAAACTCCCGGTAGATTAAAGCTTATTTCAGGTATATTTCTTATAATAATTGATTGGCTATATATATTGCTTTTACATCCCGCCGCGCTTTCTACCTGCAATGTTATTATATAGTTGCCAGGCACGTTGTACACCGGTGCGGGTACCGTGCCACTGGTGGTTACCAATGTAGTTCCATTGCCAAAATTCCAATTCCATTTTACAATAGTGCCTGCGGCAACCACCGACGAATCGGAAAAATTAATGTTACTGCCGGGACAATAAATACCATTAGTGGAAAATTTGGCTACAGGCAATGGCGCAACAATTAATGGCATGATGGTATCGGATACGCAGCCGATATCGGTAATAGCTCTAAGCGATATATTGAATGTATCGGCCAGTAAAAATTTTTTGACAGCATTTTTAGTAGTGTCCACAGTGCCATCGCCAAAATTCCAGTACCATTGTACAAACGGGCGGCCATTACCTATAGATTTGTCGAGAAAAAACGTAGTATCGGCAAAACATCCGGTATAATTTGTACTCCAGTCAGCCCGTGGTGCATCGTACACTTCTACATCATAATTTATTTCCTGTATACCTGTACAACCATCGCTGCTGGGGTTGTTGGCCAATACTTTTACCGGGTATGTACCAACATTTATAAAGGTATAGGTGCCTGGTAACTTATAGAGATATAGTGTGCGATTGTCCAACACAAAAGAGCTATCAGGTACCGGTGCATTATTAACCACCAGCGTATTTGGCCTAAGGTTTACATTGTTATTAAAATCCCACGAAAGGCTGGTGGCTTTATAGGGCAACGTAATTGAATAGTTGAAAGGTGCATTTTTACACGTTGCCGGAAAATTTACAGTGGCAAATTCATTTTTAAGCGATATGAACTGGTAAAGGTCTTTCACATTGGTTCCGCCATTGTATCCGTAGGACTCTACCTGCCCATAACCATACACAATAGCACTAAAACCGGTGTCGGCCTTAATATTATGAACAGGGTTTATACCACTGGAAACGCTGATGTTTTCCTGTAAAAACGAGTATTCAGTTCCGGCAATATCAACAAATGTACCCGAGGGCAATGCGTTATCGATACGGACAGATGCTTTAAATTTTTTGTTGATAATCACGTTTACATAATGTAACGTAACCTGTGTTTGCCCGGCAGGCACATAGTTTTGGTGTGCCGAAAAAAACGTGATATCGTTTAACGTTTGTTCTTCGGGGTTGAGAATGACCATTTCAGGATCGGCAAAACAAGTGTTACTGGCAGTTCCATTGGCAGGGCAACCGGTTTTACAATTTTGAGAAACGATGTACTGCACCACCGATATCTGTTTATCGGCTTCAATATATAACGGGTTAGAGGTAGTGATTGAATAAAACCTTCCATTGGCATTGTAGCTTGATGCATTCAATACCGATGATACACCATTGTTGATGACAGTAATTTTGGTAGTAGGGTCAATCACAAAAATGCGATATATATCAAAAGGACGGTTAATAAACGGGGCGGTTACAAAACGCTTACCCCACGTGCGGGTAGGAAATAACTGCTGTAAAAGGTTATCGCCACCCGATGAGCCAGTACAACCAAAAGCCGACCAGGTTGAAGCCGAAAATACAGCAATAGGTTTACACCCTCCCACCCCGGCGGTAGCAATTGATTTTATGGTTGTACCGCTAATATCAGCGTTTTGCATTCCCTGAAACTGGTAAACATCGCCCACGGCGGGCAATGTTATCTGAAATGGTACATTGGCTGCCTTGCCCCCAATACCCGGCACGGTTGGGTTTACCTCTATTACCGTATTAGGTTGTGTCGCTACCACGGTTATTTCGCCAATGCCTGTAAGTGCCGTATTTCCACCCCCACTGCCCGTACTGCTGTTGCTGGGGGCCACATAATCAATACCCAACACTGTAGTAGGTAAGGTTAAACAGGCGCCCGACCGGGCCGACCGAATGATGTGGGTGTAAACCACCACTGGCTTATCGCTGACAAGGTGAATACCGGCATTCGTTTTTACTCCATCCTGTTCGGTTATCAACACATAATTATTACTGGCATCGGCAGTGGCTGAAGAACCTATAAATTTACGTGTAACCTGGTTGGCAGTTACAGTAAAGGCTACCGAAGCCGTGGGTCCAACCTGTATTGTGCCAGTGGCATTTACATCGCTGGTAATATAAATGCCCATTACCGATGCCGTACCGTCAATATGGGCTGGGTAAGCTATCCAAAAATCTTTTCCCTTATTAGAAAAATCCTGGGCCTGTATATATAATGAAGTGAAACAAGCAATAAAAATAATTAAATAGCGATGGGTCATTCTGGGGGGTTAAAGGTTGGCAAAATACAGCCAAACTGGTTTCACTAACAAAATCATTGGTAAAAAATAATAGATGCAGAAATTACAAAAACGGTTGGCAGCAAACATTCGCCAACCGTTTAAGTTCACCCACAATGAGTTCGCTTTATCCAATTGTAAAGCGGAGTCGTTAACAATTTTACTTTGGCAATATAAATGACATCGATGTAAAAGATGCTCCTATTATAACTCAAACAAAAATATTTTGTGTTTATTGATCGTTTTTTTAAAATATCAAATGCCGGTAACCAAAAATAACTACCTAAGTAAAACCATTTGCACTACGATCTTAGACAGAATTTAAATCGCTGTTTTACAAATTAATCATGACGGCTGCCCAGGTTATACTGCTTAGTATTGAAGCCAGAAGTGCAGCAAAACAAATAAACTAAATTCCCTTGTCTGTAATTTTTGAGCCCTGCAAAAAACACCGCCTGCATTACTTCTTAGGACAAGTTTTATAACGGTTTAACCTACGGACTACTCAGACCATCAATAATGCGAAAAGTTAAAACAAAGTATCGAAAAACTATTCAACTTGTTTGCCAACGCATAAACTGCTTATGATTGATTATTACCGGTTCCAGTACCTGGAACCTCCTCTGTTGCTGAACATATAAAACCGCCATTATGCATGAGGGTCGTTAATAGTTTGGAAGTTTTATTAAATCAATACGGACAACATAAAAAAATGCGCCGGTATGGCGCATTTTTATCAATAAAATTTTTATAACGCTAAGCCGGCTTAGACCGCTCAAAACTACTTGAGGGCAATTTTGATTTTGAAGGATTCTTAAACACATCTTCCTCTATAAAGGGCTGATTTTTTACCCGCTGACCAGTAGCTTTAAAAATAGCGTTGGCTATAGCGCCACCTGTAGGCGGCAAGGCAGGTTCGCCCAGGCCAGTTGGACTAATGCCGTTATCAACAAAGTAGGTTTCTATCTCTGGTATTTCTTTCATGCGTATGAGGCGATATGCATCAAAGTTTTTTTGTTGGGGAACTCCGTCTTTAAACGTCAATGCGCTGTACATGGCATGGCCCATTCCATCAACTACACCACCCATTACTTGTTGGCGGGCACCACTCAGGTTTACCACCTCGCCACAATCGCTGGCGGCGTATATTTTCTTTATTACAGGTTTACCTTTACTCATTACCACATCGCACACCTGCGCTACATACGACCTGTGCGAAAAATACACACTAAAACCCTGGGATACTTCTTTGCGTTTGCCCCAACCCGATTTTTCTGCAGCTAGTTTTGTAACCCCTTCCATCCTGTCAATATCGTATTTAACTTCCCCGGTGGGTTTTTGTTTGGCTTTTGCTAACAATTCAAGCCTGAACGCTACAGGGTCTTTGCCTGCAGCGGCAGCCACCTCATCTAAAAAAGACTGTTCGGCAAAAGCTAAAAAGTTGGTAATGGGTGCTCGCCATGCTCCAGTGGTGATGGGCGAGCTATGGTCAACAGAATCTATCAATAAGTTATCAACCGCACCTGCCGGAAAATTATCTTCGCGGGTGCTGTTGCCTACATTAATACCTGCCCCGCGTAGTTTGTAAGCGATCATATTTCCCTGTGCATCCAATGCAGCCTCAAACCGGTAGCGAACTGCCGGGCGGTAGCTTCCACCCATCATATCATCTTCCCTGCTCCATATTAATTTTACCGGCGCTTTTATAATAGACGACAATTGTGCAGCTTCTGTAACGTAATCGGTCTTTAACCTTCTACCAAAACCACCGCCCAAACGCGTTAATTGAAGGGTAATTTTATCTTCTGGTATTCCCAATAACTTTGACGTGGCCGTCCGGGCACTTCCTGGTGTTTGAGAGGGCCCCACTAACTCTACCCCGTCGGGCCGGACATGCGCAAAAAAGTTCATCGGCTCCATTGGGCTATGGGGTAAAAAGGGACATTGGTAGTCACTCTTTATTAATTTACTGGCATTTTTAAAAGCACTGTCCACATCGCCGTCTTTTCTTCGCACGGTGGCGGTTTGGCTATCTAACATTTTTTTAAATAACAGGTCGTGGTCGGCAGTACTTTCAAGCTCCCCATCTTTTTCATATTCAATTTTCAATGCCTTTTTTGCCTTCATTACTTCCCACGTACTCTTACCTACCACTGCTACATTATTTCCAAACCTTACCACATCGGTTATTCCGGGCATTGCCTTTGCCGCTCCATCATTTACCGATTTTATTTTGCTTCCAAAGGCCGGCGGTCGCTGTAACACGGCATACATCATTCCTTCCCTGTAAAAATCAAGTCCAAACAAAGGTTTACCAGTGACTATGTCGTGGTTGGCCACATTTTTTACCGCTGTGCCAATTAGTTTAAAATCTTTCCTATCCTTCCAGGTAATAGTAGTTGGCACCGGAAGTTTGCCGGCATCGTTGGCAACCTGCCCGTAAGTTAGTTGGCGGCCGGTAGCGGCGTGCATTACCATGCCATTGGCGGTGGTGCAGGTGGTGGCATCCACACCCCATTGGTTAGCAGCAGCCTGTACCAGCATTTGGCGGGCAGTTGCCCCTGCATTGCGCAATAGTTTCCATGAATGAGGAACGGCGCCACTTCCACCGGTGAGCTGCCGGTCAAAGGCATTGTCAAGATTTGCCTGCAGCACCTTTACTTTCTTCCAGTCGGCATCCAACTCCTCCGCCACTATCATGGGGAAGGAAGTAAGAATATTTTGCCCCAACTCAGGGTTAGGCGACATGATGGTTATAACATCGTCGGTACCAATTGAGAGGTAACTGTTAAACCCCACAGCCCCTTCAAACATAGGCTGGTGTATAACAGTTGGTGCAGCTTCTGCATTCAACCAATTGAGGCCCAACATTAGTCCACCGCCGGTTAACGTTGACAATTTGAGAAAGTCTCTACGGCTTTTATTATGAGTAGTTTGCATAATTACATTTTTGTACTGGCTAATTGAATGGCTTCGCGAATGCGGTGGTAGGCACCACACCTGCATATGTGACCCTGCATGGTATTTTCAATTTCGGCCAGCGTGGGTTTGGGATTTTGTTTTAACAGCGAGGCGGCCGTCATAATTTGACCAGCCTGGCAATACCCACATTGCGGCACATCCACCTCGTCCCAGGCTAACTGTAAAGGGTGATCGCCGTTTTCTGACAAACCTTCGATAGTAGTTATGTCGGCATTTTTAACAGCCGATACCGGCAACATGCACGACCGGATAGCCGCCCCATTAAAATGAACGGTACAGGCACCACATTGGGCTATACCGCAGCCGTACTTTGTGCCAACTAATCCGGTATGGTCGCGTAATACCCACAGCAATGGCGTATCGGCGGCCACCTCAACCACATGCTCTTTACCATTTATTTGAAGTGTGTAATTGGGCATAGTATCGTTTTAAAATTATTACGAAATGAGATTTACGGCTGTGGAAATTTCCAAATTATTTGTTTAACCCTGAGTGTGGAAAATAGTAAAAAAACATTGATAATTCAACTATTGTTTAATTAAAGTACCGGTAAATGGCTTACGTCCGCCAGACACCGAAACAAAATATACCCCGCTGCCAAGTAATGATACATTAAACGAAAACTGGTTATTACCAGCAACCGCATTTACCCTGGCCGATTGCATAATTCTGCCATTATTACCAATCAATAGTATGGTCAGTTTTTCGCTGGCGGTAGCATTATAAACCAAATTAAATACCGAGGAGGTTATAGTTGGAAATAATTTGATACTGTTGGCTGTTGAACTATTAAATATGGCGGCAATTTTACTATGAAAAAAATTGCCATCAAGATCGCCTGCATTTACCCTGTAAAATATTTTTGATTGTGCAGGAAGGTCATTGTCTTCAAATTGAAATGGCTGCTGGCAGCGCAACCGGTTAGCGCTAAAACCGTGAATTTCGGTAAAATTAATGCCGTCAGTCGATCGCTCAATTTTAAAGTTAGCATACGATAGGTAGCACACTGTTTTCCATTCAAGCACTGCTGTTTGGTTTTTTACACCTGCCTGTAAACTTGCTACACTTACAGGGTAACTTACCTCTGTTGGTTGTGCAAAACCAACGGCAACATATATTAATGCTGCCAATAATAACATTGCGGGTTTTAACTTTCTACTCATTGGTTTAAAATTACACAATTTTTTTTCACTTCTACATCACAAATCAAATGTGCAGAAAAAATATTATTGCCGGCATTATTTTTTTGCATGAAATAGCAATAGCAAGGTTGACCCTCAAAGCCAACAAAACAATAAAATGAGGGTAACATTGCGCTGATGCATATAGTGAAAATAAAAAAGCGACCGGACAGTAAGGCCTGGTCGCTTTATAATTAAAACACTTAAAAAAGGAAGGGTGGTTCGGGTTCCTTACTTCTGTATATGATTGTTTACAATTTTTGCCAGTTCAAACATGGATACCTGTTTAACTCCACCAAATACTTTTCCAAGCTTTTCGTCGGCGTTAATCATACGCCTGTTTACCTTATCCTGAAGGTTATTCTTTTTGATATAATCCCATATCTTTTTAATAATTTCTGTACGTGGTAAAGGCTTTTTACCTACCACATCGGCCAATACCGGGCTTACATTTAAGGGCGCCATGAAAGCTGCATTTGGTTTACGGGCCGATTTTTTTGCTGCTTTTTTTGCAGCTGCTTTTGCAGGCGCTTTTTTTGCAGGTACTGCCCTGGTTTCCGGAACAGATTTTTTAGCGGACGCTACTTTTTTTATTGGTGCTGTTTTTTTAACGGCTGCTACTTTTTTTGCCGGTGCTGCTTTTTTAGTCGCCGCCTTTACCGGGGGTGTTGGTGCCGCCTGTTTTACAGCTTTCTTTGCTGCTTTTGCCATAATGTTTGTGGTTTTAAGTTAAGTGTTTATTTGGCCAATAGCAGCTTAGTTTGCGCTACCAGCAAGGTAGTAAGGTACATAACCTAAATGTATATAATTCTAAATAGTTATATACTTTTTTTATACGGGTACGCCAATGACAATTACACTTTCGTTTATTTTTAAATTTAATAGGCAGGGGCATGATTTTTCCCGTTTTATTTCCATTCCATTTTTAGCCGGTTATTGTTTAAGCTTTGGCAAACCAATAAATGACTGTTACACTGTTTTAATATGATATTGGCATATACCATAGGACCAATTTTACCAACAAGCTATTTTACCCCCCTGTAGTAAGCCTTAGTTTTAAGGTAAATGGGGAATATTAAAAAGTAACCTACAACCCAATACTATAATACAACAAAGGGCGCCGAATAGCGCCCGTTGTTTTATTATAGTAACGAAAGAAGTTTTAAAACTTATCCCAAAATAATTTAGTAGTAACCTCATCGCCACCAATAGCAGTTGAAGCTGCATTGTAGTTGGCGGTATTTATATTTTGCTCATCAACATTGTAGGTAAACCTAACAGGGTATTCACTTACGGCAGTTGAAGGTGCTACAATCACTGGTTGGTCTAACCTTCTCTGCTCTATCCACTCATCCCACCCGCGGTTGTAAAGGGAAAAGTATTTTTGCGTACCTATTTTTTGCTTCCAATCGCCAGTGGCGGTTGAGTAGGCTACCTCAGGCTGCAATAAATAAGTGGCGGCCTGCGTGGCGGTACCACCCCAATATTGGATACTAGCGGTAATTGCCGCACTGTAATGTTCGGCTGCAGTACCGGGTACGTTGTATCCTCTTTCTTTTGCCTCGGAAAGCAAAAACCTAACTTCTGAATAACCCATTAATAAAGCCGGGAAATCAGCAGCAGTTATTTTGGCAGATGGCTTGCTGTAAGTAGTGTAGTTGTTAGATGCTCCTGCTATTCCACCAATATAATCGGTACCACCACCATCTAATGTAAAATAAAAAGGTAACCGTGGATCGCCCAGGGTCTTCATTTTATTAATGATAGTTGAAGTGGCCACAAAATCTTTCCTTCCGCTTTGCACAAGGTCAACCCAAATAGGGTTGGTATTGGGAGGACCAGAAAGGTAATTAAACAAAGCATTGTCATTGTTACCGGCCAACACACCGGTAGCTATGGCTGCTTCAACAGCTGTTTTTGCAAGTGCAGGGTCTGAGTCGGCAATGGTCATTCCCATTTTTAACTGCAGGCTTGCAGCAAACTTCTTCCACTTTGCGGGGTCACCTTTGTATAAAACATCGGCACTTCCAAAACTGGCAGTACCACCAAGGGCGGCAATGTCAGCATTTAAACGAGTGAGCAAGTCGGTATAAATAGCCTTTTGATCGTCGTATTTTGGAAATGGCTTATCAATATTTAAAGCCTCGCTGTAGGGCAGGTTGCCAAAAGTAGTTACCAAATAATACCAGGTGTACACCTGCATTATGTCTACAATAGCCATTTCATTTTTTTGTTTTGCTACATCGGGTTTTCCAGTACCATCTAACACGTCGGTTGGTATCAGGTTTTTAGCTTCCTGAAAATCGCGCAGCACATCGCGGTACAAACTATTCCATACACCACGCGGTATTTGGCGGGTTTGCAGGTCGTAGTTGCTTTCGTCGGTATAGGTCGTCTCTGTCCAATACTGAACAATGAGCCTGAATATGTTTAGGTTTACACTGGATGACGTAAGGGTATTACTTAGGGTGCGTTGCGCATTGGTAAACAAAGCATACGACGGTACAACAGACGGATTTTTAGGATCCTCGTTTAGCGAGGTTAGATCTTTGGTACACCCTGTCATAAATAACAGGGGTAAAAGAAGCAGTATGATTATTTTTTTCATGATAATTATTTTTTAGAATCTTAATTTAACGTTGAAAGTAAAGGCCCGGGTAGTTGGGTAAGCGCCCACCTGGTATCCCTGCAAATTACCCGAACTGATAGCCTCCTCAGGATCGGCATAAGGTAAATTTTTGTGTATGATCCAAAGGTTTCTTCCAATAAGGCTAAGGTCGATTCCTTTAAATGCCGGCACCATTTTCATTATCGAACCTGGTAATGAGTAGGTTAATACAGCCTCTCTTAATTTAACATAGCTGGCATCGTATACAAAACCGGCAGCAGGTACCCGACGGTAACCATAGCTACCAAATTGTGCGTTGGTTACACGGGTAGTATTTTGTTTACCATCGACCGTAACACCAGGGTTAATGATACCACCACCATCTGAAATTTCATTTCGCGATGGGTTGCCCAATTCGTTTAATCCTGCAGTTTCAGGATATAAACCGGTAGCTAAACCATAATATAAATCAAGGGAGAACAGGTCGCCGCCCTGGCGCACATCTACCAACCAGCTAAGGGATACATTTTTATACTTTATACTGTTGTTGATACCACCTATCCAATCGGGGTTAGGATTACCTATCACCTCGTTAGAGGTAGCCGACTGTAAGTAGCGACCGTTGGAGCCAATGGTTTTTTGACCGTTGGTATATACAAAATTCGCTCCCCTCAGGGTTCCAAAAGGTTGCCCCAGTGTTGCATTAATTGACACGCCACCCTGAAACGATGCCAGTAACAGGTTGCTCGATCCTTCGAACAAGGCCTTTACATTGTTACGGTTTCTTGTCCAGTTTATATTAACATTCCAGCTAAAATCCTTTGTCTTAATGGGCGTACCATACAACGACACCTCAAGACCCTTATTAATAATAGTGCCTGCATTCAAAAACTTTGAACTGTACCCTGTAGCAGTAGATACTGTTGTGGGTAAAATCTGGTTAAAGCTTTCGGCGTTGTAGTACGACATATCGAAGCCTATACGTGAACGCAGAAACGATATTTCTAATCCTATTTCTGTGCTTTTGGTTTTTTCGGGCAGCAGGCTGGGATTATTTTTGGTGCTTGCTACCGAAGCCTGTGGACTGGAACCGAAAGGGTTTACAATATTATATACATCCAACGTGCTGTAGAAAGGGGCATCGGCGCCTACCTCGGCGTAGTTGGCCCTTATTTTACCGTAGGTTAACCAGGTGGCTTTTTCAAACAGTTTGGAAAACACATAACCCAACGATACCGATGGATAATAGTAACTATTATTGCCCTTAGGTAAGGTAGAAGAAGCATCTCTACGAACAGTAACATCCAGGGTAAGCATATCTTTATAGCTTATGGTACCACCAGCAAAAACGCCATCTACTTCTTTTCGCAGGTCGCTTTCCAACGGTGCGTTTACCGGGTTGGCCGAATTAGACAATGCATAAATTTTGGGAACAATTAAGCCGCCATTGGTGCTGGCCGAAATGCTTTCGATGGTTTGTTTCCGGATGTTGGCACCCAGCAAACCTTTTACGTTAAGATTTTTGGCCACATCTTTATCAAAGTTAATCAACAAGTCAAAGTTGGTTTCGTTGTAGGTGCGGTTAAACCTGCTGTAGTTAGAAACGGTAACACTACCCATCGCCTGGCGTTCTTCCTGTATTTCGCTGTACTGATCTATCGATACTCTTCCCAATACATTTAACCAATCGGTTATTTTATAATTAAGGGTGGCATAACCAAAGTAGCGGTTACGCGTATCGTTCTGGAAATTTTCGTACCGGGTAAAATAGGGGTTATCCCAATAAATAGGGGTTAAGTCGGTAGGATCGGCCGGGTTCCAGGTAACGTTTCTACCTGTGCGAAAATAGGCCGACTTCAGCTCGGCAACATCTACATTGGTTTGCCACCACTGCCTAAAGTTGGTTGCCAAATTTTTATCGTCGTAGCCGGTACCATATCTTCCTTTACCAACAATATTGCTGTAGTTAATGCTGGCACCTGCGGTTAACTTATCGGTAATGTTGTAAGTGCTGCTAAAGTTCATCAGGTTTTTGGTAACCTTACTGTTGGGTACAATACCATTGTCGTCGGTACGTGTATACCCCAGCTTAAAAGTTCCTTTGTCGGAACCGCCATCTATAAATACACTATTGTTGTAAGAGGTAGGCTTGGTAAAAAAGGTAGTGGGGTCATTTGCTGCACCAACCCATGGGGTAGCTTTGCCAAAATTGGGCGATGATGGATCAAAAGCATTCCATTGGTATACCAACAAATTAGGGTCAAACTTTCCACCGTAACTGGCATCTTCGCTCGTTGGTACTACCAACCGTCCATTTGGACTGCTGGACGAAACCGGGCTAAATCCGCTATTTGGATCTCTGAAAAGAAAGTAACCCGTACCATCTTCGTAGTACGGACCATAACCTCCGCCGTATTCTTTCTGATAGCTTGCAAATGTGTTCTTTAAAATAGACCCGGCAGTAATTCCACTGTTAATGGTAACGCCTAATCCTTTTCTTCCTTTTTTAGTGGTAATTAATATTACGCCATTGCTTCCCCTCGATCCATACAAGGCACTGGCGGCAGCGCCTTTTAGTACAGTAATGGCATCAATGTCATCGGGGTTAATGTCGGCAGCAGCATTACCATAGTCGTAACCACCACGGCCGGTAACCTGGTTTCCGCTATTATTGTTGCTGTTGTCAAAAGGCACACCATCAATTACAAATAATGCCTGGTTGTTACCGGTAATTGATTTAGCACCGCGTAGTACCACGTTGCTCGATCCACCAAGGCTATTGGTCTGCCTTATTTCTACCCCCGAAACTTTACCCGACAAATTGTTCATAAAATTGTTGGTACGGGTTTTACTTACCTCATCGCCTGCAACCGTTTGTGCTGCATACGACAACGAGTTTTTAGAGCGGCGAATACCAAGCGCCGTTACTACTACTTCGTCAAGACTGTTGGACGATTTTACCAATTGAATTGACAGCGTTGTTCTGCCTCTCACCGGTTCTTCTACCCTGCTTAAACCTACACTGGTAAAAACCAGGGTAGCTGTGGCCGGCGCCATTAAGCTAAAGGATCCATCCGGTCCGGTACTTGTTCCTACCGAGGTTCCTTTTAATACTACGGAAACACCTGGAAGTCCTGCCCCGGTTTCGTCTGTTACCTTCCCCTTTACCGTACTGGTTTGGGCAAAAAGCTGGAACCCGAAAAACATAAGGCCGAACATCATGATTAGTTTGAAGTTTTTCATAATGTATTTTTTTGTTAAGAAAAATTGAAAAAAAAAATTTGAAGCAGTAAAAATACCAATTGTTAGCCTATTGTAACTAATTATTAACATTGGAGAATGGAAAAATTGCGTCTCCCAAAAAAATATGGGTAAAAACTTTAATAAAACATTATTCCGTCAACCAGGCTGTTTTGTTAAACACTGATGATAATATAAATTATATGCAAATTATTTCGAATTCATTTTACAATACCCTAAAAAAATTAGAAGATATACAAGCAGCAAAATTTTATTTTACTAAAAACGCCTTATAAAAAAATTTAAAAAAAAATTAAATTTTTTTTAAAATGATCTCATTTAAACTTCCTTTGTTCAAAAATTTCAATTAACTATTCAAAAAAAATTGCGTCATTAGCAAAAATAAATAACAACCATCTACCATACAATTGAAGGAAAAGAGAGGCTTTGATGATACTGTTAACGGCATCACTATACATAATAACACTAACTTATCCGGTTTTTTGTAAAAGTTCCTTATCAATAAACGACGATTTTTTAGTGTCGGGGTTTAAAAGGTACACCACCAGCGAAATAAATATACAAGCGGTTACGTACCAGTAAAAGGCGGCTTCTATGCCATTATTTTTTAGCCATAGCGCCACATACTCGGCCGAGCCACCAAATATTGCCACCGTTATAGCATAGGGAAAACCCACGCCGAGGGCCCTTACATGTGCCGGAAACATTTCGGCCTTTACTATGGCCGATATGGCTGTGTATCCGCTAACAATAAATAACGCAAATAATATTAACCAAAATGCGGCCCACTCGCCGGTTGTATTGCTAATGCCTGTTAATATAGGAACGGTGCAAAGCGTACCCATTACGCCAAACCAAATTAACAACGGGCGCCGCCCAATTTTGTCCGATAGCCAGCCAAATGCTGGTTGCAACAACGCATAAATAAGCATCAACCAAAAAACAATTATGGTAGCGCGCTGCTTGCTTAAGTGTACGGTATTTACCAAAAATTTTTGCATGTAAGTAGTGTAGGTGTAAAATGCCAGTGTGCCGCCAAGGGTTAACCCCACCACGGTTAATGCTGCCCTCGGGTGGTGCTTTAACAGCCGTACTAACGGGCTTTGCAACAAATTAACCTGTTGGTCAGGTTGTATTGTTACCAGCGTTTCGGTCATATTGCGGCGCAGGTAAAAAGCCACTACCGATAGTATAGCTCCAATAAAAAACGGTATCCGCCAACCCCATGCATGCAGTTGCTGGTCGGTTAAAAAATATTGTTGCAGTAACACCTGTATGCCCAGGGCTGATAATTGCCCGCCAATTAAGGTTACATATTGAAAGCTTGAGTAAAATCCGCGGTTATTACTGGTAGCAACCTCGCTTAGGTAAGTTGCCGAAGTACCATACTCTCCACCCACACTCAACCCTTGTATCAATCGCGCCAGCAGCAACATAACAGGCGCCATTAAACCAATAGAAGCAAACGATGGGGTTATGGCAATCATCAACGACCCAAGCGACATTAATAATACCGACCAGGTCATGGCCAGCTTTCGCCCTTTACGGTCGGCAATGGTTCCAAACAACCAACCGCCCACCGGGCGCATTAAAAAACCAACCGCAAAAATGGCAGCCGTATTAAGCAACTGTGCAGTTTGGTTACCGGCCGGAAAAAATACCGGCGCAAAATAAATAGCAAAGGCCGCATATGCGTACCAATCGTACCACTCCACAAGGTTGCCAATACTGCCGCTTACAATGGCCTTCACCCGCTTTGGTTCTATGCCGTCGGCCGCCTTAATTGGTGTTTTGGTCTTGCCGGTTTTGTTCATGGTTCAATTTACTGGTAATAGATGTGTGCAGCGCAAAATGGCAAATAAAACCGTTAAATGGCATAATAATAGCTGGTTATATAAACTGACGAGTATGTTTTTCTGATATTTTTTTTATGTAGCAGGCAGTGGTGCTACTATTTAACACCGTTGTGTCACACTCTTTTACTGTTGGTAATTCTATTGGGCAAATCAACCTTCAATACCAGTCATTAAATTAACTTCTTTCAAAAAAATATAATACCATTTGCAGTTAGCCCTTTACCTTACCGGTTTGTTGTAATACCCCATCAAATATGAAAAAATTACTTGTTATCCTGTCGCTGTTTTTAATTGCAATAACCAATACCACGGCACAAACACAACCTGGGTTTATAACCGACAGTTTAGAAAGCTATATTAGCCAAGGCTTAACCGACTGGAAAATTCCCGGGCTGGCTATTGCCATTGTTAAAAACGGAAAAGTGGTAGTAACAAAAGGCTTTGGCGTTATCGATATACAAACCAACGAGCCCGTAAACGAAAATACCCTTTTTATGATAGCCAGTAACAGCAAGCTGTTTACCGGCACCGCACTTGCCCAACTGGAATATAATGACAAACTTAAGTTGAACGATAAAGTAAGCAAATACCTGCACGGCTACAGATTATACGACTCAAATGCAACCGACCTGGTTACCATTCGCGATATGCTCAGCCATCGTATTGGCACCAAAACCTTTCAGGGCGACTTCTTGTTCTGGAACGGCAAACCATCGCGCCAGCAAATTATTAATAAAATGAAATTGCTAAAGCCTGTCAGTGGTTTTAGAGAGGCTTTTGGATATTGCAACAGTTGCTTTTTAACCGCCGGCCAAATAATTCCCGCTGTAACAAAACAACCGTGGGAGGTTTATGTGTACGATAATATTGTTGCGCCATTGGGCATGACCAATACGCACATGCTTACCCGCAACATTGAACAACTACCCAACATTGCCAAACCATACACCACGCAGTTTACAGGCAGGCTGCAACAACTACCGTACGATAATGTTGACAATATTGCCCCCGCCGGCAGCATGGTAAGTTGTGTAAACGATATAAGCAAATGGCTGCTGATGCAATTAGATAGTGGCAAACTAAACGGAAGGCAGGTAATTGAATGGCCGGTAATACAAAAAACCAGGGAAATGAATACCGTCATTTCTTCGGGCAAAAATATTGTACTGCCAACGCATTTTACCGGTTATGGATTGGGTGTATTTATGAGCGACTATAATGGAAAGCAAGTGTATTTTCATACTGGCGGTGCCTTTGGCTTTGTAACCAACACTTGTTTTGTGCCAGAGGAAAACCTGGGCATTGTAATACTTACCAACAACGATAATCAAAACTTTTATGAAGCCCTTCGCTACCAAATTTTAGATGTCTACCTTGATGTACCCTACCAAAACCGAAGCAAGTTTTTTATTACCAGGTTTACCGACCAAATGCAAAAAACGGCTTACAACACCAAAGCCATGCAGGCGAGGGTTAAAGGTGCTAAACCACCAGCGCCCCTTACCACTTACACCGGCACCTACACAAACCAGCTTTATGGAAATATCATTATTTCGGCTATGGGCAATACCTTAACCATCAACTTTACGCAACACGATAACCTGTCGGCTACCCTAAAGTTTATGGATAATAATGAATGGTTAATGACTTACAGTAATATTGGCTACGGCATTTACCCCGTAACCTTTATAGCTGATGGTGGTAAAGTAAGCCTCGAAGTAAAAGTGAACGACTTTTTGGAGTACGATTCCTACAATTTTATAAAGCAATAAATACTTCCTCAATAACGGAAACGTCCATTAAGCTGGCATCTATAACTGCATGTCTATTTTTAATAGTGGTCCAATATTTTTGCTAAGCCAGTAAACCTTTGGTACGAAAAAAATACCAGGTTTACTATTGCTCAACATTGCATCCATTAGAACTTTTGCCCAAACAGTGCCTATTCCGGAGGCCATTAGTAAAAAGGAGCCTTCGTTTTTTTGGGGCTGGTGGCTGGTAGGCGTTTTATTAGCGATTGGTGTTGGGCTACTAATATACTTCGCCATTAAAAAAAATCCGAGGAAAGATGTGCGGTAAATTGCCGACCGGGTGGAGAGTTTACTTTCGGGCACCAAATAAAAGGCTACCAATTCTTACCATATTACTTCCCAGCTTCATGGCCAACGTATAATCGCCACTCATACCCATACTAAGGATGGTAAATTGGCAGTGATCGTTTACTACATCGGCATATTTATCGTACAACTTTTTCAACTGCTGCATTTCGCCCGTTACCTTTTGCCCGTCGTCGCTAAACGAGGCCATACCCATTAATCCATCCACCTTTATATTATTAAATAAATTGCTGGTGGTTATTTCATTTATTGCTTCACCCAACTCAGTTTGGTCCATGCCAAACTTGGTTTCTTCCTGGGCAATATGTATTTGCAATAAGCAATGCACAATCCTGCCCGCTTTTGCTGCCTGCTTATTTATCTCCTTTAATAATTTTAAACTATCTACCCCATGCACCATGTGTACAAACGGAGCAATAAATTTTGCCTTATTGCTTTGTAAATGCCCAATAAAATGCCAGCGAATATCATTTGGCAATGCAGCCTCTTTTTCTACCAGTTCCTGAACATAATTTTCACCAAAATCGCGTTGGCCAAGGTTATACAGTTCCATAAGGTCCTGCGCAGGTTTGGTTTTACTTACTGCTATCAAAGTAGCCTGGCTACTGTTACATTCCTGTAGCAGGGTTGCATATTTTTCTATATTAACTGCCATATTTTTTCTAAAAACTAAAATGAAACAAAGCAACAATTTTTATTATGATTTAATGGATATTGTTGCCACTACTTACTATTTTAAAATTGCCCTTCCAATAACTATACGCTGCACCTCGCTGGTACCTTCGTATATCTGTGTTATTTTGGCATCGCGCATCATGCGTTCTACATGATATTCCTTTACAAAGCCGTAACCTCCATGTATTTGCACCGCTTCTGTGGCAGTCCACATGGCAGTTTCGCTGGCAAACACTTTAGCCATGGACGAGCTAACGGTATAGTCCTTTCCATTGTCTTTTTCCCATGCAGCCTTAAGGCAAAGTAGCCTTGCAGCACTTACCCTGGTAGCCATGTCGGCCAGTTTAAATTGTATGGCCTGGTGGTGCATAATTTCTTTACCAAAAGCCTTGCGTTGTTTAGTGTAGGCCAGCGATACTTCGTAGGCACCGCTTGCAATACCAAGGGCTTGCGCAGCAATACCAATGCGGCCACCAGCCAGGGTTTTCATGGCAAACTTAAATCCAAATCCATCGTCGCCAATACGGTTTTCCCTGGGCACCTTTACGTCGGTAAACATAATACTATGCGTATCGCTACCACGAATGCCCAGCTTGTTTTCTTTAGCACCGACAGTTACGCCGGGCCAGTTTTTTTCAACTATAAAAGCGTTAATGCCGTTGCTTTGTTTTGCGGGATGTGTTTGGGCAATTACCAGGTAAACCGATGCACTGTTGCCATTAGTGATCCAGTTTTTAGTACCATTCAGCAGGTAGTGGTCGCCCATATCGTCGGCCGTAGTTCTTTGCGATGTGGCATCGCTGCCAGCCTCGGGCTCACTCAGCAAAAAGGCACCTATATACAATTCTTCATTTTTACGGCCCATAGCCAGCGGCATTAAATATTGTTGTTTTTGCGCCTCGTTTCCATATGTTTCCAAACCCCAGCAAACCAGGCTGTTATTTACACTCATACAAACACTTACACTGGCGTCTATCTTACTTATTTCTTCCATTGCCAGCACATAGCTTGTAGTATCCATGCCTGCCCCGCCATATTGGGGGCTTACCATCATACCCATAAAGCCTAATTCGGCCAGTTTCATAATTTGCTCGCGGGGAAATTTTTGATGCTCATCGCGTTCAATTACACCAGGTAAACATTCGCTTTTTGCAAAATCACGGGCTGCCTGTTGTATCATTTGCTGCTCTTCACTTAACTGAAATTCCATACCATACATATTTGCCGCAATTTATGCCAAAAGCTGCATTAACTAACATGCGTTAGTGTATAGCGTGTTATTGCACCTATAAACATTACACAAGTGTTACGTAAAAGTTTGTAGGCTGAGGGCTTGCCCTGGCATTTGTTACGTAGCCCCAAAAAACATATAACATAGGGTTATGGCGGTAATAATACCTACCAGGTCGGCCAGCAACATGGCGCCTACAGCATACCGCGTATTTTTAATTGAAACGGAACCAAAGTACACTGCTATCACATAAAACGTGGTATCGGACGAGCCCTGTAAAATAGAGGCCAGCCGGGCCGGAAATGAGTCGGGCCCAAAATTTTTAATGGTGTCTATCATCATACCACGGGCGCCGCCACCGCTAAGCGGCCGTATAAGTGCGGTAGGCAAGCCGTCTACAAAACGGGTGTCGGTAGTAATAAGTCCAAAAAACCATTTCATGCCATTAATAATAACATCAAAGGTGCCACTGGTGCGCAACAGGCTAATGGCGGCAAGCATACCAACCAGGTAAGGTATAATGCGAATGGCCACTTCAAACCCATCTTTTGCACCCGAAATAAAAGCATCAAATACATCAATTTTTTTGTATAAAGCGCCAATAATTATTAAAAAGAAGATAAGGAGGATGAGCCCATTACTAAGCACACTGCTAAACAACTGTACGCCATCGGTCGGCAGGCTGGATAAATACAATACCAGTAAAACCACCGCAATGGCAAGGCCACCAACCCATGCAATGACCACTGGTTGCAATAAATTAATTTTTTGTTTAAACGAAACAATTAGCATGGCTGCCATGGTGGCCACAAAAGTGGTAATCATGCAGGGCACAAAAATATCGGTGGGGTTGGCCGACTTTAAAGATGCCCGTACTGCAATAATGCTAACTGGTATAAGTGTAAAACCTGCTGCATGCAAACACAAAAACATTATTTGGGCATTGCTGGCCGTTTGTTTGCTGGGGTTAAGTTCCTGCAGGCTTTCCATGGCTTTTAACCCAAAGGGGGTGGCGGCATTGTCAAGCCCCAGCAGGTTGGCCGAAAAATTCATAAGCATATGCCCCATGGCCGGGTGGCCCTTTGGCACTTCCGGAAAAAGTTTGCTAAAAAAAGGGCCAATAATATTACTTAGCAACCTAATGCCTCCCGCCCTTTCGGCAATGGCCATAAAGCCCATAAACAGCGCCATGATACCAATTAACCCAAGGCTTATATTAACCGCTGCCTTTACTGTTTCAATAATACCATCGGCTTTTTTTACTAGTTTGTTTGATAACTGGCGGTAGTTATATACTACTACATTGGGCTGTATGCTTTGATATTTTTTTACTGAGTCGGCAGGTACGCTGTTGCCTATAAGTACTGTGGGCGGAACCTCCTGTGTTGCGGGCAGGTAACCAAAACCTTGCACGTATTGCTCAAAACTTTCTGTGCTTGCATAACCTGCCGCTGTTGGCGAGCCAATAAGTTTATATCGCACCTCTTCATAAGCATCGTCGGCCTTGCCGGTAACCATACGGCTAAATATTTGCCGGTCGCCCATAAAAACTGCCTTACCCGAGGCAATTAAAATGGCGATGATAATAAAGGCCGACCATATTTTGCTTAATGCCATAATAATTATTTATGAGAGAAATTGACCTACCATCAACAGGACCAAATGTATACAGTTATCTATTAATAAACATAGGGCAATTTACATAGGCAGCCCACCACTAACAGGAACCAACTACTGGCCTGTTAACGGCCACCATTTGGCAATGTTTATTAACTATATTTGCCGCCCGAAAATGAGTTATGAGTTATGAGTTATGAGTGGTGAGAAGTGAGAAGTGAGTGGTGAGTGGTGAGTGGTGAGTGGTGAGTGGTTAGTGGTGAGTGGTGAATGAGTGGTGAGTGGTGAGTGGTGAGTGGTGAGTAGTGAGTTGTGAATGGTGAATAGTGAGTGGTGAAACTTGCAGCTTGAAACTTGCAGCTTGAAACTTGCAGCTTAAAACCTGCAGCTTAAAACCTGCAGCTTAAAACCTGCAGCTTAAAACCTGCAGCTTAAAACCTGCAGCTTGAAACCTGCACCTTGAAACCTGCAGCTTGAAACCTGCAGCTTGAAACCTGCAGCTTGAAACCTGGAACTTGGAGCTTATCTTAAAACCTGGAACTTTAAAAATTATCAAATCAAAATATTAATATAATGGGATTACAAGCAGGTATTGTGGGATTGCCTAATGTGGGAAAATCAACTTTGTTTAATGCACTTAGCAACGCTAAGGCGCAGGCGGCAAATTTTCCCTTTTGTACTATTGAACCCAACGTTGGGGTGATTACCGTACCCGACGGGCGCCTTATTGAATTGGAGAAGTTGGTAAAACCCAACCGCGTGGTGCCCGCCACTGTGGAAATAGTGGACATAGCAGGCCTGGTAAAAGGCGCCAGCAAAGGCGAAGGCCTTGGGAACCAGTTTTTAGGCAACATACGTGCTACCGATGCAATTATACATGTGGTCCGTTGTTTTGACGATGACAATGTGATACACGTTGATGGTAGTGTTAACCCTGTGAGAGACAAAGAAATTATTGATACCGAACTACAGCTAAAAGACCTTGAAACCGTTGAAAAAAAGATTTCCAAAAACGAAAAGCTATCCAAAACCGGCGATCGGGAACTGCTGCATGGACTTGACTTGTTAAAGCAACTAAAAGCACATATTGAGCAGGGAAAAAATGCCCGCGGATTTGCTATTACCGCCGAAGACCACGAGAAGCATTTTGCCGACCTGTTTTTACTAACCTCCAAACCGGTGATCTATGTTTGTAATGTAGACGAGAAAAGCGTAATTAACGGAAACACTTTTACCAAAACATTGCAGGATGCCATAAAAAACGAAAATGCCGAAATACTTTTAATTAGTGCAGAAATAGAAAGTGAAATAGCCGTAATGGAAAGTTTTGACGACCGCCAAATGTTTTTGGAAGATATGGGTCTAACCGAAAGTGGTGTAAGCAGGCTAATTACCAGTACCTACCGTTTGCTAAACCTGGCCACTTATTTTACTGCCGGTGTGCAAGAGGTAAGGGCATGGACAATTACTAAAGGAATGCTGGCCCCACAGGCTGCCAGCGTAATCCATACCGATTTTGAAAAAGGGTTTATCAGGGCTGAGGTAATAAAATATGTTGACTTTATAAAATTCGAATCGGAAGCGGCCTGCCGCGACAATGGAAAATTAGCCGTACAAGGCAAAGACTATTTGGTAGAAGATGGAGACATTATGCACTTTAGGTTTAACGTGTAGCAACAGAACCTTTAGGGAATTTGGTATTTTGTCAACGTTGCACACGCTACCATACTTACAATTTTTGCGACACAAGGAAATACAACTAAAATGTGTTTCTTCATTTTTTACTATCAAACGGGTAAAAGAACAAGGTATATATGCCTTAAATGCACATGCCTCGCAAGCCAGCATTTAGGCAGGCAACAAAAAATAAACGAAACTAATAAACCCTTGTCAATAAAAAATATGTCGGGTAGGTTAACCCTATTTTCTGGCCTTGTTATAAACAAAAAAGCCATCCTCAAAAATAAGGATGGCCATTAACGAATGCCTGCTATATAAAAATGTAAAAGGGTAATATTTTGCCGCAAGCTGGCTTTTTTACGTTAACTGCGCGTTCGCCCAATTGTTACTTTGGTAAAGTATCAATCGTAGCAGCAGTAGTGTCTACCATTGGAGTAACAGTATCCATCATTGGAGCCGTAGTGGTATCTACCATTGTTCCAGTTGAGTCAGAAGCAGCATCTGTGCTAGCACTTTCATTACAAGCTACAAAGGCACCTAAAACCAATACAATTAAAAGCTTTTTCATGTGTTGAGTATTTTTTTGTTTGTGTTTAATTTGACTTTTATACAAAAACAAATAAAAGGTAACCCGGTATTTTAAAATATTTTTTTTAATACCTTTTGGGTTACTTTTCCACATTTATGGGTATTAAACTTCAACAGTTGAAAATAGAACCGACTGAACAATTTTTACTGAAAGG
The DNA here is from genome assembly GCA_038247635.1 of Chitinophagales bacterium. Classification (GTDB taxonomy): domain Bacteria; phylum Bacteroidota; class Bacteroidia; order Chitinophagales; family Chitinophagaceae; genus Segetibacter. The sequence goes on from JBBRUR010000010.1 coordinate 80,846, forward strand.
ACTGGCCAACAACGACACAGTTGCAACTGAAACCATTTATAAAGAAAACTTTGGAATGGTGCAGTCGTTTGTTCTTAATAACAATGGAAGCCACGACGATGCAAGGGATATTTTTCAGGAGGCGATGATTGTGCTATATGAAAATGCAAAAAACGAAGCATTTGTATTAACATGTAAAATCACAACCTATGTTTATTCCGTATGTAGAAGGCTTTGGCTTAAACGACTTCAATATAATAACCGCTTCAGTAACCAGGTGGAAAGCCTGGAGGAGACTGTATCAGTGGAAGAAGATATTGAAATACACGAACGGCGAAATGCAGATTTTGTAATAATGGAGAGGGCGTTAAGTAGTTTGGGCGCCCCTTGTAAAGGTTTATTGGAGGCATATTATATTCACAAAAAGGACATGACCGAAATTGCCCTTGATTTTGGATATACCAATGCCGACAATGCTAAAAACCAGAAGTATAAATGTTTAATGAGACTTAAAAAATTATTTTTTTCTCAATATAATATAGGAGAATAAGGACCATGGACGATATTTTATTGCTTGATGTCATAGAACGCTACCTGCAGGGAGAGATGAGTGCTGAGGAAAAAGTAACCTTTGAAAACTTGCGCAGGCAAACCCCCGAAATTGACCAAATGGTGGTTGAACACAACATGTTTCAACACCAGATTGACGCTTACGCCCAAAACAGGGATATGCGCCACATGCTTCATTCCATACACAACAACCTTTTGCACGAAGGCCAAATTAAGGAAGGCGAAACCAGCAGTGGAGGAAGGGTGGTAACACTATGGAATAAATATAAAAGAGTTACAGCCATTGCCGCATCTATTGCTGGTGTTACTGCCCTTTTTATAAGCAGCCTGGTTACGTTTTTTACCCCTGCCCCCAATAAAGGGCAACTGCTTTACCTGAACAGAGAAATTGCCCGTATTAAACGCACCCAGGATGCCCAAAGCACCCAATTGGATGTATTAAAAACAAAGGTGCCTATGGACGAAAAGCCCAATCGCGGAGGTACCAGTTTTTTAATTGATGGCAAAGGTTACCTTATTACAAACGCCCACGTGGTGAAAGGATCAAGTACCATTTTGGTTGTAAACACTAAGGGTCAGGAGTTTAAGGCTAAGCTTGCCTTTATGGATGAAGCAAAAGACCTTGCCATTTTAAAAATATCCGACGATGATTATAAACCCCAGGGCAGCCTGCCGTACAGTATTCGTAAAAACAATACCGAATTAGGCGAGCAGATATTTACCCTTGGTTTTCCACGCGATGAAATTGTATATAATGAAGGTTACCTAAGCGCTAAAACCGGCCTTGATGGCGATACATTAAGTTGCCAGATTGGAATAACCGCCAACCCCGGCAACAGCGGTGGGCCTGTATTGAACAAAAATGGCGAGGTGATCGGCATACTGAGTTCAAGTGAACAAATGGCCGAGGGTGTGGTGTTTGCCATCAAATCTAAAAATATTTTTGAAGCGCTGGACGATCTTAAAAAGCAGGACACCGCATACCAGCGGGTTAAACTGCCAACGCGAAGCGCTATCAAAGGTGTTGAGAGAACAAAGCAAATTAAAGAAATTGAAGACTGCGTATTTATGGTAAAAGGGTTTAATAAATAACAAATCAGGCAGTTATTTTATATAGGTCGCAAAAGTTATTTTTGGGCCGGATTTAATCCTATACGCATAATAAAAAAGCCGCAGTTAATACCAGCGGCTTTTTTTATGTATTTATATTTTATGTTTATGCCCACAAATTATTTGGATACTCGCCCGCGGCAACCAGTTTATCTAACGACGCTTGTACGCCAGGCGCATCTTCTTTATAAGTAACACCAAACCATTGCGACTCCGTGGGAATCAGGTCTATAACGCCCTGGCCCGATTGAATGATTTGATCCGCAACAATTGGTATAAAAAACTCAGCCTTGGGATTTTCAATATTCTCATCAAGGTATTCGTGAAACAGGTTTTCGATAATGTCCATAACATTTGGTGCAAAACCCCAAAAATTCATGCTAACCTTAGTATCTTCTGCCACCTGGTTCAACCCACTTTCATCTTCGTAGGTAATGGTTCCCCCGGTGTTGCGGTAAATTTTTGTACGCTCTGTTATAGATACCAGGTTTCCTTCATCATCTACCTGGCAAACTCCCCGGCTAACGCTTCCGTTTTCGCTAAGAGTTTTATTTAAATGATATCCAATAATGCAATAGGTACTGTCATCACATTTATTCACCAAAAAATCGAATGCTTTTTTAAATGCTTCCTGGCCATAAAAGTCGTCGGCATTTATTACCGCAAATGGCTCGTTTATAACCTGTTTTGCTGCAAGTACCGCATGGGCGGTACCCCATGGCTTTATGCGGTCGGCCGCCAATGTATATTTACCAAGGTGGTCTGTAAGGCGCTGAAATACATATTCGGTTTTTACTTTACCGTTTAATTTAGGTTCAAAAATATTTTTAAAGTCGTCCGCAAATTCTTCGCGAATGATAAACACAATTTTACCAAAACCTGCCCTGATGGCGTCGTATATGGAATAATCCATAATAGTTTCGCCGCTGGGGCCAAACGATTGTATTTGTTTCATACTACCATATCGGCTGGCCATACCGGCGGCTAAAATTACTAAAGTTGGTTGCATAGTATTTTGGTTTAAACTTTGCGAAACTAATTGAATGGGGGTAAGGTGCCAATAAATTTTATACATAAAAGCATGTAGTATTGAATGTAGATGTTATTTATACCCAGCAAATTGCCGATACGCTGCTTACTAAAAACAACCTGTTGCTGGATGTTTTGCGGCTTGATGTAATGCATGACGTAGTAAGTGGAAACAAGTGGTTTAAATTGAAATATTACCTTGAAGATGCAGCAGCCACAGGCTTTGACACTATTGCCACGTTTGGTGGCGCATTTTCAAACCACATTATAGCCACGGCTTATGCCGCCCGGCAAAAAGGTTTTAAAAGTGTAGGTATTATACGAGGTGAAGAAGCTGAAAACCTATCGCCCACCCTGTTGTTTGCCCGGCAACTTGGTATGCGGTTGATTTTTGTTACAAGAGAAGCATATCAACATAAAAAAGAATTGGAAAATACCTATAACCAACCCGGCTGGTATTTTGTGAGTGAAGGGGGTTACGGGGTATTAGGAGCAAAAGGGTGCAGCGAAATATTATCGTTTGCCAGCGGTAACTATACGCACATTGTAGCTTCGGTAGGTACGGGAACTATGTTGGCAGGGCTAATATCGTCGGCATTGGTTAATCAAAAAATTATAGGCATTAGCAGTATGAAAGCAAATGTTGAACTGGAAAACAACGTTAATAAATTACTAATAAATAACACGGCCTACCCGGCGTACAAGTTGCTGCACAATTATCATTTTGGCGGGTATGCCAAACACCCCGCTGCACTTATTGCGTTTATAAATATGGTGTGGAAGGAGTACCAGTTGCCACTTGACATAGTGTATACGGGTAAGTTATTTTTTGCCATTCTTGACCTTATTAAACATCAATATTTTGCTGAGGCAAGTAAAATACTAATGATACACAGTGGTGGTTTGCAAGGCAATAAATCACTGGCGGCAAACAGGCTACTATTTTAATAACCTGCCTGCCGTTATATTTGCGCACAAATAATGTAGCACCTTGAAAAGACCCTTTTTGCTGTTGTTGGTATGGTTAATTGTTGGGGCCGCCTATGCCCAAAACACGTTGCCCGGCTTTACCGTAATTGAAAAAAATAACAGGGTATTTGTAAGTTGGGTTAACCCTTACGAAACCTGCGTACAACTAAATGTGCAGCGCTCATTTGACAGTATTAAAAATTACCGCACGGTGTACTCGGCCGCATCGCCAGAGTTGCCTCAAAATGGCTTTAACGAACCCAAACAGCCTTACACAAAAACATACTACCGAATTTTTTATGTGTTAAATGGGGGCGCCTACTTTTTTACCCCTGCCCAGCTAACCGTTCCCGATGCATCTAAACGAATGATTAATGAAACCACCCCTAATGTAAACGAAGTAAAAACCGTAACTGTAAGTAACAGGAATGGAACCGCTGCTTTGCTGGCCACTCCCCGGTTTTTAAAGTTTAAAGACAGTATTTTTCGTGAAACCAAGGATACGTTGGTGGCCTTTAATGATAGCTTTTTTGTTTTTAAACCCTTTGTGCCAAAAGAAGTTTGGAAGCCTTCTAATTTTATTTATACCAACAAGGAGGGTTACCTTACAATTAACCTGCCCGAGGCGGCTATCAATAAATATCATTTAAAAATTTATGAAGAAGATGGATCGCTTTTATTTGAAATAAAACGGTTTAAAGAACAGCAACTCACCCTAAACAAAGCCAATTTTGTACATGCAGGCTGGTACACCTTTGAACTTTTAGAAAACGAAAAAATATTGGAGAAAAATAAGTTTTACCTGTCGAAGGACTTTTAGCGCCCCGTAATTAAGCAAGGTCTGCTTCAAACACTTTTTTAAAGTTTTCTTTCACCTGGTTTTGTACTTCTTCCATGGGTAGTTGGCAGCCCAGCTCGTTTTGCAGCGAGGTTACCTGCTTGTTTTGAATACCACACGGAACTATGTGTGTAAAATAGGTGAGATCGGTATTTACGTTAAATGCAAACCCGTGCATGGTAATCCACCTGCTGCAGCGAATACCCATTGCACATATTTTTCTTTCCTTACCTTTTATGTCAGGCTCCAACCAAACACCTGTTTCGCCTTTGCTGCGGTTGCCTTGTAAGCCATAATCGGCCAGGGTTAAAATAATCACTTCTTCAAGGCTGCGTAAGTACCAGCCAATATCGGTTTTAAACTGCTCCAGGTCTAAAATAGGATACCCCACCAATTGCCCCGGCCCATGAAAAGTAATGTCGCCCCCACGGTTTATTTTAAAAAAATCGATGCCTTTTTGGCGGCGTTCCTCTTCGCTTATAAGCACATTAGCAATACTACCGCTTTTGCCCAGGGTGTATACCGGCAAGTGCTCCACAAATAATAAATGATTGGCAATAGGTTCTATGTCATCCATCTGACCAATAATATTGTTGACGGTTGTATTGGCCAGGGCTGCTTTTTTTAGCGATAGCTTTTGCTCAATTTTTGTTTTCACCAAAGCCTCCTGGTAATCCCAAACATCTTTGTATGCTTTATTACTTCCCAAATTGCTAAACAACACCAATTTATTCATAGCGCAAAGGTAGCGCTTACCCTGTTGACAGTAGGGTGAGCAAAAGTTGAAAATTTAAGAACTGTTTACCATCAATTTAAAACTAACCCCTGCATAAAAAATGGTTAACACTTATTTTTGCGTATGCCTCATGAAGCCGAAATAATAACCGACGACCACCAGGAAGAACTGTACGAAAAAAATACTTTTAAAATAGACAAAGGGCAGGAAGCAATACGGATAGACAAATTTTTAATGAACCGGATTGAAAGCGCTACCCGTAACAAAATTCAACATGCTATTGAGGCTGGAATGGTTACGGTAAATGCGCACCCCATTAAATCGAATTATAAAATAAAACCCTACGACGAAATTGTAATTTTTTCGTACGACAGCCCCGAAAGTACCGATGTAGTGCCCGAAAAACTTGACTTAAATATTGTGTTTGAGGATGAGCATATTTTACTAATTAATAAACCGGCAGGCATGGTGGTACACCCCGGCAGTGGAAATTATACAGGTACCCTATTAAACGGGGTAAGTTACTACCTGCAGCAGCAAGACCCCACCATTACCGATACCAATTTGCCAAGGTTTGGTATGGTGCATCGTATTGATAAAAATACAAGCGGACTTATCATAATGGCTAAAACGTCAAAAGCGGCATCGCACCTTTCCAGGCAGTTTTTTGATCACTCCATTCAACGAAAATATATTGCACTTGTTTGGGGCGATGTGGTTGAAAATGAAGGTACAGTGGTAGCCCACGTAGGGCGCAACCTTAGGTTTCGCAAACTGTTCGATGCTTTTCCCGATGGCGATCATGGTAAAGAAGCCATTACCCATTATAAAGTACTGGAGCGTTTTAACTATGTAACGTTAATTGAGTGTAAACTCCAAACTGGGCGTACCCATCAAATACGGGTACACATGCAACACATTGGCCACACCCTTTTTGCCGATAACACCTATGGGGGCGATAAGATTTTAAAAGGCACCATATTTTCAAAATACAAACAGTTTGTTGATAACTGTTTTGCCATATGTAACAGGCAGGCGCTGCATGCGCAAACCCTGGGTTTTATACACCCGCACACGCAGCAGCCCATGTTTTTTGAGTGTATGCCTGCAACAGATATGCAGCTTGTTATTGAAAAATGGCGTATGTATATAAAGGGAAAGACTGATTAATAATTTGCCTACATTTAAACTATGTGAGGGGAAGTATAAAGTATACATGAATAAAGTACCGGCTATTACTATATTACTAACGTTAATTTGCTTTAGCAGGTTAAATGCACAGGTGTATTACCTGAATAATGGCTTTACCAATGGTGGAAGTGCAAAAACATGTAATGGTTTTTTTAAAGATAGCAACCCCGTTGGCGACTATACAGGCAATGAAAGGTATACGGTAACTTTTGTTACCGAAAACAACAATATACAGGCAATGCAACTTGACTTTGACACGCTTGATATTGCCAAAGGCGACACACTGTTTATTTACGATGGCACTTCTGTTAATGCACCGCTTTTACTAACGCTTTCTAATATTGACGGGGCGCCCATTTCGGTGCGGGCTACTGCCAATAACCCTTCAGGTACCCTTACGGCACAGTTTACATCAAATAACGTGGAATTTGGCCGGGGCTGGAATGCTGCTATTAGCTGCAAAAGCCCATGTCAAAAAATTTTAGTCAACCTTATAACATCGCCAGCCCCGGGGCCCGACGGGTTTATTAATATTTGCAATGGAAGCGAAGTTACTTTTACGGGCAATGGTATTTATGGCCAAAACAACACTTTCTATAAACAATCTGACAGTACTGCTAAATTTTTGTGGACGTTTAGCGATGGCAGAGATACCACCGGCATTTTTGCCAAAACCATTAAACGTAGGTTTACACAGGAAGGTGGCACTGTTGTACAACTGGCCATTATGGATCAAAACGAATGTTACAACCTAACCGCTATACAGGTAAAAATCCGAACTTCCATTACGCCTTCCTTCAACATTCAGCAAAAAACAATTTGCATTTTTGATACTGCCCGATTGGTGGCAAAACTAACTTACCCGCAGGCTATTTTCTCTAACCTCCCCGTTTTTTCGGATAAGAAACCCCTTGCCGATGGGGTGGGAAAGTGTTACGAAACATCCATTAATATCACCAAATTTTTGCCCGGTCAAAAGCTTACCTCAATAAACGACCTTGACGGTATTTTAATAAACATGGAACATTCGTGGCTGGGCGATATTACCATAGCCATAACAGCCCCCAACGGTACAAAGGTGTTTTTAAAAAAATCGGTAGGCACCACTTTGGGTTGGGAAACCTTTTTGGGCGAGCCGGTAAAAGAGCCAAACCTCACTTCCAACCTGTCATCGGTACCCGGAAAAGGATACGACTATCTTTTTTCACCAAAGCCTACATTTTCAACCATGGCCAACGAAAAGGGCAGATATTTATATTCGTACCTTGACAATGCAGGCCAAAGTATAACTAACCACACCTTTTTACCTGCGGGAAGTTATGCATCGGAAGATAGTTTAACTGCATTAATCGGCACCACACTAAACGGGTTATGGACCATTGAAGTATGCGATAATTTTAAAGAAGATAACGGTTTTATATTTTACTGGACACTTAAGCTAAAGCCGGCAGTATATCCAAACTCCGAGGTGTATACAAATACCATTGCCAGCCAGTTATGGGAAAATGCTCCCGGACTGATAACGGCCAAGGACAGCACGGCAATAATTTCTCCAACTATACCGGGCAATTATGCTTATAAATATATAGCCACCGATAATTTTGGATGTAAGGTTGATACCACTGTACAGGTAAGGGTAAATGCCTTGCCCGACAAGCCATTGCTTGGCCCTGATGCTGAGCTTTGTGCCGGTCAGCCATTAACCCTTCGGGTAAGTAATCCCCAGGCCGATATACAATATTCGTGGAACAACTTTACCAACAGTAGTACCAGTTTGGTGGTAAGTACCACAGGCAATTATGTAGTAACTGCTCAAAACATCAATACCTGTAAAATTACCGACACAATTGTGGTAAAAAATGGTCCGCCGTTGGCTGTATCCCTTGGAAACGATACTATGTTTTGCGCATCGTTACCTTTACGTATTTCGCCGAAGTTTACAGGCAATTTAAGCTCGTTTAGGTGGAACACAGGCGCCACCACAACTGACCTTATAACAACCGGTGCCGGTATTTATAGTTTAACTGCTACAACAGTGGCCGGTTGTATAGTAAGCGATACTATTGTTTTAACCGATAACCCGGCAAACCGGGTACGATTGCCACGTGACACAACTATTTGCCAGGGTACCACTATACAGGTAAGAGTAAATAATGCTATACCAAACAGCGATATAAGGTGGAACGATGGTTCTATAGCCATTACCCGGCTGTTACCTGTGGGTAATTATGGTATAGAAACATCTTTTGCGGGTTGCACAATAACCAGCCAACAAACCATAACAGCAAAGCCTATACCAATTGTACGGCTTGGTATAGATACTTCCCTTTGCATAGGCTTCGAGCTTCCGCTTTCAGTAAATTATGCCGGTGCCACGTTTTTATGGAGTACCGGCAGTACCGCAAAAGCGATTGTTGCAAAAAATGCGGGCTTGTATTGGGTTCAATCAACGTTAAATGGCTGTAATTTTCGAGATAGTTTAATAATGGCACAGCGTTTTTGTAGCTGCAACGTAGCAGTGCCAAATGCATTTTCACCCAATGGAGATGGTATTAACGACCTGTTTAAGCCAACTATCGACTGTTTTCCAGGCGATTTTCGATTATCCATCTTCGACCGGTATGGCCGATTATTATACAATTCAACCAATTACCAGCGGGTATGGGATGGTACCATTAACGGAAAGCCCCTGCCAGTGGCCACTTATTATTACATTCTTAGCTTTTTTAACATCGAATTGAAACAGCCTCAACAATTTAAAGGCAGTATTACGCTTTTAAAATAGCATTAACCAAATACAGAAATCTTTTTGAGGCGATTGTAAACGCAGCCCTGCTAATTTACCATGCCACACAAACACGTTATGCCCCAACATTAATATGTTTTGGCACAATTGTGTTGGTAAGGATGGTAACCACCAAAACGTAAATATTATGAACAACGACGAAAAAAAAAATGTACCTAAACTGGAAGAAACAACTGACCCGGCAAATATTTCAAAAGCACGACAACAGCAAAGTGATCCTCAATTGACCGAACTAAAAGGTTTCATAGATCCAAACGAAGACCTTGAACCAACTTTAGAGGATGGTAAAAAATCGCCTGAGAAAGCAGAAGAGGAGTATAAAAATGGTAAGATAAAGCGCAACAGGCAATAACAATTTTTGCTAAAAAAATTATTTTTGTTGGTCGGTATCTACAAAAATTCTCAATACATAACCCGGCAAATTTTTAGATTCAGGCGTGGCAGTAATTCCACAGCACTACTATTTATAAACTTACCTTGCTACCAGTACTGCTGCACAAATTATAAAAATACAAACCGGTTACACCACATAACCAAAGTCCGTTATTTACCTATATTGTAGCAAATTAAGTATTTACAATGTTAATTAACAACCCGGTTTACATTACTGCTGTTTTATTATTGTTAGTGGTGTTAAGCAAGTGGTTGGCCAAAAAAAAGTATTTTCACCAGGTGGGTTCGGCTCTTTTGGTAATAATATCTATGGCAGTCGTAGCTAATATTTCTATCAATACTTTATGGCAAAATACCTCACCTGTTTGCGATGGTATATTCACTTACAATGGGCCTTTGGCCATTTTCTATTTGTTGCTGGATGTTAAATTGAAGGACATTAAACTGGCTCGCATGCCCATGTAATTAATGTTTTTGGTGGGTGCATTAGCAACGGTAGCGGGCATATTAATAAGTTATCATTTTATTGAGCCGCAAAATCACGGCATTCAAAAAGCCTTTGCCGTAGCCGCCATGTACACAGGTTCCTATATTGGCGGGGTAGCCAACTTAAATGCGGTGGCTTTACAGTACGAGGTTACTAAAAACGGCACCTTGTTCGCCACGGTAAATGCTGCCGACAATATAATCATTATTGTATGTATCATACTAACACTTACCATCCCTTTCCTTTTACAACGTTTTTTTTCACGAAAAAAACAAGTAAGGCAATCAACCAACAGTACCAGCCAAGGGGTTATGCCGGTTAAAACCACCAGCGAAAAAGTTACGGTTATTGGTTTAACCTTATTATTGGCGCTGGGAGTAACCACCCTGTTTATATCAAACCTGGTGTCGGCATATTTTCCGGCAGTCCCATCAATACTTATCCTTACCACTATTGCACTGGTGTTGGCTCAGATAGGCGAAATACAAAATTTAAAAGGCGGAAAAATTCTGGGATTTCTGTTTGTATTACTTTTTCTGGCGGTGGCAGGTGCCTGGTGCGACCTTGCAGCCCTAATAGCAAATAAAGAAGTAGCCATTACTTTATTACTTTGGGTAACAGTGGTGGTATTTATTCATGGTTTCATCATTTTTACGCTTGGTGCCATCTTTCGGCACGATTGGTATTTGATAGCCGTAGCGCATAATGCATACATTGGCGGCGCCACTTCGGCGGCGGTTTTAGATAACAGTTTCAACCGTACCGATCTTAGGTTGCCCGGTATTCTGGTTGGTTAAATTGGTAATGCGTTGGGAACTTACCTGGGTATTTTGGTAGCTGCGTATCTAAAATAATTTAACCCCAAAAAAGCTTCTCAAAGTAAAAAAAAAGTCATCTCGGAGAGTGCTTATTGCCCGAAGCAAAAGCTAATCCCAAATCTCCTTAAGTACAAACGAAACATCACAACCCTCAAAAATAAAATCATTCTTGATAAAAGCGCCCTCCTTTACAATTTTATATTCACCATCTGTTAATTGGTAAATTTCCAAATTATCATTTTCAAGTGATATACTAATAAACTAAAAAATGCCTTGCGATTGGTAAATGTCGAATTTTGTTACTCGATCTTTTAAGGCTGTTGATGGCGATAGTATTTCCGCCACGAGACCGGGCGTAAAGTGCAAATAATTTTTTTTCACCTCGCCACATATCACCAGCATACCGGGTTAAAGGAGAGTATCATCCTTTACTAAGTAGTTTATGGGCTGGTAAATACTGCAATGGTTTTTGCATCTCATTAAGGCATTTCTAAATTCTGTAGTTAGGTTTACAGCTATACGTTCACGTTTTGGAACGGGCTAAGGGCGCATGGCATAAGGAAGACCATCAAACAACTCCCGTCGACCTTCCCACTTCTCATACTCCTTGTATGTGTAGTATGGTAATATTTTTACAGAGGCTGAAAATATTTAACTGCTTTTAATGCAAATTAAAAATAAATGTATCAGACAAGCGTTCCATTAAAAAGTTGGCTAGAAATATCGCGTCGTGCCCAAATGAACTTTGTCATATCTTCTGAAATTCTTTTTTATAAGGTTGGTACCCGAATTATGGAGCGCGAATTATCTACCGGTTCAAATGTATTTTTTGAGAGTTTCCCGGTTGCTACACCCGTTTCCGAAGAGCTATATCATTAAGGGTAGAATGCATAAAATTTTCTGGCAAAAAAAACCTTAACATTTAAATTGATGTTCATTTAAGAATATGCTTTTTTATGACCATAGAAGGCAGCTGCCCACTCTCCCGGTTGGTATATTTCTACGGCCGTAGAGGCCATGGCGGCCTTAACTTCTCTGTTAGTTTTGGGAAAAGGTGAACACCAGCGGTTAAAAACAAAAAACCCTTTAAACGCATAA
>JBBRUR010000011.1:0-85156 GCA_038247635.1 Chitinophagales bacterium
CCCCAAAAATGAATGAAATACTCAAAAGTTTATGTGGCCAAATGAATGAAACAAAAACCATTTATCCACAAACAGATTTAATCATTATTTTCAAAACGGGTTAGCTCTTGTTTGCGCGGGATCAGGAGTTCTGAAATTATTCTTTTACTCTTTCAACATATTCCCCGCTCTTGGTGTTTACGCGTATTAGTTCGCCTTCGTTAACAAACAAGGGCACCATAACAGTTGCACCACTTTCAACAGTAGCAGGCTTTAGGGTTCGTGTGGCAGTATCACCTTTTACTCCGGGCTCGCTGTAAGTAACTTTCATTACAATTTTATCAGGTAGTTCAACGCTCATGTGCTGATCGGTTTCGGTATTAATAAGCACCGATACCTCCTGGCCATCCTGTAAAAACTGCGGGGCATCTATCATGCCTCCGGCCAACGAAATTTGTTCAAAGCTTTCATTGTCCATAAAGTTGTACCCGCTTTCATCTTTATACAAAAACTGGAATGGCTTTTTTTCAACCCTCACTGGGTAAATTGTGTCGCCACTGTTCCAGGTGTGTTCGATACTACGGTTATTATCAACCCCTTTTAGCTTGGCCCAAAATTTGGCCGCAGCCCTGGCAGTTTTATTTTGTCCAAACTCTATAACGGTATATAAGCTACCATCCAGTTTTAAAATCATGCCCCTGCTTATGTCAGAAGTATTTGCCATAAAAAATTAATTTAAAATGATGCACTATTAAACCTTTAAAATGCCGGCGCAAATGTAGGCATTGAAATTGATTTGGCAGCTGTGGAAATTACTACTTTGCCGGATGTAAAAAAGGCCTGATTCAAACCCGTAAAATGGTTAGTGCTGCAGTATATCAAGGGTAAAAATATTTTGCAAATTTATTATCTGCCTCTGCATCGGCGTTCGCCGGCACACTGCTTAAGTAAATTCCCACAAGTTATAACACCTATAACCCTGGTGTAAAACCAACCATATAACAAAGCACAAAACTTTGCTTTGTTATATTGAAAGGGCAACAAAAAGATGGGAAAGCAGTAGCAAATTATATTCTTTTGCCTTTTTTATACCGGGCAATAACGTCCACCACATGTGGATTTTGCAATATAGCAGGATACAGATCAATAAATTTTTTAACCTGCCTGGGTGCCTGCGACATAGCCTGTTCAAGCTGCAACAAGGCTTCCTTACTTTTTTTAGAAGCAAAAAGCGAAGCGCTCAGGTAAAAAATAAACAACGTTTTGCCCTCAGTAATTTTAAGTGCAGCCAAACATTGTTCAACTGCTTCTTCGTAATATTCAGCCTTAAAAAGACAACGGATAAGGGCATCCCACCCAACTATAGTTTTGGGCCTGGTGCGCACTACATGTCCAAAATATTGTATGGCCGATTTGTAATGGGCAAGGTTCATATGGCACTCCCCCATTGCCAGGTTAAACTCAGGGCTAAACCTGTGATAACGCAAAGCACTTTCCAATTGCTTAATAGCACTTTCCCACTGTTCCTCATTTATATAAGTAAGGGCTACTTTGTAATATAACTTACTATCGTCAGGGTTTAAATGTGTTGCTTTTTTGTAATTCACCCTTGCCTCGGCATAATTTCCAAGTTTGTGATAACAATGCCCTATTGCCTCATAAATAACATCCTCAGGCCTTGACAATTCCAACACCCTTTCCAAAACCTCTATAGCTTCTTTATACTTTCGCAACCTCAGGTATGCATCGCCCATATTACGATATGCATAATCAAATTTTTCGTCAATAGTAATTGCATACAGGTATGCATCAATGGCTTTTTCAAATAGTTTAATACCCTGGTAGGCGGCGCCAAGGTTAAACCAAGCCAGCTCGCAATAAGGAAAATTATTAATAATGTCAATGTGAAGCTTTATACTTTCTTCATTTCTGTTGGTAAAATCGGTCCAGAAACAAATTTTGTATAGGGCTTCTTCATTAGTGGGGTCGTCTTCTAAAATAAGTACAAGGCAATCAAATACTTTATCAAATTCCTCATAATCGTCGTACACATCTGCCAACTCAAAAAGAAGTTCAATTCGCTCCTCACCTTCAAATTGAAGTAAGGCATCTTGCAAAAGATCTACCGCCTTTAACTGCTGATCCAATGCAAGGTATGCATCGGTTTTAAGTATATACAGGTTAATATCGTTACTATCAAACAACTCGGCCTTTTCCAAAATTTCAAGTGCCTCGTTGTATTTTCGTGCGGCTAACATTAAATCGGCCAATTTTATCATTAACATTGACGAAAAAGGAAATTGCTCTATGCCAATTTCGGCAGCCTCCATAGCTTTCGAAAGTTGGTCTTTTTCGTCAAAATGGTCAATAATTCTTTCAAAAGCTTCCTCCTCCAAAAAACTATGTTGTTTTCCAAGCTTTAAATTGTCATACTGCACCAGCAGTTCTTTCATTTCCTCTTTGTCCTCACTATAAAAATTTTCGCTCATTGGGATAATCGGTTATTGAAAGTTAGGAAATCAGTGCAAAATATCTTAAATCCTTTATAACTTTTTTTAAAAATGTACGTTTATATATAAATAAGAACTTGTTAATATTTAGCAATTACCTAATTTTACAATACAATGAACAATTCTATAAACATAAAGCCAGGCAAGTTTTTTATAGCCATGTGTTTGGTAGGGTTAACTCATATTGCCATGGCATCGTTTACCGGTACAACTGAGGAAAGTTTAAAAAGTAAATATTCGCTTAAGCAATTCAACAAAAGTTTCTATCGCAGTGCGTCGCCTTTTACATTAACTACTGGTTTTCAATTTAAAGGTATCAGGCAATTAAGTAGTCAAAAAACCGACGATGGTAGTATCACTTACACTTCTATGATGCGTTTTGAAAAAGGAAACGTTACTTACATTTACCCCTACAAACACACAGTAAAATTGCCTAAATTTAAGGCGCCTGCTGCACCTTTGGCCCGTTAATAAATTTGGTGTGTTTTACGATCATAAAATTCTGTACCCACTTGTAGGAATATCAAACATGGCAGCCTTTACGGGCATGAGATTTATTTTTGTAGCCGTGAACTTATAAGTAGTTTTTCCATCTTCCGAACCGGTTTCGTACTCCAGCGCAAGGCCTGGTAAATTTCTAAATTGATACTCGTATTCTTTATTTGATGGAATAAGCAGTGGGGTATAAAACACGTTGTATAAAGTTCCATCGCTAAGCTTTGCTACTGCCTTCAGGCATTCATATCCTAATATGGTCTTTTTTTCGTTTGAAGTTGTAAATGTCACGCCTTCAAACCGCTTATTTTTTTCCAACCTTTTATTAGCATCCAGGTACGAAATATATTTTGCGTTGCCAATTTCTCTTAATATTACTGACGTATCGGTTTTGTTATTGTTGAGAATTGTGAAGGAATAATTGGAGCTGATAAGGTCGGACCTGCTTTTGGCACCTTTAATATATACCACCTTGGTAGCCCCATTTAATGACTGCACCATTTGTGGCGATGCAGATCCGTCTTCCAATGAAAGATTGTACACAATAGTACACTCCGATACCACCCTTGCATTTTGAGCAACTGCCAAACGGGGCAATATCAATCCAAAAATAAATAATGCCTTTACTATGCTTTTCATGTTTTAATTTATTGGATGATAACACAATAGTATGCCATACGAGGTGCGTTGGCCGTTGCATGGGTTACTTTAACTAATACTATTTATTTTCCGGGAAGCTTTTTGGTGTTATTTGTTGTACGTTGTTTTAGCTCCTGCACCTTTTTTTGGCTATCTACCATTTGCTCATATTTCTGCTGCCATTTGGACTTATCCTTTGGCTTTTTGCGTATTTCATGCATTTTAGCCAAAATCTTATCATGGTCAATAATGTAATTTTGAATTACAAACTGCAATAACAAGGTAATAACGTTTGACACAGTATAGTACCAGGTAAGCGCCGAAGGCAACCTGTTAAAAATAAAAATTAGTACAAAGGGAAAAATATATGGCATGTACTTCAACGCCGGGTTATTTTGATCGGGCGTCATGTTCATATTATAAATGGAAATGAGAAAGCTGGTAATGACCGCTGTAATGGTAAACAAACTGATGTGATCGCCAAAACCAAACGGCACCGAAAACGGCAGCTTTGCTATAATATCGTAGCTTGAAAGGTCGTTAGCCCACAAAAAACTTTGCCCCCGCAGCGATATTTCGGAGTTAAAGAAACTATACAGAGCAAAAAAGATTGGTATTTGAAGCAACGCCGGTATACAACCACCTAAAGGGTTTACACCTGCCTCTCTAAATAGCTTCATTTGGTCGGCAGCATACGCTTGCTGATCGTCGCCATGTTTCTTTTTCAATATATCCAGTTCGGGCTTAAGCACTTTCATTTTGGCTCCGCTTAAATAACTTGAGTAGGTAAGCGGCGAAGTAACTAACCGTATAAATATGGTGAGAAAAGCAATTACCCAACCATAATTACTAACGAACGATGCAAAAAAATCGAACACCGGGAGAATGATGTAGCGGTTAATGTACTTTACAAAAGAGAATATACCCGAACCAAGGTCCACTATATTCTCCATTTTGTTTTCATACTTCTGAAGCGTATAAAAGTCGTTTGGGCCAAAATAAAATTGCAATGGTATGTTGGCCGAGGCCGAGGCAGGTAGTTGCATGGCCAAATTAGCAGTTGCCCTGGCCACAGTGTCGCTTAAGGTTTCGGGAATGACTACCGACATTTCCCCGCTTTTAAAATTACCCTGCGCCAACAAGGTTGAGTTAAAAAACTGTTGCTTTAACGAAACCCATTTTACTTGTTTTTCAAAGGTTTGGGTTTTGTTTTCTACTGCCTGCTCAAAATCATATTGATTGTCTTCTACAAAACATATCCTGCTTTGGTTTCGCTCATAGGCAACATCGCTTTGTTGCTGGGCAGCCAATATTTGCCAATTAAAATTGATAGTGTTACCGGTAAGTAATTTATCTGCACCGTTCAACATAATATTAAAATCGACCATGTAGCTTGCAGGTCTTATAACATATTGGTGGGTAATGCTTTCCCCTTGTTTGGTGGCAATAGAAAATGAAATTGTTTGGCTGCTATCGCTATTAAGTACCACCTGCCCAGCCTTAAAAAACAAGCTTGCTGTACCAGTTGATTGATTTGGAGCCGAATTGATTTTGTAAGAAAAATTATCAAAGGCCGATCCGCCCATTTCAACTAATGAGCTATCAAACGACCGGTATTTTTTTAATATTATGCTTTTGGGTTGGCCACCTTTATTGGTAAACGTTGCCTTTATTAGGTTGTTTTCTATTGTAACCAGTTGTTCAGTACCAACTGCGGCTGAGTCAAAATTTCCTGCTGCTGTAAGCCTGCCAATGGAGTCGCGGCGTACTGAATCAATTTTTGCTGCAATAGTGTCAATTGGTTTGGCTGTAGCTGCCTTTACCCGCGCAATCGAATCCTGTGCAAGACGTTGCTCTTTCATCATTGCCTGTTGCTGCGTACTGGTAAACCAGAAATACCCAATAAAAAGTATTCCCAAAAGCACAAAACCAATCACCGTATTCTTATCTGTGTTCATAACTACAACTAAAAAATTGAGGGGCAAAGGTAGGGATTTGCCCAATTGATTGACGGTTATTGTATGGTTGGTAAACAACCATGATGCTGCCGCTGGTGATGGCTGGTATTATAAAAGTTGCAGGTACCTAAAACACCAATGCGTTTGGTAAAATTTACCTAAATGCGGCAGTTAAATAAATTAATCCAGTTAATTTTAGAAACAAGTAGCTCATGCCCGGCTTCAACCACCTTTAATTATAAGTTATGAGTGAAAGAATTGCTTCTTTTTCCCAACGGGAAGATTTTGCCCCTACCAGATGGGATGCTTTTTTATGGTGGTTTAGTACCGCCGAATATGAATTGTTGAAAGATTGTGTAGTAGATAGAAACCGTTACCGCATTATTGGTACCACGGTGTTGGCCACCTGGTTATTTGCTACCCTTGCATGGACCTATTTTTGGAGTACGATTACCGACAACAACTGGATTTTGTCTGTTTTGCTTGGTCTTTTTATGGGCTTCATTATTTTAACTATTGACCGGGCGCTGATAAAAGGCATCAACAAATTTAATAAAACCAAATTTGCCCCGCTTTTGCTTAGAAGTTTACTGGCCATTACGCTGGGCACTTTTATGGCACAGCCTGCCATTCTTTTTATGTTTAATAAAGAAATAAAGCTGCAATCGTCGCTGGACAACGAAAAAAGAAAACGGGCCAAACAAATAGAGCTCGACTCTTTATACACTCCCCGGAAAAATGAGTTTGCCAACAGAAAAAATGACCTGCAACAACAATTGAACACCAAATACCAGGAAGTAGCTACTGCAAGGCAGGCCTTTGTTAGTGAAATTGATGGCACGGGCGGCAGCGGCAAAATTGGCATTAAGAATATTGCGCAGGCCAAAAAAATGGAATATGAAAAAATTGACGGCGAATTTAAACTGCTGCAGCAACAGTATAAACCAGCAATAGCCAAAGCCGATAGCAGCCTTTACAAGATAGATGCACAAATGCAACTGGAAAATGAAGTATTTGCTGGTTTTTTAAATAATGGGTTTCTTACCCGCATAGAAGCACTCAGCAACCTGGTTAAGGGCAACACGGCGCTTCAGTTTAGATATTACCTGATTATTGTAATACTGATGCTGATAGAGTTGATGCCGGTTTTGGCTAAAACGCTGATACCCGCGGGTACTTACGACGAGAAAGTGCGCCTGAGAGAGGAATTGGAGAAAGAAATAGCCTTAAGCAACCACACTAAAGAAAAAGATTTGAAGGAATTGTACAACCGGCTGGCAACCGAAAATGACGAAGCGTTTCTTTACCAGTTTTTTGAGTTGAGTAAGGAGGAACGTAAGCGAAAAATGAAAGAAGGTTTGGAAAGATGGGGAAAAACGGAGCAATCGTTTGATGGGTTTTGGGTTAAACTAAAGCGGAATATTTTGACCAAACAGGAAAATTGACCTGCGGGTAACCATCTGTTATCAATTTGCTTAATAAATACCTTTATAATTTCTTTAAAACGTATTAAAAGGACAAATGTGACTTCGTAAAAAATGGCTTGTTTTGGGAAATAAGATTGCTGCATTAGTTAATGACTAGCAACTGTAAAAAAAAGGAGGCTTTTTAAAATTGATAATACTTATTGCATTGTGCTAAATAATGGATAAAATGTACAAGAGTGCGACGCCACTAAAGCTTCACAAAACCCTATTGTTGGGCCCAAAAAAAATTTTAATTAGCGGCCATGCGTTAATTATTTTCCTTACCTCGGTAAAACAAAACAGCCGGAACGTTATGATCCGGCTGGGCTGTTTTCAACCTTTTTATTTTGCCCCCGGGGGACAATGCTGCTTTAGGTAAGTTGTAAATAATGTAGACAAATGCCTGAAGGTGCCCTCACCTTCGCTGATGCTGTGTGTACGGTTGGGGTAAGGCATAAACTGGAATTGCCTGTTGTATTTAATCAGTTCATTTACCAGCATTTCGGCGTTGTTGTAGTGCACGTTATCATCGCCGGTGCCGTGAATATACAGCAGGTTACCTTTTAGATTTTTGGCATAAGTGATGGGTGAGCCATCTACAAAATCCTGCCTGTTTTGCTGGGGGATACCCATGTAGCGCTCCTGGTAAATATTATCGTACGTAAGTTGGTTGCCAACCGCCGCTATGGAAATACCTGTTTTATAAATATCGGGGTATTGAAACATAAGGTTAAGCGTGGCAGAACCGCCACCACTCCAGCCCCATACTGCCACCCTGTCCTTATCAACAAACGGATATTTTAAAATTTCGGTAGCAGCCATTGCCTGGTCTTTTATATTTAGCCTGCCTATTTTACGATAAATGCTTTTGCGCCAGGCGGCGCCTTTTGGTGCGGGTGTACCACGGTTATCTATTGAAATATAGATGTATCCATCAGCAACCATATTTCCATTGTAAAGTCGGTTTTTTTCCACACCCCACCGGTTTACCACGTTTTGACCTGCCGGCTCGGTATACACATAAAAAACCACGGGGTATTTTTTGGTGCTGTCGAAATTTGTTGGCTTTACCATAAAAGCATCCATGGTAACTGCATCGGCGGTGGTTATCTTAAAAAATTCAACATTCTTTGAAGATGGATCGGCCTTAGCAACAACACCGGCTACACTTGTATTACCCAGTGCTTTATGATCGGGTATCGAAACCCATTCGGTAACATACGGCGTGTAATAATTGCTAAATGTGTGCGAAGCAAAACTGCCTGTGGGCGACATATTGTAAATGTGTGTTCCATTTTGGTTTGCGGGCGACATTCTTTCAGCACGGCCCTTTCCTGATAGTGCGGTTCGATACAGATATTTTTCGGTTGCATTACCAGGCGACGCAATAAAATATACCAGTCCGCTGACCTGGTCTATTGCGCAAATATCAATTACATCATAATCGCCGGTGGTAATGAGTGTTTCACTTTTGCCATCGCAGCTTACGCGGTAAAGGTGCCTCCACCCATCTTTTTCGCTTGCCCAAACAAATTCTTTTCCATTGTTGAGCCAGTCCCAGCCGCCATAGGAGTAATCTTCATCCCACGACGGAAGTATATCAATCCATGCCGCGTCCTTTTCGCTATAAATTGTAGTTGCGTTTTGTGTAGCAACATTACAAAGCAACAGGTCGCTTTGGTTTTGCAACCTGTTCAAGTGCTGTACAATTAATTCGCTGCTATTGGCTGCCCATTCCATGCGTGGCAGGTACGACTGCAAAACGGGGTCGGTGGGTATGTTCATCCAATTGGTTTTGCCTGTTGATACCTGTACTACTCCAATTTTAAAAGGCGATGGTGCTTCGCCTGCGCTGGGGTACTCAACCGGCTGAATAATTGGGTAGATTGAATCAGTATTATTGATCATCAGATACTCCTTCACCTTTTTGGCATCTATTTGCCAATAGGCTATCTGTTTGCTATCGGGGCTCCATCTAAAACCATCCCTGCAAAAAAACTCTTCTTCGTAGGCCCAGTCAAATGTACCGTTTATCAGTTTTCTGTTTCCATCGGTAGTTAGCTGCTGCAGCTTACCTGTTTCGGCATCTTCAACAAACAAATTATAATTGCTTACAAACGCTATCTTTTTTCCATTGGGCGAAAACTTAGCGAACATAAGCGACGCCGCCGGCAATGCCTTACCCACCTGCCGCAGTTTGCCTGTACTGTTGTTTAATACCCAATAATCGCCACGCGTGTTATAGCGCCAAACCTTTTGGGTATTGGTAAATATCAGCACCTGTTTTTGATTGCTGTCTAATGCAAAATCTGCTATTTCAATAGCATTTTGTTTACCGGTCGGCGTCAACTTTACAGCAGGAACAATGGTTTTGGCTTCAAGGCCCGGCATTGATATCTGCACAATTTGGTTATCGTTTACACTGTAGTACGATTTGCCATCGGGCGCCCAGTGTATGTTTTGGGAAGTAGCTACAGATGTTGCAAAAACAACGCTGATCAATAAATAAAAAACACACTTCATGGGTAAAATTTAAATTGCTAAATGGCATATTGCTAATTGCCGCGCATAAAAAAAGTGAAGTTAATGGCAACTTCACTTTGATAATATAATAAGACCCCAAAATAAGGCGGCTACGATAGCTCGGTTTGTAAAGAGGTCTTTTTAATTATTACATCCCGCTCGTCGTTATACTTTTTTGCGGCCGCGATAAAATGCACAAACAAAGGTGCCGGACTTTCCACCGTACTTTTTAGTTCGGGGTGATATTGTACGCCGATAAAAAATGGATGATCGGGCAATTCAATAATTTCCACCAGGCCTGTTTCGGGGTTTAGACCGCTCATTATCATTCCGGCATCTTCAAATTGCTGCTGGTAGTCGTTGTTAAATTCGTACCGGTGCCGATGGCGTTCGCTAATTTCGGGGGCTCCGTATATGGTATAGGCCAGCGAACCTTCTTTAATTTGGCATGGGTAAGCGCCCAACCGCATGGTACCACCCATTAGCTTTGTCTTTTTTTGCTCCTCCATCATATTAATTACAGGGTGAGGCGTTTTGTCGTCCATTTCGGTACTATGCGCATCGGCCAGGCCCAATACATTACGGCCATACTCAATTACTGCCATTTGCATGCCCAGGCAAATACCAAAAAAGGGCAATCCATTTTCACGGGCATATTTTACGGCAAATATTTTTCCTTCTATACCGCGATGACCAAAACCCGGCGCAACGAGCAAACCATCAAGGCCCTGCAATTTTTCTTCTACATTTTCAGCGGTAATAAATTCGCTGTGCACATTAACTACCTGTACCTTACACTCGTTCATAGCACCGGCATGTATAAAACTTTCTAAAATGGATTTGTAGGCATCCTGTAACTCAATATACTTTCCAATTAAACCAATGGTAACCTTGCTTTTAGGGTATTTTAGTTTATCTAAAAACCCCTTCCATTTGGTAAGGTCAGGTTCCTGGTAGTTGGTAATATTTAGTTTTTTCAGGCAGATAAGGTCTAGCTTTTCCCGCATCATTAACAAGGGAACTTCGTAAATAGTAGCAGCGTCAGCGGCTTCAATAACGGCCTCCTGTTTTACATTACAAAACTGCGCTATCTTTCTTTTTATCTCGTTGTTAAGCGGCTCTTCGGTACGGCAAACCAAAATATCGGGGTGTACACCGTTCTCACTCATCAGCTTTACGCTATGTTGGGTAGGCTTGGTTTTTAATTCTTTTGCTGCCTTTAAATACGGAATCAGGGTTAGGTGTACCACCAGGCAATCTTCTTCGGGCAACTCCCATTGCAACTGTCTAACGGCCTCTATAAAAGGTAAACTTTCAATATCGCCCACCGTTCCGCCAATTTCTGTAAGTACCACATCGTATTTTTCATTTTTGCCCAGTAACAACATGCGGCGTTTTATTTCGTCGGTTATGTGCGGCACCACCTGCACTGTTTTGCCCAGGTATGCTCCTTCTCTTTCTTTATTAATAACGGTTTGATAAATGCGACCGGTAGTAACGTTGTTGGCCTGCGTGGTGTATATATTTAAAAAACGCTCGTAGTGGCCAAGGTCAAGATCGGTTTCGGCACCATCTTCGGTAACGTAACACTCCCCATGCTCGTATGGGTTTAAGGTTCCGGGGTCAACATTTATGTAGGGATCAAACTTTTGAATGGTTGCCCTTACACCGCGGGCCTGTAGCAATTTGGCCAGCGAGGCGGCAATAATGCCCTTACCTAAACTGCTGGTTACGCCACCGGTAACAAAAATAAATTTGGCCATTGTAATGAATGTATAGTTAAAAATTATTTTATCAAAACATCAAATTACCCTTCGCTCTATCCTTTTATTGGTAGTATAGATTTTGATGAATAAAATGATTAGTGCTAAAAAGCGGTATGGTCAAAGCAAACAATTATGTCCGTTCAATTAGTAAGAGATCGGTCATTCAATTGTAACATTTTGAATAACGTACTCCGACCTGATTTTTGGTAAAAAAACTGCCGACCTTAGGAAAAAATTTTGTGGATTACATCACAGAGGTCGCACAAACCTACACGAAATATTTGTGGCAAAAAAAATTGAAATGAGTTATTAACTAAACCGGTACAGAAATGTTAATTTGGATAAAAATTGAACCATGAAAAATTACTGTTTGCTAGCCATTGCCGCATTGCTTTGTGCAGGGCTGCTGGGCTATACATTAAAGCCGGCGCCACCAAAAGTATTAAGTACCGACTGCTATGTAAATTGCTATGCAACAGAAACAAGGGAGCTGTATAAAGCAGAAGCAGCTACCAGCGCCTTTGCCCGTTTGCACCAAGATCCATTACCCCTTATATTTGAAGAGGCCACCGGCAAAATGATCAGCTTTGCCACAACCGATGGAAAACAGGGTATGGCCTATGCCATTAAGGCAAAAAAGAAAACCAATAATTATTTGTTGGTGATACACGAATGGTACGGCCTGAACGACCATATAAAAAAGGAAGCTGAAACACTGGCCGCCGATCTTGAAACTGTAAATGTGTTGGCACTTGACCTATACGATGGCAAAGTAGCCGCCGGTGCCGATAGCGCAATGAAGTACGTGCAGGCGGTTAAAAACAACCGTTTGGAAGATATTATTAAAGGCGCCATTGCCTATGCGGGACCCAATGCCAACATTTTTACGATTGGCTGGTGCTTTGGCGGCATGTGGAGTTTGCAGGCAAGCATTTTGGCTGGCAAGCAGTTAAAAGGTGGGGTTATGTATTATGGCCGTCCCGAAACAAATATGGATAAATTGAAAATGATCAACGCCGATATTATTGGTTTTTTTGGCAATAAAGACCGCAGCCCATCGCCCGAAATGGTAAACGAATTTGAAAAGAACATGGCCGCCGCAGGCAAAAACCTTGTTACAAATAAGTACGATGCAGGCCACGGATTTGCCAACCCCAGCAACCCCGGTTTTAATAAAGAAGCCAGGGAAGATGCATATGCTAAAACGATTGCGTTTTTGAAGATGAGGATGTAGGAAAGTAATTGTGAATTTTGAAAGAAATGGCACTAATAAAACAACTTACATCGTTATTGGAAAACCGAAAGGTATATCGATCAAAAATATCATTATCAATTATGCACTATAGATACTGGGCTACCATAATTTGTTTATTACCAATATTAAATACCTGTTTTTGCCAAAACCAATCAGAAGATGATCAGATTTTCGAAAATATGCGGGTTGAAATAATAGAAACGAGCTTTAACAATCCGGCAAAAATAACCTTACCATTTACCAACGTGGAAGTATTGGATTGCAGGCCCGACACAACAATGATCGGCTTTTACGAAACTCCTCTTAAAAGATTTTTAAAACTGAACTTCAAAAATGGTCTCTCTGGCCTTACTAATGATTTTCTTTTAAATAACTATGGATTTCAATCTGACTTGCAGTCACCTGGCTTACTTCTGTGCATCAAAAATTTTTGGGCCTCTACTGCAATCGAAGTCGGATCGGAAGATATCACCACGAATGAATTTACAAAGGGCATCATTGTTAAAGTGGATGCATACACCCGTTTTGGAAATCTTTATCAACCGTTGGCGCGTGTAGAGTTCAACTATTTATTAGCAGCAATAAACAAAAGCAATATCAAAGAAATTATTGAAGTGGTTTTAAAAGCAGCAATGAAAGAAATATTGGCTAAAACAGACAAATTAAAGCAGGAGAATAAGCAATTGAAAAGAGCGCAAATTGAGTCTTTTAATTCAGCCGCTAATAGCATCCCTATTCTATCGGATACCCACTTAGTAAGGGGCGTTTACAATTCTTTTAAAGAATTTAAAATGAACCAACCGGCATCTCGGGCTTTCGAAGTTCAAAACGGTAGATTGGGAGACATGGTATTTGTAAAAGATGCCGGAGGGCAGGAAGCCCCCGAACGAAACGCCTGGGGCTATTGTGACGGAAAGAAAATTTTTATGAAAATGTCGGATAAGTTTTATGAACTCCATAGATGTGGACAGACTTTTAATGTTTTTGGAGCGATCCAATTAACAAGGCGAAGGAACATTAAAGCAGGGAACGTTTTGCTTTTGGGCCTGGCAGCGGGAGCTGTTGGTAGCCAGAACAAAAAAACAACCTATTACCTATTGGATAAACCTTATCAGCTAGAGATGAACAACGGTGAAGTTTACTAAATTGTTATGCTTCACATCCCGCTCGTAATCTTTTTATAACTGGCCACAAGCCCCCTAATCAGTGATGAACTAAAACCACGATGCTCCATTTCGTTCAAGCCCGCAATGGTACAGCCTTTGGGGGTGGTTACCTTATCAATTTCCTGTTCGGGGTGTGTATGTCGTTGAAGTAATAATTCGGCAGCGCCCATAACCGTTTGGGCGGCTATTAGTGAAGCGGTGGCAGCATCAAAACCAATTTCGATACCACCTTGTATATTGGCGCGGATGTAGCGCATGGCAAAGGCTGTTCCACAGGCGCCCAATACGGTGGAGGCATCCATCAGCTTTTCATCAATAGTAACCGATTTGCCCAACTGGTTAAACATGTCGCTCACATACGTAACCTCGTGGTTGGTGGCGTGCTGGTGGCAAATACAGGTCATGCTTTGGCCAATGGCAATAGCAGTGTTAGGCATGGCGCGGAACATGGCTATGCGTTTTTCAACCATCCCATCAAGATCGTTGATGAACACGCCTGTAACCACCGATACAAGGGTATGTTTTCCTTCTACCAGTTCATCTTTTATAGCGGTCAAAATTTCCTGCACCTGGTATGGCTTTACGGCCAGTATTACTACATCCGCAAAACGTACCGCATCAATATTATTGTCGCCGGTGCCGATGCCTTTATCGGCGAGGCCTTGTAGGTTGGCCACATTGCGACGGGTAACCATAATATCAGCAGGCGCTATAAAGCCGCTGCTGGTTAAACCTTCGGCAATGGCCGTTCCTAAATTACCGCCACCAATGATGGCTATTTTCTTTGATTGCATATCTGAATTAAATGGAAGGAGTAATTTTTATTAGCCGTAACTCTTCTACTTGTTGAAAATGTTTATCGGCAGTAACGAGTGGTAAATTATATTTTATTGCTGTTGCACCAATAAATGCATCTGCTAATTTCAGTTTGTACTTCTGCCTTAAGGTTATAGCTGTCAGTTTGATTTTCGTATTGTAATCAACATACTGAACATTTGAAATAAGGCTTTGAATAACCTTATTAAGTTCGCGTGTCATTTGTGGCCAGCTCAGCAATTCTGTTTCAGTGATGAAGTTAATAGCTACAGGTTGCTGATCTAATAATTCCAAAAGGTTTTCATCCCCTTTAATTAAATACAACACTGCAATTGTATCTATCAATAAGGTTTCTTTTTTATTCATCTCGTAGCTCTTGTTGAATTAAAAGAGGATCGCCTTTTACTTTAGCCTGACCAAAAAATTTTTTGGCATCGAAAAGTTAAGGTTCTGTTTTTATCTTTTTAAAAAGGTTTTGGACATCCTTTTTATTCAACTTCTTTTTAATCTCAACCTTCATACAAAGCTTTTTCTAAAGTTAATACATTTCTCCCTTCACGAGGTAGTTCCGAACATAGTCGCCCACCCCTTGTTCAAGACTGTAAAATGGTCTGTTGTACCCGGCAGCCTGTAGCTTTTGCATTTGCCCGTTAATTATCAATACCTATGTCGGAAAATTTATTACTGTCCTTTTCTGATACCATAAAACTCGGCAATCATAAGTCCATCAGTTAAAAGTGAAGTGCTATTTTGACAATTACAAGATGAAAGTTTAGCGTCGATTTTAAACCAAACCCTGAGCTTTTTTCCATTATAGTCGGTAAACTCTTGTGTTTTTAAAATTTCAATTTCATTTGCAGGACTGCTACTATTTGATTGATAAACCTTATTATCCTTGGTAATAGATAAATAAAAGTCTTTCCTAAAATCACCTAATTTCTTTTTCCCCAAACTAAAGACATCTGCAAATTCGGTTTCAGCTAAAGAATTATATCGAGGTGAATAAAGAGTAAATCTTGTGTGTAAATCACTTTCCGATATTAATCCGAAAAGCACCACCCGAACCGGGTCGGTCGAGTCGCATATTCCATATCCATTTTCATATCCAGCCATCCCTTGCGATTGGTTCCAGCCAAAAGTCCATGAAAACCTTGTACCGTCGAGTTTGCCATAAAACGTCTGTGTTGATTGTGCCATAAAAGAAGTATAATAATTTTTTGGTGCTCCTGGTTTGGCATCGTCCTTTTTACAACCAAACATAGAAAGCGTGAAAATTACTCCTATAAAATATTTTGACATTTTGATAAGTTTTGAGGTGTCGAATAAAGTTTTTGCCAACTCTTTTTTTGGAAGTTTCTTTTTACCATCAGTGTCATACGATGGCATTAATTAAAGTTAATACATTTCTCCCTTTGCCAGGTAGTTCCGAACATAGTCCCCCACCCCTTGTTCAAGACTGTAAAATGGTCTGTTGTACCCGGCAGCCTGTAGCTTCTGCATATTGGCTTCGGTAAAATACTGGTACTTATCCCTAATGTCTACAGGCATGTCAATAAACGCAATTTGCGGTTGCTTGTCAAGCCCGGCGTAGGTCGCTTTTACCAGGTCTTCAAAGCTGCGGGCCTTGCCGGTACCAAGGTTGTACAACCCGGAGTTGAAAGCAGTTCCTTCGGTGGTAAACCTGCCCATAAGCCAATACATCACTTCCACCACATCTTTTATATACACAAAATCGCGTAGCTGTTGCCCATTGGCAAAACCTTGTTTATGGCTTTTAAAAAGCTTTACCAACCCACTACTTTGTATTTGGTTAAACGAGTGGAAAATTACACTGGCCATGCGCTTTTTATGCGCCTCGTTGGGACCATATACGTTAAAAAACTTTAGCCCTGCCCAATGCGGCGGTTGGGTAGTTTGCTTCAATGCCCATTTGTCAAATTCGTTTTTACTTACTCCATATGGATTAAGGGGTTGCAGTTTTTCCACTACAGCATGGTCGTCATTATATCCCATTTCGCCATTACCATAGGTGGCGGCCGACGACGCATAGATTAATGGAACTTTATTTAATGTACAATACTGCCATACATCCATGGAGTAATCAACATTCAGCTTTTGGTGTACTTCGTAATCAAACTCTGCGGTATCGGTTCGGGCACCAAGGTGTAGTACGCAATCAACCTTAGGGTCATTGGCATCCAGCCAATCGAATAGGTTATACCGCTCTACTATGGCTTCATATTTTTTACTTTCCCAATTCTTTCGTTTTTCTTCTACTCCAAAATCATCTACCAAAATCAACTTCTCAAAACCGCGGTCGTTTAGTAACTGAACCATGCAACTGCCTATAAAGCCAGCGGCGCCGGTTACAATAATTACTCCGCCTTCGTCCTTATCTGGCACCTCGTCCGGCTGATCAAGAAGTGCAGCGTAGTCCTGCGGTGTCAATTTTTTGTCGTTCATGGTTAGATATTTTGGATGCTTATTGCCCCATCATCTTTTCAATAGCAGTATCATACAACTCTTTCCAATCGGTTATTTTATCCCAATAATCGCCATGCATATCAATATTGCCGCTGGTTACAATACCCAGGTATTCGTAGGGAATAACTAATCCATCTAACAAATCGGTTAATGCTTCGGCTTGTTTAATGGTAGTAGATACAACTACCCGGCTTTGTGCCTCGCCAAACCAATAGGCGTCTTTCCGTACCTCCATATCTGTCTGCTGAATATCAAAGCCAAGGTTGCGGTTAAAACCGCTTTCGAGCAAGGCAGTTATAAGGCCACCCTCGCTAATATCGTGTACGCTTTGTACCAGCTTGTTTTCTATCAGTTTTGCTATGGCTTGTTGTATTGCTACCTCCTCTTCTAAATCAAAATGAGGTGCCGGGCTAAACTCCACGCCATGTAGTTTGTGCAGGTACTCCGATGAGTTAATGTCGCTACGGCTTTTACCTATCAAATAAACAACATCGCCAGCCTGTTTAAAATCCAGGGTCATGCGGTTGTCCATATCTTCTATTACGCCTACCATGCCAATGGTGGGTGTTGGGTAAACTGCACCATCGGGGTTTTGGTTGTAAAAGCTAACGTTGCCCCCGGTAACCGGTGTATCAAAACGGCGACAGGCATCGCCCATGCCCTTAACTGCGTAAACAAACTGGTAATACAATTCGGGATCGAAGGGGTTGCCAAAGTTAAGGCAGTTAGTAATGCCCAAAGGCTCGCCGCCGCTGCATACAATGTTGCGGGCAGCTTCGGCCACGGCAATCATACCACCTTTGTAGGGGTCGGCAAACACATACCGGCTATTGCAGTCCACCGTTATGGCCAGCGCTTTGCCAGTGCCATGTGCCAGTACTATGCTGGCATCGCTGGGGGCATTGGTACTTGCATTGGCGGCCCCTACCATGCTATCGTATTGGGTGTAAATCCATCGCTTGCTGGCTATATTAGGCAGTTGAATTAATTGTTTAGCTACTGCTTTCAGGTCGGCAGGATCGGCAATGCTTGCCGGATCAAAGGCCTTCACCTTTTCAAAATAAGCAGGCTCGTTATACTCGCGGTCGTTTTGCGGGGCACCGCCACCCAGCACCATACTTTCTGCATTCAGTACTGCTTCCAGTTCGCCATCCATATAAAAGCGCAACAGTCCACTATTGTTTACCGTACCAATCTGCTCGCAGGGCAAGTCCCACTTTTCAAATATTTTTAAAACACTTTCTTCTTTACCTTTTTCAATTACTACCAACATGCGCTCCTGGCTTTCGCTCAACAGCAGTTCCCAGGCCTTCATGTGTTGCTGGCGGGTGGGCACTTTTTCCAGTTGAATGTCCATACCAACGCCGCCTTTGGCGCTCATTTCGCTGGTGCTGCAAATAATGCCTGCGGCACCCATATCCTGCATGCCAACCACTGCGCCGGTGGTAATGATTTCCAGACAGGCCTCCAACAACTTTTTTTCCTGAAAGGGGTCGCCTACCTGTACAGCCGGTAGTTCTTCTACGCTGTCGGCAGTAATGTCGGCCGAGGCAAACGATGCGCCGCCCATACCATCTTTGCCCGTTGCGCTACCTACAATAAATACCGGGTTGCCATCGCCGGCGGCAGTTGCGCTAACGGTTTCGCCGTTGCGTACAATGCCTACGCTCATGGCATTTACCAGCGGGTTGGTGTGGTATTTATGTTCAAAATAAGCCTCGCCGCCAACGGTTGGTACGCCAAAGCAATTGCCGTAGTGGCCAATGCCATGCACCACGCCTGCAACTAAGTGTTGGGTTTTAGCTTCGCTTAAATTACCAAAGCGTAAACTATTGAGGGCGGCAATAGGCCGTGCCCCCATAGTAAAAATATCGCGGTGAATGCCACCCACACCCGTTGCTGCCCCCTGAAAGGGTTCGATGGCGCTGGGGTGATTATGACTTTCAATTTTAAACACTACGCCCCAACCGTCGCCAATATCCATCAGCCCGGCATTTTCCTCACCTGCTGCCACCAGCATTTTTTTGCCATCGCGGGGTAATGTTTTTAACCATTTAATAGAGTTTTTGTAGCTACAGTGTTCACTCCACATTACGCTATAGGCGCACAGCTCGGTAAAGTTTGGGGTGCGCCCCATAATCTCTTGTATCTTTTCAAACTCCCCGGCGGTAAGCCGTAGTTTTAAAGCGGTTTCAACAGTAATTTCCATGCGGTAGTTTATAGTGATCGGAATGGTGGGACAACGCTGTTTTGCCCCATTTAGAGCAAAGGTAATAAAGCAGGCGAACGAGACAATTTAAAAGCCCTACCGGGGATTACCAAAAATATAAAAGCCGGTGAGCCCAAAGGCTACCAGCTTTTATATTACTTTGATTACTAAAGATCGGATCTATGCTTTTATGATTTTTCCGCTGCCAGAAACTTTTGTGTTGATTTTTGATGGGCCTCCTTTGTAATAAATATTGCCGCTGCCGCTCACCCTGGCGTCAATCGAATTGGTGGCGTTGGCTTTCAGATAACCGCTTCCGCTCACCTTTACATCTACATCTTCGGTTTTAAGGTTGTAACAATCTATGTTGCCGCTACCGCTTATAGAGGCTGACAAATTATCGCAATTGCTGCCGCTGATTTTTACATCGCCGCTGCCGGCCAAAGAGATGCCGAGGTTATCTACCGATATAATGGCGAGGTCTATATTGCCAGAACCTGATACGGATATCCTCATGTTGTCATCGGTGGTGAAATTGCCGTTGCCCTTTATATTACCACTGCCACTAAGCGAAATATCCTTTAGGCTGGTAGTGCTTGCGTAAATGGTAAATTTACCCGAATGCTTCAGGCTGCTATTGTTTCGCTGTTTTATAACGAGGTTTCCATTACTCACCGATGTTTCGATATAGGGCAGCAGGTTTTCGTCGGCTTCCACTGTAATGCTATTTGAGCTGCCGTAGCGGAGCTCTACATTCATAGAACCCTTTAATTCGATTCCCGAGAAGGCCCCTACTTTTCTTTCTTCTTTTTGAATGTTTCCATTGCCCCTGATGGTTTTCCATTGGGCAAAACTGCCGGTGCTGATTATTAAAAGCAGCAAAAAAGATACTCTTTTCATAGTAGGTAGTTTTTTATGTGTAGGTGGTTGAACGCTGGTAGGTACAAAAAGTTACGGGGGGGACGAAGTAAAAAGTAAAAAGTAAAAAGTAAAAAGTAAAAAATTTAAGAGGGTATGACTGGGGGATTTTGGGTGGCGGAGGGAACTATAACTTAGCAAAGACTAAACAGCTTGCCTGGCGAAAATTATAGAACATTTGAATTTTTTTGGGCCGGGCATTTTTGCTTTGTTGATGCGGCCGTTGCAGCCTGCCTCTATGACCATAGAGGTCGCACCCTTTTGTTGAAGTACTTTTTGCAACTTTTTTATACCATGAGTTTAAATGCATTTCATTTTATGAGGAAAGGAATTCTGAAGAATAGGGAGGTATTGAAATGGGTTTATTTTAAAAGAGACGTACTATGAGGAAGAGTATCCCGCCCTTACAGGGCTAATAAATGTTGTGTTATTCACGTTCCCTGGGCTGCACCCAGGGCTAGGGGATTTCGGCCTTTCAGGCCTTGCCAGGCTGGCTAAATACAAACGACAAGAGTGGTTTTGAATGAAGATGCAATTAGTGGGGAAGGGAGGGAAATTAAAAATTAAAAATTAAAAAATGGAGGGGGCGTATATCATTGGGTTTTTTTAGTTATTAGATTTTTAGGTTTTAAAGGCCTGAAGGGCCGTGATATCATAGGCCTGCGGAACAAATAGGTATTTGGTTTTAAAGGTTTGTGAGGGCGAGATAAACCCTCATTGTTTCCGATTAGCCCTTATTTCTATCTGTACTTAATGTATAAAATGGAGTTGTATTGTAATAGTTGATTTGAGGGAAGATGCTGGATGATATGGACTACAGGGAAGGTATCCCGCCCTTACAGGGCTAATAAATGTTGTGTTATTCACGTTCCCTGGGCTGCACCCAGGGCTAGGGGATTTCGGCCTTTCAGGCCTTGCCATGCTGGCTAAATACAAACGACAAGAGTGGTTTTGAATGAAGATGCCATTGGTTGGGAAGGGAGGGAAATTAAAAATTAAAAATTAAAAAATGGAGGGGGTATAAAGCGTGGTTATTGGTGATGGAGTAGAATTAAAAAGGAAAAAGGAAAAAGGAAAAATTAAAAAGATGGGGAGGGTATACGGTTAGTAACTATTGCAAATCATTGCCTTGTTACCTCTTATTTTATGTATTAAATAATTTATTTTGGCTTTACATGGTGAATAAAGAGAAATAGTATAAGAGTGCGACGCCACTGAATTTGCACGGAGCTTTAATGCCGGGCCCATAAAAAAATTTAGTAAGCGCAACCATTAGTTGCCCAGTTGGCTTTGTGGCCCTGGAATGAGTATTAATTGTTTTTGGCGGCCATCTACAAACCGGACGCCGGTGGGGGTAAAGAGGCCCTGTTCTTCGAGCATTACCCGTATTTCTTTGTTGTTCCACCCGGGCAATATCACTTTTGCGTTTAGCTCTCTGGCGTAAAGGGTGTTGAATTGTAGCGGGTAGTGGCCGGGGCCGGGTACGCCCTGCTGCATGTCCCACATGCCTATGGCCGGACCTGCGCCATGACCATGATAACCAATGGGATGCGAATAAATGGAAGGGGTAATTTTTTCGGCTTTGGCCTGGGCAATGGTTTGACTGAGTACCTGGTTACCGGTTTTATTTTGGGCAAAGTTGGCGACCAAAATATCCTGCAGGCGGTTGCCGGTGGCGAGGGCAGCGGTTAAAAAGAGCGGGGCATGGGTTTCGCCGGGTTTTAGTATGTAAGCCAGTTGCTGTACATCGGTATTTAGGCGGAGGTAGGTAATGCCAAAATCTACATGCAGCAGGTCGCCGGGTAATATTATTTCTTCGTTGGGGCGGGTGGCAAACGACCGTTGGGAGTCGCCGGGGCCGTTGTTTCGCTGTACATCTACCGTAGGGTGAAACCAGGTTTGCAACTGTAGTTTTGACACCCGCTGGCGCAGCCACCAAACCACATCGTCGGTGGTGGTTATGCCGGGGTGTATGACTTTTTCGGAAAAGGCCTCGCTAATGATGTTGTGACCAATGCGGCAAATTTGTTCGTATACCACCAGTTCTTTTTGGGTGCGTAGTTGCAGCCAATCAACCGCAAGTGTTTCGGCGCTTACTACCTTTTGTTTATAGTTTGCCGGGAGGTATTGCATAAAGCTGTCGGCCTCGGCTTGGCTAAGGCCATCGGCATGGGCAAACCGGGGCGACGAATTGATGCCGATTTTTTTGGGCGACCGCTGAGCGATGAGGTCGGCAAGACGTTTCCACTGGTTGGGTTCCGTTTCGGGGTTCCAGGCGCTTTTAAAGGTGGTGCCGATGTCGTAGCGGGCAACGGCCAGTTTTTCAACGCCTTTGGTTGCACCTTCGTCGGTTAGTAAAAATATTGTGCGCCGCCGGGCATGTAGCCATGTGGCTGGCAACATAGTACTTGTAATAGGGTCTTCGTTGTATTCGCTGGCTATTATTACCCACATATCTATACCTGCTTTTCGCATAATGGTGGGCAACAGGTTGTCGAGCCGGTCGGCCAGCAAATCGTTCTGTAGTTGGGCTTGTTGGCGTAAGGGCAAAATAGTTTGTGTTTTTGCGCCGGACAGGCAGCTAAACACGATAAAGGCTACAACAATTTGTTTATACATAGGTAAAAAAAGGGTGGAGTATGATAGATGGTTGATGGAGGTGTTCGGTTACAATTTTGCCAGCCCCTCCTAAATATTCATTTCGGGAACCGGGCCGTTTACAACTAGTTTACCCCCGGTTTTTTGTTGTATCTCTTCAA
Source organism: Chitinophagales bacterium (assembly GCA_038247635.1). Classification (GTDB taxonomy): domain Bacteria; phylum Bacteroidota; class Bacteroidia; order Chitinophagales; family Chitinophagaceae; genus Segetibacter. The sequence goes on from JBBRUR010000011.1 coordinate 22,944, forward strand.
CGGAAACGCCGGGGGCACGTTCCATTAAAACAAAGCCTTCGCTGGTAATATCCATTACGGCTAGTTCGGTTACTACCTTTTTTACGCAGCCAACGCCGGTAAGGGGTAGGGTGCATTTGGGTAGCAACTTGCTTTGGCCTTTGGGGTTGGTATGCTGCATGGCCACTATAATGTTTTTGGCGCTGGCCACAAGGTCCATAGCGCCACCCATGCCTTTTACCATTTTACCGGGTATTTTCCAGTTGGCTATGTCGCCGGTTTCGCTTACTTCCATAGCACCCAATACGGTCAGGTCTACTTTGCCTGATCGTATCATACCAAAGCTTTCAGCGCTGTCAAAAAATGAGCCGCCGGGTATTACTGTTACGGTTTCTTTACCTGCGTTTATCAGGTCTGCATCCACTTCGTCTTCGTTAGGGTAAGGCCCCATGCCTAACATGCCATTTTCGCTTTGCAAAATCACGTTCATACCTTCGGGAATGTAATTGCTTACCAGGGTGGGAATACCTATGCCAAGGTTTACATACATACCATCGGTCAACTCCTGCGCTATGCGTTTAGCAATTCCAAATTTATCGAGGGCCATAGTTATTGATTTAAAAATGAATTAATGAGTGGAATTTCGAGCAACTTTATAAGACTATCGTCTAGTTTGCGGGCCATGGGGCGGCTTACCTGCCTGATGACTGCCAGGTTTTCCTTCACCATTTTTAAAATATCTTCAACGCCTTTTTTATCCATTCCACTTTCAACAAACGCGTTGAGGTCGCCTGATTGCTGATCGCGTTTTATGTCTTCAGCATCGTCAAGCAACAACAGTGTGCCGATAAGGGCAAACCAGTTTTTTACCAGTTTTTCAGCCAACCCGTCGGTACAAACAAGAGCGCAAATGGAAAAAAGAAAGTAATCGCCGCGGTGCAAGGCCTTGTACGGCATGGTAAATTGAGCAAACGGGTTATTAGTGCCACCATTAATGTAATCAGTTAAATGACTAAAGTAAGTTTGGCTTTTGCATTTACCCTCAACCAGTTTTGTGCAGGCGTCAATGGTTTGTTGATGCGTGGCCTGCTGCGTTTCCTCCAATGCGCTTAAGTGGCCTATTGCCTCCATCAGCAATACAAAATCGTCGGATATCAGTTGGTTGCGGGTAATGCCCGACCTATAAAAAAGATCGGCAATAAGTGGAATGAATAACCAACCCGGCTCCCGGCCCAGGTATAGTAGTTTTTTGTGCCAGTAAAGGTTATTTACAGGTGGCTCGCGGTCAACATAAAACCGGCCAATTGTATCATCTACCCCATATTCAATACCCAAAAAGTCTGAACTTATAAACATGCAGGTATACTTTTAGGTGGTAAAGATTATCTGTTAAAATTGATAAAAACTATAACCTCATGGTCTTTTTTTCGATGCGCCTGGCGTAATTGGTGCCCTTAAAAATGCGGTGTACATAAATGCCTGGTACATGTATGGAGTCGGGGTCTAACTGGCCCGGCTCCACCAGGTGTTCTACCTCGGCAATAGTAATATCGCCAGCCTTAGCCATAGGCACCGATAAATTACGGGTTGTTTTTCTAAAAACCAGGTTGCCCATCATATCACCTTTCCAAGCTTTGACCATTGCAAATTTTGCATGAAGGGCCAGTTCCATAAGGTACATTTTACCGTTAAATTCCCTTACCTCTTTGCCTTTGCCTACTTCGGTACCATAGCCGGCAGGTGTAAAAAACGCGGGTATACCCATAGCGGCCATTTGTATACGGGTAGCCAGTGTGCCCTGCGGAATAAGGTCTACTTCCAACTCGTTTTGCAGCAGTTGACGTTCAAACTCAGCATTTTCGCCCACATAGCTGCTGAGCATTTTTTTTATTTGCCGCGTTTGCAACAATAAGCCAAGGCCAAAATCGTCCACCCCTGCATTGTTCGAAATACAAGTCAATGCTCTAACATTTTTTCGAACCAGTGCCTCAATAATATTTTCTGGAATTCCGCAAAGGCCAAAGCCACCCAGCATCAGGGTGTCGCCGGTGGATACGTCGTGAATGGCCTCATCGGCATTTAAAAAAACTTTTTTCATAAGGCAAAAAATATTCAATGATTATTTTGGAGCAGGCACCATTGATCTTGACGTCATCATGCTATCGCGATGTTGAATAGCACCGCTAAGCAAAGAGTCGATCAACACTTTATTTAAATTGGGATGCTGTTGATAATAGTTTAAACTGCTGTAAAATGTTTTCTTATCAATTTTATGAATAAGAAATACTTGCTCATACATTTTAATATGTTCGGTTTTGCGTTTTTTTGCTGTGTCCACCAATATATAGCCGTTTACAAATTCATCGGCATACAGCATATCCAGCATTACTGCTTCCATTTTTACCGGCGGCAAAATGTTGTCTGGCACCGGGGTCGATTTGCAGGCAAACAGCAAAACGGCCATCCATAAAAAAGGTAACCGACTCATTTAATTTCCTGTTTGTACATTCCGGCATTGGTAACATCCAGCTTTTGCAACAACTCCACAGCCCTGCCCTTTTGCTGCGATGATCCCTTTTTAAAGATACGAGTCAACTCCTGCGATTTACCCTGCATAAAAAACTGCACTACCATTATGTTAGGATTTTCCTGGTTAATGGCTTGCAACTGGGTAAGAGCGGCCAAAATCTGATCCCGGCCTTCGTTGTCATTTTCGTACATTTTATCCAGGCCCTGTCGGTAGTATCCATAAATAACATCGTGTACTGCGTTGTAGCGATTGTTCAGTAAATTTTCCATTAGCCAATACCGGTTTCGTAGTCCATCAATAGCTTTCCACCCGCTAATGTTCCGTGCTTCGGGGGCGTTGTTTACAATAGCCTGCGCCTTTTGAAAACTTAGGTCGCCGCCTTTGGCCGAAAATGCATCGTAGTCTAAACCAAGTATAATATTAACGTAATAAGCAAAAGTGGCGGTAAGGTTAGCTGCCAACGCATCCGAACCCTGTACCCGGTTTTCGTTAAACTCTACCGGTTGGTACTCCACGTACCTAAAAGTAACATCGGCATCCTGCAAGTTAATAAGTGGGCTTTGGTAGGCTGAATTATAAATGGGCCGGGCAGCCTGAATGGTCATTGATGCCTTGTACACATTGGTTTCAACCACGCTTTCAATATTTAATAAGAAGTTACATTCGATCTTTTCCTGTGGCTGAAAATCATCTTTAGTCCACTTCCTGTTATTGAGTAAATTGGTTAATTGGGTTTGAAGGGTCTTAAATATTTTTCTATCAACTGTATTAGGCACCCGCGAAGCAATTACTGTTACGCTGGCTTTCAACTCCTGGCTTTCAACAATGTTGGAAAGCACCACTAACAACAACAAAATAAATAAACTACGCTTTATCATGTATTCTTTTTATAATTAGATTAATGATATCGTTGGCAACAAGCGTTTTGGATTTTGCCTCAAACGTATAGTCCAGGCCTTCTTTGTCAAAAATAGTAACCTTATTAGTAGGTTTTCCAAAGCCAGCCTCTACATCGTTCATCGAGTTCAACACAATCATATCGGCATTTTTGGCGGTTAGTTTTCCTATTGCGTTTTGCCTTTCATTTTCGGTTTCAAGTGCAAAACCCACCAAAACCTGTCTATCCGATTTGAGGGTTCCAAGATGTTTTAAAATGTCTTTTGTCTTTGTAAGAAAAAGGCTAAACGCCTCTTCCGCTTTTTTAATTTTTTGGGTGGCTATAGCTGCTGGTGAGTAGTCGGCTACGGCTGCAGACATTACTGCAATATCAACATCGCCAAAATTATTTATACAAGCCTCAAACATTTCATTGGCCGATAACACATTGGTACGTGTAATTGCTTTAAAGGCCAATGATAGGCTGGTAGGGCCGGTAACCAAATGAACGGAGGCTCCCATTAAATAAAGTTGGGTGGCAATGGCAAAACCCATAGCCCCGCTTGAGTGATTGCCAATAAACCTTACGGGATCTATAGCTTCGTAGGTGGGGCCAGCTGTTACCATTGCATTGTAGCCTGCCAGCAGGTTACTCCTAAAAAATTTATCTATTAAAAACGTCACAATTTGTTCCGGTTCGGCCATCCGTCCTTCGCCTACAAGGCCACTTGCCAAATCGCCCTTACCTACGCTAATTACTTGTACTGCATTGGTTTGAAGAGAAGATATATTATTTTGAATGGCAGGATGTTTCCACATATCCTCATCCATGGCGGGTGCCACCACTACAGGGCAGGTAGCCGATAAGTAAGCCGCCATCAACAAATTATCACATGCCCCGATGGCCATTTTTGATAATGTGTTGCAGCTAAGCGGCGCAATAAGCATAACATCGGCCCACCGGCCAAGCATAACATGGTTTGCCCAGGTATCTTCGTCGGCGATGTTAACTAATACCTTATTTTTTGACAGGGTTGACAGGGTAAGTGCCGACACAAAATCCCTTGCAGCCGGGGTCATAATAACTTTTACCTCTGCGCCCTCCTTTACAAAAAGCCTCACCAATAATATAGCCTTATATGCAGCTATACTTCCGGTTATACCTAGTAAAATTTTTTTACCCTTTAGCATAAAAAGTAATGTAATAAAAAACGACAGTAAGGTACTGCCGTTAAATGTTAAATGATTTTTTAAGCGTTATTAACTAAAAAGATCGGAATCGTTCTTTTTATAATAGATTTTATTGTCCATAAATTCCTGTGTGGCAAGTATCGCAGGGTTCGGCATTTTTTCATATGCCTTGGATATTTCTATCTGCTCCTTATTTTCATGAATTTCTTCCAAACTATCAGTATGGCTGGCAAATTCTTCGAGCTTATTATGCAATTCCTCTTTTAAAGAGATATTTATTTGATTAGCTCTTTTGGCCACTATGGCAATAGACTCATACAAATTGCCAGTTTTATTTTTAATTTCTACAAGGCTTTTGGTTTCAACAACATTGCTTGTATTGGCGCTCATCTGCCTTCTAAGTTTGCTCATCGTGTGTTTAGTTTAATATTATTTTTTGAAAGAGTTCTATAGTTTTCTACTTCTGCTAAAAGTTTACTGTCGGGAAACCGGTCTTCAAAGTCCTGGCACTCGGAAATAACTTTCTCAAACCGCTCAGACTGCCTGGTTTCAACACTCATTTTTGCATATTGGAAATACGACTTAATTACCATAACCTTATATTCATCGCCCTTGTAGGTGTCCGGAAAATTATCAATCAACGAATTGAATGCGATTGCTGCGGCTTTAAAGTATCCTAAATTTAAATACAGTTCAGCATTCAAAAACTCTTTCTTCTCCATTTTGGCCCTACTCTCATTTATTATTTCAGTGGCCTGAACAACCCGCTGCGATCCCGGATGGGTATTAATAAACACCTGCATCTGGCCCATAGCCTTTGCTGTATTGGTTTGATCGAGCGGTGCTTTTGGCGATTGTTTGTAGAAACAATAAGCCCTCATATAATCCGCTTCTTCCAATTTTAAGCTGTTAGGGAACGACTCTACGAAAGTCTTAAACAGATTTTCGGCATTTGCATAGTCTTTTAGATTGTAGGCTGTGTAAGCATACTTAAAGTAAAGGTCTTCATATTTGGGAGTTCCTTTATAAATGGGAAATAAATCTTCAAAAAGAACCTGGGCATTACTATACTTTTTATCGGCAAAGTATTTCTCGGCCATTTTGTATTTATACTCATAATCGGTGCTTTTCATCACTTTTGAAAATTTGGAAGCACACGACACCGATAAAACAGTCAACAATAAAATAAAATATCTACCCATATAAGGTGGTAAAATTAATGTAATTAATCGAAAATATAGAGGTTAATCAGTTATGCCTGATAATCGCTAGTTAATCATTTTGTAATTCCCGTTTTTAGGGCTTTTAGCGTTTGCATTATAGATTAAAATTACCAGCACCAAACTTAAAAAATTTTCGCGCTGTCAAAAAATAATGCCATGCATTATTTCAAAAAACTGATGACCGCTACAATACTGAGTCTTAAAGCATTTTGAAACAAACAGCGCCATCGTGTGCAAATGGCTTTCTTTTATCATCAACATTTCACAACCTTTTATTATTACCTTTTGCCGCGTTAAACTTTGCTAAATAAGTAAATGCTGAATAAGCAGCCATTACTTACATACTCCATTTGCTTTGGCTGCTGTAAAACACAATGTTAGTTAGCCAAAGCAGCGCCTGCACTGAGGGCACAAAACCTTGTGTCCTTACATTATAAATATACACCCGTGGCGCAGGTAAATACAATTGTTAAGTGATAGGCTGGTTATTAAAATTTAGATTGTGTGGGTAATTGATACTTATCAGGTTATAACAAGCAAATGCCTTTGACAAACAATATAACCCATCGCTTTACGTAACTAAAGGTCAATAGCTGGTGAAAAGGAAGATAAACCTGAACCAGCATTTTCTAATACACGGGGCAGTTGCCGTATACCCATGGCATGACAGTAAAAATACGAAGCTGCCCCATATGCCGCGGTTTTGCCGGAAATAGCGCTCCCATAAAATTTGGTGCAAGTGTTGGCGCAATGGTAAGCTACCTGTCAGTTTACCAATATCTTTCTTATCACCGTATGGCATTGCTGGCGAAGGATTTATTTGGTTTGTCCATTAGTGAAGTAAGTATTGATATCCGTTTGGAACGCAACACTCAAAAAGCAATGCCGGTTTACCATGCCATTTAGCAGAAAATTTAACAGAGCTAAGTAATAAGAAGTGATGAACAGGAGCCTGCTTTGGAGGAAAAAAAGGATAGTTTCATGTTTGGCAAACAAACTGCCTGACTTTTACCGTCGCATCGCATAACAGAGGATGCAATAAAATTGAACAATATTTTGCTAATGGCTTTCCTTTATCACTTTATTAAGTGATTGCCGGGCCGCAAGGTAAAAGTAACAGCCCGCCTGCATTAAATATGCACTGCTACCTGCTGCGCGAACTGTGTAATTTTGAGGAGGTATTGGATAAGTGGAGTACGGAAATGAAACAACTCATACAAGATGCCATTGCATTAAAAATCAACTTACCCCTCAGGGCTACCCACAAACGCCGGCTACCTTTATGCAAATACAGCAAAGGTTTACAGAACTGCTAATGATCAACCATTCAATTCGCATAAAAAAGTGCAGGCATTCAACAAACGGCTTATGAAAAATAAAAACAGCATTTTCACATTTCTAACCCGCCCAAAGGTACCGCCAGATAATAATAATTAGGAGCGGGCTATTAGAAACGTAAAAGTAAAAACCAAAGTATCAAGTCTGTTTAGAACTTAAACGGGTGCAACGCGATACGCCATCCTTCGTTTCCATCATTGATAAAACCCTCAAAAACGCGCTACATTTTTTTAAAGCACTTACCCTTTTGTTTAACCTGGAACCTGAGTAGTAACTAAAAAATTAATTTTCCTCATCAGAAAATTTAGTTGCTCTTCAAGAAGACTCTTCCCTAAGTATGAATTTTAGAGTGAAATACGGCCGTAATCGGGGTGAATAATAATTAGTTTTTTGGACATTTCAGATAATGTTGTACCGCCTGTGTATACTTCCGGCTCTTTAAACAGTTTGTTAATCGATGCCAAAAAAAGATGTTTTTCTTAGGTTGCCTTTTTTTCCATGCCCGATGATTGAGATAAGTAGTTTGAAAAGTTACAACACGGAATATCTATTTGCAAGGCCTTTACCTAATGCATTAATTTTTTTGTGAAGGTTTATTCTAGTAGGTTCGGGCCGAAGTCAGTAGCGTTATTTTATGTTGTTCCACCAGCCAACATTGGCGCAAAGGAGGTTGCCTAACCGTATCTGAGCTATGTGCTGTAAGCAATAACTCCGTAAATGTTACTTTTGGCCAAACCATCAACTATAATGAAGCACGCATTTATTTTTCCCGGGCAGGGTAGCCAGTTTACCGGCATGGGCAAAAACTTATACGATACCAACCAAACCGCTAAACAACTTTTTGAACGCGCTAACGAAATCATCGGTTTCAGACTAAGCGATGTAATGTTTACGGGTACCGATGCCGACCTTAGGCAAACCAATGTAACCCAACCAGCCGTTTTTTTGCAGTCAATTGCTGCTTTTATTTCAATGGAAAGTCTCTTTGTTGACATGGTGGCTGGTCATAGCCTTGGCGAGTTTACCGCACTGGTAGCTAACGGCGTTTTAACTTTTGAAGATGCTTTGAGGCTGGTAATGGTTCGTGCCGGTGCCATGCAAAAAGCCTGCGAGCAAAACCCCGGCACCATGGCTGCCGTTTTAGCCTTGAGCGATGCCAGAGCCGAAGAAATTTGCACACAAATACAGGACGAGACTGGCGAAATAGTAGTGCCGGCCAATTATAACTGCCCGGGTCAGTTGGTAATAAGTGGCAGTAACAAAGGCATTGAAATAGCCTGTATAAAAATGAAGGAAGCAGGGGCAAAACGTGCGTTGCCTTTACCAGTTGGCGGCGCCTTTCATAGCCCATTAATGGCCCCGGCCCGCCAAGAACTGGCAGCGGCAATTGCAGCTACTACTTTTAACCAGCCCTCGTGCCCCGTGTATCAAAACGTAGTAGCAAAGGCCGTAACCAATCCTGCCCAAATACAGCAAAACCTGGTTGACCAATTAACTGGTCCCGTGCGTTGGACACAAACCATACTGGCCATGATAGCCGATGGTGCTACTAGTTTTAAAGAGGTTGGTCCCGGTAAGGTGTTGCAGGGGCTGGTAGCCAAAATTAATAAGGAAATGATAGTGGATGGGGTGAGTTAGTGGTGATAGAAAGATGGATATTTTGTATTGTTACCCCGTGAATTATATTAATTAGTGAGTGCAATGAGTGTGCTGCCAGTGCCTCCAGCATAATTTCAGTGGGCTGGCCCCAACGGCTCGCGGGCATTGGAAAGGGGGTATACCCGAGCGGGCTACTTTGTTGAAGTATTTAAAAACAGCCGGTATTAAAAAGGTTTTCTATACTTAAAAATTCAAACTACAATTAACCCACTCCCCATCAAGCGTTGCATTGTATTTTTTGTAAAAAGAAATAGCAGACTCATTCCAATCTAGTACCTGCCAAACCATGCCGGTTAAATTAAGGGCTTTGGCTTCTTCAATCAACCGGTTAAATAAAAGCTGTCCCAACTTTTTACCCCGCATTTGTTCGGTTACCACTATATCTTCCAGGTATAAGCGCTGGCCCTTCCAGGTGCTATAGCGAATATAGTATAACGCAAAGCCTTGCACTGCGCCATCTACTTCCGCCACAAAAGCCCACCAAACAGGGTGGGAACCAAAACCACTCTCTATAAAATGTTCTTCTGTTACGGTCACTTCATTGGGGGCCTTTTCGTATATAGCCAGTTCCCTTACCAGTTCCATAATGCGGCCACAGTCGTGCTGCAATGCTTTGCGTATAATAATATTGTTTATCACCAATTAAAGTTTTGGTTCTTTATTACAGTAGTGATTGTTCAAGGTCTGCAATAATGTCGGCAACATTTTCTATGCCAACGCTCATGCGTATAAGGCCATCGGTAATACCGTATTTAATGCGCTCCTCGCGGGGCACGCCATAATGGGTCATGCTGGCCGGGTGCGATAATAATGTGTCAACCGTGCCTAGCGATACGGCCCGTACGCACATGTTTAATTTGTTGATAAACGATTTGCCGGCGTCCAGTCCGCCCTTTAATTCAAAGCTAAGCATGGCACCGGGGCGGCGCATTTGTTTCGTGGCAGTTGCATGGTCGGGGTGGCTGGGCAGGCCATTAAAGTTTACTTTTTTAATGGCAGGGTGGCTGTTTAGGTAGTTGGCTACGGTAGCTGCATTATCGCAGTGGCGCTCCATGCGCAGCTCTAAAGTCTTCATCCCCTGCAATAATAAAAATGCATCAAAGGGGTTGCTGTTGCCACCCAATAGCCGGTGCCACCTGGTGGCCTTGGTGTTCATAAACTCAATATTACGTCCCAGTAATACCCCGCCAATAGCAGTACCATGGCCGTTTAAAAATTTGGTGGTTGAGTGAAACACATAATCTACTCCAAACTTAAACGGCTGTTGCAGGTAGGGTGTTGAAAAGGTATTATCTACCGATACCAGCTTGCCATGCTTTTTGGCAATGGCAGTAACCGCCGCTATGTCCACGCATTGTATGGTAGGGTTGGCAGGTGTTTCAATATGTACAATTTTTATGGTGGGGTTGTCAAGCAACAGCTGTTCTACGGTATCCACCTTTCGCAGGTCGGCAATAATCGTTTCCACACCGGTTTGGTCCAGCACTTTCATAAGCAACTCGTGGGTACCGCCATATAGGCTAAAATGCGATAGTACTTTGTCGCCGGGTTTAAGGTTTGACAAAAACATGGTGGCCATAGCGGCCTGCCCACTGGCATGTAGCATAGCCTTTACTTGTAATGGCTTACCATCTTCGCCGGTAACATCAAAGCTTTCAAGGGCAGCAATAATATTTTCGGCATCGGTAAAGGTGGGGTTGCCCCAACGGCTGTAAATATAGCCATCCTGTATGCCGGCAAAACGTTCCATGCCTTGCTCTGCAGTATCAAACGTAAATGTAGACGTGGCATAAATAGGGGTAAGATGTGCCGAATTAGCGTGTTTGCTTTGGCTTGCATGAATGGCTACGGAACTAAAACCGCTAAAGGGAAAAGCTTTTACTGGCATGTATGATATTGTATTTTTTGTTGTTTCATTTTGGGGTTAAAGTCCTTTATTCAAAGTTAAAAGTATAATTACCAGGCAAAACAAATTATTCAACAGTACGTGGCGTATAATGTTTGGGCCAACACCCAAATGGTTCAATATATGTTAGCCCTTGGCTCGCAACGGCTGCATGCCAATACACTGGCAAGTTTTCCACCGCGGTACAAAACATTGGTGCATATGTACAAAACGGAGGCAGCCTGGTTTAAACGCCTTGAACTAAACGACCAGATGCAGGTGCCGGGCAATACCCCCGATACGACAGTAGAAGGCCCCGGTATAAAATTGCGGCAACAAAGTGAGCGCTACCAAACGTGGGTAACAAAAACCCGTTTTAAAAAACTGTTACACGTGATTGCTTACCGCAACACAAAAAAAGAAGAATTTACCCAGCCGGTATATCAAATACTAATGCATTTGTTTAATTACCAAACGTACCACCAAGGGCAGTTGGTAAGCATGTTTTATATTTTAGAGCTAGCCAACATTCCTAATACCGACTTTATCAATTTTACGCGAAGGGTGTGTAGGTTGCCTAAAAATTAAGAATAGTAAAACGTATATTTAATTGCTATCATAAGCCCACTTTACCAGTGTGGCTCCCCAGGTAAAACCGCCTCCAAAAGCCGCCAGCACAAGGGTATCCCCGCGTTTTAATTTGTTTTGCCACTCCCAAAGGCATAACGGTATAGTGGCAGAAGTAGTGTTGCCGTATTTATGAATATTCAACATTACCTTGTCGGGGCTTAGCCCCATGCGGTTGGCCGTGGCATCAATAATACGCTTATTGGCCTGGTGAGGTACCAGCCATGCAATATCGTTGCCGGTAAGGTTGTTGCGTTGCATCAATTCAAAAGCTGCATCGGCCATACGTACTACAGCAAACTTAAATACGCTTTGGCCTTCCTGGTATATATAATGTTCTTTTGAGGCAATCGTTTCTATAGAAGCTGGTCTTACAGAACCGCCTCCTTTCATGTGCAGGTATTTGACGCCGCTACCATCGCTTTTTAACAGGCTGTCTAAAACGCCAAAACCTTCGGTGTTGGCTTCTAACAGTACAGCACCTGCACCATCGCCAAACAATATGCAGGTGGTGCGGTCGCTATAATCTACAATAGCGCTCATTTTATCTGCCCCTACCACCACTACTTTTTTATACCTCCCGCTTTCTATAAACGAGGCGCCGGTGGTTAATCCAAATAAAAAGCCCGAACAGGCTGCTCCCAAATCAAATCCAAATGCGTTTTTGGCCCCAATTTTTTCGCATATAAGGTTGGCAGTTGCCGGAAACAACATATCGGCCGTAACAGTACAGCAAATCAACAGGTCAATTTCCATTGGGTCTATACCGCGTTTTGCACACAGGTCCAGCACCGCAGGGGCGCCCATATCGCTGGTGCCTTTTCCTTCGCCCTTTAATATTCTTCGTTCCTCTACGCCCGTCCTCGACTTTATCCATTCGTCGTCAGTATCTACCATTGTTTCCAACAGCTTGTTGGTAAGTCTAAACTCGGGTACGTATCCTCCAACTGCTGTAATGGCTGCCGTTATTTTTTGTTGCATGGTAAAGTGAAGTAATAAAATTTTTTAAGGGAGTAAAAGTAAACCATTATTAGGTATCAATTATGCCATATGCATTGCACACTAAAATTACTGATATGGCACCCGTAAGGTGTTATAGCCGCACATTAAACCCGCAGATACACTAATATTGCTTTTTACACCTTAACCAATTATGCATGTATAGAATAGGCACCGGAACGGATTATCACCAACTGGTACAAGGGCGCAAATTGTGGATCGGTGGCGTAAACATTCCGCATACCAAAGGTGCACTTGGCCACAGCGATGCCGATGTGTTGCTACACGCCATTTGCGATGCTATGCTGGGCGCATTAAGCCTTGGCGATATCGGGGTACAATTTCCCGATACAAGCAACGAGTTTAAGGATATTGACAGTAAGATATTATTGGCCAAAACATTTAAACTTGTTGCGGCCGAGGGCTACCGCGTTGTTAACCTTGACAGTACGCTGAGCCTGGAAGCACCTCAAATAAAGCCGTTTGTACCGGAAATGAAAAGGGTAATAGCCGACATTCTATTTATTACCGAAAAGGATGTTTCGATAAAGGCAACCACTACCGAAACACTTGGTTTTGTAGGCCGGCAGGAGGGGCTGATAGCCACCGCCGTAGTGCTTTTGGCTAAATTTTGATTTTAACATTCCGCTAAACCTAATTACCGGGTATTAGGTCCAATCTGTTATTTTTGCCGCCGTGGAAAACATAATCGTAAAAATTGTTAATTTATCAGCCAACCCAATGCCTGCATATGCAACACCATCGGCATCGGGTATGGACCTGCGGGCTAATATTTTAAGCACTCTTACGTTACAACCTTTGGAACGTTTTGTAATACCAACGGGCATTTTTGTTGAAATACCCTACGGCTACGAAGCACAGGTACGGCCCCGCAGCGGACTGGCTGCAAAACAAGGGCTCACCTGCCTAAACAGCCCAGGTACTATAGATGCTGACTATCGCGGAGAATTAATGGTTATATTAGTAAATCTTTCCAATCAGCCGCAGTCCATTGAGCCAAACGAACGTGTGGCCCAAATAGTTTTTCAGGCCGTAGCAAAGGCAACTTTTGAAGTGGTAGTACAATTAGGCGTCAGCCAACGCGGCGAGGGCGGTTTTGGCCATACGGGAAAACACTAAATTCATGAAAGAAACCTTTATTTTAATTACGGTTGTTTTTTTATTGGTCGGTTGCCGAACCGTAAAGCAGGCAGCACAAACCACTACAATAGTGGTGGCCGATACTGTACAGGTGTTGCCTGCTACACCACTGGTAATTCCTAAAAAAAGTTTGTTTGACTCAGTTAGCTACAAAAATTTGCTTTTTAATGAAATAAGCAATAATAAAATCGTATTTACTACTTTTTCGGCCAAGGCAAAGGTTGATTTTGCTATCGATAATACAAGCGACAACGCTACCGCATTTGTGCGTATTAAAAAAGATAGTTTGATTTGGGTGTCGCTACGTGGTGCATTAGGCATAGAGGGGGCAAGGGTATTAATAACGCCCGATAGTTTAATTGTATTTAATACCCTTAAAAAGGAATTAACGCGGCGAAGTATTGGATTTTTGCAGGAACTGAGTAAACTTCCTTTTGATTTTTATACGTTGCAGGAAGTATTGATAGGAAACCCTGTTTACCTAATCCCCAATATTATAAGTGTACAGGCAAACCCCGCCAACGAATTGGCGATACTGATGAGAACGGAATTATTTGAGCATTTATTAACGATTAATGCTACCGACAAAACACCACGGGTGAGTAACTTACAATTTAATGACAGGCCCCAAAAATTAGCCTGTGTATTAAAATACGACGGCTTTGACAGGTCGGCCGGTTTTTCTTTTGCTACAAAACGCACTATTGAAGTAAGCGAAAAAACAAAGGCAAAATTTGAACTGGATATAAAAAGTTTTTCGTTTAATGAGCCATTAACATTCCCTTTTGATTTGCCCAGAAAAGTAAAGGAATTATAGAAAAAACAGATGAGCCTTTTTATTGAAGAAATGCAGATTATGCTAAAAAAAATCCTTCTGTTGTGTTCGTTTTTTGTATTGGTTGCCGTGGCATTTGGCCAGCAAAGCAAAGTAGAACTGCAAAAGAAAACGCAGGACCTAAAGCGGGAGATAGATAACCTTAATACAACCCTCAGGGATATCCGGAAAAATAAGAAGGGGGCATTGGTTACCTATAATATTATCAGAAGTAAAATAAATGCCCGCGAAAAACTGGTTCAAAACATTAACCGCGAAGTAAGGTCGCTGGACGATAATATTTACCTCTCCACACTTGAAATTAATAAACTAAAAAAGGAACTGGATACCTTAAAGGTTGAGTATGGCCAAAGCGTGGTGTTTGCCTATAAAAACAGGAGCAATTACGATTATCTCAATTTCATATTTTCTGCTTCTACTTTTAACGACGCCGTTAAACGGATAACCTACTTAAAAAGTTATAGGCAATACCGCGAACAACAGGTTGATAATATTAATAAAACGCAGCAGTTAATTGGTGAAAAAATTACCAGCCTTAACTCAAACAAAGTTCAAAAAAGCCAAACCCTACAGGAGCAAAATAAGCAGATAACCGACCTTGAAAAAGACCGTAATGAACAGGATATACAAGTTGGTAAGTTAAAAAGCCAGGAGAAGGATTTGGCGGTACAAATAAAACGCCGCGAAAAAGATAGGCAGCAAATGCAAAACGCTATAGCTGCGGCCGTAAGGCGCGAACAGGCTGAGGCAACAAAGCGGGCTGAGGCAATTGCTAAACAAAAGGCATTTGACGAACGAAAACGACGGGAGGAGGCGGCCGCTTTGGCAAAAAACAATACACCGGCAAATACTAATAGTAAGCCTGTGGCTGAGCCGGTAACCGAACCTGAAAAGCCAAAAAAAAGTTCCCGTACGTACAGCGCCTTGGAGTCAACTGAGGAAGGAAAAGCAGCCTCTGTTAGTTTTGAAAACGGACGTGGGCGGCTTCCCTGGCCGGTAGATGCAGGGTTTGTTACCATGCACTTTGGCACCTATAAAATTCCACCCAATTTGGTGGGTCAAAGCGATGGCATTGTAATATCGCTGCCGGTTGGTGCACCTGTCAGGGCGGTGGCCGATGGTGAGGTGTCTATTGTTTTTGACCTGGAAGGCGAACAGGCCGTAATGATAAGGCACGGAAAATATTTTACTGCCTACAGTCACCTTTCATCGTCCAACGTTAGCCGGGGACAACAGGTAAGGGCCGGAAGCGTAATTGGTCGGGCTGCCCGCAACGATGAGGGTGAGGGTGAAGTGACGTTTATGGTCACCAATGAAAAGGGACACCCACTCAACCCTGAGGGATGGCTAAAAGGCAGGTAGGTTTAATTGCAGTCAATACGGCAAAACCTGCTATAAAGTTTTTTGTACAACGGTAAAATGTAATGAATATTGCGGGCAGCTACTGCAATCTGAAGGCTGGCGGCGAAGCAGCTAAGTCTAATCGCATTCAATACGGCAAAACCTGCTGTACAATTTTTCGTACAATGGTACTATGTTTTGTATATCAAACAATGCAGCTTGCCCGCTTGCTCCTTTTTTAAATGCTTTTAATTTTTCCTCATCCATCAGCAGTTCAACTGCATATTGGCTCATAGCGGCTACGTTGCCCACATCGGCCATAAAGCCTGTTTGCCCGTGAATATTTATTTCGGGCAATCCCCCGGCGTTGGTACTAATTACCGGCATACCTGCGGCCATTGCTTCAAGGGCTGCAAGGCCAAAACTTTCGTATTCCGACGGTAAAAGAAAAAGATCGCTCACTACTAAAATTTCCTCCATCTGTTCCTGTTTGCCTAAAAAGCGTACATCGTCAAAAACATCAAGGGTGCGGGCCAGTGTTTCCATGGCCGGGCGTTCGGGACCATCGCCCACCATTAATAATTTGGCAGGCATTTGTTTACGTATTTCGGCAAACACTTTAATTACATCCTGCACCCTTTTTATTTTTCGAAAGTTTGAGGCATGTACAATTATTTTCTCGCCCCCGGGTGCAATCACTTTTCTAAATGCATCAATAGGTTTTTTTGCAAAACGGTCTACATCAACAAAATTGTGTATCACTTCAATTTCCTTGGTAACGGCAAAGCTTTTGTAGGTTTCTTCGCGCAGGTTATTGCTTACCGCGGTAATTGCATCGCTTTCGTTTATACTAAATGTTACTACGGGGGCATACGTTTTGTCCTTGCCTACCAGCGTAATATCGGTACCATGCAGGGTAGTAATTACCGGCACTGTTCTGCCCTGTTTTTCAACAATTTTTTTGGCCATATAAGCTGCCGATGCGTGTGGAATGGCATAGTGAACGTGCAGCAGGTCAAGGTCGTAATTTAAAATAACATCCACCATGGTGCTGGCAAGGGCTACCTCGTAGGGGGGGTAATCGAACAAAGGGTAAGTGGGTACCCGCACTTCGTGATAATCAATATTGGCGTTAAATATATTTAGCCTTACGGGCTGTTGGTAGGTAATAAAATGAACAGAATGGCCTTTGTCGGCAAGGGCTTTTCCCAACTCGGTAGCCAACACACCGCTACCGCCAAACGTGGGGTAGCAAACAATACCTATGCGCATAAATTAACGGTTAACTTCAAACAAATAATTGAATTATTATGATATTTTAGAAAGGTTGGACTGCTTGAATTATTGGCGAAGTAACAATTTTTTTAACGATTGGTTGCTGCCGGATACGTATAATCATTTAACCATAACATTTACTTAAATTGCCGCACCTAAAACGCCCGTATGTTAAAATGGTTTGTAAGTGTACTGTTTTGCCCGTTGGTAATGAATGCGCAATTAAACGATTCGTTGTTTATAAAAAAGATGGCCGATGATATAATGACCAACGGAAAAGCGCACGATAACCTAAGGTATCTTACCAAACAAATTGGAGGAAGACTAGCCGGCTCGCCGCAAATGACACTTGCCGAAAACTGGGGCCTGGAAACCATGAAGGCGATGGGTGCTGACGAGGCCTTTTTACAGCAATGTAAAGTGCCTGCATGGAACCGGGGCGGGCAGGATAAAGCAACAGTAATAAACGTTAATGGAAAAAAACAGAAAAGACCACTGGATATACTGGCATTAGGCAATAGCCTTGGCACAGGTAAAAAGGGAATAAAAGCCACAGTACTTGCGCTGGCATCGTTTAATGAACTGGAGCAGCGGTTTGCAGAGGTAAAGGGTAAAATAGTGTACTTTAATTATGGTTTTATACCTTCCAATATACAGCCCTTCAGGTCGTATGGCGATGCGGGTATTTACCGGCGCTTTGGTGCCTCGCGGGCAGCCAAATATGGTGCGGTAGGTGTTTTAATACGGTCGCTTACCGAGGCTTCCGACAATAACCCCCATACAGGCGTTATGAGCTATAACGATAGTTTTCCTAAAATACCGGCTGCTGCATTAGGCTTGCAGGATGCAGATTACCTGTGGGCCACCTGTAAACAAAATGCTGCGGTGCAGGTAATACTGACTACCAATGGTTATTTTTTACCCGATGCCACCGGCCACAACGTAATTGGCGAATTAAAAGGGAGTGAATTTGCGAATGAATTTATTACCGTTGGCGGCCACCTTGACAGTTGGGATGTAAACGAAGGCGCACAGGACGATGGTGCAGGAGTGGTGCAAACCATGGAAGTGTTGAGGGCGTTAAAGGCTATGAATTATGTACCCAAACGTACTATACGTTTTGTACTATTTGCCAACGAAGAAAACGGAGGCCGCGGTGGAACTATGTATGCCGAAGCTGCCGGCGAAAAAAAAGAAAAGCATCTTTTTGCACTTGAAAGCGATGCCGGTGGTTTTACGCCACGTGGGTTTGGATTTACCGCCAGTGCAGCCACGCTTCAAAAAATAATGACGTGGAAAGATTTGCTTTTGCCTTATGGTGTTTACGACCTTAGGCAAGGGGGCGGAGGTGCCGATATTGGCCCGCTAAACCGAAAATTTGGTACCGTACTGGCAGGTCTTTCGCCCGATGGACAACGCTATTTTGATTACCACCATGCACGCAGCGATGTGTTTGAGAATGTAAACAAAAGAGAACTACACCTGGGTGCGGTAAATATGGCCGCATTAATTTACCTTGTTGATAAATATGGTTTATAATTAATATCATTAAATCCATTTTAAATAGAAGATAATGCGAAAATTTCTTTCCATTTTTGGTGTTATATTACTAGTGGTATTGGTGGTGCTGGTATATTGGCGCTATTACTTTGTGTATGCCGAAGGAACAAAAGCCGGGGTACTTAATACCATACAAAAAAAGGGTATGATATTTAAAACGTTCGAAGGACGGCTTATTCAAACAGGGTTTGGTGGCAATAGCAATACAACTTCAATACAAAGCAATTATTTTGACTTTAGCGTGGGTAACGAAAGGGTAGGTAAAATACTACTTGAAAACAGCGGTAAAAATATGGAGCTACACTATAACCGCTACTTTGGTGCGCTGCCCTGGCGTGGTACCGAAAGCTATGTGGTAGACAGCGTGTACGAAATAGAAGGCGTAAAATTTAATAGCGAGTTTCCGGTAAAGTAACCTGAAGCCCTACACGGTGTTTGCCGCCAATAAAAATATACACAGCCTTTTGTGAAAGTCGGGCTGTTTTTTTTTCCATTCGGTTATAGTATCTGTTTTGATGTACTGCTGCGGCGCGGTAAGGTCGGCAGCAATGCATAAGCGGGTGGTGGGTTTGCTGGTTTGTACTATTTCTGTAATCATTTGGTTGTTGCGAAACGGTGTTTCTATAAATATTTGTGTGCAGTTTTTATTGGCTGCTTCGTTTTCCAATTCCTTTATTTTTTGCCGGCGTGCACTGGCGTCTATTGGCAGGTAACCATGAAACTGAAAGTGCTGGCCATTCATTCCACTGCCCATTAAGGCTAATATTATTGAATTTGGGCCAACCAAAGGTGCCACGGTAGCGCCTGTTTGCTGTGCCGCTTCTATTAATATTTGCCCGGGGTCGGCAATACCGGGGCAACCTGCCTCACTTATAATACCAATGTTTTTTTGCTGGCTTAGCAGTTGTTTAAAGTCGTGCAACACCTGCGCTTCGGCCTTATGGATGGTAAACCACTGGTACTCGTCAATAACCATTTGAGGCCACAGCTTTTTTAAATAGCGCCGGGCTGTGCGTTCATTTTCTACAAAAAAAGCGTGGCACTGTTGTACTGCCGGTAACACGTAGGCGGGTATGGTTTCGGGTGCATTGGGGTGCAGGTAGGTGGGTATAAGAAAAACGGTGGCTTGCATAGGTGTATAATGTTTTTTAGCTTTTTATTGGTAATTGGGCAATGCCTATGGTTACAAATGTACATGCTGTTGATTGCCTTAGGTTACAACTGTACACGCTGTGCGACGCAACCAAAGCCGCATAATGATTAATTGTTGGGTTTCAAAAAAAAAACATCAGTACACGGGTTGTGCCATACCAGGCGCCGGTTTTTTTAGTGGGTATAAACTTAGGGTAGCTGCAATAACTGCATAAGCAGGTGCAAGTACCCAGCCCACTATGGGTACCAGGTGCATAAGGTAAAATAACATGCCATTGCCTATGGCCAACCCTTTACGGTTGCCAATAAAGTTGATGCTTTCGGCCACGGATAGTTTGTTGCGCTCGCTGCTATAATCGAGCATGCTAAAACCATAATAGTAACACTCAATAAGCACGGCAAACACGGGCGTTACCAGCCCCACCACGGGCACCAGCGACAGTACTAAAATTGACAACGTGTACACGGTTTGCCATAATGAGTTTCGCAGGGCTATGCCAATGCCGCGTACAATATCGGTTAATAGTTGCGGCAGGCTAAACGGAAAGTCTTTTTTTTCGATGATGGCTTCGGTTTTTTCGCTGAGGTAAGCAAAAATGGGCGAACCTACAATAAGCCATAAGTATTTGAATAGCGAGAAATAAAATAGCATGAGCACTACCCACAACATTAAACCACCCAGGGTTAAAAAAAAGGTAAGTAAGCGGCTGTGCATGCTGGCAGCCCAATCGTTTAAATGTGTTTTTATTAAAAGAAACTCAATAACACTGGTGGCGCTTTTACCAAAAAAATACATGCTTACACAAAACATGACCATGTAAATAATGCCCGGAATTATGATCCATTTCCAAAGGTTGTTTTGGCGAATAAATCTATGAGCCTGCCCGTAGGCTTGTATAGCTATTACGATGTCTTTAAGCAAAGGGGGTTACTTTTATGGCTTTAAAAGTAAAGTTTAAATAGCTACATGCCAAGGTATTGTAAATGATAGGTTTAAATGATTTGCCGGGGGGTAAAATTACCGCTGGTTTTTTTATAGAGAATGATGTGCAAACGGTAGCCAGGCAACTGTTGGGCAAGGTATTGGTAACCGTTTTTGATGGACGGCTTACAGCAGGTATTATAGTAGAAACCGAGGCTTATAATGGCGCTGCCGATAAAGCCAGCCATGCCTATGGAAATAAACGTACAAAGCGCACCGCGGTCATGTTTTGCAATGGCGGCATAGCTTATGTATATATGTGTTATGGCATACACTATTTAATGAATGTGGTGGTAGGTGGTAAGGCGGAGCCTAAGGTAGTATTGATAAGGGCATTGCAACCTTTGCTTGGCATAAATGTTATGCTGCAACGCACCGGTAAAGCTACGGCGGGGTTTAATTTGGCCCGCGGCCCCGGAAGCCTTTGCAAAGCAATGGGAATTAGCACACACCACAATGGCATGAGCGTATTTGGCGACCTGTTGTTTTTTACCGATGTGGCAGGAGTGGTGGATGATGTTGAAATTTATGCCACCGCCCGTATTGGGGTTGATTATGCAGGCCACGATGCGCTGCTTAAGTACAGGTATATTGTACAAAATAACCGATATGTTAGCGGCCCGCGCAAATTAAATGTTCCTGGTTTACAGTAGTGCTGTAACGATAACTATTGCGGCTGTTGTAAAAATTGGTAAATACTTTCGGCTGCATTTGCTGACGCGTAGCCGCCCTGCAGCAATAATTGGTAAAGCTGTTGATAGTGGTGCTGAAGCTGCGACTTATGCATTTGGTTGTTTAGCAGCAGGTTTAATTGGGTAATGCAGTTTTGCGCAGTCAGCTCATTTTGTATTAGTTCCGTTACCACCGGCTTATCCATAATTAAGTTAACCAGCGAAATGTATTTGATATTTATTACCCGTTTTGCAATAGAGTACGATATGGGGTTGCCCTTATAACACACTACCTGTGGCACACCAAACAGGGCAGTTTCTAAGGTGGCGGTGCCGCTGGTAACCAAAGCGGCTGTTGCCTGTTGTAGCAGGTTGTAGGTTTGGTTGCTTACCATACTTACATTTTTGTAGGGGGCCAGTATTGGGGTGTAAAAATCATTGTGGAGCCCCGGTGCACTGGCAACTATAAACTGGAATTGCGGAAAAGCATTGCTTACCTTAAGCATGATGGGTAGTTTAACCGATACCTCCTGTCTGCGGCTGCCGGGTAGTAAGGCAATAATGGGTTTGTTACTTAGCGTTTCCTTACGCCCCGATGTTTTAAAAGTTTCCACCACCTCAATTAACGGGTGGCCTACATAGTTTACTGTATAATCAAATTTTTGGTAATAGGCCTTTTCAAAAGGTAGTATCACCAGCATTTTATCGATTGTTTTTTTGATGGTATGCACCCGTTTTTCTTTCCAGGCCCATACTTGTGGCGAAATATAATACACGGTGCGGTAGCCCAGCGGTTTAGCCCATTCGGCTATTTTAATATTAAACCCGGGATAGTCAATAAAAATGATCACATCGGGGGCGAAGGTGGTAATGTCATTTTTACAAAAAGCAAGGTTTTTTAAAATTACAGGCAGGTTTTTTACAACTTCAATAAAGCCCATAAACGCAAGATCCTTGTAATGCTTTACCAGCGTGGCACCCTGTGCCTGCATAAGGTCGCCGCCCCAACACCTAATGTTTGCCTGTGCATCTTGCTGGTAAAGCCGCATTATAAGGTAGCTTCCATGCAGGTCACCACTCGCTTCGCCGGCTATAATGTAATATTTCATGAGGTTTGTTAATAAGGGCTTTACATTACCAAATGGTGCGTTTAGGGCTTGTTGGCCAAAGGGCGTTATAAGGTTACTAATTACCGGGTTATTTACCCAAGTAATTTGTACGTAAGCGATACAATGGCATAAACACAGGTGGCAATAAATATTCCCCGTGCGGTGCGGTCTTTTCGGGTATTAATATAGTACGTAAATACGAGCGCATTAGCAATAAGCGAAATGCTTACCATGCCCGATAGCAGCGTTTTTTGCGAAAATATGATCTGCAAAAACTCCCTTACCGTAAACATGCGGAACTGTATTAGGTAGTAAACCACCATACCCAGTACCGGTGCAATAAACCCCAATACCACGCCAAGGCGTAGACTGTCTTTTCGCATTCAATTAAAATTTTAAGGTTGTTTCCAGTTTTTCCTTTAGTTTATAATTAGTGAGGTCAAACTGTACGGGTACTATACTTACGTAGTGATGGTTGAGGGCCCATACATCGGTATCGCGGCCTTTGTCAAAATTTACAAATTCGCCGGTAAGCCAGTAGTATTTACGTCCATGCGGGTCAAGGCGTTCGTCAAAATCTTCCTCGTACTTGGCGTAGGCCTGTCGGCAAACTTTTACGCCTTTTATTAATTCGGCACTCACCGCCGGAATGTTTACGTTGAGACACAAATGCTTATCGGGCAATTTTTTGCCTAATAGTTGCTCAACAATAAGTGTAGCATATTTTTTTGCCCCTTCAAAATCGGCTTCAATACTATAATCAAGTAACGAAAAGCCAATACTGGGGATGCTTTCTATTGAGGCCTCAACAGCAGCCGACATGGTGCCTGAGTAAATAACGTTTATTGAATGGTTAGCCCCATGGTTAACCCCACTTAGGCAGATGTCGGGCTTGCGATGCAATATTTTATCTACGGCAAGTTTTACACAATCTACCGGTGTGCCGCTACATTGCCATGCCTCCACATTGTCAAAATTAGTAGCCTTTACCAGCCTCAGCGGGTGCCCGATCGTAATTGCATGGCCCATGCCGCTTTGTGGTTTATCGGGTGCTACAACCACTACTTTGCCAAGGTGTTTTACCGCATCTACCAATGCTCTTAAGCCCGGGGCCGTTATGCCATCGTCGTTGGTTACTAAAATTACTGCCTCGCCTGGTGCTGCCTTTGTAGCCTTTGCCATAGTTAATTTTTATAATGCGCAAAATTGCCATTAAAATATCATCACCCAAAAAATAAATTGTTTGGTAAAACTAAAATGTTTAGTATTTTCGTGTCTAAACAAATTAGTTTCAAAATGTCCCAGGCCGGAAGAAACTTAAAATACCTGCGTAAGTTACGCGGGTGGACCCAGGAGGAATTTGCCAGTAAGCTAAAAATAAAGCGATCGTTGCTGGGCGCTTATGAAGAAGAGCGTGCCGAACCAAGAATAGAGGTATTAGAAATCGTAAGCGGCATTTTTAAGATAACGCTTGACGAGCTGCTGTTAAGAGATGTAAGCGCTGCCAAGGGTGGGTCGTACCTTGAAAAGCGTCGCCAGTTAAAAATGGCCTCAACGGTAGCCGAAATACAGTTTGTACCTGTTAAAGCAGCAGCAGGTTACCTGGCAGGTTATGCCGACCCCGAGTTTATTGACGAACTTAATACGTTTACCCTACCAATGATGGCCGCCGGTAATTACCGCGCTTTTGAAATTATTGGTGATAGCATGTTGCCCACCCAAAGCGGTTCGGTAATAGTGGGCGAAAAGCTTGAAGATATTGACAGTGTAAAAAACAGCAATACCTACATAGTAATTAGTAAAAATGAAGGGATAGTTTATAAGCGGGTATTAAAAAACAATCGCACACGCAATAAGGTTACCCTGGTAAGCGATAACCCTGTGTATGAGCCTTACCAGGTAAATACGGAGGACATACTGGAAGTGTGGCAGGCGCAAATGATTATTGCCAAAGCCAATGTGCAACAACGGTGGGATGTAAACCAACTTGCCACCCTGGTAAACAACCTGCAGGAACAGGTAACCAGCCTAAAAAAGAGAGTAAACTAAATATAAAAATGTTGGGGGTGTTAGTTTGTATAGCAGCGGGGAAACCTGCTGCTTTTTTTGTATTTGCCCCACCTATCCAAATAAGTCAATGGCTGTTCTAAACGTGTTGCAATGTGCTTCAACTATATCATTTACATCGGGGCTGTAGCCACCGCCCAGCGAAATGGTAACCGGTATGCCCATTTCCTTTAAGGTTTTAAGTACATATTGGTCGCGCTGCTGGCAGCCGGCCCTTGTTACTTTTAGTTTTCCAAATTTATCGGTTTCTAAAATATCCACACCGGGCAGGTACATGGCAAAGTCGGGTTTTACTTTGGCCAGTAAGGCCGGCAATGTGTCTTTTAATATTTTTAGATAAGTGCCAGTGTCAGTCCCATCAATCAGTGGTACATCCAGGTCCGACTTTTCTTTATGAAATGGATAGTTATGTTGGCCATGCATACTAAATGTGAATACCTGAGGTTCATTTTCAAAAATTTTAGCGGTACCATTACCCTGATGAACATCCAGGTCTATAATAATTATTTTTTTTGCAAAGTTATTGTGCAGCAGGTAGTTGGCCGCCACGCCAAAATCGTTTAACAGGCAAAACCCCTCACCTCGGTCGGCAAAGGCGTGGTGGGTGCCGCCAGCAATATTTAGCGCCACGCCATCTTGTATTGCAAAATGGCAACAATCTATTGTGGCCTGGGTTATCATTAGCTCACGCTCGGTTAGCCACGGCGATTGTGGAAAGCCAACTTTACGCTGCTCTGAGGCACTTAGGGTTTGATTCAATAATCTATCGAGGTACTGCTTTGTATGCGTAAGCAACACCACATTGGCAGGGCAGGGCTTTGGCGAAAAAATATTGTTTGCAGTAATAGTGCCTTCATGTAATAGCTGGCCCGGTATCAATTCGTATTTCAACATAGGAAAACGATGCCCCGCCGGCAGGGGAAGGCTATAAGTGTTGTTATGTGCAATTTTTATAGTTGCCAATGGTTTATTTTATCAGGTAGCAAAATATACAAAAAGCTTTGCCGGTTTACAATTGAATAACCACTCCCTTTTCGCCTTTTTTTGCATTGGCGGGTAGTATGGCAAAAACGGTATCGGCCTTATTTGGGTCAATGACAACGGTGCCGGTAAAGCGGCCAAAGGCCGGCAGAATTGAAAATTGACTACCAAAATAATAACATGGAAATTTAAGTACTTGTTTTCCTAATCCGCCAACGATTACTGCCGGGTGTATATGGCCGCTAAAGTAATATGCATTTTTTTCAGCTTCGGTTATATCGGCAATGTCGTGTACAAAAATAAAGGGTGGTATATGCAATTGATTGGTAACGTTTAATTTGGCCATTCGATACCAACTGGCATGTAAAATATCGTGATTGCCCTTAACAAGGTCAATTGAAATATGCGAAAAATCGTTTCTCCATTTTTCAAACAAATCCATTTCCTTATTGGCCACGCTATGAAAAAAATCGCCCACTACCACAAACCTGCCGGGTTTAAAGTATTGAAACTGCGTAATTAGGCGTTGCAGATCTTCGGTGTAAACGTTTTGTGGTACTGGTATGCCCGACTTTCTAAAATGGCCGGTTTTTCCAAAATGAAGATCGGAGGCAATCAATGTATTTTCTTCTTCCCAAAAAATACAACGCTGGCTTGATAACCAAAGTGTTTGTTGTTGAAAAGAAAATTTAAGTGGAATGTGCATGTTACTGGCTGCAAATATAAAGGGGTAAAACTCGATGTTGAAAAGTGCCTAATGCTTTAGTTGTTTTTTTGCAAACACCACTTGGCCTTACTTTATCCCACTTTGTTTTTCTTTAAGCAAATAAAATTATTCAGGCTGTAATATTTAGTATTTAATTGCTACAAACTAGTACAACAATACTGTTAAAACGCTGTTTAATAACGGCCAATTATAAACCTATTATTACGGTACCAACAAAGGTTTGTATCTATGCAGTATTGAAATAACCAGCTTTTTCCGGCTAACCCAACATACAGCCATTCATCATTTTTTTTTACAATTAAATGCTGACGGGGGGTTAGACAGTATATTTTTATCATTCAATCAACTTTAAATTCTGAGTATGTTAAGGAGAAATCAACTCTTGTGTTTGTCGGCGGCGTTCATGTTTTGCAGTGGCGCTGTTGCCCAGCAAGTAAAGTTTACCGAGTTTGACCTGCCGAATGGTTTGCATGTAATATTGCACCAGGATAAAACGGCCCCCGTGGTAGCAGTATCGGTAATGTATCATGTGGGTTCAAAAAACGAAATGGTGGGCCGCACCGGCTTTGCTCACTTTTTTGAGCATCTTTTGTTTGAAGGAACTGAAAACATTAAGCGCGGCGAGTTTATGAAAGTGGTATCGAGTAACGGCGGTCAAAACAATGCCAATACCAGCCAGGACCGCACTTTTTATTACGAGCTGTTCCCCTCAAACCAACTTGAGCTGGGCTTGTGGCTTGAAAGTGAGCGGATGCTGCACCCTGTCATAAATGAAATAGGTGTTAAAACTCAAAATGAAGTAGTTAAAGAAGAAAAGCGCCTACGTGTAGACAACCAGCCTTACTCCAAAATTGTAAGTGAAATTTTTAAACGCTTGTTTATCGATCATCCTTACGGCTGGCAACCAATTGGTTCCATGGAAGACCTGGATGCTGCTAAACTGGAAGAGTTTCAAAACTTCTTTAAAAAATATTATGTGCCTAACAATGCAGTATTAACTATTGCCGGCGATATAGAAGTAGAAGCCACCAGGGCATTGGTAACTAAATATTTTTCAGCAGTGCCCAAAGGTGCACCAGTTAATTACAAGCGGGTAGAGGAAAAAACAATTGCAAAGTCGATTGTTGACACTGCCTACGATGCTAACATTCAACTTCCTGCAATTATAACTGCCTATCGGGTACCGGGTATGACTTCCAAAGACTCAAAAACCCTTGGATTAATTAGTTCTATCTTATCGCAGGGGGCAAGCTCCATGTTGTATAAAAAAATGGTAGACGAAAAAAAGAATGCACTGGCAGTGCAGGCATTAAACTTTTCGCTTGAAGATTATGGTGTGTATATCACCTTTGCTTTACCCAATAACAATACCGCATTAGATACCTTGTTAAAAGATATAGACGACGAGATAAAAGTGTTGAAGACCGACCTGATTAGCGAGGCTGATTATAGAAAACTAATGAACCAGTTTGAAAACAACTATGTTACTACCAATAGCAGGGTGCTGGGCGTAGCCGAAAACCTGGCAGATGGCTATACCTTTTATAATAAGAATACCGGAAATATTAATAATGAATTAAAAGAAGTACGGGCTATTACACGCGAAGACATTCGCGAAGCTGCAAAAAAATATTTGAACACCGAGAAGCGGGTGGTTTTATATTATTTGCCCGCTAAATAGACAACAACCAATTATTAAAATAAAAAAATTATAAAAGTTATGCGCACAATATTATTATGTATGATTGCGGCGGCGGTATATACCCAAAGCTTTGCACAGGTTGATAGAAGTAAACCACCAAAGGCGGGCCCCGCGCCAATTATTAAAATAGATAACCCGGTTATTACCAAATTGCCTAATGGTATTACGGTGCTGGTGGTAGAAAACCATAAGTTACCCAAAATATCGGCCACTTATTCCATTGACATGGGCCCAATAACAGAAGGCGATAAGGCCGGTGTACTTAGCCTGATGGGCGGTATGTTGGGTGAGGGAACTACTGTACGCAGCAAGGCAGCCTTTGACCAGGCGGTTGATAAAATTGGCGCCGATGTAAATTTGAGTGCCGGAGGTGGTTTTGCATCAGCACTTACCCGGTATTTTGACTCTGCCTTTATACTAATGGCCGAGGCAATTAAAAAACCATCATTTGAAAATGATGCTTTTGAAAAATTAAAGGGCCAGACCTTGACCGGTTTAAAAGCCAACGAAAAAAGTGTTACTGCAGTTGCCGGGCGGGTAACCAATGCATTAAGTTATGGCCTCAACCATCCTGCCGGAGAGTTTGAAACCGAAGAAAGCATCAATAACATTGCGCTAGGTGATGTAAAGCAGGCCTACGGTAAATTTATTACTCCCAGCCGTGGTTACCTAACTTTTGTGGGCGATATAACGCCTGCAAAAGCACAAGCACTTGCTGCCATGGCTTTCAGTACCTGGAAAGGCGCTCCGTTAAGCCTCGAAAAACTTACCATGGTTGCTAACCCCGCCAAAACTGAAATTAACCTGGTAGACATGCCTAATGCTGTGCAGTCGGAAATAAGCGTGACCAACCTAATAAGTTTGCCTATGAGTAGCGCCGATTATTTTCCTGTGTTAGTGGCCAACCAAATATTGGGTGGTGGCGCAGAAAGTAAGTTGTTTATGACCCTTCGCGAAAAGCGTGGCTTTACTTATGGAGCTTATTCAAGCGTAGGTGGTGGTCGTAACCAAACCGATTTTACCGCATCGGCCAGTGTGCGTAATGCAAAAACCGATAGTGCAGTGCTTGAGTTTTTAAACGAAATTAAAAGCATGCGCACTAACAAAGTGAGCGACCAGGAACTTAGAGAAGTAAAAGCAAAATACAACGGAAACTTTGCACTGGGGCTTGAAAACCCTGCAAGGGTAGCTGCCTTTGCAAGCGACATTCTTATTAATAATTTGCCACAGGATTTTTACAGAACCTACCTTCAAAAAATAAATGCAGTTACCGCTGACGATGTGTTGCGGGTAGCGAACAAGTATTTTAATTACGACGATACGCGTATTGTAGTTACCGGTAAAGCCGCTGAAATTGAAGAAGGCCTGAAAAACCTGGGTTTTGCAGTTAACAAATTTGATAAATTTGCAAAGCCTGTAACCGAAGAAGCTAATGCTGCCCCGGTAGCCACGGTTGATGCAAAAACGGTTATTGCCAATTACATTAAAGTTATTGGCGGTGCCGACGAATTAAAAAAGGTAACCAGCTATACAGTTAATATGGGTATGAGCATGCAAGGCATGACGCTTGATGTACAGCAAAAGAAAATGGCCCCCAACATGGAAATGATGGAAATAAAAATGGGTACCAACGTTGTTAACAAAACTATGTTTGATGGTACTACGGGCTACGAAATGCAAATGGGCCAAAAAAAGGAAATGACCGCCGAAGCAATAGCCGAGAAAAAGGCGCAATCCAGTTTATTTGAGCAGGTAGATTATCTTACCAATAAATACACCATTAAAACAATTGGTACTGAAAAGGTGGACGGCAAACCGGCTACCAAGTTGTTGATAACACTACCGAACGGCAAAACGCAAACCGAGTATTATGACGTTACATCTTCCCTGCTGCTAAAAGTAGAAAAAGATGAAGTAACCAACGGTACGTCTGTATCAAACACAGTAGAATTTGGTGATTATAAAAAG
The DNA here is from genome assembly GCA_038247635.1 of Chitinophagales bacterium. Classification (GTDB taxonomy): domain Bacteria; phylum Bacteroidota; class Bacteroidia; order Chitinophagales; family Chitinophagaceae; genus Segetibacter. The sequence goes on from JBBRUR010000011.1 coordinate 52,782, forward strand.
GTGGGAAATGTATTGTTTCCTTATCTGCAAAAAGTAACCATTTCGGCTGGTGGGCAGGAGCAATCGTTTGAAATGAAGGTGACAGAAGTAAAATTAAATGAAGGGGTAACTACTGCAGATTTTAAGTAAGTAGCTGTTTTATAAAAGTATAAAGGGAGATGACCAGGTGGTCGTCTCCCTTTTTTGTTTATTGCCTATGGCATTATCCATTTATTTTTGAGCAAATTATTTTTTGCTGTTATGCATTGGGACACCCTGTTTAGTACAAAACGAATTGGCCGCGATAAAGAAGAGGAAGGCCCCCGGTCGGGCTTTCAACGCGACTTTGACAGGCTTATTTTTTCGTCGGCATTTAGGCGGTTGCAGGATAAAACACAGGTATTTCCACTGCCTGGCAGCACCTTTGTGCACACCCGGCTTACCCACTCGCTTGAGGTAGCCAGCGTGGGGCGGTCGTTGGGTAGCATGGTAGGCCGAAAAATAAGTGAACTGGAGGAACTGTCTTATAGCGATGCCCGGGAGTTTTACCGTTATGAATTGGCCAATGTAATAGCCGCCGGCTGCCTTGCACACGATGTAGGTAACCCTGCCTTTGGCCACTCCGGCGAAAAAGCAATCTCAGCTTACTTTATAGATAATTGCGATAAAAAAATAGACGGACAATTAATGCGATCATTTTTTAGCGATGAGGAATGGGCCGATGTATCAAACTTTGAAGGCAATGCCAATGCCGCCCGTATTTTAACCCACACCTTTAAAGGCAGGCTTACGGGCGGGCTGGGGCTAACCTATACAACCATTGCTTCTGTTTTAAAATATCCATGTCACTCGCAGGCCATTGACAAACGTTTTAAACACCGCAAAAAATATGGTTTTTTTAGGGCCGAACAATCAGCTATTGAAACTATTGCTCAATCGTTGGGTATGCTGCCCGATACACAACCCGGCTGTTTTTTGCGCCATCCTTTTGTTTACCTGGTAGAAGCGGCCGACGATATTTGTTACCGCGTAATTGATATGGAAGATGCGCACAGGCTGGGTATAATAGGCCATGCCACGGTTACGACATTACTTATAGATATTATTGAAGCCGTAGAACCCGGCGGCAGGGCCAGCGCTTTAAAAACATACGATAAAATTGGTGACATCAACGAAAAAATAAGCTACCTGCGCGCCAAAGTCATTAACCTGCTTACCAACCAGGCAGCCAATGTATTTTGGGATAACAGGCAGGCCATACTGGCGGGCACTTTTAACGATACTTTACTTGATAACATTGAAAGCCGCACCAATGCATTTAAAGAACTAATGAGCGTATCGGCCCATAAAATATATAACCACGACACTGTGCTGGAGGTGGAAATTGCAGGATACAACGTAATGTCGGCCCTGTTGGGGCTGGTGGTGCCTGCATTGCTTAAACAACAACCCGATCATAAAGATGAAAAGGTGCTAAAACTTTTTCCGTCGCAGTTTACCGAGTTTCAGCAAACCAGTTCGCCTTATCACAAAGTGCTCAATGCTTTTGATTTTATTTCGGGAATGACAGATTTATATGCTACCGAAATGTATAGAAAGTTAAAAGGTGTTGAAATTCCCCGACACCAATAAAGGATGTTTTTACAATAGAACTACCGGCTATTTTCAACAAAAAACAATTTTAGACTTAACAATTGTTTCCTTTTGTTACCTTCCTGCTGCTGCAACCGTCATGTTAAAAAGCCTTTATGCCAGTTAACGAGGTAAACTCAAAGTACATATTCACCGATGGGGAAATTATTTCATTTTTAGTTGACTATCAGGTGCCAAACGGTAAAGGCATGGCCACCGATGCCATTATTCGCTTAAAGGCTAAACATTCGCTGCCAGGGCAAAAATTTGAGATAAGTACATTGGAACTGGTTTTTTCGTCTGTAGTATTTCTAAAGATTTCCGAAAATTTTACACACGATAGTAAAATCTCCAACATGACACTTACCACCACCAACGATGGTAATTTCTACGTGTCGTTGCATCCTTTCGATAATTCAAACATGCCCAACGAAAACGACGACTTTGTTATCAGGGCAAAAAATTTTTCGTTCGATTTGGTAAAGCACTAAACACCGGTTTTAATGTGACGGTTACTGATTTTATTGTACATCGTTTTATTAATAAAAAAAAGTGGTGAGTAAGTTGGCTTTATGGCAAATTTTATTAAAACGTTGTTGCTTACTACAACGTTGTTATTAATGGTAAGGTGCAAAAAGGAGGCAAGCCGGAAACTATTAAATGCAACCTTTACTTAAGGTGTGAACGGTAAGGTGATAAGCATAAAAATGGAACACTGCCATTCGAAAACCGATTTGTGTATCCTGCGTGGCGATACTGCCCTACAGAAAAAGGTGAGTAAGGTATTTAATGGTGCAAGCTTTTTTATTGAAAATAAGGCAGGTATATAAAAACGAACCTACACATTAAATGCAAACAATAAAGGCATTTACCAACATCCTATCTATTTTACTCGAAACATTACCACCAATACTTTAACAAAAAACCTCACTATTAAAAAAGTCACTTCTATGGCCAAAGACCTTTTAAACACACTTAAAGGCAATTGTGAATTTACTGGAGTGGGTGCCTTAACCCAAAAAATTTCGCGGTAAAAAGTGGATTTTTTTATGGAATTTTTTTTGAAATAAATTGCTGTTTTTATAGTAGGTCGGTCTACACAGAAGTTCCGTGTTTATAATTGATGCGTTCTTTTATATTGGCCCATCAATGTTTTGTAAGGGCCATTAATTAAATAGTACGCTGGCAGTATTAACACGGTTAACGACAGTAAAAGTTGTTAGTTTGTATGGGGCAAATGGGTGGCATAATTTTCTTAAACAGCAGCCATTAAAATAGGTATTTGAACAGTAATGGCCAGGTGGGTAAGCAAGCCAACTGCTTTGAGAACGCCGCCACAAACAGGTACAATACTAAATGACTATCCTTAATCTGATGCTGATATTTTTGAACCGGCCTTTATAGCGGTTTTTCAAAAGTCGTTGCCTGCCCGGCTAATGCCCCGTCAAAATTATTTTGTCGGGCTGGCAGTTGCACGGGCGTTGCACTCGTGTACCGTTGGTAATTTTATTCAGCCTTTTTTATCATGATTTTATATTTAGCATTAAGTGTACCAAATAGCGGATAATTATTTAATACTGATTAGTACAAAAACACCGGGCATTAATACTGCCGCCTTATTGGCTGCCAGCACCTGTAAGTCCGAAAGCATAAATGCACCTGGTGGCAATAACAATTAAAACAAGCCGGGGCAAAGCCTTAATGGAAGCTATCATTGCTTTATCTAAACTGCTAAGGGTGGGTAAAGGCCTTATATTTATCATAGGTATTGAATTAGGTGATGTACTAAATAAAATAGAATACTACTACGTTTTTACAATTAATGCAATTACTGCCCTACCTTCTTTGCCCGCGAAAGCATGTTGCAAAAAGGTGTAAGTGATGCTAATGAATGGTTATATGTATTGCCTGCAAATTTTTTTCTGTGTAAAAATAAAATTGATTGCCCTGCTGCTGCCAAACGTAGCGATTGCGCCTTACATTATTAGCAAGCCTATGCAATAGCGCGATTGTGTCATAGCTAACAGGTAAAAAGTTCAGGTAGTAACTTTTAATATAGAAGTGCGGTAACAAAGTGGTTACTTATTGCCGTAGATTTATCGTTTCTCTTCAATACAAACCCAGTGTTGTTGGCCAAATATGAAACTACCTGCTTATTTATTTTTGTTTGCGACATTGCCGCTGGTTATAAATGCACAAAAGCGCAATAGCCATTTTCAGCTACATCTACATAAAACATCCCTGCCAATAATTATTGATGGAGTAGCAAACGAAACAGCATGGCAACAGGCCGAAATGATTTCGGACTTTTTTATGGTTTTACCTATGGATACCAGCCGAACCAGGGTGCGTACCGAGGTAAAAATGACTTACAACGATAAGTATATTTTTTTAGTGGCAACATGTTATAACAAGCTTCCTGGTCCCTATTTTGTTGAGTCGCTTCGCCGCGATTTTAGTTTTGGTAAGAATGATAACTTTTTGTTGTTTATGGATCCGTTTAACGACCAAACCAACGGTTTTTCTTTTGGTGCCAATGCCGCTGGTGCCCAATGGGATGGTATTATGAGCAATGGTGCATCTGTTGACCTCAATTGGGACAATAAATGGGTTTCGGCGGTGCGTAACGACAGCACCAAATGGGTGTTTGAAATGGCGTTGCCTTTTAAATCTATCCGTTATAAAAGGGGCATAAAACAATGGGGAATTAACTTTAGCAGGTTAGACCTTAAAACAACCGAAAAGTCGGCCTGGGCACCTGTACCGCGGCAGTTTCCTACCGCATCGCTGGCATACACCGGTACGCTGGTATGGGACCAGCCACCGCCCGATCCCGGTGCAAACATTTCAATAATTCCCTATATACTTGGTGGGGCATCAAAAAACTTTGGAAATAACCTGCCCGCAAAAACCCAGCTTAAAGTGGGTGGCGATATTAAAATTGGGCTTAGCACTGCACTTAATTTAGATGTTACTATAAACCCCGATTTTTCGCAGGTAGAAGTAGACCGGCAAGTGACCAATCTTGACCGCTTTGAATTATTTTTTCCTGAACGAAGGCAATTTTTTCTCGAAAATGGCGATCTGTTCGCCAATGTTGGATTTGCCAACATTCGGCCATTTTTTTCGCGGCGCATTGGGTTGGGAGTGCCTATTAGGGCAGGGGCCCGGTTAAGCGGTAAACTTGACAAAAACTGGCGTATTGGCCTAATGGATATACAAACGGCAAGTGTGCAAAAAACCGGGTTGCCCGACCAAAATTTTGCCGTACTATCTCTTCAGCGAAAGGTGTTTACCCGAAGTTATATCGGGTTGTTGTTGGTTAACAAGCAGTCCCTTAATTACAATTCAAAGGCTGATACAACCAATACCCGATTTTCCGAATATAACCGCAATATTGGTGTTGAGTACAACCTTGCCAGTCCCAATAACGTGTGGACAGGCAAAGCCTTCTTTTTAAAATCGTTTTCGCCCGGCAAAAGTGGTAACGATGTTACGGCAGCCGCCAGCCTTTTGTATAATAGCCGTAAATGGAATGTGGCGCTTCAGCAGGAGTGGGTTGGCAAAAACTTTACTGCCGAAGTAGGATACGTTCCCCGCAATGGGTACCTTAGAATAAACCCTGCAATTGGCAGGCTGTTTTTTCCAAAAAGCGGCGTAGTGCTTAGCCATGGTCCAAAAGTAAGCAGCAGCACATTTTTCAATACTAATGGCCGCCAAACCGACCAATTAAACCAGGGCTCGTATGCCTTTAATTTTAGAAAAACGAGTGTGTTAACTTTTACAGCCATTGACGAGTTTGTTGAGCTTTTGACGCCTTTTGACCCAACCAATTCAGGCAAGGACTCGCTTACCAAAGGCAGCAGGCACCGGTGGAAGGCTTTTGCTGCCGATTTTGTATCAAAACCGCAAAGTGTTTTTACATGGTCGGTGGGTAGCCGCATGGGCGGCTATTACCAACAGGGCACGCGGCAAAATTATGTAGCCGAAGCTGGGGTGCGCTTTCAACCTTTTGTAAGTGTGCTGGCCAATGTGGCTTATAACAATATACAATTACCTGCGCCTTATGGTACTACCAACTTTTGGCTGGTAGGCACCCGGGCCGATGTAACATTTACCAACAAAATGTTTTTCTCTACCTTTTTTCAATACAACCAGCAGGCTAAAAATATTAATGTAAACAGCAGGCTGCAGTGGCGTTACCAACCCGCCAGCGACCTGTTTTTGGTGTACACCGACAATTACTATCCTGCACCCTTTAGTGTACGTAACCGCGCTATTGTGCTAAAGGTAAATTACTGGTGGAACCGGTAATTGCCTGCTGGCAACCATTGGCGCTTTATTTTGAAAAAGGCTTAGTTATTGCATAAAAAAGCCACCCTACACGTTAAAGGCAGGATGGCTTTTTTGGTTGTATTTGTTTAAATTAATTATTGTGCAGGGTGTATCGCACTGTAGCAATGGCTGTATCGCCGTCGTCGGCTATTGGCTGGTGACTATCATCTTTTTGAAACTGCGCACGCTCAAGCAGTGCAATGGATTTTTCGTTTTCTTCTTCGGGTAAGGCTTCCATTACCTGCAGGCCAAACTTGTTAAAGCCAAAGTCAATTACTTTGGCCAGGGCCTCCCGCATCATACCCTGCCCCTGAAAATCGGGTAGCAACTCAAAGCCAACCTCAGCTGTATGTTCTTCGCGGTTAATGTTCCAAAACATGATGGTTCCTATCAGGCTGTTGTTCTTTTTTTGTGTAATGGCCCAATACAATAACTCGTTTTGGCTAACCCGGCCACGTATCTGGTTAATAAAATTCCGGGCATCATCTACATTATGGGCCCGCGGCCTGTCAATGTATTTATTTACCCGGTCGTCTGACCGTAGTACAAAAATGGCCTCAGCATCTTCAATAGTTATTTTCCGTAATACCAGCCGTTCGGTGGTTAACATTGGAAAAGGCGAAAAATGTAGGGTAAGCATACACAGTTTATTTTTAGAGTTTCCGGGGTTTGGTTAAGTAAAATTTTGGCCTTGTTACTGGCAAATCTGCTAAAAAAACATACCACGTAACGCCGGTAAAATGTGTTGATTAAACAAACCGGCGTTTTACAAATTATTACTAAACAAAATTTTACGATGTAATCAAATTAATGCTTTTCTGTTACAAAGCTGTCTAAATTCAGTCAAAAATTTATTATCTAAAACAGAGAATGCACTTTATACAACTAATAAAGTTCCGCCCGGTTAATACCAGGTGGTTTGCAATTGATAAGCCCCGCCCTGCCAACACCGGCAATAATGGCTGCAGCATTATAAATGAAATAGCAACACTGCTGTTTTAAAAAATCATTTTTATACAGCTCAGTTAAAACATATTTTTTATGTTTAGAACAATTAACAGTATAAATAATGAAATGTTGGCAAATAGTTGCTTTACAATGTTTTTATAAAATAAAACTCCCGGCCGGGGCCGGGAGTTTTATTTTATAAACCGTAAGTAGTTACAGCGCTTTTAAGGTCATTACAACGCGGCGGTTCAGCGTTCGTCCGGTTGCAGTTTTATTATCGGCCTTTGGCATGCTTTCACCAAATCCTTTTGAGGTTATCCTTTCGGCAGTAAGTCCTTTTTTAATAAAAAAATCGTACACTGCGGCAGCACGCTCTTCCGATAATTTTTGGTTAAGTTCATCCGATCCTGTATTGTCGGTATGACCTTCAATGTCCAAACCAAGCGTTGCATCGTTATTTAAAATTTTTGCAGCCTGCTCAAGGCCTACAAAGCTTTTTGGCAATAAAATGGCGCTTCCGGTTTTAAATAGTATCCTGGTGGCGGCATTGTTTACCACTTTTATCATTTCGGGCTTGGGTGGGTAAGGGCAGCCTTTATTGTCAACTGGTCCCGGCCGGTCTTTACACTCATCTACTTCGTCGTTTACGCCATCGCCATCGGTATCGGGTATTGGGCAACCTTTGTAACGGGCAACACCGGATACATTGACGCAATCATCAACATCGTCTAAAATACCATCACCATCGGTATCGGGCACCGGGCAACCTTTGTATTTTATGGTGCCAGCTACGGTTGGGCACGCATCATCTTCGTCGTTAATGCCATCGTTATCGGTATCGGGTATTGGGCAGCCACTGTATTTGACTATGCCTGCAACATTGGGGCATTTGTCAAGGTTATCAACAATGCCGTCGCCATCGCTGTCAATTGGTGCTGCTGTAGGTGCAGGTGGTGTTGGCAATGGTGTAGCAACCGTTTTACGTTCGGTAAGTGGTACGCCAAAACCTAACGAGTACGAAAAGTAGTCGGTAGACCGCTCGGTGATACCATACCTGTATTGTGCATTTACAAATACAAAATTTTCCAGGCCAAGTGCAAATTGCAAACCGGTACCAAGGGGAATAAAGCCTGCATAGTATTTATTGGTGTAAGAAGCACCCACACCCATGGTTATGTAAGGCACCACCACATAGTTGTCAGGAAGTAATTTAATGTTTAGGCTGGCGCTGGCTTCAACAAAAAAACTTTCCTTGGAAGGTATTGGCTCGTTTTTAAAAGGGTATTTTACAAATGAACCCCGTAATGAGCCCATAAAGTCGATATTATCGCTTAGGCCCTGAAAGTAACTGGCGCCAAAGCCTAACCTATTGTCTTTAAATTTGGCTAATTGTTTATCGCGAATGGCACCGGATAGCGATTGTTGCCTTATGGCAGCGGCAGATTTAAAGTCGGTGCCGATAAAATCGATAGAAACGGTGGGAAGCTTTTTATAAGAACCGGATTGGCTAAAACCCGAAACGCAAGCTAACAAGCCAGCAAAAAGTAATGATTTCCTCATAGTAAGTTTTTAAATTCAACAAAATTTGTCGCAATATCGTTAAAAAAACTAACCTTAAGGATGGTAAATATTACAATTCTGCCGAGGGCACAGCTTCAACCAAAACTTTAATGAGGCCACCAATGCCAACGCCCAATTTTTCGGCAGCTGCACGTGTCAAATCCACCACACGTCCCTTGGATGCACTTTTTGCCGCCATACGGTCGTTAATGCGCACTATTACGCATTTATTGTTTGATAAATTGGTTACCCTTACCCACGAATGAAACTTAAAGTTATTGCTTGCAGCAGTCAATTTAGAATGAGTGAAAGTTTCGCCGGTGGCGGTCGGTCGTCCATTAAACCGGGTAGCATAAAAACTACCGGTACCTTTTATGGTTTTGGCTGGTTGTACAGAAGTTGTAGTTTGAGCAAACAATGCCAGCGGTAATGATAATAAAACCGATAATAGTAACTTGTTCATATTATTAAAACATAAGTTAAAAAATAACCAACCCAGGTGTTAATGCCTTATTAAAGCTTAGGTAACCCTATAACGGCTAAAAACCTATTTGCAACATTGGATAAAAGTAAAGGTATTTGACTATAGAACATACTAACTATTGTTGATTGCCAACTTTTTATATTTTACGCTGACAATAGTTTTTGCATTTTGGTTAGCATTTTTAAAAAGAGAAAACCAGGTTTATTTATAATGTGAGCTCTTAATATTCCGTTTTGAACCCGCGTTTGCTATACATTGGTTGGGCTGGCCCGATGGTGGTATGCGCAATTGAAACGTAGAAAGCCTATTAAATATTGCCTATTTTTCACCAATTTGTTACAACAGCCGGGATAGGTGTTTTTTAACTAGGTAAATAACTTCGCTTGTAAAAAAACAGAAAAATTGGTTGTTTTTATTTAACAACGTTTACAGGCACAAAAATTTTTTGATAGTATTATGAATCATTATGAAGTATACGTTTTAGGTGAATTGAAGAAATGGCAGGCTAAAATGGTAAAACAGCCGAGGCTGATTGATAAGCTTGCCAAAAAACTACAGGTAAAGCTTAATAGTTACATCCCCGATAAAGTGCATAGCGCCATAACTACCGGGGTAAGGCAAATGTGTAAGCTGGTTTTGTTTGGCTCAAAGTACACCACCGGTAAACCATTTTTAAACGCCAAACTGGAAGAACGGGAGCAGGCCGTACTGAAAAAAATAAAAAATTATCGAAACACTGCGGCTGCTGAAGGAGGCCTGACCGGTGCCGGTGGAATATTGCTTGGGTTGGCCGATTTTCCGCTTTTTTTAAGCATTAAAATAAAGTTACTGTTTGAAATTGCCTCGCTATATGGCTTTGATGTAATGAATTATAAGGAGAGGGTATGCATTTTATATATTTTTCAGCTAACTTTTTGTAGTGACGAAACACGGTTGGCGGTATATGAATTATTAAAGCAGTGGCAGTTGACCGCCGAAGGTTTGCCTGCCGATATTGATGATTTTGACTGGCGCCCGTTTCAACAGGAGTACCGCGATTATCTTGACATTGCCAAAATGGCCCAACTAATGCCGGTTATAGGGGCGCCGGTAGGTGTGTTAGTTAATTATCAGCTGGTAAAAAAGCTGGGCCATACTGCCATGAATGTTTACCGGATGCGGTTGTTGTTGCCCCAGGTCATTTCGGGCGGAGGTATGATGCCTGAACTTAATTAGGATACCTTGCGTGCAAACAAATTGTTGCATTATTATAATAAACTACAGTGCTGGTGAAACAGCCAAAAAGGAATGACAACCATATAATTATTAATAAACAATGGAAAAAGCATCCAAACTAGCCTTACTGGTAGATGGCGATAACGCACAACCAAAGGTGTTAGACCTTATTTTAGAAGAAGCATCTAAATACGGAAAGGTTACGGTAAGGCGTATTTACGGCGACTGGACCACGCCGCAAATGAATAAATGGAAGAGTATTTTAAATGATATCGCCTTTAACCCTATCCAAAAATTTTCGTACACCACCGGAAAAAATTCAACCGATAGTGCGTTGATTATTGATGCTATGGACATTTTGCATGCCCGGCAGGTTGATGGTTTTTGCATTGTATCCAGCGACAGCGACTATACTGGTTTGGCAAAACGTATTAGGGAAGAAGGGGTTTTTGTAATGGGCATTGGGGAGAAGAAGACACCAAATGCTTTTGTAAAATCGTGCGAGATATTTACCTACGTAGAAAACCTGGATGTTATTGAAGCACCTGAGGCCGAACAGGAAACCGAATTGAAGGGAAAGCCTGCAAAAGAAAAATCAGAAAAGAAGGCCAAGCCATCGCTTGATGTTAAACTGCTTAACAAGGCATTTGACATGTCGGCCAACGAAAGCGATGAAGTAAATGTGTCAACTTTTGGTTCCAACCTACGTAAACTCGATCCCAGCTTTGACAGCCGCACTTATGGCCACAAATCGTTAACGCTTTTGTTAAAAAGCCTAAAGTCGTTTGAAATGCTGGACAATATAATTAATGGAATAAATTACCACTTAATAAAAAGGAAATAGCAGTTACAAAATGGCAAAGGTGCTATGCCTTGCAAAATAAAAATGGCCGCCCAAAAAGGCGGCTATTTAATTTTTCAACTTATAACAATTAATATTTCTGCACCTTATAAATGGTTGAGTTTACTCCACTGCCTACCTTTATTAAATACGTGCCGCTTGCAAATTCGGCCATATTTATTTGCGAGGTGCCAGAAATTATCTTTTTTAGAAGTAGCTGCCCCTGCGCATTCATAAGGGTTAGGGTAGTTGCATGGCCGCCGGGTAGGCTTACCGAAACATTCAATACATTTTTTACCGGGTTAGGGTAAAGGTTAATATTATCGCCTTTGCCCAGTGTTACCAGTCTTACCGGGGAGTATTTATGCAACCCGTTGTTGCTTATAATTTTAAGACGGTAGTAGTTTTTACCGATTGGTGCATTAAGGTGGGTAAACTGGTAAGCGTTACGGGCGGTATTTACTGCCATTACCTGCCCAATAACTTTATATTGGGTGCTTGGCGTACTGTGTTCCACTTCATACGCCTTCGTGTTGCTTTCGTTATTGGTCAACCAATTAGTTAACACATTGTTTTGCCGGGCCACAGCGGTAAAGTTTAGTAAATTAACCGGTAACACCTGTAGGCCGTTTATGTAAACCCGTTTAAACAAAAAGTTATTGAAACTAAATTGTTCTGGTTGCTGCTTATCGGGGTTAACTTCCACATACATATTGTACCAACCTGATAGGGTGCTGCCATCAATTTTTATTTTTAATTGTAGGGTATCCTCACGGGCCATTGGCCTGGTTTTTGGTTGCGGCACCATGGTAGCTACGTTGTTATCGTTGTATAATATTACTTTTAGCCCCATACTATCGAATGCAACCGGCGAAGCGTTTTTAAATCCAATACCTACTGTAAAATCGTTTACACCCTGCCCGCTGTTTGCATTGTATTGCAGCGTGTCGGGAAAGTTTAGGTAAAGGTTGGGGGCAAGGCCTCCCTCGGGCGCGGCATCGTATTCAACTTTAAAGTAGTTAAGCTGGTAAGGTGTGGCAGTAATGTTGTCGCCCGATAGCAGCGAAAGCTTTAGGAACCGGTATTTGCCGGCGTCTATTGCACTAATATCAAATTGCTGCTGGTTTTCGTTGAGGGAATAGATAAGGGTATCGGCACCAATACTGGTAATGCCTGTTACCTTCAAGCTTATTACATCGTTACCCGGCTCGCTTTTGGTACCTGCCCATTTCACCATCTTCCATGCTTTGGCCGGGCCATAGGTTATACTGGTAACTGAGCCGGTGGTATCGGGCGTGGTGCAGTTTACATTAAGGTTTATGCGGTCGTTAACTCCCTGGCTTATTGCGTAGCGTGGTGTAAACGAAGCATCACCTTTTTTATAAACAAACGAAAAGGTACGGGCTTTGTAAAATGAGTCGATAGTTGCAAAACCAGCGCTCTTTAACCTGTGGTATATGCTATTTCCGCTTCCCAACCGGGTAGTATCGGCCATCCATGCACCTACATAACTATTAATGTTTTCGCTGGCGCTTGACACAGTACGTACAACCACGTAATAGTTTGCAGGTACCATATCCATAAACTGCATAGCCTTGCGCCGGCTAACAGTATCGGTGGTGCGGTATTCAAAATTATACTGCCTGCTGAGGCTACAGTCCGCCGGGCCGCTGCCAAATGATCCAACCCCGTTGGTAGTAGTATTTTTCCATGGCTTAAAGCTTATTGGGTTAAAAACGTTGAACTGGAAAACCGGTCCATCGCAGGCACTGGCTATAATGCCATTACCATTTACCGATACACTAAAATGTTGGTCTTCCAAACCGCTGGTGGGGTAAATAGAGTTAACAATGAATAGGTTATTGACTTTGCTTTTAAATTTAAAACTACGGCTGGCAGTGTCCAGGTAAATGTTGGTGTAACCGGCAGCAGCGTGCTGATAATACTGAGACTGTTCAAAGCCCGCAACAGCACCCTGCACGTATTTAAACGATGCCTTTTTCCAATAGGGAGTAGCCATAACCGGCGACACCCGCCAGTAATATACCGTGTTATTTACCGGTAATATACCAGGTTCAAATTCAAGTAAACCACCTACGCTACCAATTGTCTGGCTTTTTTTCACCGTTGAGTTAAATAGTTCGGTGGTATCTATCTCCATTATATATTGCTTGTAATCGCTTAACGCGTTTACTGTAGATGCGCTAAACTTGAACAAAGTGTTGCCCACTATTCCATTATTATAGGGAAAAACGGGTCGTATTTCATCTTCGGTAATAAATACCCCGCGGTTGGCAATGTTGTTTACTTTGGACAGCTCCTGAAGTACATTTTGGCCATCGAGGGTGGCTATAATTTTGTTAAGGCCTTTAAATAAAATTCCGTTAACCGGCACATTTACAGTAACGGAGTCAGCATAATATAAGGGGCCGATTTTTTGGTTGAATAAGTTGGTGATGATGCCGGACGGGCTGATGCGCTCAATTTTAAGATCTACCGAATCTCTCGTTGATTTACCTATGTTGTAGGCCTTTATTTTTACCGAAAAGAATGAATCGGCTACCGAAACTATTGAGGGGGTAGCAATCACGGTAGCATCTTCCACTGCATAATCGGGAAGCGTTGCCGAATTAAGCCTAACAGCGGGATCCCCGTTGAGCGAATACTGCTCGGCGTGCAACCTGCTAAAATAATCGGGCGCACCGGTAGCTTGTAGCGTGGCCCTGATACCTTCTTTTATAGCAATGCCTATTGATTGCCCATATTTGGTTTTACCCAATGCCCTGTAAAATTGCGAGGTGTATATGTTTAGATAATTCACTATCCCCAAACTGGTAGTAGCCAAATAGCCTATTGCCCCCCGGTTTGCAGCAATTATAAATTTTTCGCTAACGGTGGAGGCAGCGTTTAACCTGTTACTCTCAAAATCGAAATTATTACCTGCGTTACAACCATTGGCAATAAACAGCGGGTATTTACTTTGGTTATTGTACGTTTCGGGGTTGTCAAGGTTAAAGTCGAGACTTGTAGATGAGCTATGCCCAAAATAGGTAATGAGCGATGAGCCTTGTTCATACACTTTTTTAAACGAAACGATTGCATCGGTATAGCCTGCGGGGTCGGCATTTTTGCTAAAGTTTGTTACATTGGCCCCAAAAAAGGTGTCGCTGATGATGGTTTTATAATTGTCCATATAAACATCCAGCTGGTCGCCAAGACCAAGGTCGTTGGCACCTGCAATCTGCAACACATTTTTTTTCCAGGCCGAGCCGCCTATTGATTGGTCGTTGGAGTTTTGTACGCTGTCGTACTGTTTTACTTTTTGCAGGTAGTTGCCTACTTCGTCGGGGTTAACTGCCGAAAGCCGCCCAATGGGTATTTCGGGTAGTGCGGTAAAATCTTTAGATGCCAATAAATTATCTGAGGCCGGGTAACCCCAGGTAGGCACCAGGTTTAGCTGGTTGGCCAGCGCATTGGTTTCGTTGCTACGATAGGCATTGTACGATAAGCCTTTACCTAATAAGAAAACATATTTTGGTGCATTGGCAAAGGTGCTACCGGCATATTTTAAAAACGATTTTACACTAACAGGATGTTTTTTAATACCCCATGCAAACTGGTCTGCCAGTTCGTCGGCATCAACAATAACCGATGTAAAACCGCCACCAGCTGTAGAGCTGCGGTAATCGCTATATTGTTGTACAAAATTTTTGCTTCCGCTGCCGTAAATAAGGGGGTTACTAATAATAAGGTAATTGCCCTGGTTGGCCGCCTTTGAATAATCTACAAAACTGCGTGTTTGTAATTTATTGATGGATTGATAGTTTGCATCCGATGCGGAACCAATGAATAATTGGTAATCAGTTGCCTCAGCATCAAGCAAAACTTTTACTTTACCGGCCGTGGCTATTTCCCCTATATAGCGTTTATTATGAGCTACATCATAAATTACCGGCGATACGCCGCCTGTGTTGAAATTGGTTATTTCCAAATATTTTTGAGTGCCGCTGGCATAAATATTTAAATAGAAATTGCTATTATTGCCCAGGTTAAATTCCCGGGGGTATTCCAGCTCAATTTTAGAGATTTTAAATTGATCGCAACTGGCATTACTTTGATTAATTAATACAAAGTTGGCATATCCAAGGCCTATGCGGTTTACAGGTAAATATTTTTCAATTTTTGAATCGTAAAAATAATCTATCTGGTATGCGGTTACGCTGTCGTTATTTAGCAAAACCTTTACCGTACGGGTGTTGGCAGCATTACCCACGCTGCTTACACGCATTGCCATATTGGGCGCGGGTGTGCCCAAAGTACCCAGGAACGGGTATAAAAAATTAAAGTTTTGCTGTAATTGACCCTGCGATCCACAGGCGTTGGGTTTTACAGCACGGCTAGTAAAACCCTCGCCAATATCGTACAACGATGAGTAAATATTTTGCCCTGCAACTGCCGAAAAACCATTGCCTAATTCAAAACGAAAGTATCTGCCGACCGTATATATAAAATAAGCCTCAGCGGCAGGAAGACTTCCTGATAGTGAAAAGCTTTTTATTTGATAGCGTTTATTGGCGCCACCGGAATTAACAGTTAAAAAGTATGCGGCCGTATCGGTTTGAAGGCTCCAGTAATCAGATAATTGCAACGACTGGTCGCGGTACAATTCTTTGTCGAGCTTACCGTTGTTTATTTCGCCTACAAACTCAATAAAATCAGCATCACCCAATATGCCGCTTGCTTTGCTAACATATAATGCTACCTCTTTGCCATCCCGCCACAATTGAAAGTCTTGTGACTGCGCTGCTGAAAGACCAGAAGCAGCAATGGTTGCAAAGGGAATGCGAACCAAACCGCGTTTTAAAATGGCGCTGCCGTTTACAGCATCTACACCAAAGCCGCCCACTTTGCATTTAAAATAGGTTTTGCTGTAATCAATCCACTCATTATGATAGGTTTGTCCAAAGGCATAACTAATGGAAAAATTTAAAACAATTAACATCCACATTGTTCGGGTATGCATAAACTTTATTTTGTCGGTTATACTGAAAAACGAAATTGAACCGCTGGTATTTTGGGTAGGTTTAAAAATGCCTTATAAAGTGATGGAAATAATTTTGGAATACAATTTTAATAAAGATAGAAGTTCCCAATTAACATTTTTTGAAGAATAGTAGTGTTGATTTAAAGGTAAATAAAATCCGTATTTTTTTGAACCTATCGTTAATCTTGTTCCATCTTTTTTACAAAATCGCTTTCTTTTTCTGTTTTACATTTGCGCAAATTGAATAGAACATGAGTTTTATAGAGGAGTTACAGTGGCGCGGTATGATACAGGATATTATGCCTGGAACTAAGGAGCAGCTGGATAAAGAAATGACCACAGCCTATATTGGTTTTGACCCCACGGCAGATAGTTTGCATATTGGCAGCCTTGTACCTATACTACTACTGGTACACCTGCAACGTGCTGGTCATAAACCTATTGCACTGGTAGGCGGCGCCACCGGCATGGTAGGCGATCCGAGCGGCAAAAGCGAAGAACGGCAGATGCTAAGTGAAGCAGCTTTACAGCGCAATGTGGCCGGGGTAAAAAAGCAATTAGAGAAATTTTTAGATTTTGATGTTGCCCGGCCTAATGCCGCACAAATGGCTAATAATTACACCTGGTTTAAAGATTTTACTTTTTTAGATTTTATACGGGAGGTTGGTAAGCACATTACGGTAAATTTTATGATGGCCAAGGATAGCGTTAAAAAACGGCTAGACAGCGATGCCGGTATGAGCTTTACTGAGTTTACCTACCAACTGGTACAAGGCTTCGATTTTTATTACCTGCATAAACACCACCACGTAAAACTGCAAATGGGTGGTAGCGACCAATGGGGCAATATTATTACGGGTACTGAATTGATTAGGCGCAAGGGCGGTGGAGAAGCATTTGCCTTTACCTGCCCATTAATAACCAAGGCCGATGGCGGCAAATTTGGTAAGTCAGAAAAAGGCAATGTGTGGTTAGATGCTGCCAAAACCAGCCCATACCAGTTTTACCAGTTTTGGCTAAACAGTACCGATGCCGATGCAGTAAAATGGATAAAGATTTTTACGCTTTTGCCCCAAAATGAAATAGAGGCATTATTGGCAGCGCACAACGTGGCGCCTCACCAAAGGCTGCTACAAAAAAAGCTGGCCGAAGAGGTAACTATGTTTGTGCATAATAGCGACGACCTTGCTTTTGCCATTAAGGCCTCCGATATTTTGTTTGGCAATGCCACTGCCCAAACACTAGCTACCCTTAACGAGCAGCAATTGTTACAGGTAATGGACGGAGTGCCAACCGCCGAAATAGCTATGGCCGATATGCAAAAAGGCTACGACCTTGTAAGCCTTTTGGCCGATACGCAAATATTTAGCAGTAAAGGTGAAGCCCGTAAAATGTGGCAATCGGGCGGCATAGGTATCAATAAAAATAAAATAGATACTAAAACAACCACTGTAGGTGTTGCCGACCTTTTACAAAACAAATACCTGCTGGTGCAAAAAGGTAAAAAAAACTATGTGCTGGTTAAGGTAATTTAGAATAACACAGTAAACCAGCCGGAAGGGTACAACCTGCCGGTTTGGTTTGTGGTAAGCAGTTTTAAAATGAAAGTATATTTTATAGCGGGATTAGGGGCAAACAAACGGGCATTTCAGTTTATGGATTTAACGTGGTGCGAGCCTGTTTTTATTGACTGGCAGCAACCCCTGCCAAATGAAACATTACCGCAATATGCGCAGCGACTAAGGGCACTAATACCACAGGTGGCCCCAATTATTGTGGGCGTATCGTTTGGCGGTATGCTGGCCACCGAAATGGCTAAGGCCGACGATAAGGTTAACGCCATTATAATTAGTAGTAACAAAACAGCGGCCGAGTTTCCGGCAAGTTTGCGCCTTTGGAAGTATTTTCCGGTATATAAATGGGTACCACCTTCGGTAGTAAAAATTACAGGCCGCTACAGTAAATACTTTGTTGGCCCCGATGGTAAGCAGCAAAAAAAGCTTTTTCAATTAATACAAAGTGAGGCCGACCCCGTTTTTACTGCATGGGCCATTGGCGCTATACTTAACTGGCAAAATAGTACCGTACCGCCCAACGTGGTACACATACACGGCACCCACGACCGTTTACTTCCATTTAAGCTGGTAAAGGCGCATCATATTATACCCAATGGTAAACATATAATGATAATGGATAAAGCAGCGGAGGTATCGGCCTTGTTAAAACAATTGTTGGTGCCGGGCATGTAGTGGTAAGCGTTGCGTGTTTGCGGTGTATTTTTTAAATGCTCAATAAAATTGTTGCCGTAAAAGTGAGTGACACAACAACTGCCGGGTACAGGTAAATCTGCCGGCCAAAAAAAAATCGTCCCCAAAAATATTGTTTAAGGCGGTCAAAGGTTTTTTAAAGGCAACGATTGAGCTTGCCCCGATAAACGTACAGGTAGCGTTGGTGTATAGTGGAAGCGGAGGCTGCAATAGTTTGCTTACGTAAACTTTACCTCTTTCAACACCAGCCACATTCGTTGGCCCAGGGCTCTGTGCAGGTCAAAAGGTTCGTTATCGGCCTGGCTGGTAACCGGGCCAATTATAAATGGCTGCGAAAGGTTTATGGTAGGTATTTGGTATTTGCCGGCCAATTGCTGTAGTTGGATGTTAAAAGCTTCCAGTTGGCTACGGAGCCACGGTGTTGCGCCTTGCACAAAGGCAAGGGTGGGCAGGCAAACGATTGGTTTAATATCGGCTTCTTTTATTTTCAAAAGCATTTTTTCGTACAAATCAATCAATTGCGCGGTTAAAGTAGTGTTGTTGTTGGCCGTACTTTGTAAAACGTCGTAAAGGCCAATATGTACTATTACTGCCTGTACATCTTTTAGCAATACATCAGTATCAAGGCGCTGCGAAACATCGAACATGGTCTCGCCCTCTTTTATCGATTGCATTATCTCGTACTTATTGTCCAGCCCGTCGTTGCCAATCAATTGTACCATAAACGATAAAAAGCCGCCCGGCCGTTTATCCATGTCGGTTAGCGCATTCCCCAAAAAAAGCACCTTTTTTTTTCGTCGGCTGTAGTTTAGCGACATAATGATCATGCTAAACACAAAAAGGGCTACCAGTAATAGGTTGGTGGTCATTGCGGCAAATGTACAGCGGCCACCAACGTAATTTATTAAATCAAAAACACCCGCTCTTAAAAAAGGCGGGTGCAAATAATTTCGTTTTTTAAATTAGCCTCCTGGTTTTTCAAAGGATCTAAAAACAAAATGTTGTTTGGTTTTTCGGAAGTATTGGATATTTAATGTTCTAAAAAAACAATTAATTAAAGCTGCAGACAAATAATATTGGATATATAAAGCTGTAAAATTAACGCTTCATTACCAGGGTATAAACTGCCATTGGCTACAACCATGCTCAAAACGGACAAACCTTTGCAAATGCAGCAAAGGTTAACTACAGGCTCATGAATGTTTATAAATACTTTGCCCTGCACTGCAATTGTATTTATTGGGCTACCGTAATGGTCAAAAAGGCTACGTTCAATCATTAATCACCTGCAAAACCTATCTTTACCGGCATTAAAATTTTAAAAAGTATCATGTTAAACATAGGGGTGTTTGGTGTAGGGCATTTAGGTAAATTTCATCTTAACAACTGGCAGGAGATGGAAGGAGTGAAAGTGGTGGGTTTTTTTGATCCGTTAAACGAGCATGCTATTGAGGTAGAAGAAAAATATAAGATCAAACGATTTACAAACGCCGATGAATTGATTGCGGCCTGCGATGCTGTAGATATTGTGGCGCCTACCGACCAACATTTTGCTTTGTGCGAAAAAGCCATTCGCAATGGCAAACATGTATTTGTTGAGAAGCCGCTTGCCAATACCATGGCCGAAGCCCGTTTGCTGGTAAGCATGGCAAAAGAGGCAGATGTGAAAGTACAGGTAGGCCATGTAGAGCGTTTTAATCCTGCATTTTTAGCAATAAAAGACCTGCCGCTTAACCCCATGTTTATTGAAGTACACCGCCTGGCCCAGTTTAACCCGCGGGGTACCGAGGTAAGTGTAATACTGGACCTTATGATACATGATATAGACATTATATTAAGTATTATGAATGCTGGCGTAAAAAATATTTCGGCCAGTGGGGTAGCGGTGCTGACCGATACGCCCGATATTGCCAATGTGCGCATTGAGTTTAACAACGGGTGTGTGGCCAACCTTACCAGCAGCCGTATAAGTATGAAGCGAATGCGTAAAATGCGTCTTTTTCAAAAAGACAGTTATATTGGTGTTGATTTTTTAGAAATGAAAGCCGAAGTAATAAAACTGAAAAGCGAGGCCGACGAAAATATTTTTGCTTTTGACATAGATACTCCATCGGGCAAACGGACCATAGCTGTGGCAAATCCGATTGTGCTGCCGGGCAACGCTATCAGGCATGAGTTAGATGCTTTTGTTGACTCCGTTGTAAACAACAAACCTACTGTTGTAAGCGAAATTGATGGTTTTCTTGCTATGGAAGTAGCCCACCTGATATTGGAAAAAATCAGCCACAAAAAAACCATGGCTTAATTTTGAATGATACTTAAAAAGCCCATACATATCGGCTGGTATGTATTTACCGACGCATTTTTTGCGTCGCTGACGTGGCTTATTTTTTCGGCTATGCGAAAAAATTTGTTGAACGAGCCATATTTAAATATTGCCCATGTTTTTTACGATGTATATTACCAGTTAACGCTGTTGTTTATACCGTTTTTTTGGATCATTTTTTTTTCGCTTACGGGCAGTTACCAGCAATCGCTTTATCGAAAATCGCGGTTAAACGAGTTTACCAACACGTGTATTATTAGCCTTATCGGTTGCCTGATCATCTTTTTTTCGCTAGTGCTGAACGATCAAACGCGTATCTATACTTACTATTACAAAGCCTTTTTTAGCTTCTTCGTTTTTCAGTTTATTCTTACTTTTTTTGGGAGGGCTATTATTTTGAAGTTGGTTAAAAACCAATTGTTAAAGGGGGTCGTACGTTTAAATACGTTGATTGTTGGCAATAACCCGGAGGCGATTAAAATTTACCAGGAAGTTCAAAAAAATTTTAAGGCGCTTGGTTACCACATGACCGGTTATATAAATACCAAACCAACCAAAAATGGCCTTGGTAAATGGATAGACTGCCTTGGCAACCTGGAGGAACTTGAAATTATTACCGAACGGGAATCGATAAAATTGGTAATTATAGCATTGGATAAAAATGACCACTATTTAAAAGAAGCCATTGTGAACCGCCTCAGCGAAAAGGATGTGGAGGTAAAAATGGTACCCGTTAAGCTGGACATATTGGCCGGCTCAGTAAAAACGAGCAATGTACTGGGGGCCATGCTTATTGATATACAAACGGGCCTGATGCCCGAATGGCAGCAAAATATTAAGCGGCTGATAGATGTGATTTTTTCGTTTTTTGGGTTGATTTTGCTGAGCCCGCTTTTTATATTTATTGCATTAAGAACCTACTTTTCATCAAACGGACCTGTAATTTACAGGCAGCAGCGCAGTGGTTTTAAGGGTAAACTTTTTAGCATTTACAAATTTAGAAGTATGTATGCCGATGCGGAAAAGGACGGTCCCGCCCTGTCAAGCGACGACGACCCGCGGATAACGCACTGGGGCCGGTTTATGCGTAAGTGGCGGTTAGACGAATTGCCGCAATTATTCAATATTTTAATTGGCGATATGAGCCTGGTTGGTCCCCGGCCGGAGCGCCAGTTTTACATTAAAAAAATAATGGACGCCAACCCATACTACAAATACCTGCTAAAAGTTAAGCCAGGCCTTACCTCGTGGGGAATGGTTCAGTTTGGTTATGCCTCATCGGTGCAAGAAATGATAGAAAGGATGGAATACGACCTGGTATACATTGAAAACATTTCGCTATTGCTCGATTTTAAAATAATGATTCACACTTTTAGGATTATTTTATTGGGAAAAGGGAAATAGGTAATAGCCAACAGCTTTAAGTCGTTAGCTATTGCAAGTAGCCATTACTCTATAGCCATTAACTTTTAGTTTGTTGCGATTCCCTTTTACACGGTGGCAAGTATTTTATGCCTTTTGGGTTTTATATAGGTAAAGGGGGTTGTGGTTAGCCAATTGTTTAAAATATGATTGGATTAGCTTCTTTTTAAGAATGATGGAACGATATTGAAGCTCGTTTTTTGGTAAATGTAAACTGAACATTAACCCTCCCCTGGTGTAATCAATGTTTCAACTACATTTCAATACTTTTGCAATCTTATGGCAAGTGCGGTTAAAACAAAGGGGTTGGATCTTTCATTGTTAAATAGGGTATTCCAATTTGTAAAGCCCTATCAACGTCATTTCGTCCTTAGCATTTCATTAGCCGTTATGCTTGCCATTTTTGCACCCATCAGGCCATACCTCATACAAATAACGGTAGATGCTGCCACCGGTAAAGGTGTACACATGCCGGGCTGGTTACGGTTTTTTTTAATCAAAACCGATTTTAGCGATGTTACCCGCTTCATTATTTCTGTCACCATCTTCCAGCTTATTTTTTTGTTTATTGAAACGGCCGTTCGGTTTACTTTTTCGTTTGTTACTTCTATGTTGGGCCAAAGCGTAGTAAAGGACTTGCGCGTAACCGTGTATAAAAAAGTAATGGGGTTAAACCTTACCCAGTTCGATAAAACGCCCATTGGAACCCTTACTACCCGCACCATTAACGATATAGAAAGCATCAACGATATTTTTGCCGATGGCCTAATACCCATTGTGGCCGATTTTCTGTCCATCGTTTTCACGCTCGGTACTATGTTGTTTATCGATTGGCGATTAACGCTCATTAGCATTATTCCTTTCCCTATTTTAATGGTAGCTACTTATTATTTTAAAGAAAGCGTAAACAAATCGTTTATAAATGTGCGAAACGCCGTAGCCAGCCTAAACGCCTTTATTCAGGAACACATTACAGGCATGCAAATAGTGCAGGCCTTTGCCGCTGAAGACCGCGAGTTTAACAAGTTTAAAAAAATAAATAAGCAACACCGCGATGCAAATGTGAAAGCCATTTTTGCCTATTCGGTATTTTTTCCGGTGGTGGAGGTAGTATTGGCACTGAGTATGGGTCTGTTGGTTTGGTATATTGCCGGCAATCAGTTAGACGCTGGTTTACTCGTGTCTTTTATTTTATACCTCAACCAGATATTTAGGCCGTTACGCGTTATTGCCGATAAGTTTAACGTAATACAAATGGGCATGGTTAGCAGCGAGCGGGTATTTAAAGTACTTGACAATCCCGATGTAATGGAAGACAACGGAACCTTCGCCCCCGATACCATAGATGGAAAAGTAGAATTTAGAAACGTGCATTTTGCCTATGTGGACGATAATTATGTATTAAAGAATATTAATTTTACCGTAAACCCCGGCGAAACAATTGCGTTGGTTGGCCACACGGGCAGTGGCAAAACGTCTATTATTAGTTTGCTTAACAGGCTTTACCAGATACAGCAGGGCGAAATATTGATAGATGGTAAGAATATAGATGAATACAAGCTGGATGCCTTACGCAGCCGCATTGGCGTGGTTTTGCAGGATGTGTTCCTGTTTTCGGGAACAGTACTGGATAACATAACGCTGCGCAATGCAGGCATTAGCCAGCAGCAGGTAGAAGCGGCTGCCAAAATGATAGGCGTGCATGATTTTATTATGCAACTTCCCGGAAATTACCACTATAATGTAATGGAGCGGGGCAATACGCTTAGCCTTGGCCAGCGACAGTTGCTCAGTTTTATCAGGGCACTGTTGTACAATCCATCTATTTTAATTTTAGATGAAGCCACCTCATCTATCGACAGCGAAAGCGAGGCGTTGATACAGCATGCCATTGATACGCTTATTTCTGACCGTACGGCTATTGTAATTGCGCATAGGCTGAGTACCATTCGCAAAGCCGATAAAATAATTGTACTTGATAGGGGCGAGATAAAAGAAATGGGCACCCACAACGAACTGCTCAAAAAAGGAGGCCACTACGCCAAACTACATAACATGCAATTTGAAAAACAAAAACCGGTGATGGCATAAAAGGTCGGAGCTGTTTTTAACCGAACACTTTTGTAGCATTGTCCACCGCTTTGTTTAACCGCATTTTTATCTTGTCCAGCGGTAACGCTTTCCGCATTTTTAATGGATCTACGTCGGGGTCTATATCTCCAAAAAAGGTGAGTGCCTTTACGGCTATCAGCGGGTTGGTTCGGTCATACTTTTTTTCGTAAAACTGCAGCATATCTTTTATGGAGAAATGTTGAAGCAGGTAATACACATCAACAAAATCCTTTAGTCGCTGGCCACTGTTAACAATGGCGTGCAGTTTCATGGCAGCAATGTCTTCCATCGATAAATAGGTAATGCCTTCTTCGGTAATGGGTGGTTTAACCAGGTGGTAGGGGTGGTAAATGAAATCGACCTTGATGTTATCGATCATTCCGATGATCGTATTTTTTCTTACAAACCTTTCCTCCATCACAAAGCTTTCTCTAATAACCGAGATCAGTTGTTCGGTTTCAAATTCATGATTAGTAAAAAGGTCAATATCAATGGAATTGCGGTGACCTATCGGTAGCGCCAGCGCCGTACCACCAACCAGGTAAAAATCTTTCAATATTGGCAATGCCTGTAACTGCTGAGTAAGTAGAAAGGTCTCAGGCGCCACATTAAAGGGGTCTTTATGCAACATCTAAGTAATCGGATTTTAAAAAAAGTATAGTAAAATCCTTATCTCTTTTATCAAGTTGTTTTGACCATTTGGCCGTTTCAAGAATTTTTTCATGACCATAAAACAACCGGATTTCTTTCCACTCCTTCACGTTGCCCAACTGTATCACCCTTTCAATGACTATCTTATATGACTTGTCCCAGTTAAACGTCTCCAGGTCGTATTCCCACAATAATGTGGGGTTTATCTCGGGTTTTACCTTCGTTTTTTCCATAGGTAAATTTACGATAATTATAGTGCAGGAGCAACTTTTTAAATCCGTGTTAGCCGCTATAAGTCAGTGATAAACAGGTTTAAAATGGTTCTGTAAAATGGCCCGGTAAACATTTTTTTCAGGCTATATCCGGGCAGTCAATTAATAGATTTTCCCTGTTTCAAATTTATTTATTCTGTGTCAGACCCTTATCTTTGCGCAAAAATTGGAAACAGGTATGCGGTTCAACAGCGTAAAATCTTTATTGGTGGCGGTTTTCAGCCTTTTTATGGTGTTTTTTTGTAATAATTCTTTTGCACAGCACGAAGGCGAAAAACACGAAGAAAAGACAGAAGCGGCTGGAGAAAAGGCCGAAAAAAAAATAGATGCAGCTGCCGTTATTATGGAGCACATACTGGACAATCACGAGTTTCATTTCGCTGAAATTGGCGGTCACCCCATTTCCATTCCATTGCCTGTTATTATGTACTCCCCACAAAAGGGATTGTCGGTTTTCAGTTCCTCTAAATTGGAACACGGTCATGCCACTTATAACGGCTACAAATTAATAGGTAAAGATGTAAAGCCCGTAACCGAAGCCGGCAAAGTTGATGAAACCGTACAGGCATACGATTTATCGCTTACCCGCAACGTGATGCAAATGTTCATTGCAGTTATATTGTTAATTATAGTAATGATGAATGTTGCCGGTAAATACAAAAAGAGCGGCCACATGGTAGCCCCCACCGGTTTTCAAAACGCGGTAGAGCCGGTAATAACCTTTATACGCGACGAGGTAGGCAAACCAAACCTGGGCAAAAAGTACGAAAAGTACATGCCTTACCTGCTAACTATCTTCTTTTTTATATTAATCAATAACCTGGTGGGTCTTATTCCGGGTTCGGCCAATGTAACTGGCAATATCAGCTTTACCCTTGTGCTGGCCTTTATTAGTATGCTGGTAATTTTATTTAGCACCAACGGTCATTTCTGGGGCCACATTTTTTGGCCTCCCGGGGTTCCCTTTTTGGTTAAAATTATTTTAATACCGGTTGAATTTGCTGGCATATTCATTAAGCCACTGGCGTTAATGATCAGGTTGTTCGCCAACATGGTAGCCGGCCACATCGTGATCATTTGTTTTATATCGCTGATATTTATTTTTGGCGCCATGAGCTCTGTAGCAGGAATAGGTTTCAGCCCTGTGTCCGTTGTATTTACCGTATTCATTTATTTTATTGAAATACTGGTAGCTTTTATACAGGCCTTTATATTTACCAACCTTACGGCTGTATTTATTGGCCAGGCATTTGAAACCGGGCATGTTGAAAATGATCATGCAACCCACGATCCACACCCAACCAGTAAACTTTCAGAAAAAGAATTCGCTTTATAACTTTTTTCATCATAAACAAAAACAAACAACATGTCATTAATGAACATTATGTTGGAGATCGGACCAAACTCAATGTCGCACTTAGGTGGAGCCATTGGTGCTGGTTTGGCTGCCATCGGTGCTGGTATCGGTATAGGTCAAATAGGTAGAGGAGCAGTTGAATCAATTGCCCGTCAGCCCGAAGCCGCTAACGACATCCGTGCTAACATGATCCTGACTGCTGCGTTTGTAGAGGGTGTTGCCCTTTTCGCAGTTATCGCAGGTATCCTGGCAGTACTTAAGTAACCTGTAGTCCTCTCCCTTTTTTTTGGAGAGGGGCGGGGTGAGGTTACAAAAAAATTACTGCACCTTAAGCACAGGGCCCACGGTGCAGTAATTATTTTTGAAAAGTAAAAAGGCAAAAGTAAAAAGTAAAAAACGGGGTGTCTTTTTTTTTCTTTTCTTGTTGAATATTTTATTTTGAATGTTGATTTTTAAATTTTGAATTAAAAATATGGAACTGTTATTACCTGGTGTTGGTTTAGTAATCTGGACGCTGCTGGCGTTCATTATTGTTTTTTTAATACTGGGCAAATTTGCCTGGAAGCCTATCTTAAAATCGCTAAAAGACCGCGAACTCGGCATAGCAACTTCCATTGCCTCGGCCGAAACCATGAAGGTTGAAATGGCTGCCCTGAAAAGTGAAAACGAAGCGGTGTTAGCACAGGCCCGCGACGAAAGGGCTAAAATTATTAAGGAAGCCAAAGAGGTATCGGATAAAATGATTGCTGAAGCCAAGGAGAAGGCAAGAGTAGAATTTGATAAGATTGTGGCCGAAGCACAAAGCGCCATCACCCAGCAAAAAAATGCAGCCCTTACCGATGTTAAAAACCTGGTAGGTAAGTTGGTAATTGAGGTGTCGGAAAAAATATTACGTCGCGAATTGGCCGATAAAACTGTGCAGGAAAATTATATTAAAGTACTGGCCGAAAGCGTAAAGCTTAATTGATTAAATAAACGAAGGGTATTGGATCGCAGGATGTTATCATTCTTCATTCATAACTCATAATTCTAAATTCAATAAATGCAAAATCCTCGTTTAGCAGGCAGATATGCAAAAAGTTTAATTGACCTTGCAGTGGAGCGCAATCAACTGGAGGAAGTGTATGCAGATTTAAAATACCTACAGGCTGTTTGTAAGTTAAGTAAGCCATTTACAAACCTTTTAAATAGTCCCATTATACCTATACCAACAAAATTGAAGGCTGTGGCTGCTGTTACCAAAGGCAATGTTGGCGAATTAACAGCCGCTTTTAATAACCTGCTTATCTCAAAAACCCGTGAAAATATTCTGTCAGAAATTATTGAGGCTGCTATTGACATGTACAATGGCATTAAGGGTATTCATAAAGTAAAACTTACCACGGCAGTGGAGGTAAGCGAAGAAGTAAAAACAGCTATCAAAAACAAAATCATAAGCGATACTAATCTTAAAAATATTGAGTTGACCACAGTAGTACGCGAAGAGTTGATTGGTGGATTTATTTTGGAATATAAAAACAACCTTGTTGACGGAAGTGTGCTGAGTGATTTAAGGAATGTGAAGAGGCAGTTTGACAAAAATGTTTATGTGAGAACGATTAGGTAGGGAGCTTTTAATTATGAATTATGAGTTATGAGTTATGAGTTATGAATTATGAATTATGAATTATAAGTTATGAATTATGAATTATGAGTTATGCAGTGAGTGGTGAATAGTGGTGAATAGTAAGTGGTGGAAATTGAGTGGTGAATAGTTAGTGGTGAATAGTTAGTGGTGAATAGTTAGTGGTGAATAGTTAGTGGTGAATAGTTAGTGGTGAATAGTTAGTGGTGAATAGTTAGTGGTGAATAGTTAGTGGTGAATAGTGAGTGGATAGTAAGCTGTGAGTGGTAAATAGTGAGTGGTGATTGGCGAGTAGTGAGTAGCGAGTAATGAAAAATGGAAAGAGAGTTATAATTTGGTTGCGATAGGTTGAAGTAAGATTTGCAGTACAAGAGTGCGACGCAACGGTTGATGAGCAACGTTTAAAAGCCGATAACAAAAAAATAAATTTCTAAACAACCCCGGTAAATTTTGCTGCGAGGTGCAATGCCGGGTATTAAACAATATAAACATGGTTGACATTAAGCCAGATGAAATTTCAGCAATACTAAGACAGCAGCTGACCAATTTCAATGCTTCGGCCGATTTGGAAGAGGTAGGCAACGTGCTTCAGGTGGGCGATGGTATTGCCCGCATTTATGGTTTGAACAACGTACGAAGCGGCGAACTGGTTGAGTTTGAAAATGGCGTTAAGGCCATTGCGCTTAACCTTGAGGAAGACAATGTGGGTGTGGTACTAATGGGCGACCCCAGCGGTATTAAAGAGGGATCGATAGCGCGCCGCACTGGTCAAATTGCCAGTATTAAAGTTGGGGATGGCCTAAGCGGCCGTGTTATAAATATGCTGGGCGAGCCTATTGATGGCAAAGGCCCCATTGATGGCGACTTATACGAAATGCCATTGGAGCGTAAAGCGCCGGGTGTAATTTTTAGAGAGCCGGTAAAGGAACCACTGCAAACGGGCATAAAAGCTA
Organism: Chitinophagales bacterium; assembly: GCA_038247635.1. Taxonomy (GTDB): domain Bacteria; phylum Bacteroidota; class Bacteroidia; order Chitinophagales; family Chitinophagaceae; genus Segetibacter. The sequence goes on from JBBRUR010000011.1 coordinate 81,804, forward strand.
TTGATGCTATGATACCTGTTGGCCGTGGTCAGCGCGAGTTGGTAATTGGCGACCGCCAAACTGGTAAATCGGCCATTTGCATAGATACCATCATTAATCAAAAAGAATTTTACGACGCAGGTAAAACCGTGTATTGTATATACGTGGCTATAGGTCAAAAGGCCAGCACCATTGCCGGTGTTATGAAAACACTTGAAGAAAATGGCGCCATGGCCTACACAACCATTGTAGCCGCCTCGGCCAGCGACCCTGCTCCGCAGCAGTTTTACGCTCCGTTTGCTGGTGCCGCTATTGGCGAGTTTTTTAGGGATACCGGTCGCCCGGCCCTGATTATTTACGACGATCTTAGTAAGCAGGCCGTAGCCTACCGCGAGGTATCGTTATTGTTACGTCGCCCACCCGGACGTGAGGCTTACCCTGGTGATGTATTCTATCTTCACAGTCGTTTATTAGAGCGCGCCGCCAAGGTTATTTCAAAAGATGAGATTGCACAAAAAATGAATGACCTGCCCGAAAGTATCCGGCACCTGGTAAAAGGTGGTGGTTCGTTAACTGCATTGCCCATTATTGAAACACAGGCCGGCGATGTATCGGCGTATATCCCCACCAACGTAATTTCTATTACCGACGGACAAATATTTTTGGAGGGTAACCTGTTCAACGCAGGTATTCGCCCGGCTATTAACGTGGGTATATCGGTTAGCAGGGTGGGTGGTAATGCCCAAATTAAATCCATGAAAAAAGTGGCTGGTACCCTTAAACTTGACCAGGCCTTATACCGCGAGTTGGAAGCCTTTAGTAAGTTTGGCGGCGACCTTGACCCAGCTACCAAATCGGTGATAGACAAAGGTGCACGCAACGTAGAAATACTAAAGCAACAGCAGTACTCGCCCATGAGCGTAGAAAAGCAAGTGGCCATTATTTACCTTGGTACTCAAGGTTTACTGCGCGATTTGCCAATTAAAAACGTAAAAGAGTTTGAAGCCCTGTTTTTGGTTGAAATGGAAAACAAACACAACGACATATTAATAGAATTTAAGAAAGGCATTCTACAGGACGATAGCCTTAAAAAGATGACCGACCTGGCCAAAAACCTGGTAAGCACATTTCTCAAGTAACCGTACAGATAATGATATCATGGAAGCCCCGAAATTTTCGGGGTTTTTTTAGTTTGGTATATTACTGCCAGCATGTGGTAGAGAAATTTTGGTCAATCCCCACAATGTCAATTACAATGTGGAGGCAAACGGCAGTATTAAGAATGATTAAGCATTTTTTGATGTTTGGCCTTACATAAATAACTGGTAAAATCACTTTGGGTTGCAATGAAATGCATTACTAAATCGTTTCGTGTTTTTTTTCACTCGTCTTTGCTAACCCAATAGCCAAACATAAACGAGGGATACTTATCCTTAATTCTATAAAATTTGGCTTTCACTTTTCGATATGGCATTTCAGTAAGCGGGATTTTCTCCCAAGTGTTGGTAGATATAAACTTAAAGCTATCTTTTACGTAAACAAGGTTGACATTTGCGTATTCATTATTTCCCCAAACAAATTCATTAATGCAGATTTCAACTCCATCTGTCCACCTTTAAAATCCTGTAGATACTTGTATGCAGTTATAGAACGACACGTCGTAAATTGAAAATTAAATAGTGAGTGTTAAATTTCCACAAAACGAAACATCTTTTTTTTATTTTATAAGTAGAGTTATTCTTTAGTAAGTTTAGACTATTAAAGTATTTAGTCACATACTGCACATCTTTACCAATCAGCAGCTCAATATTCGGAACTTGAGAGAAGCTATATACTCCTTATACAAAAACGAATTGCATTATCAAAGAAGATTACATTTCTCTGCAGTTTCTAAAGTATAAATAATTGGCTCCTCTTTTTCTAAATTTTTCTATCATGTTCTCAATGTGGTGCTTTTCTACAAGAAAATACACTCCTAAATTGTTGATTTCTGGGCCTATTCTTTGTCTAATTTTCATCGCCTCAACTTTTTCAGCAAAAATAAATACACCTGTACTATTAGGTTGTTCATCTTGTAAGGGCACAGCTTCAAAAAATATTAATTTGTCATTTTCATTTGTAAACCTCAAAGGAAAGTTTCTAGCAATTTCTTCACTCATAGCGTGATTATAAGTATTAAAAAGTATTTTGAAATTGTCAACCAATAAAGCCCAGCGCTTCTTTCTATCTAGAAATTTATGAAAGTTTTAATACCAGTATCTACAATTTTTGTATAGCCACCGGTAGCTTGTTCCGTTACTTTTTATTCCGTTCCTCTACCCTTGCTTTGTTCATTCTTTCTCGTAAGCTGCCTTTATCTATAAATGCTTTTTCCAATGTTTTTATGTGTTGTGCCAACAGGTAAGTGGTTACTCTAATTAAACAGATCATGGTGTTGGCGAATATTTCGGGGTCAGGAGTTTCTATTGCCCTTATAAATGTTTGTAATTGTCATTGAGTGTTTTGTTTAATTCGGTAAAGCGAAGGGAGAGCCGGTTGTCTTTCTCCCACTTTTTTAATTTATGAGTTCTCAAAAAATCTTCATAGTCTATTAAGAGTTCTTCCAGGCTGGCACGGGCTACATTGGTTAATTTTATTTCTGTTTCTTTTGAAGTGGCAGAGGCCATGCAGGCTTCGGCTATATTTTGTTTGCCCGACCGGGCCGCCTGCACCATTTGATCTATTTTTCTGTCGTATTTTTAAAAAAAGCGTTTTGTAAAATACACAGTGCCGTCATAAACAATCTCCAACTTTTGGTAGCTAATTAAGTTGCGGTAGCCACCATGTATGGGTATAAAACCGTCGGGGTTGTTTGGGTTGGGTTGCATGTATTTGTTTTGGTGGTTTCGGGGGATAGGTTTGTTAATAATTACGTTTATGCTGTAATTAATGTCGCCATAGTCCTCATTTTAAGTTAATTGTTTAATTAAGTTATTACCATTTTTTTTTAGAAGTCCCGTTGTAATTAAAGCGTAGGCAAACGTAATTAAAGCCCCCATGGGTGCAACCCATGGAAAACCTTACCCCGTGTTTCCCTAAACCCCGACAGGGGTTATCTCACAACAACCATGGGTGCAACCCATGAAAAACTCCGCACCCGTGTTTCCCTTAACCCCGACAGGGGTTACCTAAAAATAACCATGGGTGCAACCCATGGAAAACCTTACCCCGTGTTTCCCCAAACCCCGACAGGGGTTACCTAAAAATAACCATGGGTGCAACCTATGGAAAACGCCAACCCTATTTCCCTTAACCCCGACAGGGGTTACCTAAAAATAACCATGGGTGCAACCCATGAAAAACTCCGCACCCGTGTTTCCCCAAACCCCGACAGG
>JBBRUR010000012.1:0-79764 GCA_038247635.1 Chitinophagales bacterium
AACAAGTTATAAAAACATTCATCCCCTCCTTTAAAAGGAGGGGAAATTTTGCGTGGGGTTGTTTACTGGTTGGTTAAAGGGTTTGTTGTTAGTGATTATCTTTTTCATGTGCATTGGGTTAACCAGCCCAGAACATTTTTATAGCGAGTTATAAAAACATTCATCCCCTCCTTTAAAAGGAGGGGAAATTTGTGCGGGGTTGTTTACTGGTTGGTTAAAGGGTTTGTTGTTAGCGATTATCTTTTTCATGTGCATCGGTTTAACCACCCCTGAACATTTTTATAACAAGTTATAAAAACATTCATCCCCTCCTTTAAAAGGAGGGGAAATTTGTGCGGGGTGGTTTGCTGGTTGGTAAAAGTTCAATTATTTACGGTAGCTGGCGTTTTTTCCCCTCCTTTTAAAGGAGGGGACGATTTTGTGCGCAGCATAAAATCAGGGGTGGTTAAACGCCGCTTTAATTTTTTTTAAGCACTCGGTTGTTTATTAATAGGTAAAAGTTCAATTTTTAAAAAAAAGGCTAAACATTAATAAGTTTATTGCTTATAAATGTTGCAGTAAAAGCTGCCATAAAAAGATACGGTACAAGTGAGTGACACAACCGGGGCTTAATAGAATTACTGACGCTGGTGCCCCAAAAAAAGACTAAAAATCAATTTTTAGGGTGAGCTTCTCCTTTTCCATGTATTGTAACGCGGCCTTTATTTGCCCATAGCTAAAATCGTTGGAGAGGCGTTGTTTAACGTTATTAAACAAAACAGGATCGGTGGGTTTTTCTTTGGTCATGGTGGTTACCACAGCTATTACCTGGTCTAGTTTTTCGTTGGATATGAGGTCAAGCACATCCAATTCGCCGGTGGCAACAAAGCCTGCCAGGTGGCCTTCGATGGTGCCGGGCGATAGGTTTCGTTCGCGGGCAATATCGTCAATATCCTGGCCATTTTTAAATAGCTGCAGGCTGATGCGCTGGGTTTGGCCCTTTTCTATTTTGGCGGGTTTGGGTATTTCGGCGGCTTCGGGTTTTACAGTCATAACCGTGGGTTTGGCTAATTGCAGCACGTCGTCCATATTGGTATTGGCGGCAAGGGTTTCGGCTAAAAGCAACGACTGCTGCAGTTGTAAATTTTTATATTGAAACGACAAGTGTAGCTGTTGCAGGTCCTTTACATATTTTTTTGTTTTGGGTAGAAGGGTTACATTTTTAAGGTGGATTTTGGTTGGCTGCACCAGTTGCTCCTCCATACATTTGGCGAAGTAGACAATGGCAACTTTTACCCGTCGGTGCAGTTGTACGTAGTGGTCTTTTTCGCTTTCTATAAAAAGACAATCCAACTGTTTCATAAATTTTTGCGACACCTCTTGCAAGGTTTTGGCATGGTCTAGTAGCGTTTGACACCACTTTATACTAACATTTTTATTGGGTATTTGGCGTTGTTCATAAGCGTCAAAATGATCGTTTATGGTGCTTACCATTTTATCTATATTAAAACCGTTGCTAAGCGTTTTGCGTGCAAAATTGAGTTGCTCTGCCTGTAGAATGGCGCCCAGTTCATCTTCGCGCTGTTCGTTTTTTACAAAGTCAATCACGCGTTGATCGGTGCTGATGGTATGTGGCAAAATGCGGCTGTACAACACCAGCCCCTCAATGCTGGTGAGGCGGCTGAGCGACACATATACCTGCCCCGGCGCAAAGGAAGCTCCGGCATCGATAATAGCTTTTTGGAACGTGAGCCCCTGGCTTTTGTGGATGGTAATGGCCCACGCCAACCGCAGCGGGTATTGCGAAAAGCTGCCGAGTTCCTCCTCATCGAGTTGGTCGTTTTCGGCCAGGTATTGATAGCGGATGTTTTTCCAGGTCTCCTTTTCCACCTCCAGTTCGGCGGCGTCGTCGTTAAAGGTCACATACAGTTTTTCTTTTTCGAGCCTGCTTATGGTGGCTATTTTTCCGTTGTACCACCGCCTGGCTTCGCCCTTATCGTTTTTAATAAACATTACCTGCGCCCCTTGCTTTAATCCCAATACCTTATCGGCCGGGTAGGCCCGGTCGTTAAACTCGCCAGTAACGGTAGCGGCGTAGCTGTATAATTTTTCCGGAAGTTTTTCCAGCTCCGCCAGGTTAATGGTATCGGCCTTACCGTTGTGCGAAGTAAGGGTAATAAACTGTTCGCTTTCGGTTGGCCGATAGCCCGGTTTATAGTACCGGTGCAGGTATTCGAGGTCGGCTTCGGTGCAGCAATTATTACGAATATTATTTAGTAGGTTAATGAACCTATCGTCCTTTTGGCGATAGATTTTTTTGAGTTCAATAAAAAGCGGGAACGCATGTTTAATAACAGCAGCATGAAAAAAGAAAGGGCTTGGGTAATAGTCCTTCATCACTTCCCACTCGGCCTGTTTTACCACTGGCGGCAACTGGTACAAGTCGCCGATATATACCACCTGCACACCACCAAAAGGAATGAGCGGTTGGCGGCGAACGTGCCTCATAACGGTATCCACGGCATCCAGTAAATCGGCCCGCACCATGCTCACTTCGTCAATCACCAATAGGTCAAGCTCGCGAATAACAATGCGTTTGGCAGTGGGCAACCGCAGGTTTTTAATGAGGGTGGCAGGGTTATTCATTTCGCCATCGTAGGCACCCCACCGATGCTGGAACGATGGCACAAACATACCGAGCGGCAGTTGAAAAAATGAGTGCAACGTAACCCCGCCCGCATTAATTGCCGCCACCCCGGTAGGCGCCACCACCGCTATTTTTTTATAGCTATTTTCCTTAATATATTTTAAAAAAGTAGTCTTACCCGTGCCCGCCTTACCGGTAATAAAAAGATGCTTGTTCGTTTGGTTTACAAACGAAACGGCCTTTTGAAAAATAGTATTGGTTGGATCGGGCTGCATTATGGTTGCGAAGGTACGGGCAATAGCTGTTAGCCGTTAGCTGTTAGGTTTTAGCTACAAGCTACAAGCTACAAGTTTTAGGCTGCAAGTTTTATGCTGCAAGTGTCAAGCTGCAAGTTTCAGGCATCAAGTTTCAGGCTGCAAGTTTTATGCTGCAAGTTTCAAGCTGCAAGTTTCAGGCATCAAGTTTCAAGCATCAAGGTGCAAAGTTTCAAGCTGCAAGCTGCAAGTTCAAGCTGCAAGTTTCAAGCTGCACTCACCACTCATAACTCTACACTCATAACTCATAACTCTTAATCCCTCCCCTTTCATTCAAAATAATATCGCTCACAATTCTCTTCCGGCTAAAGGCTAACTGCTAACGGCTAAAGGCTATTTTTGCCATCATGACCAACAGGCAGCTTTTTTTAAGCCATATTGCCCAAACCAGCCAGGCACCAATGGGGCTTGAAATGGTAGGGGCAAGCGGCGTGTATATGTGGGATGTAAATGGTAAGCAATACATTGACCTGATAGCGGGGTTTAGTGTGGCAAATATTGGTCACGGTAATGCGGAGGTTATTGCGGCGGTACAACAGCAGGCGGCACAATATATGCACCTGATTGTGTATGGCGAATTTATTGAAACGCCGCAGGTAGCCTATGCTAAAATGCTAACCGACCTATTGCCACCAACCCTTAACAGCGTATATTTTACCAACAGCGGTGCCGAAGCCACCGAAGGCGCTATGAAGTTGGCTAAACGTGTTACGGGTAAGCCGGGAATGGTGGCTTGCCATAACGCTTACCACGGAAGTACACAAGGTGCCCTCAGCCTTATGGGTAGCGAGTATTGGCGCAACGCTTTCAGGCCGTTGTTGCCAGGGGTTGTGCATGTGCCTTATAACAGCCAGCAGGCGATTGATGTAATCAATAGCCAAACCGCCGCCATAGTAGTGGAAACGGTACAGGCCGAAAGCGGGGTTACGCGGCCAGCTAAAGAATGGCTACAAGCATTGCGCAGCAAGTGCAATGATACCTGTACACTTCTAATTTTTGATGAGATACAGGCAGGCTTTGGCCGCACTGGCAGCCTATGGGCGTTTGAACAATATGACGTTGTACCCGATATTTTATTACTAGGCAAGGCACTGGGTGGTGGTATGCCGCTGGGCGCTTTCGTAAGCAGTCAACGCCTGATGAATACCCTTACCTACGAGCCGGTACTAGGCCATATTACCACCTTTGGCGGCCACCCGGTTAGTTGCGCCGCTGGCATAGCTGCTCTTAAAGTGCTCACACAAAGCAATTGGGCAGGGGAAGCATCGGCCAAACAAGCCCTTTTTTTGCAACACCTTCAACACCCGTTAATAAAGGAAGTGCGCAGTGCCGGTTTGTGGCTTGCTGTTGCCTTTGACAGTTTTGAAACAAACAAACAGGTAATTGAGTATTGTATTGCCAACGGCGTAATAACAGATTGGTTTCTGTTTGCGCCGCATTGCCTGCGGATAGCTCCACCGCTGATTATTACCAACGAAGAAATTGTACGGTGTTGTAAGGTGATTTTAGAGGGGATTGAGAGAGCAAGGAGGAATAATGAGTTATGAGTGGTGAAAAGTAAAAATTAAAAATTAAAAAGTAAAAATTAAAACCACCCTTGGCTGAACGTTGATAAGTGAATGGTGACTATTAAAAAAGCCACGGTAAAACGCGAAAGGCTCTAATTGCTCATTTAAAATCCTGCATTTAGAATAAAAAAACTCATAATACTTAATTCATCATTCAAATTTTAAAATTCAAAATAACGCTCATAATCCACAATTCAACATATTACTCCTAATTCTTAATTCATCATTTAAAATCTAAAATTGAACATAAAACTGCTAATTCCTAATTCATCATTCAAAATTTATCATTCATCATCCAAAATTTAAAATTTAAAATTTAAAATTCAACATAACACTCATAATTCTCGTTTCAATGACTACACGCAATCTGATACTAATATTTTGGAACCGGGGTTTATAGCTTTTTTCAGCAATCGTTGCAGCCCGCCTTTATGACCACAGAGGTTGCAAACTTGTACCATTGATAATTTTATTCTGCCTTTTTTTCATGATTTTATCTTTAGCATTGAGCTTATCAAATAACGGATAATCATCCATAATTCGCAATTTACAATTTAATATAATACACCTAATTCCTAATTCATCATTCAAATTTCATCATTCAAAATTCAAAATTTAAAATTCAACACACCACTCAAAATTTAAAATTTCACATAACACTCTTAATTCCTAATTCATCATTCAAAATTTAAAATTCAACACACCACTCAAAATTTAAAATTAAAATTTTAAATTTCACATAACACTTCTAACTTTAAACGCAACTAAATGGCCCTCCTTATACCCGTAAATGGAAAAGCACCTGTAACCGGTAACAACTGCTACCTGGCACCTAATGCCACCATAACAGGCAATGTGGTTATGGGCAACGATTGCAGCGTGTGGTTTAATGCGGTAATACGGGGCGATGTGCATTATATTAAAATGGGCAATAAGGTAAATGTGCAGGACGGAGCAGTAATACATTGTACCTATCAAAAAAACCCCACTAATATTGGTAACAATGTTTCTATTGGTCATAATGCCATTGTACATGGGTGTACGGTGCACGACAATGTACTAATAGGTATGGGCGCCATTGTAATGGACCGTTGCGTAATACACAGCAACAGCATTATTGCAGCCGGCGCCGTAGTGCTGGAAGGCACCATTGTAGTGGCAGGCAGCGTTTATGCCGGTGTGCCGGCCAAAAAGGTTAAAGAGGTTTCTCCCGACCTTATCAGCGGCGAAATAGACCGCATAGCAAATAATTACCTTATATACTCCACCTGGTACAAACCATGATAACAGGTATTATTTTATTATTGCATTTTTTTGCGCCGGCAAATAAAACCGGCGACTGCATAAAATAATATTTCCCAAAACTTCGTTATATATCGTTAAAGGCATTTTTTTTTAACATGCGCGGGCAGACTTTTGCGTATTAAGATTAATGTTACTGGCATTATACCTGACTATTACCGGTTTAAATAAAAAATGATTTTATGAAACAGCAACCTGACAATAAAAACCAACCCTTAGTGGTGGTTGATGCCGAGTGGATGCAAATACATGCCGATACGTTTATTAGCCAAAGAGACAGGATACTTGAGCAACAGCGCGCTTTTAAAATTGACCGCGACTATAAGTTTACGGCTCACTTGCCAAACAACAAGCAGTTAAACATCGATTTACCAGGGCTGTATTAAAATAGCGAACCGGCTGGCATGGAAACGCCTGCCTGTTTAATAAACCATCAACGTTTCCGATACTATCCAATATCCAATTATTATATGAAAAAATTAGTGTGTGTCGTGGCTTTGGCCATTGGTATGCTACTTCAATCGTGTGCTACAAAAAGTGGCTGCCCAACCAGTGGAAGAGCAATAGGTGCCGAAAAATTATTAATGGGCGACAAAAAATCAAAAAAACAGGCTAAAAAGGCCGGCAAATACCGGGCATCTAAATTTTAATGAAATACTAAATTACCTAAAGTGAGCTATCAATTAACCAGTGCACATGGCACCATTGAAGCAGTGATTGACGACAACTGCAGTATCAGAAAATTTCATAGTATAGCCAACGTGCTATCTACCGACCTAAAAATAAAATTTTTAGATAAGGCTGATAATATGGATACTGTTGACTGGAGCTTTGTTTATAAGAAACATCCCTTAACACTTCATTTTAATATATATAACGGGGTGAGTATTTGTGCCAGTAACCGTACCGATAACGAAGCCGCCAAGGAGCTGGCCATTCTTTTAGAAAGAAGATATTTCTAAAATTTTTTGTCGGTCATAGTATCTAAAATGGTAAGGTAACTAACATACCTGTCTTGGGTTACCTCGCCGGTATTTACTGCATTTTTTACAGCGCAGCCCGGCTCGTTAATATGCATGCAGTTATTAAACTGGCAGTCGTTCATTTTAACCCGCATTTCGGGAAAGTAATGCGCCAGCTCCTGCCTGCTTATATCTACCACACCAAACTCTCTCACCCCTGGCGTATCAATTATTTTACCACCAAAAGGAAGGTCAAACATTTCGGCAAAAGTAGTGGTATGCAATCCCTTGCCGCTCCAGTCGCTTACCTGTTGTGTACGCAACTTTAGCTCAGGAAAAATAGCATTAATAAAAGTTGACTTACCTACCCCGCTATGGCCACTTAACAAAGTGGTTTTATTGCGCAGCAATGCCTTTATTTCCTCTACTCCTTCGCCCGTTTGCATGCTGGCCAGTAACACCCTGTAGCCACATGCCTGGTAAATAGGCTGCAACTCTTCAAACCGCTGCAATTCTTTAGCACGATACACATCGGCCTTATTAAAAACGATGCAGGCAGGCACATGGTATGCTTCGCACGATACTAAAAAGCGGTCGATAAACCCCTGCGATGTTTTGGGATCTTTAAGTGTGGCAAACAAAATGCTTTGGTCGAGGTTGGAAGCAATAATATGAAATTGGTACTTGCTGTGGGGGGAGGTACGGGCAATATAATTACGGCGGCCAAGCACTTCGGTTATCATGGCATAAGGCTCATCGTCGTTTTCACGCTCCATCAGCACTTCGTCGCCTACGGCAATAGGGTTGGTAGAAGTAATGCCTTCCAACTTCATTGCGCCTTTAATGCGTGCATGGTACAAAAGGTTGTTGTCGCCTTTGGCCGAGTACCAACTACCGGTTGATTTATAGATGAGGGCCTTCATAGGTGATAATCCGGCAGCAGGCATATTTGTAAATAAGTGGTAGGCATATGGGCAAAGGTAAACAACCGGGGTTGTAACAGTAGTGGGAAATGTGCGGCGGAAAAGATGGATGTGGGTTAAAGGTGGTGTGCATATTAACAGTAACCGCGCTAAATAATTGCTATGGCAGGATAGTTTAGCAACACGATTTTCTCGCCTTTTCGGCGTTAATAAAAATAGAGAACGCTATATTAAATGGTCAGAGCCCGCGCCAATGGCATTGCCGCCTTTCAAGTGGTAGCAAAACAGAAAACAACTTAAAAAGAGTAGCGGGAACTTATCGGAATGGTTTACGGAAACTTTCTAAACACCGTAAACCTCAACACCATTTCAAGCACCAATAATGCCAGCGCTGCAATCACCCATGGCAAAAACTCTTCGGTAAAACGCCGGTAGGTGGTAATCTCAATTTTTGATTGTTCCAGTTGGTTAATGCTGGTGTAAATTTTTTGGAGGGTTTCGCGGTCGGTGGCGTGAAAGTATTGTCCGCCTGTTTCGGTGGCAATATTTTTTAACAGTGCCTCGTTAAACTCAAGCTTTTTGCGGTTGCTTACTTTTCCGAAAGGCGTATCCAGTTGTTCGTCTATTTCTTTTTCGCTGCCTACGCCAATGGTGTACACTTTAATGCCGTATAGCTTAGCCATTTCCTTGGCTATATCCGGAGGAATAGTTCCGCCAAAATCAACGCCGTCAGTCAACAATATAATAATGCGGCTTTTGGTTTTCATGTTGCGCAGGCGGTCTACGCTTGTGGCCAGGCCAGAGCCAATCGCAGTTCCATCTTCGGTTAAAAAACCACTTTGTATACGGCTTATTTGCGTTATAAGGGTGTTTTTATCGGTAGTTAAGGGGCATAGCGTAAAACTTTGGCGGCTAAAAATAACCACCCCAATACGGTCGCCAGGGCGGTCGTTTACAAAATCAAGTGCCACATCTTTTGACGCCTGTAGGCGATTGGGTAAAAGATCTTTTTCGGTCATGCTGCCGCTTATGTCAAAACAAAGTATAATATCAATGCCTTCGCCTTCGGTTTGCTGCTCGGTAATAATGTGCTGCGGTCGCGCAAGGGCCACCACCAGGCAGGCAACAGTAAAACAGCGCAACACAAACGGAAAGTGCTTTAACCAGGTGCGGTAACTGCGTACGCTGCCAATAAAATTAGTGGTGGTAACGAGCATGGCGCCCTGCCTGGCGGTATTGTTTTTTCGATACCAAAAAATAATTAGCGGTATTATTAACAACAATACTAACAGGTATGGGTAAGCAAAACTGATATTGGAAAACCAATCGTATAACATCAGCTTTTATTTTTAAATGATGGAATGCCGGCATATTGTAACCCGGCCACCTGCAATACCATTTTTTTGGCAGTTTCAACCGATTGGTCGTTCTCGGCAGGTGGGGGAAGATATTTGGCAAACTTTACCGTATCGGCCAGCCGCAGCAATTGTAAAAAACTAATTTTTCCATCGGCCCCAATTGGAAGCGTATGCAGGCTTACCATCCACTCGTCGGTGGTTTGGTGTAGCGACTGTTGATTAAGTTGCAGGTAAAAGTACTGGCGTAAAATATTGGTTAATTGCAGGTAGTGATCCTTTACCTGGTTATGGTGGGTAAGTTGCTGCTGTTGCAAATTAGTTAATTGTTGCAGGGCCCAGTCAACAGGGGCAAGGTTGGCGGCCAGCAGGGGTGCTTTTACCTTTTGTTTTTTACCGCGCTTTATGAACCAGTATAAAAATGCCAGGCTTATTAGTGTAATGGCCACTATAATTAATAAAATGGTTTTGTTGGCGGTTGTCTCCACCTCTATAATCTCTTTAATATCGTTGTATTCCTGCATTTGCGATACATCTACCGGAAGGACCTCAAGGGTAAGAGGAGTAGTGGCCAACTGATTATTATCTTCGGTTTGTATTGTTAAAGCGGGTATTTGCCACGTCCCACTGTCAAACGAAGTAATAGTGATTGTTTGCTGAAAAATTAATTTATCTACTACCTGTATTGTATCTATTTTACTACGGTTAACCACCTCAATATGGTTCACTGTATCGGGCATGGCAAACCATTGTGCAATGCCGGTAACGTTTTCTGTTTTAAGTATAAGGTTTACCTGTTCGCCTATCAATATTTTATCGCGCTCTATAATGGCGGATACATTTTGGCTACCGGCTGTAACAGCCAGCAGCATGCACGCAACAGTAATAATTGTTTTATAGGTAGGTATGTACTTCACTTACGCTCGTCGGATAAAAAATTGTTGCAACATTTTAACATAATCTTCACCGGTGGCCATTTGCATAAGGTCGGCGCCAGCCTTTTTAAACGATGTTTTAGCATCGTCAAGCACTTTTAAAAATTGTTGGTGGTACCTGTAACGGGTAAACATATCGCTGGTATCAAGCAGCATTGACTTGCCTGTTTCAGCATCCATTACCTGCAGCAGGCCAGCATCGGGCAGGCTTTCGTCGCGTTTATCGTACACCTGTAAGCCAATCACATCGTGCCTTTTGGCAGCCACCCTCAGTACATCATGATAGCCTGCATCGGCAAAATCACTTAGCAAAAACACAATACTTTTATGTCGGGTAACATTGTTTAAAAATTTCAGTGCCTTTACAATGTCGGTTTGTGCACTTCGGGGGGTAAAACTCAATAGTTCCCTAACCATATACAGCACATGATCGCGGCCCTTTTTAGCAGGAATAAACTTTTCTACCTGATCACTAAAAAAAATCAGTCCCACCTTATCGTTATTACTAACAGCCGAAAAGGCCAGCACAGCACACATTTCGGTAATCAGGTCTTTTTTACTTTGCCTAAAAGTACCAAACAAGCTGCTGGCGCTTACATCAATCAGTAAATAAACGGTTAGCTCACGTTCTTCTTCAAATAACTTACTATAAGGGTGGTTCATACGGGCCGATACATTCCAGTCAATAAACCGGGTATCGTCGCCGGGCTGGTACTCCCTCACCTCCTTAAACAACATACCCCTGCCTTTAAAGGCTGTATGATACTCGCCGGTAAACATGTGATTGGTTAACCGCTTGCTGGTTATTTCCAGTTCACGTACTTTTTTTATGATATCGGCTGTTGTCATGATTGTCACAAGATGAAAGATGGGAGAGGATAGATGACAGAAAACGAAAGAGCGATGAGAGATTATAGGCTAAAAGTCGTTTATCGGTTTTAATTTTCTTTGCTTTATAAATTATTTTAAATCTTCCCTTCGTTCATATTTATTTATTAGTCGGTTCAAAATCGGTATCTCTTCGTTAATAATTTTTTCAAAAGGTAAAAATTTATCTTCTGTTATAATTTCAACCATAACGGCTGTGTTCAAAAAGGTTTCCAGTTCGTTCAAAGAAGCTCCTGAAATATGCAAAAACTGTATGGTATCTCTTTTATAATTCCTTCCAATTCCCTCAGCAATATTAGTAGGAATTGATACTGATGCCCGCTTGATTTAAGAGGTTAAAGCGTATGTCTCCTGCTTCGGAAAAATCCTTATTAATAAACAGACTTCCTTTACAATTTTCATCGAAATTTTCCATGCCTCTGGTTTTTTGTAAGCTGTCATAAGTAGATTGGTTTAATAAAAAACATCAGCAAAAAAATAATTCACCATGGCATTCCTAAAAATAGCCTGGATCGTTTTTCATGCCAACGGTTTACATAGCAGCAACAAAAAATTCTTCCAATTAAACCATAATTAAGTTAACATGTCATCTCGGACTTCTCCCATTTCCTTTCTGACCTTTCCCAATTGCCATCTGCCTTTTTGATCTCTCAACTCTTATCAGTCATCTTCTATCGCACATCTAAAATAACTGTTTTACTGACATCACCCATCACCCATCCTTCATCACTTTTCTCATGTTTTCATCTGTTGCAACCATCTCTAATCCATCATCTCCCATCTCTTTTCGCCATCTGTTATCTGTTATCCATCATCTCTCATCTATCATCCATCATCTCCCAACTATCTTCTTCTTCCCTACGGCACCACCACACTATTCAATATTTCCTCAATAACCCGCTCGGTGGTAATGTTTTCGGCTTCGGCTTCGTAGGTTAGGCCAATGCGGTGGCGGAGTACGTCTTTTGCTATGGCCTTTACATCGTCGGGTATTACAAAACCACGTTTGCTCATAAAGGCATGGGCTTTAGCGGCCAGGGCAAGGTTTATACTGGCCCTTGGCGAGCCGCCATACCCTATCAGCGGTTTTAGTTTTTCCAGCCTGTACCTTTCGGGGTAGCGGGTAGCAAAAACAATGTCTAATATGTACTGCTCCAGTTTTTCGTCCATATACACATCCTTAACAAGGTTACGACCCTGTAATATTTCCTGTACGCTCACCACCTGGTTTATTACGGGTAATGCAAGGCCCTGCACCTGTTGTCTTATAATCATTTGTTCTTCTTCGCGGCTTGGGTAGCTAACCACCACTTTTAGCATAAAACGGTCTACCTGCGCCTCGGGCAAAGGGTAAGTACCTTCCTGCTCAAGTGGGTTTTGGGTGGCCATTACCAAAAACGGCTCCTCCAGTAAATGCGTTTCATCACCAATAGTCACCTGCTTTTCCTGCATGGCCTCCAATAGTGCACTTTGCACCTTTGCGGGGGCACGGTTTATTTCGTCGGCTAATATAAAGTTGGCAAAAATGGGGCCTTTCCGTATCAAAAATTCGTTTCGCGACTGGTTGTATATCAAGGTGCCTACTACGTCGGCCGGCAGCAGGTCGGGGGTAAATTGTATGCGGCTAAACTTAGCGCTAATGGCCTTTGCCAACGACTTTATGGTAAGCGTTTTGGCCAGGCCGGGCACACCTTCCAATAACACGTGGCCATTGCTTAACAAACCTATCAGCAACCTGTCTACCATATACAACTGGCCTACTACCACCTTTGATAGTTCGGCACGCAGCCTGTCAACAAAAATGGCTGCATGCTGTATTTTTTCGTTTAGTTGCCTTATATCGTCCGCAGTTTGCATGTAATTTTTTTAGGGCGTAAAAATAAAACTAAGGCCATGAACTATCATGGCCTTATATCTAAATTTTATATAAAGTGGCTTTTTACGTGGTAGATTTTTGTTGGCTAAGCCGCCGGTTATCGTTTTTAACCTTCTGCCAATATTTGTGTGCAACAACAAGCATTCCAAAACTTTCGCCTTCTTCCTTCTCCAAATGCTTATGATGCATTTTGTGTGCCCAACGCACTACGCGTACAAAAGTATTGTTACTTCGGGTAAATATTTTAAAGCGTTGGTGAATTATAATGTCGTGTACCAAAAAGTAAGCAAATCCGTAAGCCGCAATACCAGCGCCGATACCAACTACAAAATAGGCCTGGTTCATACTACCCAACATAATGCATAACCAACTTGGTATAGCAAAAATTAAAAAGAAGGCATCGTTTTTTTCAAAAAAACCCGGCACCTTTTTGTGATGGTCTTCGTGCAGGTACCATAGCCAACCGTGCATTACATATTTATGCATTGCCCAGGCAACAAATTCCATTACAAAAAAGGTGGCTATAGCCGTTAAAATGTACAATATCATGATCATAAAAAAGTTCTTAAAACACCAAAAAACAACAATTGGATCAGTAACAAATGTACCGCAAAATGGTTTTCCTTGTCAAAGGTTAACAACCTAAAGGCAACCGTTAACAGGCCACTTATTACAAACCAACATAGGTAATTGTATAACGGAATTGAACCGTTGCCTGCCCACGACCAAAAGGTAAATTTTATTGCTACCGGTTCCATTACCCAATCAAAAAAGGTGGCCAATAGTGCGGCATCTATAATAAACGAAAACAGCAATACCTGCTCTGGTATAAGCCTGCCATGTTCAATGTATTTAGCTTCTATTTTTTGATGCAAAATATGCGTTGCTATGCCACTACAATACATAATTACAAACCAGTTGGTACCTATAAGAAACGGCACCTGGTATAGTTTTGGGCCCAGTTTGGCTCCGTATTGATAGTGACCAAAAAGAAGCCCCGAGTTTACCCCTATCATTTCGGTAAGCATGCCGGTAATAAAACATATAAACAGAAACTGGTAAAAACCTTTGTTTTTATTTTTTTGAGTAAATAGCACCAGTGCAAATACAATAGCAAGGTTTAAAGGCGTTGAGTTAATAAACCACTGCCGGTAGGAAGTAAACATACCTATACACCCGCTTACATGAAACATTAGCGCTATTACCAGCGCAATATCATTTTTGGTTATGAGGGTAAAAAAACCGCCTTTGTTTTCCATTAAGATGGGATCAGTTTTTTCAGGTCGTTTTTAACCATTGAGCTAACCAGTTTTGCACTGTGCAAACATAAGGGAATGCCCCCACCGGGGTGCACGCTGCCGCCGGCAAAGTATAGCCTACTTATTTTTGTTGAAAAATTGGGGTGGCGCAAAAAGGCGGCCATTTTTCCGTTGGAGCTGGTGCCGTATAACGAACCCATGTACGACGATGTTTTATGTTCTATATCTACCGGGTCCATCACCTGTTCTTCTTCAATATAATTTTGCAGGTTTACCTTAAGCATCCTGTTTAGTTTGGTAATAATTGCTGCGCGGCACTGTTGCTGTAGTTGTTGCCAGTTTTGACCGGTGTTGGCTGGTGCATTTACCATAACAAACCAGTTTTCGCAACCCTCGGGCGCCTGGCCGGCTTCCATTTTGCTGGTAATGTTTATATATATGGTGGGGTCGTGGTACAAACTGCCTTTAGTAAAAATATGCTCAAATTCCTGCTGGTAATCTTCGGTAAAAAATATGTTGTGCAGTTGCAGCTGTTCAAAGCTTTTTTTAATACCCCAATAAAAAATGATGGCCGAGCTGCTACGCTCCTGTTTCAAAATTTTTTGTGCATACTCATTGTTGTTCAATAAGTGCTTGTAGGTAAAATACACATCCATGTTGCTAACAATAAGGTCAGAAGAGTGTATTTGGCCGCCCACTTTAACGCCCGTTGCCCTGTTGTTTTTTGTTATTATCTGCTCAACCGTAATATTAAACTTAAATATAACGCCACAATCTAACGCCAGTTTATGTAATGCCCTGCCAATACTAATCATTCCATTTTTGGGATAAAAGGTGCCAAGGTTTTGCTCAAGGTGCGGAATAAGGCTTAGCATGGCCGGTGCTTTATACGGGTTACTACCATTGTAGGTAGCAAACCGATTAAATATCTGCACCGTTTCGGGTTGGCTAAACCTTGCCTTGTTGTAGGCGTTTAAACTTTGAAACAACAACGAAGGCTTTACGGTGGCTACTGCTTGTTTAAGCGGCGCATTTAATATGGTGCTGGTGTGCAGCGAGTAATTTAAAAATATTTTGCCTACGTTATTATATAGCTTTTCAGCCTCGGTCAAATAACGATATACGCTACTACCTTCTTCGTGCAATGTTTTTTCCAATTCGTGGGCAAATGCATCCTTATCGGTATATGCATTTACCACTTTACCGTTTTCAAAAAAGTACCTGCAGGCAATGGGTAGCGCCACGTACGAAAAGTAATCGGCAATATTTTTTCCTGCCAATGTAAAAAGCTCTTCAATATTTTCGGGCTGGGTAAAAAGGCTGGGGCCTTCGTCAAATTGGTAGTTGCTTAGGTTAAATGAGGCTATTTTGCCCCCGGCATAATTATTTTTTTCGAACACTGTAACTGCAAAGCCCTGTACTGCCAACCTAATGGCCGTTGCCAGACCCGCCACGCCTGCCCCCACAATAATAGCAGTTGGTTTATGTTTCATGGTAAAAGTAAATAGTGATTGTTTGCCTTCAATTACCTGAAAGCTATGCGGTAACGGTTGTCTGTTTCAACTGGCCGCTTTGCCACGACCGTATTTTGGGGAAAGCCAGCTTAAACCAGGATGTAAATTTTTCAGGATAACGCTGAAGGGATGCTTCTACGGTATCCATCGGTTGAAAACTATATGCTTTTACCTCGTCAGGATTGGCATCAATAAGTCCGTCGTAGGTGCCTACAAATACGTGATCAAATTCATATTCAGTAAGCCCATTATCGAAAGGTGCCTTGTAAATGAAATGAAAAACTTCCCTTATTAAACAGTTAAAGCCCATTTCTTCGTACAGCCGGCGCGATGCTGCTGCCAAATTGGTTTCGCCGGGGCGGGGGTGGCTACAGCATGCGTTGGTCCATAGGCCTGCACTGTGGTATTTGGTCAGGGCCCGTTGTTGTAAAAGCATTTGGCCGTTGCTGCTAAAAATAAAAATACTAAACGCCCTGTGAAGCAATGCTTTTTCGTGGGCCTCCATTTTTTCCATTACCCCTACCTGGTTATCCAGGTCATCTACTAATATCACCTGCTCCATTACTACAAAAAAATTTTACTATTAAAGAATATTAAACTGGCTTCTTAAACCCGCTTTTGCCAATATAACAGCCTTTCCGTAGTTGGGTATGCGTATTCTTTCGTCCATAATAGCAGTGGCCTGCAGGCGCTTAATTTTGTTAAAAAGCGACAGATAATATTTAAATGCCACGTATACGCCAAACCGTGCTTTAATGGGCAATTTTATAATGCCCTCATAGGCTCGCCTAAAGTCTTTTTCAATATCGGCTTCAATATTTTGCTTTTGGGCTTCGGTAAAATTTACAAAGTCGCACCCCGGAAAATATACCCGCTCAAGGCCAATATAATCTGCTTTAAGATCGCGAAGAAAATTTACTTTTTGAAAGGCAGCACCAAGGCTTTGAGCGTAGGGCTTAAGATTGCTAAACATCTCCTTATCGCCTTCGCAAAAAATGTGCAGACACATTAAACCAACTACTTCAGCGCTTCCATAAATATATTCGCTATAGCCTGCTGAATCGTATTTTGACTGGTGCAGGTCAAGTTCCATGCTATGAAAAAAAGCATCAATCAACGGTATTTCAATATGGTATTGGTTAACCGTTAATTGAAAACTATGCAAAATTGGGTTTAGGCTTATGCCATTGTCAATTGCCTGGTAAGTGGCCGCTTTAAACTCGTTTAGCAGCCGGGCTTTGTCGTGGCCGTGAAAAGTATCTACAATTTCGTCGGCAAACCTTACAAAACCATACACATTATAAATGGGCGCCCGCATATCTTTATGGAGTAACCTGATAGCGGAAGCAAACGACGTACTATACCTGATAGTAGTAATTTTGCTGCATTCCTGGCTTACCTCATGAAACAAATGCATCATA
Source organism: Chitinophagales bacterium (assembly GCA_038247635.1). GTDB lineage: Bacteria > Bacteroidota > Bacteroidia > Chitinophagales > Chitinophagaceae > Segetibacter. Next base: position 16,944 of record JBBRUR010000012.1, read on the forward strand.
AATATCTAATAATTTAATTGGTGTTTTTAGACAAATTACACCATAATTTCAATAACGAAATGCCTTAAACAAATAAATTAGTTTAAAGCAGGTTAATTGCCGGTGTTAACAACAACTGGTATTATACTATTGTTGTGCAAATTAATGCCGCCACTACCTCGCCGCTAATAAGCGATGGAGGAACACCGGGCCCAGGAACTGTTAGCTGGCCGGTATAATACAAATTGCTAACTTTTTTACTTCGAATTGAAGGTTTTAGTATGGCTGTTTGTAGTAATGTGTTGGCCAATCCGTACGCGTTTCCTTTAAAAGCGTTGTAATCGCTCACAAAATCGGAATGGGCGTACGATTTATTTACCACAATATGGTCGGTGATGTTTTCGCCGATATAGTTTTGAAACCGTTCTACTATAATGTTAAAATATTTTTGCCTGATGGCTTCTGTATCATCGTTCAGGCCTGCAGCTACCGGAACCAGAAAAAAAAGGTTTTCGCAACCATCAGGTGCCAGGGATTGGTCGGTAACAGACGTTGCGCTTACGTAAAATAATGGCTCGGCCGGCCATTGCTTTGTTTTATAAATTTCCTGTCCATGACGTTCAAAATCAACATCGAAAAACAAGGTATGGTGTAAAATATTGTTGAGCTTTTTGTTAATACCTACGTAGTACAAAAGGCATCCCGGTGCCATTACCCGGCTTTGCCAATAGGCCGCTGTATAGCTTTGATATTCAGGGGTAAGAAGGTCGGTTTCAATATGGTGGTAGTCAGCCCCGCCAATGATAACATCAGCGGCATACGAACCGTTTTCGGTTTCAACGCCGTTGGCCACGCCTTTTTTAATGGTTATTGATGTTACATTGCAATTAAAGTGAAACTGTACACCTAGGCCTTTGGCTAGTTGATACATACCGTCAACAATGCTGTACATACCATTTTCAGGATACCAGGTGCCGCCCACAATATCCGCATAGTTCATAAGGCTATAAAGGGCTGGGGTATCCTGTGGTAGTGCGCCTAAAAATAATACAGGAAACTCAAGTAACTGGCGAAGTTTGGGATTTTTAAAAAATTTGTGGACGTGTTTACGCATAGAAGTAAAAACATCCAGCTTAAGAACGCCGGTTAATATTTCAAGATCGAAAAATTCGGTAATGGATTGACCAGGTTTAAATACCAGTTTTTGGATACCGGTTTTGTATTTGTAGGATGCTTCGTCAAGAAATTTTTGAAGCATTTTTCCACTTCCGGGCTCTATATCGTTAAACATAGCCAATAAATCGTCCATATTTGCAGGAACATCCATTGGACCATCGGGCCAATATACGCGGTACGAGGGGTTAAGGCGGTGAAGGGTATAATAGTCTGACACTTTTTTGCCAAACTGTTTAAAGAAGCGCTCAAATACATCGGGCATCCAATACCAACTGGGTCCCATGTCAAAGGTAAATCCATCGATGGACATTTTGCGGGCCCTGCCCCCCGGTATAGCGTGTTTTTCGAGCAATGTTACCTGCCAACCAGCCTTAGCCATAAAACAAGATGCAGATAAACCCGCAAAACCACTGCCTATTACAATTACTTTTTTTGCCACGTGCCGGTAAAAATACAATTTTATTAGTGACGTAAAATTTGCGCTTTCAATAATTTACGGGCAAAGTGAATACGACTTTTGATAGTACCTAAAGGCTCAGAAAGAATATGAGCAATTTCGTGATACTTATACCCTTCAAAATACAGCATAAACGGGTTACGGAATATTTCGGGCAAATTATGTATAGCTTCATGAACCTCCTTTAACGACAAGTTTGATTCGGCCGCATTAACAGTAGTTACCTGTTTGTTATCGAGCAAAAAGTCGTTGGGCGAACTATCGAAAATAGTATTTTGTTTTGACTTACGACGATAGTTGTTGATGAAGATGTTGCGCATTATAGTGTATAACCACGCCTTGATATTGGTACCAACACTGTACTTGTCCTTGTTAGCCAAAGCCCTAAACATAGTTTCCTGCATAAGGTCTTTTGCGGTTTCGTTATCGCGGGTTAGGGTAATTGCAAATGGCTTTAAAAACTCGGCGTTGTTAAGCAACATCTGGTTAAAATCGATAGTTGACATAGCCTTAATTGTTTAATGAATGAGAATACAAATCTAAACAAAAATATTTGACTTTTCAATTGTTTTGTTTAATTCTTTTTTTAGTTACTTAAACAAAAAAAGTATGCCACTATAAAAAACTGGTTGAAGAAGATTTTTTCGATTACTGTTTTAACATAGGCGACAAACTATACAAACGGCTAAAAAAGCATTTTTGTTTAATGTATAATACAAATACGAATAAAAATTTCCAACAATGTAAATTTTGAAGAAAATACTGACAACGTTTGTTTACGCAATATGTGAAACAATATGGGCAGAAGATTGCACAAAATGGTGAAGAAGAGACGAACCTTTTGTAAAACAGCCCATCAGGCAACAAGCCTACGGCTCTTAATTAAAAGTAGTAACGTTTAACTGCTGGACCGAAGTTTGGTTTTACAATATTTATTGGGCTGGTGGCTGTACACCACTGGATAGCCGCCAAAAAGTTAACGTTGGTTTTATTTTAAGGCCGTAACAGTAAAAGATGCCATAAAAAAAAGGCGATGAACCGAGCGTGGCAACAAAAGAACCACGCTGATACACCGCCCGTAACCAAAAAAAACACTCTTAAACTAATTACATTGAAGACAAGTACTCCATTACCTCGCCTAACGATTTTTTAAAATAAATATTTGAAGGAATTGATTTTTTATACATCTGCGTTAACGAACCGGAAATGAGAATAGGCGTGGATGGCACCTTATTGTGCAGGTTTATTAAAAACTTTTCGAAATTAAAGTTATTAGCCATTGATGTTAGGTGCGTAAACAGGAAATCTGGCCGCTTTACATTAACAATATATTCAAGGTCTTTTGTTGGAAGGTTAGCCCCAAGATATAACACTTTTATACCGCGGCTTTTTAACAGGTAGTACAGGTATAATAAACCAATTTCGTGGTACTCAGCTTCGGGCATAAACAAAATGGCACTTTTGTTTGAGGTAAGATGGGTTGAAACGGTTTCGATACCCATAATGAGCTTTTGCCTGATAATGTTAGATACAAGATGCTCCTGCGCGGGGTTTACATTGTAGGTGAGCCACAATATACCTATGCGCTCCATGAAAGGAAATATGATGTGGTTGATGGATTTTTCGATACCTCGTACAGCTATATAATCGGATAATACTTTTTCGAAAGTATCGGTATCCATATCAACCATACTTTGAATAAGCTCGTTTACTATGCGCTCCTGCTGCGCCTGGGACTGCCCAAGCGATAAAAGCTTTTCTTTTATCTCCGGCTCCTTCATTTTATTTATATGCGATATTTTGTATCCATATTTGTTAAGGAGCGAAATGTTTAGCACCGTTTTAAGCTCATCGCCGGTATAGTAGCGAATGTTGGTTTGGGTACGTTGTGGCTTAAGAAAAGTGTACCGCTGCTCCCAAATACGGATAGTATGGGCTTTTATACCTGACAAATTCTCTAGATCTTTAATTGTAAAAGCATTCATGTAAAAAAAACAAGGTCGATGTTAAAAGGTTTAAGCATTAAAGAAAATATTTAAACAAAATATTACTTTGTTTAAGTATTTGTAAATTTTACCTGGATAAAATGAAAAAAACCGGCGATGTACCGGTTTTTTTGAGTATGAATAACAAACATTATATTAACGAATATTACGCAAATATTGCCCATAGCCGCTTTTGGCATATTTATCGGCGAGGGCCTGCAACGCAGTCTTACTTAAAAAACCCATACGATAGGCAACCTCTTCAATACAACCTATTTTTTGGCCCTGGCGCTTTTCTATTACCCTAACAAACTCGCTTGCATCGCTTAACGAATCAAAGGTACCTGTATCGAGCCATGCAGTGCCGCGATCCATAACACCCACCTTAAGACTACCATTTTGCAGGTATACCCTGTTTACATCGGTTATTTCGTACTCGCCACGGGGTGATGGGGCAATGTTTTTTGCAATTTCCACTACCGAATTATCGTAAAAATATAAGCCCGGTACTGCAAAGTTGGATTTGGGTTCGCTAGGCTTTTCTTCAATACTCACTGCATTAAAATGTTCATCAAACTCCACTACGCCATAACGCTCAGGGTCGGCCACTTCGTAGGCAAACACGGCCGCACCTTGTACATTGTTAAACGATTGAACGAGCTTACTAAAACCGCTACCATAAAAAATGTTATCGCCCAAAATGAGGGCAACCTTATCGGTACCTATAAAGGTTTCACCAATAACAAAGGCCTGCGCCAGGCCGTTTGGCACTTCCTGAACGGCAAATGTAATATTGCATCCTATATCGCTGCCATCGCCCAACAAGCGCTGAAACTGGGAACTATCGTCGGGCGTTGTAATTATGAGTACCTCTTTTATACCTGCCAACATTAAAACCGACAGCGGATAATAAATCATTGGTTTATCGTAAATAGGCATTAGTTGCTTACTAATAGCCTTTGTAATAGGGTAAAGCCTTGTGCCGGATCCGCCGGCAAGTATAATTCCTTTCATAATTTAAAATAGGTTGGTGTACGATTGTAAGGTTGGCAACACTTCATCCTTGGTGCTAACCAACAACTCTTCGGGTTGCAATTGCCAGTTGATATTGATTTGCGGATCGTTATAAATGATGCCGCCTTCGGATGCCTTGTTATAATAATTATCGCACTTGTAAAAAAAGTCGGCGGTTTCGCTCAGCACTAAAAAGCCGTGGCCAAACCCACGTGGAATAAACAACTGTGTATGCGAAGTATCGGAAAGTATAACCGAATAATATTGGCCAAAGGTTGGAGAGCTTTGGCGAAGGTCGACAGCTACGTCTAACACCTGGCCTTTAATTACTCTTACTAATTTCGCTTGCGCATGCTCGCCCATTTGAAAGTGCAGGCCGCGCAATACGCCCTTTACCGAATGGGACTGATTGTCCTGCACAAAATGTACGTTTAGGCCAGTATTGGCATTGAAGCGTTGTTGATTAAATGCTTCAAAAAAAAAGCCCCTGTCGTCGTTAAAAATGGTATCCCTTATTAACAGGCAGCCCGCGAGGTTGGTTTCTTCTACTTTCATATTTTATCGGTCGGTGTACATGTGTGAATAATATTGTTGATAAGTGCCGGAGGTTACATTGTTTAACCAATCGCTATTGCTTAGGTACCAGTCAATGGTTTCGGCCAGGCCTTCTTCAAAGGTTACCGATGGCTTCCAGCCTAACTCGCGGTTAATTTTAGTAGCATCGATGGCGTAGCGGCGGTCGTGGCCCGGGCGATCTTTTACATAGGTAATGAGCGAAGTGCTGGTGCCGGGTTCGTTGCCCAGTTTTTCGTCCATTAGTTTTATCAATATTTTAATCAGGTCTATGTTGGTCCACTCGTTAAAGCCACCAATATTATAGGTATCGGCTTGTTTTCCGTTGTGGAAAACGGCATCAATAGCGGTTGCGTGGTCTTTTACAAACAGCCAATCGCGGGTATATAAACCATCGCCATACACCGGTAAAGGTTTTTTGGTTATGATGTTATTGATGAAAAGCGGGATCAGTTTTTCGGGAAAGTGAAACGGCCCATAGTTATTGGAACAATTTGAAATAACAAAAGGCAGATCATACGTTTCGCCATAGGCACGCACAAAATGATCGGACGATGCTTTACTGGCAGAGTAGGGCGAGTTGGGATGGTAAGGAGTGGTTTCGGTAAAGAAGCCTTCTTTTCCCAATGCACCATAAACTTCGTCGGTGCTTACATGGTAAAATAATTTTCCCTCAAAAGCGGCGGCCCATTGGGTTTTGGCTGCATTTAACAGGTTAACGGTACCTACAATATTGGTGTACACAAAATCAAGTGGAGAGTGGATGGACCGGTCAACGTGCGACTCGGCGGCTAAATGTACTACGTCGGTTATTTCGTGCTCCTTAAATACCCGCGCCAGCCCGGCGGCATCTAATATGTTTACTTTCTCAAAAAAGTAGTTGGACATAAAATCGATGTCGGCGAGGTTTTCGAGGTTACCGGCGTAGGTAAGTGCATCGAGGTTTACAATTTTATAATTGGGGTAGCGGGTTACAAACAACCTTACTACATGCGAGCCTATAAAGCCGGCACCGCCGGTGATGAGAATATTTTTCATTGTATGTTATAGTAGTTTTTGTACCACGAAATAAATGCTTTTATGCCTTTTTTAATAGATGTATTGGGTTTATAATCCATATCGGCTATTAATTCGCTTACATCGGCAGAGGTGGCGAGCAGATCGCCGGGTTGTAAGGGCTTCATATCCATGATGGCTTTTTTGCCCAATTCGTTTTCGAGGGCGTAAATAAAATCGAGCAACCTGACCGGCACATTATTGCCAATATTATAGATTTTATACGGAGCGGCCGATGAAGAAGCGTTGGGATATATCGCATCCCAGCCAGGGTTAGCCGCCGGTGGATTGTTCAACACCCTTTTAACCCCTTCCACAATATCATCAACAAACGTAAAATCGCGTACCATATTGCCCTCGTTAAACACTGGTATGGGCGTGCCTTCTATAATGCTTTTGGTAAAAATGAACAACGCCATATCGGGCCGGCCCCATGGGCCATATACTGTAAAAAAGCGCAACCCGGTGGTAGGCAGGTTAAAAAGATGGCTGTACACGTGGGCCATCAGCTCGTTGCTTTTTTTACTGGCGGCATACAACGATATAGGATGATCAACATTTTGCGCTGTAGAAAACGGCACCTGCTGGTTTAACCCATACACGCTGGAACTACTAGCGTAAACGAGGTGCTTAATGTTGTGATGGCGGCAGCACTCCAACAAATTGGTAAACCCTACAATGTTGCTTTGGATATATACATCGGGGTTAGTAATGCTATAGCGAACGCCGGCCTGGGCGGCAAGGTTTACTACTGCATCAAATTGATGATCGGTAAATAATTTTTCGAGGCTGGGTTTATCATCAAGCTTTAGCTGAATGAAGGTGTAATTGGGGTAAAGCGAGCTTTGTGTAAGTTGGTTATAAGCAACATCGGCTTGTTTAATACCGGCCGTTAGCAGCCTACCATATTTAAGGCTAACGTCGTAGTATTTGTTTAAACTATCCAACCCAACCACGGTATCGCCCCTGGCGGTTAAGTGGTTGGCCATGTGAAACCCAATAAATCCGGCGGTGCCGGTAACCAATACTTTCATTAATACCTATACCGTTTTAAAGAATATTAAATTGAACCAGTACGGCGTAAACGAAACTTCTACGGCTTTTCGTTTGTTGCCGGTCATATAATTTTATATTGCAAAGTGGCCGTATCTAAAACCCTACTATCGGATGCAAATAAAACTAAGCGGCCAACTTAATCCTTTTTGCAGTCTTAAAGCAAAGAAATATAAAAATCCTTAGTCCATTGCACCTCTTTTTGTTTTGAAAACTTTTCCTCAATAAATGCCTTGGCGGCCTTTCCCATATTTTGTCGAAGATTGGAATTATTAATTAATAGTTGCAATTGTTGAATGTAGCCGTCCAAATCGCCGTTGGGTATTAAAAACCCTGAGATACCAGCCAGCATGGTATCGGCTACGCCGCCTACGTTGGTGGATATGACAGGTTTTTGAAACGCCTGGGCTTCGATAGCTGACAGGGGTGTTCCCTCGTTGTTGGAAGTGAGCGCTATTATATCAAGGCCGCTCATTACTTCGGGAATATCTTTAAGCCACGAAGTAAACACCACCCGTACATTTTGTGAAATGGCAGTGGAGCTAAAGGCGATGCCTTCGGCTTGCAACTGCTGCTGAACTTTTTGCTTAAGCTCGCCATCGCCCACAATAAAAAAGGCTGCATTGCTACTGTTGTTTTTAGTAAGGATGGCTTTAATGACTTCTACAAAAAAGGCGTGATTTTTTATAGGTACAATCCTGCCGACTATGCCAATGGCAACGTCAGTATTTTTCAACCCATAGGTTTGTCTGAATGCCGATCTTAGATCTGGCGTATTTTCAATTAATTGTAAATCAAAACCAAGGGGAATGATGCGGCATTTATTGAGTGGAAGAATTTTAAAAACCTGTACCAGGTCGGTTAGTTGCGAGGTGCTAAGTACAATAAATCCATCAGTAATTTTTGCCAGCGAACGCTCGGCAAATTTAATAAGCGAGGATAGGGTATTATTAAAGTACGAATGGAATAGATGACCGTGAAAGGTGTGTATAATTACTGGTGTGCGTAAAATGTAAGCGGCAATGCGGCCAAAAACCCCCGATTTTGCCCCGTGGGTGTGTACAATTTGAGGTTTAAACTGCCAAACAAAGGCGAGTATTTTAAGAAACCCAACTACATCTACCAACGGGTTAACGCTACGGCGAAGGGAGGAGACTTTAGTGAGAGAAAGATTGGGGTACTGTTGAAGGAGAAAGTCGGGCTCTAACTCGTCGGCCTCTTTTTGACCATATAATATTCGCACCTCAAAATGTTGTTGCAGGTACCAGGCGAGGGGAATAGTGTCAACTGACTGGCCACCTATAACGAAGCGGTTGAGGATGATGAGAAGGCGGGGTTTCACTTTGATCATTTTAGGGATACGGCAATTTCCCCATTACAAAACTTAAATCAAACGTCAAATGTGAATAGCAATGTAATGTACCTTCTTCGCCTAAATCTATAATAACAATGCGACTGTGTAAAACAAATTTAAATCTAAAGACCTCCTTTTATGAACAAAATTGATATAAGGTAACTAAGTAAAATTTTTTAAATAATTCATTAGAATGATAAATTTTGACAAGAAGATCATTTAACCAAAGAAGTCTCTTTCAACAAATCTTCATTTTTGTAAGTCTTTTGTATGGCACTTTCCATTAGTATACTTTTTATTGTTATCTGTAAACCATTCTCTAAAGTAAATTGAGGCACAAATCCAGTATCATTTATTGTGGCTGAGTCGAATTGAGTAGTTGCACAAAATTTTTTAACCCTTACCGCACTTATCGGGTTCTTCTTTTTTAATATTCCAAATATTAAATCCAAACTTTTTGCTGCAAAATATCCAATAACATAAGGAATTTTAATTGGAATTATTTTCTCTCCAATTTCCATTTCTACATTACTAATAAGCTCCCTGGTAGTAAGATCTGGTTTATCTATATAATTAAACAAATGATATTTCTTATAACCTTTAACTATACAATGATTGATAAAACCAGCCACATTTTGTACATAGGCCATTGATTTTCTGTTACGACCGTCCCCTATCATTATAAATTTACGAGACACTATCTGCCTCAGCAAATTGTAAACATTCCCTCGGTTACCAGGACCAAAAGCAACAGTAGGGCGAACTATGATTAACGATTTTCCATTCTGATCATTATCAAACCACCTTCTTAAAAGCTTTTCTGCTTCAAATTTACTCTTACCATAATGATTAAACGGATCCGTATCTGATAACTCATCAGGATTATTCTTATTCAACCCATAGACAGAAACTGAACTCGTAAAAAGAATATTCTCAATATGTTTTTCGGTCATTATTTTTAGAACATTATGTGTTCCTTCCACATTTACGTCATAATAAAGAGAAATTGGTGAAATATCATCCCTGTGTTCTGCGGCCAGCAACACAACAAAATCAGTAATGGAAGGGATATCTTGTCTTAATTTATTGTAATCCCGAATATCACATTGCTTAAAAGAAACATCTGAATGACGTAAACTTTTAACCTTATCAATGTTGAGGACGCTATGATGATTTTTAAGAATTTCTATCAAATATCCACCAATAAATCCCGATCCACCGATGACACAAATATTCATATCCTGACAGTTTATAATAAAGTTGAGCAATATAGTGAAGAAGGTCATAAATACGAAATTATTGTTCGATGTTTATTACCTTGAGACCAAACAATAGACCACACGTAAGTTAATTATTACGTAAATTCTTAGAAGATAGATTTAAAATTATTTTTTATTTGGATTTTATTTTTCTAAGATAAAATTTACTTTATTATTCATTTTGTGTTCCCTCCGCTAACTTAAAACCGTAATTTAAGTTTTGCACACATAAAACCTGTCTGCACAAAAATTTAAAACCTTCTACTAATTGATTTAAGTGTTTTAATTCTTTTTTTAAACTTAGCAATCAAGCATGGGCGAGGCTTTTATACTAGTAGACACAGATTTAAGTAATTGAAAATCAACATCTTATTTTTCGGATGTTCAAATATTTGAATTTTTGCATGTCCATTTCAACTGGTGTAACAACCCGCAGCTCTTAAGCTGCGGGCATAAATTAGCTTTTTATTACGACACATATATTCAAATTTATACTCCAACTTTTTTGCAATAATTATATGATCTGTGAAAGGGCTTGTCTTGACAATAATTTTGGGCTTAAGATAGGAGCAGATTTGATCTAACAACTGCAGATTGTACACATGACGATGGATGCACCGGTTTGAATAATTATACAGCGACCGCTTTTTTAAATCTTTTAAGAAGCCTGCCGGAGAATCCAACTTTAAATCGTGTCGCTGAATTATTTCATCAAAGTGTGTGAGATCATGTTCGGTAATATTATTTTTATAATCGCTTAATAAATAATCTAATGTTGCAACCGAGCTCCTATAATCGAAATTTAAATTTTTTTGGGGAAGTATAAGCACCATTGTTCCATTTTGCTTTAAGGGCACATTCCAATTATTAATCGCCATTAGAGGATTAGCGATGTGCCCGAGGTTATTACACGGCAATAGAAAGTCAAAACTTTTTTTGGGAATAGCAGTGACATCAGCAACTTCTGCAACTTCACAAATAAACTAACGACCATACTCATTGGGAGAATATAAATAGGTTTATCCTTCACTTATCTCACCTTCCCAAATAGTTTGGGTGCTAAAGTTGCATCCATCTATGTTTTTGACTAAAGCATATATTGGCATGTATCCTTTGTTTGTAAAATACGGGTTTGGCCCGCCTATTTCTATTCCCGTCTTGTTCTTAAATAAATTGGATAGATTATCAAAATTTTTAAGCCTGGCCCTGAATAACTTGTTTGCTACCATTACTGCTATAACAGAGGGTTTTCTTATTTCAAAAATGGAAAAAAAACTCATAATTAGTTTTTTTTACTATGGATACTTACTTACTGTCGGCAACGCTGTCATTAACCTACACTAAAATGATACTATTTTTTATGTTGTCATAGAGAATTAGATGCAATATTTATTAAACCAGGCTAACGCTACAGAACACTGCTAATAATAAATATCTGGAAGTTTTAAATAAAAAGCAGTGAGCCCCAAATTCACTTGCTAACCTACTAAATTGAAACACGACTTGGCGCTTTTGACAAAGGAAGCTTTTTATGAAGGGTAACCTTGACACTCACGTATGGTTAAAACTCCAAGCAGATATTAATCTTTACATAATTACGATAGTAGATAATATCAACGTGTTGCTGAAAACTATCCTAACAGATGGTCTTTTTATACCGAATATAAACACCTGTTGAATTTTTGGTTTTTTAGATCATTTACCGCCCGATCAGTCATTTTTTCCAATGATATTATTATTAGTTGAACAAATTTGTGGCGGATTGCAGAAAATTTGGTCTCTTTTTAAGTCCACTTGATTTTTTTCGACAAAAAAATTACTGCTTCCTTCGTCAAGATATATGCCTCCATTATCGTTTCCCGTATTTGGAGGAAGTTGTGGAATGTTGTAGATCTTGTTATTTGTTATATAAGACCGTCCGCTATTATTTGCGCCGTGATTATAAATACCTCCTCCATCTCTTAGTTTGTTTACAACATTGGAAATGTTGTTATTATCAATTATGTTTAAACCGAGCCTTATTGCCCTACCTTCACCGTTTGGATAACCGGTAGAGATGCCGGTATAGGGCAAATCACTTAGGGTATTATTGATAACTGTATTTTTATTTACAAAGCCTAACCATATACCACAATGGGATCGATATTCATTTGCAGCATTTGATATAACATTATAAGCTATAATATTATCATGACAAGGTGATGTAAATGCATGATCGAAGGCGTGACCAATTCTAATAGCTGTTCCGGCAACATCAGTAAAATTGTTATTGTCTATTATGTTATTAAAGCTGGGTAAATCTATGTTGTTAACAATTGCATTTTGAAAACAAACAGCTTCTGCTCCCAAGTGGGAAAATGTATTGTTTTTAATAACTAAGTTTGAGCATCCATTAAACTCAATATTGGCAGACGCCATTGTGTGTTTTATATTCCCAAGATTTGTTACGTATTGAACATATATACTACCCTGGCCGGCAATATAGCCATAATCGTTAGGATAAAGCCAGCTTGCATGAGAAAATGTTAACCCATTAAACTCAACATTCGAAACGTTTGTTGCCGCAATTAATTTTTCTAAAACCGGAAAAATAATTTCGGAAGTATTGGGGTTTTTACCCGCTAAGGGATAATAAAACAATGTCTTATTTCTATAGTTGTAGTACCATTCTCCCGGTTCATTTATGAATTCGTAAGCATTTTGCAGATCAAATATTGCCTGGGGCTTTGATGATGATCTTAGGAAGCCGACAAAATACGGTGTTTCTGCTTTGTACTCTATTTGATCGCCGGTTATGCTTTTTACTTTAACTATATTAGCCATCCATTGCCAGTGAGTCCAAATTTCAATATCTGATTTATTAGTTGCATTTGAAATAAGTTTACCATTTTCGGTATTCTGATTAAATTTTATAGGTGTGGTGTAATCAATTGGCTCGTAGGTGATTTCTATTTTCGAATGAGACCTTTGTGCTTTTATCCCATCTACCCATAACTGCCTAAACAGTACATTATTAATATTAATTGAACTCAAATTAACCTGCCAAATGCCATTTTTATCCGGTACCCAATCCGAGCTAATTTTCCGTCCGCCACTTACAACAACTTTTTGATTTTTATATGTCTGGTATTTCACCTTAAACCCATTCTTGCCACCATCAACAGCGCTCAACATTAAGGTCTGATCAAGAAAATAAGTGCCACCTTTTACAACAATATCCACATTTCCTGAAGGAGAAAAATTTCTTGCAAATATTCTGGCTTTATTGATTGTCTTGAAAGGGTGAGTAAGATCCCCTATATATACATCATTTCCATTTGTTGCCACATATATTGTTTTTATTTGGGCCAGAGATGGATAACTGACTAAATATAGCAGGAAAATGAATAAGCGCTTTTGGAGCATAATTAAAAATGTGCAACTGAGCCGAAAAATAGTTTTAGCCTTTACAATTGAAACTTTTTGTTTACGGAAGACTTTAAATGAACTGTAGTAACTTCTTTAAAAATCGCAGATATGGATATACCCATAGATAAGGCACTCTATTTGCCTTGAAAGATTTTCTAATGTTAATGTTCCCGGATAGAATTTTTTTAATAGAGCCTGTGCTCTCTCCTCCCATTCGCATGTTCACTATAAACTCATTAAGGTAGTAGAATGAAACTTTATTAACTTCAAAAAGCCGAAGCAAAAGATCAAAATCTGCTGATACTTTGTAGTTAATATTATACTTTCCGTATACATCATAAATAGTTTTTTTTACAAACACCCCTGGATGTGGCGGGTGCCACCCCCAGGTGAACGATTTCCGTTTACCTGCAATCCATTTCCTTATGTGATTGTTCATATTTGCTTGATTCGATATAACAATATTACCATACACTACATCAGTATTTTGAATAGCAAATGCGCTGGCAACCTTTGTTAAAACATCTCTGTCAAAAAAAACATCATCCGAATTTAATATACCAACGATATCACCTGTTGCATACTTTATTCCTTTATTCATGGCATCGTAAATACCCAAATCGGGTTCGGAGACAAATGCAGCCAACCGTGATAGGTATTTGTTTGCAATTTCAATCGTACCATCTGTTGACTTTCCATCAATTACTATATACTCGATGTTACTGTATGACTGCTGAAGTACACTTTGAATGGTCTGTTCGATTGTACAGGCACTATTAAAGCAAACAGTAATTATACTAATACTTACTTTATCCATTTTCTATAAAATAATAAAGGAAAATACTTAAAAGTGTTCCACCGAAAAGTAAATTTTGAAAAAATACTATGGGGAGAGATCCCGACAGTAGTAGGAGAAAGATTTTGGCGGTGCATTCTGTAAGATACCAGTGGTTTGTTTATAAAACAGGTTTTAAAAAACAATTCTCCAACAAACCCCAGCCAAATATCGTGCATAGGAATATCTTTAGGAAATGGCATTGAAATATTTAAAACTTTTTTATTGAAGGCGATACAACAACCCAGGTAAGTATTTGCCCACAAGTTTTTAACCAATCCATTTCTCGATTTTCTTCGTGCAAAATAAGACTGCAAAACAATATTATCGTTTTCATCTATAATATCACAATCTGACACAACAATATCATATTGACGAAGATATTCCAAACACACTTTTACTTTGTCAGGCTTCCAAATATCATCCTGATCGCTCAAAAAAATAATATCACCAGTAACATGCTTCAAGGCATTTTCGAAATTGTTTATTGCACCTCTTGTATCGTTGTTTATAAAAAGTTTGAAGCGGGCGTCGTCATATTGATGTATGATTTCAATAGTTCTATCGGTGGAACCATCATCAGAAATAATTATTTCACTATCCCCCGGTAATTGACTTAAAATAGAATCTATCTGTGTTTTCAAAAATGCCTCCCCGTTGTATGTGGCTATAATTGTTGATATCTTTTCCTGCATTATATATCAATAAACGATGAGTTTTAAAGCTGAGTAACTTCTATCCCTTTAAGTTCATGAGAATTAAATTCACGAAGACCTTTATCCAGGTAAACATTAAGACACACAACAGACAGAATAATCATATTAAGTCCTATTGAATTAGTCAAATAAGGATTTGTAGCAGACTGTAAGTAAATAAACAAAGTAGCTTGGAAAAAGGGACGTGCTTTTTTTTCATACCCACAATTTTTACAATTGATATATAAAACTGCCACGTATATTAGAAATGAAAACCAAAAAAATAATCCAAAAATTCCTTGTTTATGAAATATTTCAAGATAATTTATTTCCATGTGATTCTCTCTTATTGACACCCCTTTACCGAAACCATGTCCAACAACAGCTGACAAAGGCGTTATTGCCGACCCCACCTCAATCAATTGAACTTTTCGTATCAAATCTGATTCGTAACGGTCAAATGAAGTGTCCTCATAATATTTACCGAATGTTGAAATTACAGAAAAAGCCAACACTAATAGTAAAATACTTTTAACAGGGTTTCTAAAAAAAAACTGGTGTATGATTAATGTTAAAAAAAGTGCGACCACAAATCCCCTCGAAAATGTGAAATAAACTGCCACCACAATTAATAATTGCTTTAATCTTTTTGTAAAGAAATCATTCTCAATATCAAAAAAAAACAACCCTACACATAGGTAAAGAAAACCCTTGTACCAAAAGCCGCTTTCTCCTCTGGCAAAAAAATCACTTGACTCCTCAGTCATATCGTACAAAGTGGAAAATTCAACTGTACCATTGATAATTAGAGCCAGCACAATTAAATATAGCACGGACATAAAAATGGATGAAAACTTTACAATTCCGACTACCGCGTCAATGTCTTTTTCATCGTTTATAAAAAGGCTGTAAAAGGGAAGTAACAGTAAAAAAGACTGGATAAGAATATTTTCAACAATTCTTTCATCGTTGCCGTAGCTTATAATACCCAGTATTGTACTTACAATAAGTGTAATAAAAAAAACTATAATAATATAAGCATACTCTTTTCTTATCTTTTTCAGGTAAAAAATAATAACGAAAGACATAAGTAGGGCTGCGGTAAAATTTATTTTCCTAATGGTTAAGCCACCACCAATCTCTAATACACGGCCTGACCCACCTATGCAAACTTCAAAAACAAGAAACAAGAAAAACACCCTTAATAATGTCCGCTTATTTTTTGACGAATAAAAACTTAACGAACTCAAATGTATTAAATTTAAATGTTAGCTTTATGGCGCGTAAGCATAACCAAAAGAGCGGAAAAGGATTATGAATTTTATGAGAATAAATTAGGGAAGAGCTGTAGTATTTTTTAAATCGTCCATATACTTTTTCAAACGATGTATCCGATTCAGAAGATAAATCGTGCAAATTGACTACTTCAGTAAGGACAAACTTCTTATTTTCTTTTTTGTACTTTCTAAAAAAATTATGGTCACTCAAATCTAAGGGCAAATCATCGTCATAACCCCCCAAAGACTCCATTAGCCCCAACTTAATTGTCAACCCGCTGTTTATAACTGTATAATATAAACTATTAACTAAACCAGTATTAAGCCTTTTGGGTTTAATAGCCTTTTCCAACAGGTAATATGTTGGAGAAACAATTTTGCCAGCGGATAGTACAATTGGGCAAAAAAGTTCTTGCTGTGGATAGAGAAGTAAAGAACGTTCCAACCGCTCAAAGAAATCTAAAGAAAGATCTGTATCCTGGTCAAATAGGATTAACCATTCTTTTCGTTCAATTTTGCCCAGGGAAAGAGCATAGTTGTACGCCCCGGCAACCCCCCCATTAGCCTGATTATGTTTATAAAAAGCAACGGATTGCAAATATTTCACAGAAAATTGTGAATTGTGGCTATTATCATAAATTAGTATTTCAGGAAATGAGCATACTTTTTCGCGAATAGCTAGTAATTTTTTAAACGTGATAGACTCCTCTATAACACATTCATAAATTACAACAACAATCAGAAATTTAGAATTGTCCATTAAATTTTAGAAAAACTATCTAAACATTGCCGTTAGATATAATCGGCAGCTTTTTTTTCAATGTCAGCTTTTAGAGCTATAACATTATTTTTGATTAGCCAAAGTTTAGTGAGTAGATAAATTATAGCAAAAAAACCCGCTACAAAAGCACATATCAATCCTGTTAATATTCGACCCGGTTTTATTTTTTTTAATGGAATGGTTGGTTGATCAATAATTTGGATAAGAGGTGTTTCTCTTCTCAAAGACAGCTTTGACAATTCAAGATTTTTAACCAACTCAGCATAAATGACACTATTTGCCTGCAAATCAACCTGTTTGCGCTGAACACCAGTTTTAACAACCTGCCGTAAAGGATTCAAGTTTACATCGGACATTTCTGCAACGGTACTAATATTACCAAAAAGTACTGCCTTAATAGAATCGGTCTGCTGTTGTAATAAGGAGACGTTTTGACTTGACTTTTTTACCTTATAATCGGTGTAGAATTTAATGGCATTAGCAGTTAAAATCTCAACAAATCGCTTAGCGAACAATTCATTGCCAGTCGTAATTGTCACGTCAATTATATCAAGTTTCTTATCCCGCTTTTGTATATCCAATTCATTTAATACTATCCCTTCACCTATTTTGTCAAGAATACTATCGCGTACGCGCACAGGTTCAGCGGGGAACTGGAAAAATTTAATAGATCTATATTTTTTGCTTGTCTTCCAATCTTTACTTATTTCATTATCGAATAAATATTTGTCAATCATCAATGTGTCGCTGTCGCTATCAACAGGCGACAGCAACGTTTTATTGACTAAGGTTTTACTCCGCAAAATTTCAATCAAGTTTTCTCCTTCAAATGCGGTTCCGCCACTTCCACCTAAATCAAACCCAAATTGTGCAGCTACTCCCGCATAAGCGCCCAGAGCAGATTTGCTGTCAACATCAGTAAAAAAAGCAATGTTAGCAATATATGTCGGTTTTTTTATCCATGCAGCCGTTACTCCCAAAACGCCCCCTAAAATAACAAAAAGAAAAATGACCATCCATTTGGTTAAAAGGTATTTAACTACGTTCATCATTGATATTATCAATTCCGAAACCAATATTTCATTTCTCTCTGACATACAAACAATTTAAATTTTTTTGGATACTACTAAATATTGTAACGAGAGAAATTCCTCAAAAAGTCGGAATGTAAGAAAATTAACCAATCTAGCCGGACTGAATGCTTTATTGTTTACTAAGTTTGATATACAACCTTCTACTTTTAAATTATGCGTGCTTAACAGAGCGCTTGCATTCTTTTTACAAAAAAATCTGAAATGCGTTTTGTCAAATAAACCTGACGAAGTATATTCGAAACTACCACTCAAAAAGATTTTTTTTAATGCTCTAATATTTCGTATGTTAGGAATACTTGCTATGAAAATTCCACCCGTTGTTAAAAAATGACTTAGTCGTTCCACGGTAGCCCATGGGTCTAACAGATGTTCTAGTACATCGCCGCAAATAATTACATCAAAATAATTTAATTGTAAGTATCCTAAATCGTCCTTCTCAATATCAGCAATATAAAATGCATCAATAGCCGGATTCGTTTGATTCGTATCAGGCATTTTAAACAAGTCAATACCTATAACTTCTTCCGCCAATTTATTGTCTTTAATATATACAAGTGAGTCTCCCTTTGCTGCACCTACTTCCAGTATTTTTTGACGGGGGTTTGTTGGGAGTAACTTGATTAAATCTTTCCTTATAGTTGAAAAATACTTTACTTCCTTACTTTCATACAAATGCTTCATCTTCAATCAATTTTAGTTTTTTTATTGCAAATAGCCATAAAGTAATCGTAACGTATATTTCGGTAATAATAATAGCGTAAACCGCCCCAAAGGCCTGGTATTTTGGTACAAGAAAAAAGAGCATTACCAAGGAAAATACAGACGCCGAAATTAATACACTGGTATAAATTTTTTTTTGATTGCTTAATATTAATGTTTGATAAGCAGGTATATTTAAGCAGGTTATAATTGGGATAATTGACGAAGTACGAAGCAGCTTCACTAGTGATGAAGTACTATTTCCCTGCGTAAAATAGCTAATTATGAATTCGCTCATAAAAAAAACCGACATGCAAAAAATAAAAATGAAAACGGTAAAAACCAAAAAATACCTCTTATAAAAATTTAAAAAAGCTTTTTTATTAATTGCAAACAACCTGCTTAACCTTGGAAAACTTACGGTAAAATAAATAGATAAAAAAGCCCGGCCGATTGATATAATTTTATCCGTAACTCCATATTCGCCTAAGATTGAGGGCAGTACAAAAAAGCCTAAAATAAAAATAGCAGAATTTGCGTATATGATAATAGCGGTGTTAGATAACAGAATCGTAAAGCCTTCTTTTAACTGAACCACTATTTTAGTAAAAGCAGGAAAACTATATTGAATTGTAAATTTTTTACTTAAATAAACAATGGCGAAAATACCGGCTGCGATATTAACTATTCCTAATAAAAAATTGGGCCAAATAGCATCTGAACTACTGTTGACAAAAAAATAAACAGAAATGATGTAACAGGCTTTGGAAAGTATATTAAGCAACGAAAGACGAATAAGATCCTCCATACCCTGAAAGAACCAATTATTTATTAATACCTGTCCTAATAAAATAGGAAAGCTAAGTATCGCAATCATAAGGTGTGCTTTTAATAATGGATACGAATAAATGGTAATCAAAAATATAATTACGCACGCTGTAAATAAAACTATACGGGTATATAATGCATCAATAAAAATTGAATTGATTACCGAAGGTTTATCACGATTTAAGGAAAGTTCCTTTACTGTAATCAGATTAAAATGATAATCTACAATAACAGTAAGATAAATTATAATTGTTTGGCAAAGAAGAATGACGCCTATTAATTCAAGTCCAAGAACCTTAATAAGGTGCGGAACAATTAAAAGAGGAGCTAAAAGATTTACTCCCTGCGAAATACTATAAGCAAAGTAAGCACCATTAAGCCTGCTTTTCAAAATGAGTTAGAATGCAATTTTTTAATTTTTAAATAAACATACAATGAAAGTTTGACGAAATATTGGTTTAAACAAAAAAGATCTTTTTTAAAAAATCAGGTTCCCGAATATAATATTCTTCTACCAAGGCAGAAGATTTGAGTGTTCGGGAAATCCCAGACATGTATTAATAATGTATAGTGTGCCCTAAAAGTAAGTCTCAGACCAGTGAAGCCAGGAAAAATTATGCTGAAAAACTAAAAACTAAAAACGTCAAATTTCCAATTTATTTTATTCTCAAAAATCATTTGATACTGATTAAAGTAACAGCCAAGGTTAATAGCGTAGCAAAGCCGGTTGTGAGCCCCAATACTTCTGCGGTGGATAACCGGCGGCTTACCCGGTCAGCTGCTTTCGGAACCAAAATTTCTGCACCCGGCCGTACTTCCGGATAGTTTTTAACGAATAAGAACTTTTTGGTTTTACCCGCACTTCCATTTGCATATAACACAAACGTGCGCTTTTTTCGGGCATTGTCGGTAAAGCCCCCTGCTTTACCAATGTAATAATCCAGGTCGGCACCCTCTTTAAAAACCACCTGGGTAGGAAACATGACTTCGCCATTTACCATGACCTCGTTTGTTTTTTTGCTTACCGTTAGCGCATCACCTTCTCTTAAAACAATATCTTCGGGGCTACCGGGGTTGTCGAGTATCTTGCGCAGATCGAGGCCCACTTTGACGGTAGGCTTAGTCACATCTTCCAATAGTGTGCCTGAGGTGTCTTTTATATCTCTCTGAATTTTTTTAATGCGGGAAATGTTGGCTTCTTTGGCAATACCTGAAATGTTGACCCTACTTAGGTACGCGCCTTCGTAAAAGGCCTCAGGGGTAAGGCCGCCGGCGCGGCGCACAAGGTCGCTGATACGATCTTGCCGGGTAGCCAATACATAATTGCCGGGGTACAACACTTCACCATCCAGCCGAACGGCTGTTTGTGGCTTGTAGCCTAATTTGGTACGGATCAACACAATATCCCAGGGCGATAATTTTATTTCTGCCCCTCTAATTATAAGGTCTTTTTCGGATTGCACATCTAATACCTGGGCAATATTGGCTGTAGAAGTAAGCGTGTCGTTATTGATCCTGCGGGCTATTTCAATTTGCTTGGCCGACGCCGCATCGGACAGTCCACCCGATTGAAACAACAGATCTTTCAGAGTCATATTGTCAAAGTAAGTATACACGCCGGGTTTTCTAACTTCACCTTCTATTACTACGGTGTAGTTGTCGCGATAGTCAAATATAGAAGCGATCGTTACCTCATCTTCTTTTTGCAAAACAATATCGTAAGCCTTATTTTGCCTTATCTCATTTACATCAAATGGAATAATCTCACGGGTAAGGTCGGCTTTCTGCCTTAACAATAACGCACGGTTGGTAAAGGCATCTTCGCGCAGGCCGTCGGCACGCTTAATTAACTGGCTCAGGGTTAAACCCTGCGATAATTCAAAATCGCCGGGGCGCATTACAGCTCCACTGATGGTTACCCTGTTCGAAAATGTCTCCAGTATCTTTTCTACCAACACTTTGTCGCCCCGTTCTGGCTGGTAGCTATCAAATGCTGATTTAGCTACATCTTTCAATTGGCGTTCCCTGTCATTTAGCTGTTCTACCTTAATGGATGCGGTATATGCCTGGTTGGTAAATCCACCTGCAAAGCGAATAACATTATTCATGTTTTCTCCATCCACTATTTCAAAAATGGCCGGCCTTTTTACTTCGCCCATTACCTCCACCTG
This sequence comes from Chitinophagales bacterium, assembly GCA_038247635.1. Taxonomy (GTDB): domain Bacteria; phylum Bacteroidota; class Bacteroidia; order Chitinophagales; family Chitinophagaceae; genus Segetibacter. The sequence continues at coordinate 38,638 of JBBRUR010000012.1, forward strand.
TAACTGGGCTACCGGAATGCGGATCACATCCTGGTCCATCAATCCCACATTGTTGGTAAGATCTCCCTTTAATAAAAAGTCGTAGGCATCCAGTTTTTTAATCACCTTATTGTTTCTGATGAGCTCAATAGTTCTAAACGAACCATTTTCGTTAATACCGCCGGCAGCATATAAAGCGTTGAAAATATTAGAAAGCGACGAAACAGTGTAAGTGCCTGGTCGTTTGGCCTGCCCAACAATAGTTACTTTAATACTTTTTATTTTACCAATATTTACTTCCAGTTTTGATTGGCCACTGGCAAGGCTGTTGTACCCATTACGGATCATGCGTTGCTTTATGCGCCCTGTTACCTGCTCAATACTGTTGCCTGCCACAGGTATTACCCCTACGTAAGGAATAGTAATACTGCCCTCGGGGCTAACGGTTAGGCGGTAATTAACCTCCTGGTAACCAAACACATCAATCAACAACTCATCGTCGGCACCCAGCACATAGCTTTGAGGGGTAGCGATACGCAAATTTGGCTCAAAGGTCATGGAAGTATTGGCAAACAGCTCGCTCCCAAAAACATAACGTTTTTGTTGCAAAATATTTGTAATATAAGAAGAGTCAGCACCGTCTCTCCTTGTTACACCAGAATCTGTATTGCGCAGCGATGTTAATTTTGCAACCGGCGATGATTTTGTGGCGTTTTGTATTTCGCCAATACGGGCTCTTAGCTTTATAATTTCGGAACCGGGCATGCCACGTTGAATGGCCAATTGCTCGGCCTGTACTTCGGTAAGGCCCGATGATAACAACTGGTCGCGCAATTTCAATATTTCTTCATCAGACAAAGCATCAATACTAATTTTAGAAAAATCGGTAATGCGCATTTTAAACTGGGCTTCAACAACCTGTATTGATGCAATTATTACCAGCAGAAATAATATAAAATGATAAAATGATCTCATGATTTTATGATATACTAAAAATGAACTTTATAAGTATCGCCCGAATTAATACTACGTGGCTGGTAAGAGAAAATAAAAATGACTATAATTTTTGTAATCCAAAACTTTTGTTATTTACATGGCTTCGCCCCTCTCACTCACAGTTTTGAGGGCGCAATATAGATAAACTGTAGATCGGTCGGCCATAAAAAAAGGCATAAAAGAAATTACCTTCCTTTATGCCTTAAGTAAAATGTAATGTAAAAATCTATCCGTTAAATGAAGTTGGTTGAACAAAAAAAAATCAAATATATTAATAGTGGCTGCTTATCTCAACAAAAGTATTTGCTAAGAGGGCAAGAAATGCTGACGGTTGGCCAATGGCTTCTTGCTGTTGGCTGCTGACAGTTGGCCGTCGGCGGATTTCTGCTGGCTGCTAAATCCCGGCTGTTGGCTGCTGACTGTTGGCTATTTGCTATTGGCTGCTCCATCCTGTCTCCGGACTACTAATTCCCGATTATCGTCTTCCGGCAGTTGGATAATGGCTCCCAGCTAATGCCTGCTCCCTCCCGGCTCCCGACTGTAAATTCCTAACTTTCCTTTTCTGACTGCTGGATAATGGCTACCGGCTCATGCTATTAACAACTCTCCCGGCTCCCGGCTCTTCGTCTTCTGGCTGTTGGCTCATGGCTCCCGGCTGTTGGCTGCGCTCTACCGACTACGGAGTCCGAACTCCCAACTCTTTTCTTCCGGCTGTTAGCTGACGGCAGCGCTCCCAATTACTAATTCCCGACTCTTAACTCTTCTCTTCCGGCTAATGGCTGCTCTCTCCCTACTACAGACTCCAAACTCCCAACGCTTCTCTTCCGGCTATTAGCTACTCACCTACCTTCTGCTTCTGCCAAAAGTAAAGCCTACTTTAAAGTTTATGGAAAAATAGGTATCGGTATTTTTCCGCTCGCCACGGTTCCGGTTATTTCTTTTTCCTCTTAAATACAATTGTTTTGCCAGGGCAGCTTCTGCCGGCGAAAAATATTTATCGAACAAAGCAGGATTAATATAGGTAAGGCTAACATCGTCAAGGTAATCGGTAAACAAATAGCGGTGTACCCATTCAAGCCTGAAGCTGATGTTATCGGTTGCCTCATACTTAATGCCTGCACCAATACTTAAGTTTGGCTGGGACAGCTTGTAGGGCTTGCGATCAGGAAATTCTGTAAACCCCTGCCCTTCCAAACTAAGTGGTTGCAGATTAATCCACCTGCCGTTTAAATTTCCCTGTGGGTTAAAATTAAACCAACCAACGCCGGCCACCACATAAGGCGAAAACGTTGGCGTTCCCTCCTCATAATATTTTAACATGAGGGGATGAAATTCTACCAATAATGCCAATTCGGTAATGGGGCTTTTAAAACTAAGGTTCCTGTCAAACCGGGGAGTACCCCTTACCAACAAACTATCGTAACCGCGAACTGTACCAATGGTTAGTTCAAGCCGGGCAGCTACCACGTTTTTATATACCGCTGCCAGGTAAAAGTTTTGAGAGAGGTTGAAGGTTTGTATATTGATTTCGTTAAAATAACGTTTTTTGGCAAGCTTTTGCTGCCCGCCAATATCGGTTATGGAATTAATTGCGCCTATTCCACCACCAATTTCAAAAACAAGGTCGTTGTCATAATAGTTATTGTTGTAATAATAGTATTGCCCAAACGAGGATACAAAAGGCCAACAACAGGTTGTTGCTATAAACAGAAAAATAATAATTCCTGGCCTCTTCATCAGGTTGGAAAGATAAAGCCGTTTAAGCCTACGCTATATTAAGATAGCATTAAGAAAAACGGTATGTGATTTAAAATTTAATAGAGCAGCAATATGCTTAAAATTTAGGAATAAGTAATTTTATAATGATTATCCGTTTTTTGGTACACTCAATGCTTAATATAAAATTGTAGTAAAAGGGCGCAATAAAATTACTAACTGTATAAGACTGCGACGCCCGTTCAACTGCCAGCCCATCGAAATCACTCTGGCGGGGCGGGCAACTACTGATGAAAACAAGTATAAAGCCCGGTTCTAAAATTTGTGAACGAGACTGCGGATATTCATCTAATTTTTTTAATGATAGCCGTTTTTTGGTACACTCAATGCTTAATATAAAATTGTACTAAAAAGTGCACAATAAAATTACCAACGGTTTAAGACTGTTTCGGCCGTTCGACTGCCAGCCCATCAAAATCATTCTGGCGGGGCGGGCTACTATTGATAGAAATAGATATAAAGCCCGGTTCTAAAATTTCTGAACGACGCTGCGGATATTCATCTAATTTTTTTAATGATTATCCGTTTTTTGGTACACTCAATGCTTAATATAAAATCGTACTAAAAAGGCTCAATAAAATTATTAACGGTATAAGACTGCGACGCCCGTTCAACTGCCAGCCCATCGAAATCACTCTGGCGGGGCGGGCAACTACTGATGAAAACAAGTATAAAGCCCGGTTCTAAAATTTGTGAACGAGACTGCGGATAGTCATCTAATTTTTTTAATGATAGCCGTTTTTTGGTACACTTAATGCTTAATATAAAATTGTACTAAAAAGGCTCAATAAAATTATTAACTGTACGTGAGTTGGACGCCCGTTCGACTGCCAGCCCATCGAAATCATTCTGGCGGGGCGGGCAACGACTGATAAAAACAGGTATAAAGCCCGGTTCTAAAATTTGTGAACGAGGTTGCTGATATTCATCTAGTTTTTTATAATGAAGTTGCCTGTGTAGGAAAGTGGTCGGCCATCCGGTTTCGGCGAATAAACTGCTGAATTTTTCGGGTAGGCTTCATCATTAGTGTATACCATTTAGGCGATAAGCCATTAAGCCGCCATGCATTGTAATCTTCCTGATGGGCAGCCAGGCGGTTACGCAGGCTACGGTTGCTTTGTCCGCCGGCCCGCATGTGTACCAATACACCCGGCAGGTACTCCACACTTATTTTGTGCATAAATAGCAAGCGCAACAGCAGTTCGTAGTCGGCTGAGCTTTTAAGGCCAAGATTAAATGCACCGTGCTTTTCGTATACATTTCTTTTTACAAAAAACGTGGGGTGGGGCGGCATCCATCCTTTTAAAAAGTTGCGACGCTGAAATTTTCCCGATATCCAGGTGCGGAGTATTTTACTTGTATCCCCGGCATCAACATATAAAAGATCGCTGTACACACTTTCGCGGTTGTGTTTTTTAAAAGCATGCACCACTTGCTCAATGGCGTGGGTATGGCTATAAAAATCGTCCGAATTTAAAATGCCGATTACATCGCCGGTGGCCATGGCAATACCTTTGTTCATAGCATGGTATATGCCTTTATCTTTTTCGGAAACAAGCGGTCCCCGGTGGCCTTGTGAATGTATTAATTGCATTGTGTTATCGGTTGAAGCGCCATCAACTATTATATGTTCAATATGGGGGTACGACTGGCTTAATACCGATTGTAAGGTATCGTTGATGGTGGCTGCGCTGTTGTACGTTGGTGTAATAATGGATACTTTCATAGTCAATTTAAATTATAATAATTATATATTGGATTAAATAGAAAGCAACCGTAGGAACTAAGGTAGGCAAATAAACGGGACTATCCTTGTTTAGCTATTTGCTGGTATAATTGCAGGTATTGACTGCCAATGGCCGATGCATCAAATCGGCGTACATTCTCCAATCCCTTTTGTACCAGATCGTTTCTATAGGTTTCGTTTTCAATTACCTTTAGTACTCCGTTCCTGATACTGGCTACATCATGTGGATTGACCAGGCATGCACTTCCGCTAGCCACTTCTGCCATAGGGCTAATATTACTGGTTATAACCGGCCTACCTGCCTTATTACCCTCTATTACCGGCAATCCAAACCCTTCATACAGGCTGGGAAACAATACCATATCGCAGGCGGCAAATTGTTCGCCCATTTGGGCTTCGGTTAAGTTTTGAAACGCCTGGTATGAAATAGCAAACTGATTAAGCAAGTTTACCATTTCGGCTGGTAGTATACCAATAATGTGCAGACTACAATCAACCCCTTGCAGTGCTTCCAGCGCTCGTGCAAGGTTTTTATTGGGTTTTGTTCCTAAAAATAAAATAACCGGTTTGTTACTATTGAACACCCTGGATTTATAGTAGATATTGTTGCCGACAGGGTTGGGAATAACCACTATTTTATTGGGATCGCAGCCGGAGAGTTTTACTATCTCTTCTTTCGACTTTTGCGAAATGGTGGTTACCATTTGCACCTGTTTTAGTGGCCAATCAAGAAAAAGCTTTTTAAGCAACCATCTTTTTAACCCGGCAGTATTTACCAAAAAAACACAATCGTGTATGGTAAGGATGGTTTTTTTTTTAGGAAGGGCCAGCACTATGTAGTGCGCATCGCCGGTTATGTGAAATACGTCGCCTTTTGATTGTTTTGTGAACCAAAGGTTTTGTAACACATTAACCGGCTGCATTTTGCTGTGGGGAAGAAAGCGCTTTTGTACATTCACCTTGCCGGCGAGGGCATCGGTTACCACCGAAAAAACTTTTTCGATGCTAAAGGCAGTTGGGCGGGGCTGTCGGTAGAGGAAACAAACGGAAAGATTTTTCAAAGTTGGTTGTTACAAGCTGCTTATTGAATAGTACGCTGTTTTATAAAAACTGCGGGATTTCCACGGTTTATGCTATAAGGTGCAAGGTCTTTACTGGCCACCGAGCCCACTGCCAAAACACTGTGCGAACCACAGGTTACACCCGGACATACCACCGACCGTGCTCCTATCCATGCACCCTCTTCCAAAACAATGGGTTTGACCACCAGGTCAAAGGTGGTTTTGGTATAATCGTGATTGCCGGTAAGCAACATGGAGCCCTGCGATAGGCATACATTGTTGCCTAGGGATATATGCGTTAGGCTATCTATCCACACCCGCTCACCTATCCATACATAATCGCCCACCTGTAAAAACCAGGGGTACTTAATGTTGACCGATGGTTTAATTATTACGCCTTTGCCCACTTTACCACCATACCAGCGAATGAGGGCACATTTAAATCCGTTTAAAATTGCCATTGAATGGTTGAAGAATAATGCATTCATCACCATCCACGATATACGTTTAAAAAAAGAGCCCGGCTGGTACCAGGCGTTGTTGTATTGGGAGAGATCGGTTTTCATGTAATTACGCCCTTTTAGGCGCTACGAATAAAGTTTAATATCAGGCTTATAACAGAAGAATACAATAAATGATTATTTACTTTTTTTTGTATAAAAAAAATAATTCCGAAGCGCTCGGGTCAGTCCCCAACCGTCAGCCCCCAATTTTAAGACCGGGGAAGGCTTGGAATGAAAACAGCCTATTTCCGTTTAACCCCTTAATTAAGCTTTTTTGCCACTGTGGTAAAGGGCTTTGGCTCGCTGTGACTACTTCTACGAGTTCAAAAAATGGATGTTTAGAGTGGCCTGAAAACGAGTTTGGCACCAGGGTTTAGAAATGATGTGGCCTTGTAAAACCGCATTAAGCAGTAAATAACTCTTCATATTGTGGCACGCTACCTGATTTATTTTGATACTCCAGCGCGTACCTGTGTGCATTTGTACATAGTTGATCAAATGCCTGCTGGTCCATTGTCACGGTTTGGTTGAGTATTCGCATCCACTGCTTTGGCTGGTTGAGCGGAACGTTGTAGCCTATGCCTGACTGTTGTAAAGCTTTCCACGGGGTTTGGTCGCTTATCAATACCGGGCGACCGGCAGCAAAAGCTTCAAATATGGCGTGGCCAAAATTTTCGCCAAAGGTGGGCAATACAAAAAAGTGGTTTTGACTTAGCACGCTTAAAACCTCGTTGTGGTTAATTGGCCCATGCCACAAAACGACAATACCTGCGGGCAGCGTTGCGGCTAAGTCCTTACATTGTTGTTGGTATGCTGCATTTTCAAACGAGCCGTATACATTTAATGTAACCAGCCCACTTACCTGCTGCAGGCACTGTAATAAAAACAAAAGATTTTTTTTGGCCTGGATGCGACTAATAAAAACGAGATTGACCACACCGGCCGTTTTACTAATGGGCGAAACATTTTGTGTAACTGGCGATGGAAGGTTTGGAATAACCTGAACCATCGCTTTACTTCCAAAAACATGTTGTATGTCGGCCGCTTCCTGGCCATCGGTAGCATGAAAGTGAATATGCCGATGCAGGCCGGAAAGCTTTATCAACCGTAAAAAAACCTGTTTTTTTGATTTTTTATATTGAAGGGCACCTTTGTGCAACATACCGCGGGGTGCCAACACAATCTTCCCTCTATAATGTCCTCTCCATTGTAACCATAAAGGCCAAATAGTAAAAGGCACCGAAAACATACTGTTTAGGTAAATCACATCGGGCTTTGCTTCGTTTAGCAATACCCGCAAATGCTGAAGTGAAACATGATCCGAAGACAAATAATAAACAGGAATATTGCTGTGGAAGGCATCAGACCAACTATTGGGAGCTATGTAGCTATAAGGGACCTCCTCACCAAAATCGGTATCGGAAGTTAGCACCCGCACATTTACCTGGTTTTGGAGTGCCAGCGCCAGGTTTACCGTAGACCTTATTGGGCCGCCGCCTTTAAACCCGGGGTAAAACCAGTCGGCGAGGATGAGAAGGTTTGTGGTTGCCAATTACCGGTTACTTAACATTTTAATGTAACAGGTGATTTTCGATGGCCGCACAAATAGCTGCAAAACTATAATTCCTGATTATTTCTGTTGATTGTTTTCCCATTGCTTCGGTATTGTGTTTACCAGTAACAAAACCTTGTAAAATTGCAGCTAACTGATCAACATTGCCAGCAGAAAATGTAAAACCATTTTCTCCTTGTTTAACAAGGTCCGAGGCACAGCCACATTTGTTGCTTACAACCACTGGCTTTGCGCAGGCCATGGCTTCATTAACTGCCAGCCCCCAGGTTTCGCCGGGGCCTTTTGATGGTAATACGTATACGTCGCACGCCTTATAAATACCCGGCATCTGGGTTTGGTTTTGAAAAGGTTCAAAAAAGATATTTTCGTAGCCAAACGCAGCCTGCTTTAGCGCATCTTCCAACTCCCCATTTCCTACAAATACCAGGCAGGCCGATGGTTGATTTATTTGCAGGAAAGCATTCAATAAACAGAGGGGATCTTTTTTTTCTGAAAACTTTCCCACAAACAAAAATACCATTGCGTTTAAAGGTATCGCCCTGTTTTGCCGCCATTCGTTTTTGTGGTCAATTTGGCCGGTAGAATAACTGGAAAATCGAAGATTGTCTATGGCATGTGGCGCTTTTATTAACTGATGGTTTTGCAACCCATGCTTTCCAAAATATTGTTTATTATTATCGCCCACATACAAAGCGTAATCAACATGGGTGTACACCCAACGCAAAAACAGCCTTCTAAGCATTTTTTTTATTGAAAAAGATGCAGGCTCGTCTAATAGGGTAGAGTCACCACGAAAGTAAACGGGTACATTTCCTTTAAAGTTTCTTAACACTGCCAAATGGCTTTTAAAGGCCCAACCAAAAACCAACATAGCAGTAGGCTCCCATTCCCCTATTTCTGCCACAAGGGTGGGATTGTCAATACCCCTAAAATGACTGGAACCTGGCCGAGACGAAACATTGTTTACAAACGTGTAATGATACCCACCCAGCAAATCAATATCCCAAACAACCTCCTTTTTAAAATCAGGATCATATTTTTTTTCTTGTGCCTGGCTCCAGGTATAAAAAACCTTAACCTCCACCTTGCCCCTTTGTGTTAACAACCTAAAAATAGGGGCATAATATTGGATTGGATGGGTGGTTACTATGGCCAGCTTCTGTTTTGTGGTATCGTTTTTATTAGCCAAAAAACCAGATGTCTTACTGCTCAAAAATAACTTGGTTGAATTTTAAATGCTTTTTTCCCTACCTCAAAAGGGTGATACTGCCTTTAATGGGTGCAGTGGTAACGCCTTCGTTTTTAATGTTTACAATGTAGTAGTAAGTGCCAACAGGCAAGGGTTTGCCGTTTAAGTCACCTTTCCACGAGGTAGTAAAATTTTTTGTGGTGTAAACAACCTGGCCATACCTGTTAAATACCGACAAAGTATAACCGGTAGGATAACAATCCATTTTTGGCATAATTACATCATTAACTCCATCTCCATTGGGCGAAAATGCATTGGGCATTTTAAAATTGCAGTCACACTTTTGAACGTTTAAAGTAAGACTGTCTTTAAAACTGCAACCTGCGGCGGTAACTTCTACCCAATAAATTCCTTTTTTTGTAACGCGGATGGCGTTTTCGTTGCTTCCGGTGCTCCATAAATAGGAAGCTCCCGGATAACTGACCGACAAAGGAAAATTATAGCCGTTACAAATAATTGTGTCTGAAGGTAACTTTACCACTGGAAACGGTTTGGCAAGAATTACCAACGTGTCCTTCCTGATACAACCATCGTTAACAGCGGTAATACTATATATTCCGCTTTTAACTACACGCGAAAACGCAGTCATTCCATCGTTCCATGTTATTAAAGTGGCAGGTGCAGGTTTAAGTGAGAGCAGGTAACCTGTACCTGTGCAAACGCTGGTATCTGCCGGTAGTGAAAACGTATTGACAGGATTATCTGTTACAACGATTGTGTCTGATACAACACATACTCCAAAATCTCTTGCCGTTACTATATATGTACCTGAACGGGCTATTTGTATTTGTTTTGAAGCTGCACCCGTATTCCATTCAAACGATCTTATACTGCCTGTGGCAACGGCCGCGAGTGTTTTGGTATTGACGGAGGCGCAAAACACCGTATCTCTGCCAAGGGAAACGGCAATCGGGGTTTTGTTAACTACCATAATTGTATCATAATTAGGGCAGCCGCGGTAATCGTCATTTTTAACCCAATATTTACCTGCTTCCCGTACGTCAATGTCCCCGGTACCTGTTGCTCCTGTACTCCAGGTGTAAAGGTCGTTAGCTGTTTTGTTACGCACTGTTAACGGTAAAATCTGGCCTGTGCAAAGCGAAGTATCTTTTCCTAAATCGGGCTTAATTGCCTCGGCTATCACATTAATCGTAACCGTAGTATCGTAGCTACAACCGTTTTCGTCTACCATTTGCAACCTAATATGTGTAGTGCCCGGCTGCCGAAAGGTTTGGGTAACAGCGTTTAAGTTTGTACCCATCGTATCCTGTCCGTCCGAAGACCACCAAAGATATCGTTGCCTGTCGCCTGCCTGATGATACGAGATGTCATTTTCTAAAAAATCTGCCCGTCCTTTGATTGTCAACGGCTTGTTTTGGCAAATGTTGATAACGCCATTGGCATCGGCAGTGATAGAGAAACTCACTTTTGCCCTGGTTTGTTGGCAAGGATTTCGGCAGGAATTGGCGGTCGGAATTTTTTCATTCCTAATCATTTCCGCTGCTTCTTCGTAAGTTGGTTTTTTTAAATAACAAGCTAAGGGAGTTGTCATTCCTGCTCCTAATGCACGAACCTTATTTCCTTCAACTGTGTTAGCCAATTCATAGTTTCCGTTGTCGGGGTCAATAAAAATGGCTTGTAAGCCCCGGTAATCATTGCTCAGATCAAAAAAGAGGCTGTTTTTGTCCTGACCTGATTGGCGTTGCCATTCTTTAAAAGTAGAAATATTTGTAACCTGACTGTTAGTGGCGCGGTTTGTAACGCCCCATTGTATTTTTCCACTTACCTGAATGTATACATTATAATCCCAGAAATCGCCGGAGGTTGCTATACCGTTATTGGTATTGGTAAGGGCACTTGTTACGTATTGATTACTGTTTACCTTACAAACGAAAATATTTTTTTGTGCTGTAATGCGATTGTTCACTTCCCCACTTCGGGCTACAAATGCCGCCGATGTATTAGGTGCTGTAACTTGTAAAATAGAATTGGTTAGGGTAAGATTTGTATTAATGTCCATTTTTATACACCTGCTTCTATCCTTGCCATTAATAAATACATTATCTACAACGGCTGTTACCTGGTTGGAGCCAAATGAAATACCATCACCTGCATAATGAAAATAGGAGTCTTTAATGTGTACGATTTTTGCAGATCCATTTCCATAACTGGAATAATAGCCATAAGTAGATATATTTTTAAAAGTTATAGTATCGGTATTGGCAGCGCCGGCAAAAACATATGCAATATTACTGTCGCCAAAAGCAATTGTATTTTCCAGTTCCATTTTATTGTAATTAGACCCATTGCTGTTGTGCGCGTAAATAGGAGTTGGAATATCAAGAAACAGGGTATTGGATACCTTATTGCGCCTTTGATAGCCCTGAACATCGTAAAAGACAATAGCAAAAACGCTGGCATTGTCCAGACCAGGCAAAAAGAGGCAGTTATTAAAAGTACCGTTTTTTGTAACAACATGGTGGCCTGGCGCACCGGGGCCAAAAATTACACTTTTGTACAAAGAATTACTGCCTGACGGAAGAAGTCCGTAACTGGTTCCATAACCGCGAACCCATAAATTTTCGAACTTATTATCATTATACCTGTAAGCGTTTATGGCCTGATCTCTTGCTGTAACTTCGTACCGATAACGGCTGTGACTGTTGGGCGAACTGCCATCACTGGTATGGATAAATACTGGCAATGGATTGTCGCTGGTTTTTGTTATAAAAAATGAACCTGGGGTGGTTTCAACAGCGCTCTTATCTACTACCAGCTTTAATAATTTTCTTGCTGAAAAGGGACGCACCTTTTCCAAAGCCGTATCAATTTCTATAACGTATATTATGGAGCCGGTGCCCATCACATCGTTCGCATTAAAGCCTGTTCGGCTAATCATTTGCGTGTAGGTGAAATTTCCAGAGGCTAATAACGACCAACCCGTGTTAAAAACATCGCTACCATTTAAGATAGCAAAATCAGGGGCACCGCTGGCATAAGAATAAGCGCCGGCATGCACGGTGTAAGAGGGAACTAAACGCTCATTAAAAAAACTTCCACCCTTTAAACCAACTGCCACACTTCCGTGGCTGCGGGCATGGTTGTTAAGTGCAGGCATTGCGCCGTCAAGGGTTTGTTTGGGTAAAAGTTTAGAAGTACCGGCGTTTGTGTCATTACCGACGTTGCTTATGTAATAATTAAATGTGGGTTGCGAATAGCCATTGATAATTATGAAAAAACCAAAAAAGTACGACAGTAAAATTTTAAGCATTATAAAACAAAATACAAATTAAAAATTATAGACAATTAGCCAAATAATTTTACAATGTAATTTATTTATTATAGAATACAGCTAAGTAACAATTATTTAAAGGACTACTTTACTGGCGCAATGGATAGCCCTTTCATACGTATTAAACTTAAATATTGATTGAAGTGACATAGGCTAAAGAAATTGACACAACGATGATTAAGAAGAGACAAGGTGGCCGCAAAATAAAATTATCCAGGTTTATTAATGCTCTGTTACCGGTATTCGCTTTTCTTTAAAAAAGTATCTACCCCTGGTATCAGATATTTATTGAACAACAGCCAAACAATAAAATACGTTACAATCCAACCCAAAAATTTTGTAGTTGCCAGGCCAAGACTGGGAATAAAAAAGAAGAGTGGAGCAACGAACGACATCCCCCAAATCCGGTTAAAAGAATGGGTCAAAATATGCTTGTATGCGATACCAATAAGCAGGCCTAACAAAAAGATAGGAATAAACATTATAACTGCACCATAGTCAATATATCGCTCGGCCACCAAACCTAAACTAAAGCTGGTACCAAACTCCGCCCCTGCAAACTGCCGCCCGGTATACTTACTGGTAATTTCAGAGTCATCTATTGTTTTTTTGTTGGGAAAAAACAGGCGGGGTTTAAAGACGTGTTCCAATGCAGCCGCTAAAAGGTCACCATTTTCGTATGGAATAACCGCCGGTACCTGCGCAACGCTCATTGCAAAGTATTCAGTATAATTTACCCTTTTTGCAAGGTCTAATACACCTCCGAAAAAATTAGTTGAAAAATTGGTTGTGTTGAAATCCTGGTCAACGATTTCGTTTAGTTTTTGCAAATTATCGAACCTGCCTTGTTCTTCTACCACCTGGCTTCGTTTACCGCCTGTTAAAAATGCCCGGTACTCGCCTTTTACTACTGTCCAAATCACCATTAAAAAAAAAGCGGCTACCGAAATTAAACCAAGAAAAAATGCACGACGCCTGCTAATGGTTGCTGAAAAGGTTAAAAAGGCGGCACCAGCTATAAACAGGTAGTCTTTAAAAGATGACCAAAAGCCGGTGAAACTTAGCACCACTTCAATTAACAGAATGATGTAAACGTATTTTTGGTTAGAAGGAAACAGTAAGGTATGTATGATCAATAAGGTTAGAAAGGCCCACTTAATCCAAATTATCCCAACTGCAAGCTGGCTAAGCCCCCCCAGAGAAAGCGCAATACCACCAAAAAGAGAAGTGAAAACAGAGTAGCTGGAATAAACTATTAAAAGCTTTCGCCCGTCATATTGTTGAAGTTCGTTGTGCAAAACCGAAACCGCTGTTTGGCTAATATTTCGAATGCTAACAAATATGCCCGAACAATAAACAAAAGTGGCCACTAAGGCCAAATACGTAGTGTAGATAAATGTAGATGGACTTATAGTAAGCTCTATCATTTGCTTGTTAAAGACTGTGCCATACAACATTAGGGTACACACCGTAAGCCAATAAAATATAGTGCCGAAAAATATAATCTTAGGCTCATTTTCACGCCATGCTTTTTTTACCAGGAATACAAGCAGTACCGATGAGATAGCAAATAACTGTTTATCAGGCGAGAACAGAAATAAAACAACGAGAATGACAATAAGCGGCAGGGTATTTTTCATTACTACAGTGATCTTTTATCCCAAAACTCCGATGGCCAGTCACCCTCCCTGATGTTTAAGGGTAGTTGAGCTGTTGGAATATAGTCGTAGCGTTGATTTAAGACTTTATCCAAATGTTTTGGATCATGGTTTTCCGCGTGCGAGTGTTTGTTCATTTTGTCCCTCATTTTTTGTTGATCACGCCTTACATACGATGCATGATGAAACATGCCAACCTCATGAGGACAATCAATATAGCCCAGGAAGTTATTTGACCACTTTCGCTTGTCTGCTTTTAACATGCCAAACAGCTTTTGCAGTTTGTACTCGTTCCAGCTAATTACCCTGCGCTCTTCAAACAACACCCCTGCTTTTACAAACCCAAACTGGTGGTGTATCCAAACATCAGGTGGTACACGCATGTTCCAGCTTAAACCATATTCATAAGCACTTACCCGCATTGCCTTAGGCCTTTTTTTTGCCAGAAATGCGATAATATCAGGGAAAGTTTCCACATCATACATTTCATCGGCATCAACTATAAGAAAATAATCAGGTGGTTCAAAAAAGTCCTTCACTTTCTGTAGCGGAACACCATGTGGCTTAATACCTTTTGATCCGTTAGAAAGAATACTCATCATTTCATGGTTTCTTGATGCTGTTTCATCATTATAACGCCTGGTAATGACATGAACTTTCCCTTCAGGGTCCGGGAAATCAAGGGCATACTTTACGGTGTTATCCGGCACTACCATTTTACCATAATAGTCCCTGTCGTACTGAGTTATAACACTAATACCGGAGCAAAAAGGATACATGCTTTTTAGCAACTCTACAATAAAATCCTCTTCGTTTAAAGCAATGCAAATAGCGTGAATTCTCATTTATATTTTTGTATTGCTATCCTTTTTAGATAAGCTAAACAGGGATTTGATAGGTTAAAAAGTATAAAAATCTCACTATTTTTTAAATGAAAAGCCAGGTTTAAGGGCTTTTATCAATTTTATAAAGGCTTCTTTAATCTCGGGTCGGTCGGCCTGCCCAGCCTTCTTTTTTAACAATTCGGGATGAATGAAAGTTAAAAGAGTGGGTTCGGGTTGGTTAAACTTTTCCGGCATAAAGCCTTTTTTAACATATAAAAACATGTTTTGCCTGTACCACCAATTAATGTTTTCGTTGTTCCAAAACCGCCTGCGGAAAGTATCGTGCGCATTAAATCCAACGCTGTTGAATTTACTACGCCAGTAATCCGGCCATTGTGAATTAATGTGCCTGTCACCACCCTGGTAAGGCACTGCGGCGGAAAAAATAACCACATCGGCATGGTTAGTTAAGCTTTTTATAAAAGCATCTGCTGCACTTTCCTCCAAATGCTCACCTACTTCAAGGCTAATAACAAGATCATAACGGTTTTTAAGCAAAAACGCTTTGTTCAAATCAACCGGCATAAACTGTTCTTTAGGAATTAAAAGTTCTTCTTTTTTTACATAGTCACCATCAATACCTAATAAGTTGCTGACAGCAGTATATTTAGAAAACACTTTTAGCCATGTGCCTATACCACAACCTACATCCAATACCGTTTTAGGCTTTACGTAGTCCATTATAAACGGAACCATTTCCTCTGCGGACCTCGTGTTGTAAGACACTTCGTCGTAGTTAAACATACTTGTTACTTAATAAAAATTAAATCGCACCACGCAATACAACCGTCACCATAAATGATATTATAAATATCCTGCAACCTGTACCCATATTTGAATAACAAAGTACTAATCTCATCAAACCTGGGTTGATTTTCATATTGTTCAATAAAATATGCCTCTGTATAAATCAACTCAATCTTTCCTTCTATTAGCATCCCAGCCGCACCTTTTAAAGCATCAAGCTCGCCTCCCTGGATATCCAGTTTCAAAATATCAATTTTGAGGATGTTATTTTCGCTGCAATAATTATCAATAGTGTCGATTGTTACTTCAATGCTGCTAACATTTTTGCACTGCCTATCTGATGATAATCCCGTTTTTTTTGGTTCAAGTAGAGAATTTGTATCTACGTTGGCATTTACAAAAAAGGTTTTTTTAGATTTTTCACTGCCTACTGCCCACCGGTTTACAATTATATTTTTTAATTGCCTGGCAGTGTTCTCAAGAACTGAATAAGAACCAGGAAATGGTTCAAAAGCATGAACGACTGCACCTGGAAAACAATCCCTAAATCGTTGTGACATATAACCGATATTGGCTCCAACATCAAAAATAGTATTTACACTTTTAGCTTTAAAATATTCTTTTTGAAAATCAAATTCATCTTTTTTAAATTCTCCTTTTGCCAATGATTGCAGGTAGCCTTTGCCAGGCAGTTCAACTCCTAATGGTTTTAAAAAAACGATTAATTAATTTTTTCATTAGCTTTCATTTTATTAATTCTTATTGTTTAAATTAATCAGGTATTTAACCGGCTTTAATTATGCTGATCGTTATTAATAAATTAAATGTGACTAGATATTTACAAAACCTGTTTGTTGATTCTAAAATAAAACCTTTCAAAAATTGAATAGGAGATATAGCTCACCGGAAGTAAAACAATAAGGGTTGTAATAAATAATATTATAGTATTTAATCCTCCGAACGCCAAGTACCTTTCAATTTTAGAATAGACCATTTTTAAAATAAACTCATGCCATAAATAGAAACTATAAGATATTCTTCCCAAAGAAACCAAAACTCTATTCCCAATTATTTTCGATCCCAAATTATTTACCAGACTAATATAGATAAGCCAGCAAAAACCTAGTGTCATAACTGGAGGACCTATGAAAAGAACAACCCAACTAAAACTGCCTGCTGCATTAATGCCATAATTGGAAAAAAGAGTTTTTCCGGTAGAAGCCAATAATATAGCAGGCACTATAGAAGCAAATTTACCCAGCCATGCAGGTAGTTGAACATGATTAGTCAGACAATAACAAAGTAATATGCCATAAATAAAGTGAATGATGTTTCCCGGCAACGAGTACCACCAACCGCTTTGCGGGAGGAGAATATTTGTATAATGAGCGATGTTTAAGAGCAAGCCAATAATGATAAAAAGCAGAATTGCTCTGGAAAATCGAAAATATTTAAACGATTAAAAAATAAAGGGAAGCAGGATGTAAAAATGCCATTCAACTGCTAATGACCAGAATGGGGCTGATATAACAGAACCAGGAACAATATTAGTAAGAAAAAGAAAATTATAAAAGAGCCTACTAAAGAGGCTTTCACCATTATTTACAAAATTATATATACCAACAATTATACAGGCAAAATAAAAGGCGGGAGCAATTCTTATCCATCTTTTATAAACAAATGAAAAAAATATTGATGTATTTATTTCTTCAAACTTTCTAAATACCAGATACATGCAAAATCCGCTAATAATAAAAAACAGATGAACTCCATTTCCTACAATATTGATGGCTTTAAATAAGTCAACACTAGCTATTTTTATTGAATCGAATTTTGTAGTTGCCCAACTATGTGTCCACAATACACCTAAAGCTGCTATTGCTCTCCAACCATCTATCGGCTTAATTCTGATTGATGACATCGTTTATTTTCAGTTCGCTATTCCACTTGATTTCCTTTTTAAACATAGGATCACTCTTTGATCTGAATGGTGCATGCCATTCGTTTGGGTGCTTTATGATAATGCCATCACTTAAAAACGCGGCCCAGTAACTAAAAGAACTACCCATGGAAAGAACGACAATCCGGCTGCTTGCCAAAAGCAAAATATCTAGAATATCAGCCTTTTGTTCTGCTACTGAAACAAAGGGTAAGGCAAGTAATTCATTTAGTTCTTCTGGTTCTGCATCTGTAAAAACTGTTACAGAGTCATCTTTTCCAATTTGCTGCCTGATACCGTTAACCACCTCTATAAAAAAAGACAGTGGAGTAAGTGTAGAACCACGGGTGAAATCACCTCGCCTAATGTGGATACCAATTTCAGGTTTTTCATACCTGTTAAGCCGAATTTTTAAAGAAGGCCGTAACAGGTCATACAATCCGTCCCTTACCATTTTTCTATAAGGTCTTACTTCTTTGAAGAAATCATAATCCGTAAATATTTTATCGAATATATAAACAGTGTCTCCGTTTGTGCTTGCCATTTTTTCTACCTGTGGTTCATGTATTTTTTTATTAAAACTTAGGCTAAAAAAGAATATTGCACTTTTTAGAATGTTTCCTTCTTTAAAATACCCCTTGTACAATCTCTTCTTGCGCTCTCTCCTCAACCATGCACCGGCATGAATTCTTGTCCACGAAGAAGTGAATAGTTCCAAATTGTTGAGGTTTGCAAAAATGTAACCCCTACTCCAGGTCAGCAGCATATTACCCAAACCCGCCTTTGGAAATTTTACAAATACTTTTGAACTCATGACTGCAATGCGCTGTTTAACGCTTTGGCAAGCATTGCCGTAACAGATTTAGCCGAATACCTATCAAACTGTTCCTGGTCAACGTTGGTATAATCGAATTTGTGTTTAAAGTCAATAAATGCTTTATAACTACTTAACAGGCTTGCGGATATTGTATTGACGCCCTGTTCTCCGTCAAAATCCAGCACTATACCGGCACCCGACTGCCTGATAACCTGGCAGGCTGAGCTTTGTTGGTGTAATATTGCCCATATTGGCTTTTTTGACAATACAGCCTGGTAAACTTTGGAAGGAGTATAATGAGGTTCTGTACTACCCATAATGAATGCACCTTCCCCTGCCTCTAAATGTATCAAAACATCCAGGTAAGGAATACGGGCAGGATATTCAAAAATCACCTCTTCCCACACGTCATATTTTTCTGCATATGGTTTTATATTAAAGCCTTTCGTATCGTTAGGGGATTTGCCTGAGCCGATAAAATGTATTTCAAGGTCTGTAAATGCCGCTCTATTTTGCTGTATGGCATACAATATAGCTTCCAGCGGCTGGTAAGCTTTGGGCAACATAGCCCCTGCGTATACCAATTGTACTTTACCGGGCTTTTTTTTAAACAAATAAGGCTGCAACCCTAATTCATGCAGTTTTTCGTGGTCTCTATTTTCGCCTCCATAAGGCATGGCAGCAAAAACGGCCTGTTTCAACAAAAACGGATTTCGGTCCTGTACTCCTTTGTAATATCCTTCGGCAACCCCAGTAATAAGACAAGCTTTTTTTACAGCAATGGGCTCTAATAAGGCAGCAATATTGGTGCTGAACCAATGCCTTGAAAATATTTTATCACTCCCCGGAAAGTGATGCACCCACGGATCAATATAATCAATGCCATAGGCAATGCCTGTAACTGAATGCAACCACCTGCCAAGCAAAGCAACATAAAACGAAGGAATGGGAATATATAAAAAATCAAATGCTTCACGCTCAATTAAGTACTTTGCTCTTTTATACAATTGAAAAAAAGCACGTAAGCCAATGTCTCCAATCACCCGGGGTTTTGTCGTTTTATATGCTTTAACTTTCTCTATCTGCAATTTTGCCGGAAGCAGTTTTTCAAGATGGTAGTCAAGCTTTTCTTCATAAAAATCTTCGTGCACTGTTAAAATTGTAGGAGACCAGCCAAAAGAAGGTAGATGTTGAGCAAACAAACGGCTGCGATGAACTGCGGCAAGATTAGATGGCGGAAAATGTGGAGATATAATAAGAATTTTTCTCAATAAATTATATTGAATTAATAAACTGTATCAATTTTTTAGACTCATTTTCCCAATTAAAAATATTATCTGCCATTTCCAGAGAACTTTTCTGAGCAGCATATAATTTACGGTTGTCAGTTGCTAAATCATATAAAATATTTTCTAATTGGGTTTCATTCTTAGAATCATACAAAAATCCAACGTCAGGATAGGAATTAAAAAAAGCAGCTTGAGCTTTTGTGTTTGAAAAGATTATGCAATTGCCTGCTAATAAGTAGGTGAACAATTTATTAGTCAAACATATATCTCTATTTTCATTGTGAGGGTCTTCGACACATAACCCAATATCATATTTAGCTGCTTCGGTAAAAATATTTTCTGGTAGAACAGGTTTAATAAAATGAAGAACATCAGATTTTAGGTAGTTGGATAATTCATGCGAATACTCTTTAGAAACACTTCCAAGTAAATACAATTCAATCTTACATTTCTCTTTTAAAACTTCGATTACTTTTATTACAGTTTCTAAACCTCGTTTGGGACCAATCTTTTGAGAAAACCAAAAAATAGTGAGCGGTTCCGTTGTCTTTTTTAAAAATCTTTTTTGCAGAAATTTCTTGCTAAAAACATTATTAATAGTGATACAATTTAGGCCAATATATAATGCTTTATATGCTTCTGCTATCAGGGGAGATGCCGTAGTAACAAAATCAACTTTGATTAAATAGGTATCCTCAATTTTTTTTACTAAAAGACATTCTTTTGAATTTTGGTCCTGATATTCTCCCCTATGAAAGTCTTCTGCATCAAAACCGGCTCTCGCCTTATGTTTTTTAGCACCGGCAACAGCTGCAGCAATTGCACCCAGATTATGAGCGATATATATGTCGGCTTTCGTTCGTTCAGCAGCCTTAATCAAAAATAACGACGACCTGGACAAAGCACCTTTCGCTCCTATCCCTGTAGCATTATATACAATCCTGTTTACTTTGTGTCTAATTTTTGAGAGCAGAAACAAAATCTTGTTTGTGAATGGACTTCCGCCTACCATGATGAAATCTTGATTGTCTAAAACATTAGTGCTAAACAATGTAGAATCCGAGTGATAAGCCCATTCCTCCCAATAGCTGTAATAAACTTTTACATTTATACCATGCTGTTTTAACAAATTGTATTCTTTAACCATCCGGGGGTTAGTGGATGGTTGACCGGTGGTCAAGATAACAGCTTGTTTAACCATTATATATTTATACTTACAATTGACTAAAACGTTTAAAAAATATAAAAATTTTATATGCACTCAGTAAAACTAATCAACAAACGCACATCGCTCATTTAGATTTACCAAAAATTAATTTTACCTATTCCTGCCGCCATTCCTGAAAAAGATTGTCATAAGCACCATAAATTTTATTTAAATTCTTTATTAATTCCATCTTTTAGATTGTAATAAAGCGGAATCTTTCTTTACAAAAAACATATCGATTTGAAATAGCGCTTTATCAAATGGTCTTCTCATAAATTACAAAATACATAAGTTCTTTACTCCACTTTTGTATTTCGCTGAAGACTTTCTTCAATTAGGTTCATGAAGTCCATTTGTATCTATTTGGAAAGTAGCACAGGGGAAATTTCAATTTATCAATTGCCGTTTGCCAGATAATAAATCGAGGTACTGCCGGGTAATGCTTTGTAAAGAAAACCTGTTAACGGCATCGCTCCTAATTTCTTGAGGCGAAATACCATTTAGCTTTTCTATTGCCTGTACCATCTCATCCACCGTTTCAACAATAAAGCCATTCATGCCTTCTTTAACTACTTCAGGCACTGAACCACGGTTAAAACCAATTACCGGTATTGCACAAGCAAGGGCTTCAGCTAGTACGATCCCAAAGGGCTCCTCCCACTTAACCGGGAAAAGTAATGCTTTTGATCTTTGTAGGTAATATTTTTTCTGTTCATCGTTCACCGCCCCAACATACTCAACCAATGAATTGGTTAATAATGGCTTTATCTCGGTTTCAAAATATTCGTCATGCCCGGGTTGAATATTTCCCGCAACAACAATCTTGTTGCCGCTTTTGACAGCAGCCTCAATTGCTTCCCTTGTGCCTTTTACATTTTCAATTCTCCCCAAAAACATCAGGTGAGTCCTTTCAATCAATGAATTGTAATCAAAGTAATCAACATCGGTAAAATTAAAAATGGGTGTAAATGCTGCACTATTAGGAAATGCCGAAAGCATATGAGCAGCGCAGGAGGTAAAATGCAATTTTTTACCTGCAAGCTTTAGCGCAAAACTGGTAGATTTTGCACTTATCTGCCGTTGATAAGATTGAATAAAAGGAACTTTGCTGGTCAAAAAAAGTTTATATCCGTACATGAGGCGCGAAAAGCTATGCACCACATCCGGCTTAACCTGGTCGGCGACTTTTTTTAGATACATCATGTTTTTGTAAACATTCTTAAACCCACGTGACTGATGCGCCGGCCAGCCATAGTTATGCTTTGTATACAAACATTTTGACGTTGGATTAGCTATAAGATATACCTCATGCCCTTGCTGCGAATACCCCTTTGCCAACCCATCAACAATGCGTTCAATGCCTCCATACAGCACAGGTGGCACAGGTATTTCGGGATCGCATGTCAGCAGAATTTTCAATTGTTTAAATTATGAATGCTTGTTAACTATCTACGGTCTTTATAAACCGTACCGGGCATCCCCCGTACATTGAATTTGCCTTTAAGTGCCCTTTTACTACCGAATTTGCCCCAACTACTATATTGTCTTCAATAACGGTTCCGGGTAAAATAATGCAGCCCCTCCCTATCCACACATTGTTTCCAATTTTAATAGGCTCATGCCAGTCAGGCACTGTACCAAGCGGAGCATTTACTGAAAAAGAATGGGTGGCATCGCGAATAGAACAGTATTCGCCAATCCACACATTATTTCCTATTGTGATAGACACCGTGCAGACAATAATAACTCCATAGGAAAGAAAACACTTATCCCCCACTGTAATGGATGCAGATCTTCCAAACACTTCAAACAAAGCGTTATCAGATACTACCAGGTCGCGACCAAACGAATGTTTACCCCTACCTCTTTTAATAAAAACGTTGTGCCCAATCCTAACATCGAATCGTTTAAAAAAATAATATTTTAAAATAGCACGATACTTAAGGACAAGGGTGTTTTTTTTGTAATATAACCAGTTTGACAAATCAAATTTCGACATGAGTTTATATTGCCGGGGGATATTTATTAGCAAACAAGCTTTTAAATAAGTCAACCAGCCTAAAATTAACCGCTTTGTATAGAGACAGCGATCGCTTTAACTGACCTGTTGCGGCGTACTTAGCCATGTTCCGGGCATATCGGTTCTTCAAATTTTGAATTGCCATGGTTTTATCAGGATCGGGTAGCGGGCAATCCTTATCCTCAAGGGCATTAAGAAAAAGAAAAAACCTTTTTGCCTCTACCTCACGATTCTTATATTCATCTTTAATCTGTTGGCTGTCGTGTTGCCGCCACCAAATTAAATCCAATGGCATGGCTACCACAGGGTACTTTTTAGATAAGTGTAACCAAAAACCTGTATCCCCTGTATAACTCTTTCCGTTAAAACCACCTTCGTGCTCAAACACGTCGCGACGAATAATGCTACCCGAGGGTCCGGCAATGATGAGGAAACGGCGAAAGTAAAAGCCATTATAGGCGTTTATTGGCGAAAAAAGCAATGGAAGCTTTTCCTCTGTTGTAAGGTCATAAGACATTAAACCATAGCCAGCTTCGGGGTATTTTTCCATACAGTACACCATTGCCTGCAGCCCCCAGGGATAAATGGTATCATCAGAATCCAGGTACTTTATATACTTGCCCCTGGCATAACTGGCGGCCTTGTTCCTGTTTGGATAATCTTTTAAATTTGTTTCATTGAGGTAAACCCTTATCCTTGAATCGTTTGCTTCATAGCCTTTTGCAATAGCCACGGTATTATCAACGGAACAATCATCGACTACGATCAGTTCGAAATTAATATACGTAGAGGCAAGCACACTTTCTATAGCGTCTGCTATGTATTTTTCGCGATTGTAAGCAGTCATTAACACGCTTACCAAAGGTTCATCTCGTACACTCATTAAGTAGTAGCATGTATATCAATCCAATAGCTATATTCTTCACTTCGCTTTAAGCTACCGTACCTTTTTTTATAAAATAAATACACATAAACCGCATCTTCAAAAGTTAACCATTTGCCAGGTAAGTTTTCGTCAAATGGGCCCGAACTACCATGGGGGTGGTTATATTTAAATAAGTATTTAAACTGCTTTTCGTAAAAGGCGACAATAATTTTTCCAAAAAGTTTTCTTGTTATCCTGGTTAACAATTTCATTGACAATCTATAATTCAAGAGCTTCCAGTAGCTTTTGTATTCTTTCGTCTGAGGCAATTCCAGGGATAAAAAACTTTGCTGATCAATAATTTTAAATTTATTGTATCCCAATTCTTTTAGTTTCAGTATTAGATCCATTTCACTCAGTTCAACGGAAACAATCTTCGGTCTTTCATTAGTATTTATCAAAGATTCTAAACAGGTTTTGTCATATCCTTCTATATCAATTTTTAAATAGTAAGGAACGCCTTTTTCTTTAATTATTTCATGAATACTTCTCGTCCTAACTTTTATAACTTCATATCCTGATCCTCCTCTACTACCTATATTTAAGTCAAATGAATTCCATGCGGAGTGATGCTTGTTTAGATAAAAATCCAAAACGCCCTCCTCTGAGGCAATTCCTATATTAATTATCTCAAGCCTGTTTTCTTTTATTTCGTTTTCAAAAGTGACCTTTGCCCTATCTACAAGGTCTGGTGAAGCATCAATTGCAATTACATTATATCCCAGATGGAGATAATACTTTGTATCATCTCCATTGTTCATACCCACGTCGTACACTAAATTATTAACCATTTAATTTATTGGTTTATTTATTTGACTTTTTTTGGAGTGAGCCTTGTGGAACAATAGAACAGAAATAATGAAATGTTTTGTCCAGTAGTTTTTGCTTTCCAAAAAAATAAGCAAGACGGAAAGTACCTACAGAACAGAAGGCAGCAATGTAACGGATAGCGTTGTGAGCAAACCATTTTACTTTTTCAACTAACAACAACTGTTTTCTTTTGTACAAGGTAAACCCGTTTTGTAGAAGCGGTTTTACAGTTGGTTGAAAGGAAGGCATTACATGAAAATTTTGCCAAAAGGTATAGTTGATAATGTAGTTTGTGTTAAAAGTATACCTGAAACTTTGATGATGATAATGAAAGACAACCAGGGATGAATCACGTATTATTTTCCAACCACGGCTAAGTGCATCAAACGCCCATAAAGCATCTTCAGCAAAACTTACTTCACGAAAAGGAAGTGTCTTTAAGGCCGATGCACGATACATGGCATTTACATTGTCCCACCTCGAATTTTCTAACTTGTCCTTTTTTGAAAGAGCACTAAAACTATTACCAGAAAAATGCCTTATTTCAATCTTTGGTGTAGAATACCTTTTAAACCACATTGCCGGATTTTTGTCGGGGTCATTTGGTATAGCCTGCATTCCTGTTACTGCTTGTGTTTCTGAATCCGTGAAATGCTTCAACATTTTTTGCAATTGATCATTTTCGGCTAAATAAGCATCCTGTACAGTAAAATAGATAAACTCACCAGCAGCATCATTTGCCCCTACGTTCCGTGAAAGCCCGTGATTAAATTCGGACAGCTTAATGTCAATTACCTTTGCACCAAAGCCCTTTGCTATAGAAACACTCTTGTCGGTTGAATTAGAATCAAGCACAATGATTTCCATATTTTTTTCTACGGATTGTTCCCGAATAGATTGAAGGCATTTTTTTAATGTACCTTCTCCGTTTCTAACCGGGATAACAACACTAAGCAGTGGCATCTTTTGCTCTATCAAAATAGAAATTTTCTATAATTATTTTATAAAACAAATTTCTTACTCAACAACTGCCTGTAAAATTCTATTCGCCGTTCGCAAATATTCTTTTGTGAAAAATTATTTTGAACCAATTCATTAGCATTAACTCTTATAGCAGCAAGTTGCTCAGGAGTGTTTATCAGTAAGCTAATTGATTTCAGGAATTGATCGGGAGTATCTGCAATTAATACCTCTTTTTTATCGGTTACTCCCAATCCTTCGCAGCCAAGCGTGGTAGAAATAACTGGTACACCGTAACTAAATGCATCAAGCAGCTTTGTTCGTATACCACTGCCAATGCGCAATGGAACAAGCATAATCGAATTTTGCGAAAAGTCCTTCAAATCTTCAACAAAGCCAGCAAATTCTATCCATTGATTACCATTGAAAGACTTGATATTAGTGTCAGTCCATTTACCTATCACTACCAGCTTCAATTTAAACTTTAGCCAAATTTGCTCCGCCATCTGCGTGGCATACCATTCAACTGCATCAAGGTTTGGATGATGGTGATCCGGACCGATAAAAATCAACTTATCTACTAAATAATCACTTTCCGTTATCTCTATTATTTTTTCGTCCAGCACCGGAAAAGGGATAGCAATGACCTTTGCATTTTGAAGTGCAGGTAAAAGCCTAACCTTATCGTCTTTACTAAACGTAACAATACCGTCAAATTTGTCCAGGAAAGCTAATTCAACGGTCTTAACAAACTCGGAAAGGTATTCGGAAAAGATAGGTGTGCTTTTTTCTAATTCTGCAGCCTGCCTAATGCTTACATACCTCAAATCGTGGTGAATTAAAACCTTGGGAATTTTCTCAGGTATTGCGTTCACAAGGTCTGCATTATCAATAAAATCAATCTGAATAAGATCGGGCTTTTCTTGTTTAACGATGGTTATAAACTGTTCAATTATTTCACAATCCCTTGAATGCACAGGATATAGATTATTGATGCCGTTTACTCTTGATGTTTTAGGTCGTTTTAATGACAGTTGTTTATTTAAACGCCACTGTATTTTTCCAACAATCTTTAACAAGCCTGGTATAAACCCTTTGTCCTCAATTGGCTTTTTTAGCTTCAAAATCCTAATGTTGATTTCAGGAATCAACTTCTGCAATGCGTTGGCGTGTTCAACCACATTTGGATTGCTGTTCTCTGCTAAAAGGATAATTTCATGCGCTTTAGCCAAATGTTCAATCACGCCAAATTGAGCAACCTTGCCTCCCTCAGCAAGCGGATATGGGAAAACGTGGGTATATATTAAAATTTTCACTGGTTGTCTATTAAGAAAGCTCCCTTCACCAGGGATGCTTTTCTTGCCTTAGATATTTGCGACAACTGTTTTAATACCTTTAAAGTTAATCCCGCATGGTAGGCAAACAATTTGAATCTCCTATACAATAAATGTGAAGTGAGATCGTCAAAACGCCTTTTTAAAAACACCAAAATGCTACTCCTAAACGTTCCACCTATGCTTTTTATTTCAGATAAATAAATAGTAAGCATCCGTTTTTTGTTCCACATTATTTCGGGCCACGTTTGAAACTTGCTATCATGAAATATGTTAGAATGAGGCGTTATACCAACTTTGAAGCCAAAAAATTGCGCCCGTTTTATATAATCAACATCCTCACCATAATGAGGAAATAATGGATCAAAGCCACCAACCGTTTCAAGGCAATTTTTACTTACGAGCCACGCCGCAGCATTTACAAATTGGGTTTCATAAACCGGTTTTAACGAACCCAAAAATAAGTCAGAAACCATCCCTTCGCAGTAAGGGAGCTGAATGTATTCTTTAAATTTATATTCAAGAGACTGTCCATCACTGCTTATGTGCATAGGGCTTACTATTCCAAAGTCTTTATTTGCGTCATGCACTCTCACGAGCGCTTCAACACATAAAGGTTCAATCCACGTATCCTGGTTTAATAAAAAAATATAATCCGCTCCTTCTGCCAATGCCCTGCAAATACCAATGTTATTTGCTTTGCCAAAACCCAGATTTGCACCAGATTCAATGAGTATAACTTCGGAAAAATGGTTTTTAATATAGTCAACAGTACTATCGGACGAAAGATTGTCAACCACAATCACCTGCATTGGATAAGTACCAGCCCTTATTGAACTTAAACACCGTTCAACCCATTTCATTCCGTTATAAGTAACAATAATGCAGTAAACTTTCATGATTCAACTACAGCAGAAAGAACTTGCTTTAGTAAAGGGATTAAACAGTGTTCCAAGTCAGCTAATGTATACCTCTCCGCAGTTTTCCGCGCATTTATCCTAATTGTTGTCAACTCTTCCTGCAGTTGATCGTACCTGTTTACCAGGTCTATAATTGTGTCAACCAACGGATAAATATGGTTAT
Organism: Chitinophagales bacterium; assembly: GCA_038247635.1. Classification (GTDB taxonomy): domain Bacteria; phylum Bacteroidota; class Bacteroidia; order Chitinophagales; family Chitinophagaceae; genus Segetibacter. The sequence continues at coordinate 66,487 of JBBRUR010000012.1, forward strand.
TGTTGAATACATATGCATTGGTGCCATTCTCCAAAAAATCAGCAGGCCCAAACCCTTCGTAGCAGATATTTATACAACCAGCCGCCATTGCTTCGGGAACAGATGAATTAAAGGCCTCCGTTGTATTCAGAGAAACAAAAAATGCAGCGGTTTGCATTTCCGCGGCAACCTCAGTATGCTTTTTATTTTTTAGCTCCACAAGTTGCCAATCATTATTTCGCGAAAACAACTTTTGCAAACCCTTGCTTTCCTTAAGTTGTAACTTGTCTTCGAGCATTCTTTTAAGGATATTAAAATCCCTGTTATCAAATTTTGGATAAAGTATAATGCGCTTTGCCCGATTATGGCTTAAAGCAGAAAAATAGTAAGGTGCAATAAAAGGAGGTGTTTCGTATAAGGGTAGGGTAGTGATCTGCTGGAGCACTTTTTTTAAGTGGGGCATATAATAAAAAATGCTGCTAATTCCAACATCTTCATATCGTTTTCCATTTTTCAACCCATCGAAAATGTAAAAGGCATTTTGAATAAAAACAATTTTTTTACAATTGATCTTCTGCAGTTGAACGAGATCAGCATAAAACTCAGGAATAATAAGAACATCTTTTAAACTAAATTTCAACGATGGATCATCCAAATAGCTAAAATGAACATCGAGCTGCAACCATGTTAATTTGTATGGTTTCTTATCGTGTAACACAAAGGCCTCAACATTATTTTTGCTTAAAAGCCAAACATGATAATAAATCATTCCTGCACCCCAACTTGGCCGGTCATTTTCGGGTAGGTAATAATAAACGGGCATAAAATATTAATATAGATACAATTAGTTACAGAAGTATTAATAAGGGCTAAAGCGCAGTTGCTTGTACATGGCAAGCATTACTTTTTGAAAAAGAGTAAACCTGTAGTTTGATTCTTTTAAAAAAAGTACCTCGGTTGGGGAAATGGAGTTTGCAATACCTGTATATCCCAGGGACAATAATTTTTTTATTGACTGCCTTGTCCTATCGTGCAGGCCAGGGTTGAGGTGGTGGTGAAACTCTATTGTCACCTGCCTAACATTTTTTGTATTATTACCATTAAGTGTATCAATAATATCTAATTCAGCACCTTCAACATCCATCTTTAGCACTTCGATATTTGATGAGTTTAAACTTAATTTGGTTAGCAAACTCTCCCACGATATTCCATCGATTGTTTGCTTTTCAGCAACACTCCATAAAGTTTGAAAATTATTATTGATACTACTTGCTTCGTGATTTTCACTAATAAAAAACTCTACTGGTCCGTCATTTTTTGTAACTGCTGCATTAACCTTTGTAAGCTTATTATTATTTAAGTTGTTAAATAATGTGAGGTTGGGTTCCACTGCAAAGCATTTTGATTGAAAGTCATTGATCAAAATATCAGAAAAAGTTCCCGTGTTTGCACCAAGATCAATAACAACGGAATTGGAAGAAAGCTCCCTTGTATATATCCAATGATCCCGAATAATTTTAAACCCACTGAGGTATAAAATATTTTTTAGAACGTTGCCTCTAAACTTACTTATGGCTAATAAAATTTTAAACTTCATATAATTTCTTCTTATTTAGCATGTGCTATAATTTAAAATCAATAAATACAATTTTATTTCCTCATTTTAATAATTTTTGCAGGTATACCTGCTACAATAGCAAACGACACAACATTTTTTGTAACAACACTTCCTGCTGCTATCACCGCACCAGTTTCAATTGTCACACCATCTAAAATTTTACATCCTGCTCCAATCCACACATTGTCTTTTATAGTAATTCCCTGGTGCGACTCTCCTTGTTGATTTATAGGCAAATCGATATTCGCAAAATTATGATTTGCCGGTATAATCATGCATTGCCCGGCAATCAACACATTGTTACCGATTACAACCCCATTACCGTGGCCGTAAATTATAGTATATGGATTAATACTGCATTGGCTACCTATTTCAATTTTACCTCCATGACTCATTAACAAACAACCATGTAAAATTTCTGTATTGTCACCAATTGTTATGCTTCCACCTATATTAGTATCAAGAATAGCGTTGTCAGAAAGTTTTACATTAGTACCAATAAACACCTTATTTTTTTTAAACTTATAGGTTAACAACCTATGATGAAACAGGTCAATTTTTTTTTTTAAAACATCTAACATATTAATTTTTATAAATCCAATTACATTTTACGAAAATGCTTCCAATATCATTATTGGTATATATTGCTAATTCTGACACAAGGTCATCCACTTCAAAAGAGCAACCCTCCGCTACGTAATCAAAATCGTTCATATTTGGCACAAACAAAGCCGTGTCAATATGATAAACTCCTGAAAGCAACAAATTTGCAGGAATTTCTACTTCAATTGTTGAAGCCCCACATGCAAGTTGGGTATCATCAATTCTAAGTGTATCGGTAAATACCTTTTTATGCCATTTATCCGTAACGGCCATTCCAAGGTGAGTTCCTGAAATTTTAGAGAAATGATTTACGTTGAAAGAAATCCTCACGGGTTCATTAAAAGAAAAAGGACCCTCCACACCCACTTTATTTTTTAGCACCTTTATTTCCTGAATTAGGTCGGGTCCGGTTTTACTACTGGTATAATAATTATTTTTTCGTTTACTATTGGCAATATAAGAGTTAACAGCGTTTGCAATGTTACCTTCATAAATCATCATTCCATTTTGCATAACTATTCCTTTATTGCAAAGACCTGATACTGCTACCATATTATGGCTTACAAATAAAACGGTCCTTCCCTCACCTTTACTTACCTCGCCCATTTTGCCCAAACATTTTTTTTGAAACTCCGCGTCACCCACGGCTAGCACTTCATCTACAATCAGGATTTCCGATTCAAGATAAGCAGCGACTGCAAATGCCAGCCGTACATACATCCCTGACGAATACCGCTTTACGGGCGTATCAATAAATCTTTCCACTCCTGCAAAATCAACAATTTCATCAAACTTTTTCGTGATTTCATGCTTTCGCATTCCAAGGATTGCACCGTTAAGAAAAATATTTTCTCTTCCACTAAGCTCTGGGTGAAAGCCAGTACCTACTTCCAGTAAGCTGGCAATACGACCTTTTGCTTTTACCCTACCTGTTGTGGGTGTGGTAACCCGGCTTAGTATTTTTAGCAATGTGCTTTTACCGGCTCCATTTCGTCCAATAATGCCTACAGCATCGCCCTGCTTTATAGTAAAATTTATATCCCTTAACGACCACACGTACTGACTATTGCCTGTCTTTGTCCTGTCATTTACTTCCCCTATTTTTAAATAAGGATCTTCCCTTCCACGTATAATATGCCACCACCTGTTAACATCGTGGGCAATGGAGCCGGTTCCAATTTGCCCCAGTCGATACTGTTTAGAGAGATTTTCAACTTTAATGACTGTACTCATGTTATAACTCATAGGTATTGCCTCATTGCCTTGCTTCCCACGCTTTTGTTTGCTGCACCAACCTTTTTTTTATAAATAAATAGGTTTTCATACCCATTAATATCCTTAATACCGATAAACTGTAATTAAAATATAAATATGGAATAGTTAACGCTACTCTAAAAAACAAAATACTACCCGCAAAATACATTTACCACATCCTTAAATAGGTAATAGGTATTTTAATGAAATAGCAGTTTCTTAAAATGTTGCTATTTTGTCAATCTTTCATATTCCCTGAAATATCTTCTACCCATTTCCCTTTGACCATTTGCATCAAAATGAATGTCGTTTACTTTATTATCAGGTTTCTCAATGACAAAAGGCCTGGTAGGATCTGCAAAACCAGTGAAGGGAGTTCTGTTTGGCTGGTTTCGAAGTACTGAATCAATCCCTCTAACATTATCTCTAAAAAAGAAAGTGTTTATCCAATAGGGAACCAATCCTCCTAAAATAAAAGGGACCGAATCTACTTTCTCTGTTTTAATATCCAACGATAAAGATTTTTTCATACGTTCAAATGCACCCTGGTAAAAGCCTGGTCCAAAACTATACTCGGCCTCGCCCTGGTGCCATAAAATACACGTCAATTTGCTTCCCGGATACTGCTTTAACACAAAATTTGTTCGTTCAACAGCATCCTTATACAAACTGTCCTCCCTGTTCCAGCCTCCATTGCGAATAAACCCACTGCCATTTGCCCCGCAGGGAATTATGAGTACTTTGCGGTCGGTTCCCAATCGGGAAGCAGCGTAAAGTTTTGAAAAAGTTAACGCAAAACCGATACAACTATCAAGGGGTGTTCGGTTTTGAAGTGGTTCGTAGGCAAAAATGACCTGATGGTCATCTACACCAAACCTACCCAATTGCATCACACGCGGATCTATTCCATCAAGGTAATAATTATAACCTTTGCCCGCTAAGGTGTTGGACTGCCCCATAAGAAGCACCACATCGTAAGGACCGTTAAAAGGTTCAATAACTTCCCGTTGGCAAGAAGTTATTGTGAAAATTACCGAAACTAAGAAAATGCCACAATTGAGTTGGCTATTTTGAAATTTATTTCGCAAAAACATATGCCCAATAATATTACAATATTTTTATTGAAATTATATAGGCAACATTAATTTTTTATGAAATTTTAAAATCGCAAAATGTTCCCTTAATAAATTTGCTTTTTTGTTGAAATTACTAATAGTGCCGATCTTACAGTATGCGCATTTTAAAAGGCTGGGATAAAATGAGACATATAGACACTTTAATTGTTCTTTAATTATACCGTATCCATAAAACTTTTTTCTACTTTATTAAACAACAGCGTTCCAATCACCAATGTTATTATAGTAAAGAGCAGACTGTAGAAAATACTCGATATTTCGATAGTTCCCTTGCCAAACAGCGCAAACCTGAATATTTCGACAATAGGGGTAATCGGATTGCTATTTATTAACCATTTATAACTTGTATTTTTTAAATAGGATAAAGGATAAACAACTGGTGTTGCATACATCATTAACTGCACGGCAAAACCTAACAATACACTAAAATCCCTGTACTTGGTGGTAACGGATGAGATAATTATTCCTAAACCGAGACTTAATGTGGCAAGCCAAACAAGTAGTAATGGAATAAGAAGCAAATTAAAATTTACATTAAGGGGGTATCCATGAAAGTGAAACCAGGCTATTACAATCATTAACAAAAGAAACTGTATCCCAAATTTTACAATGTTGGAGATGACCACGGAGATTGGCAATACCAGCCTTGGAAAATATACTTTACCAAAAATAGAGGCATTGCTTACAAAAGTTGAAGATGTACTTGTAAGGCTGCCTGAAAAGTAATTCCATATAGTAATTCCCGACATATAAAAAGCAGGGGCAGCTATCCCATCAGTTGGTATCTTAGCTATTTTTCCAAAAATTAGCAAAAACATTAAAGTTGTAAGGATGGGCTGTACAAAATGCCAAACAGGTCCTAGCACGGTTTGCTTGTATTGCGCCACAAAATCGCGACGCACAAATAACCACATTAGGTCGCGATAATGCCACACTTCTTTAAGTTGCAAATCAAATAGACTTCCTTTTGGTTCCATTACAATATCCCATTGGCCGTCGTCAGGTTGAATTTCGGTATTATCTGCTATTAGGTTTGCCATTAATTGTCCTTATAATTCGCGGTGTTTATTCGCTTCCGTGCCAGTAAGGTCACCTCAAATTTTATAATAATCTTTTGTAACTGACATCTTTCTAAAATGAAAAAGGCCTTTTTGATAATCAAATACTTCAAATTATAGATTAATTCGTTTATAAATACTCAGGATTGCAAATGTTTATTTATTAATATAAAAAGGTAGGTTTATGTCAGGCGGTTTATTTACCCTGTACGGGACCTTCTTAATAATCTCCTCCACCAAACCGGCTTTTCTTCGTTGCCGTAGCTGGCGTTATAGCTGTTACTGTAGCCGTAACCATAACCGTAGCCGTATCCATAACCGTAACCATAATAGGAGGAACGGCCGCCTGTTTTTACGTCATTTACTAAAATAGCCATTTGTGGCAGGGTATTGTTGGCGTGCAAATCTTCAATGTTTTGCAGTTGCTTTTTAAAGGTGTAGCGTTGACGAACTACATACATAGTGGCATCGGCAAAGCGGCTTAACAGGCGGGCGTCGCTTACTAAACCCATAGGGGCGGAGTCAATTACTATAAAATCAAAATTGGCTTTTAGGTAGGTAAATAATGCTTCCATTTTGGGTTGCATCATTAACTCCGATGGATTTGGCGGAATAGGACCAGCAGAAATAATGTATAAGTTGTCGATTACTTTAATAGGTATCGGTAGTTCTTCCAAAGTAGCGTTACCCAACATATAATCTGTAATACCTTTTTGCTTTTCCAGATTAAGGGCAATTGAAATCTTTGGTTTGCGCAGGTCCAGTTCCAGAATTATGGTTTTTTTATTGGCCAAAGCCCATACTGCACCCACATTCATGCTGGTAAAGGTTTTGCCTTCGCCCGAAATACTACTGGTTACCAGCAAAACGGAGTTTTGTTGGTTGGCCATAAAAAACTGCAGGTTGGTACGAATGATCCTGAATTGCTCGGCCAACAGGCTGCGGTCGTTTGCACCTACCACTATCTGTCTATCGCCTTCTTTATGGTGGGCAATTTCGCCTAAAATGGGAGTGGATGTTACTCTTTGTATATCGTTTTTATTAAGGATTTTATCACTTAGTAATTCGCGGATGTATACAAAGGCACCCGGTACGAGTAGGCCTATTATGATAGCCAGCCTGTAAGTACCCGAACGATCAGGACTTATAGGGCCACCCGAAGTATTAGCGGGATCGAGTGCCACTGCGTTGGCCACTGCCGAGGCGCGGGTGATGTTGCTTTCTTCTCTTTTTTGTAGCAGAAAAAGAAACAATTTCTCTTTAATACCCTGTTCGCGCATAATTTCTTGCAATTGACGCTGCTGGGCAGGCGCCTGCCTTACCTCTCCTTTTATAGCATTTAATTTGGCTGCCAGCGAAGTACGCAGGACAGCAGAATTACGGCGAAGGTTATTGAGGTTCTCCAGGAGATCTGCCCTTAATTTATCAAGTTGATTTTGTTGTAATATTATAATGGGATTTTGTGCAGGCATGGTCCTAAGATCGGTTGAGCGCTTTAATTGTAGCGTGTTGTATTCGCCGATAAGAGCCGTTAAGGTTAAATCTTGTATACCCAACGTAGATGGCACCAACCCGTATTTTTGGCTTGGATTGACAATGTAATCTCTGATCATATCTATTACGCGTAGGTTGACCTCCTGTGTATTCAATGCTTCTTCGGCAATCTGGTTTTCGGCAATCTTGGCTGTGCCCTGTTCGGTCAGGTCAATGATTTCATTTTGCTGCCTAAAGTTTTGCAGGCCACTTTCTACACCACCCAGTTCGCCCGACAACAATTGTAGCCGCTCGTCAACAAATTGTATGGTATTGTCTATTACCAGGTTTTTATCTGCAACGGTGTTTTGATTATAGGCGTTTACCAGGCTATTTAAAATGTCGGCGCCCTTCTGTGGTGCCTCTGTTTCTATACTCAATCTTAATATACTGGCTTCGCGGCTTAACTGGCTTATTTTTAATGCCCCTGCTAACCCCTGCGCTACATTAAAAGCTGGCTGCCAAATAATATCATAGGTATACTGAGGATTGAGGGCTGCCGGGTTATTCACTTTTACAGAAAATGAGATCGGTCCTATCGCAATCATAGCCCCGTCGGAATACCATTTATCCGGTTTGCCCTCTAATTGAAAGGTTCCATCTTTTTTAAACTGCAGCGCCAGCGAAAATGGCGCCGTAGTATCTGTTAGATTATAAATAGTAAGCGCAAAAGGTTTAGCTCCATACAGTTCCGTTTTTTTTACATTACCACCCGCAAAGTATTGAAGGTTTAACTGTAGGGTATCTACTACCGCCTTCATTAAAGTAGCAGTGCGTAAAATTTCGGTTTCGTTGGCCAAATTAGCCCGCTTTTTGGCTACACCCAGCCCTTCCAATATGGCATCGCTGGTAGCACCACTTTTACCATCGTCTTTTATAAGCATTGAAAGCGAACTGTTGTATTTTGGTATTTTATACCGCAGGTACAGCCACGCAACCCCAACGGAAATACCAATCATAATAACAAACAATGGCAAATAAACCAGGTATTTGTACACCAGTTCCATGGGACCCGGTTTCAGGTTTGGGTTATCGGCTTTTTTCATCAGGTTTTGTTCGGGCATGGTTACCGCGTAAAATTAAGAATTAGAAAGGCCAGGGTGCTGAAAACAGTTATAACTGCAGTAACTAAAGTTACATTTCGCGTTACGGTCTGATCGCTGTTAGCCGCTTTGGCCTTTGTCAATTCCACATATACCACGTCGTTTTGTTGTAAATGGTAATAAGGCGAATTGAATATGTTTTTTGATAACAGGTTTACGCGACCAAATTCGCGTTTGCCGTTTTGCTCGCGTATTACCAATATGTTGTCTCGTTTACCAAAAATGGTGAGGTCGCCGGCTATGCCTATGGCTTCTAAAATAGTAAGTTCTCCGCCGGGTACCGGTATGGGTCCTGGCCTGGCAATTTCGCCCAACATTGTTACCTTGTAATTTAGGAAACTGATAGCTATAACCGGGTCGGTTACAAATTTTTGTAACATACCTATAAGTATTGCGTCCAATTGTTGTAATGTCTTTCCGGCTACCTCCAGTTTGCCAAGTTGCGGAAATTGAATACTGCCATCGGGTTTTACCAGGTAACCGGCAGTGGTGGTACTGCCAGTGGTAGCCGCGGTGCCTGCGGTAGCGTCAATACCCTGTAAACCACCCCCCAGGTTGTAGGGAGCCGCAGAGGCCGGGTTAAATGCCGAAACCACAATACTAATACGGTCGCCGGGTTGTATAGTAGGTTCTATATTTTGTACAATGGTTTTGTCGGCAGTGGTACTGTCTTGCAGGTAAATAAGTTGCTGCAACTTTTTTGTACTGCCGCAAGCAAAAAACGCCATGCAAAACACGAGGGAGGAACAAATTGGGAATATCCGAAATTTCATTTTTTTATTATTCTTTCTTTAGCCGCAAAAACACGAAGGCGGTAAGGCGCGCTAAGATTGAGTGGAAAACCAAGGTTGATGTTGAGTGGAAAACCGAGGTTGAGGAAAAACAATGTTGAAGTTGAAAGTATAACCAATGTTGAGGTTGAGTAAAGACAGGTTGAGGTTGAGTAAAGACAGGTTGAAGTTGAGGTTGAATGAAGACAGGTTGAGGTAGAGTTGAGACAGGTTGAGGTTGAGTTGAGACAGGTTGAGGTTGTGTGGAAAATTAAGGTTGAGTGATGAGAGGTTTAGGTTGAGTAATTACTTACACTTCAATTTGCCGTTAACCCTCATCTTATTCTTACTTTTCACCTGTACCTTAACCTTCCTCTTTACCTTCCCCCTTCTTAATCTAAACCTTTACCTAGCTTCATCTTACCCTAAATCTTTACCTAGCTTCATCTAACCTAAACCTTTACCTTCCTTCTTCTTAACCTAAACCTTTACCTTCCTTCTTCTTAACCTAAACCTTTACCTTCCTCCTTCTTAACCTAAACCTTTACCTTCCTCTTTCTTAACCTAAACCTTTACCTTCCTCTTTCTTAACCTAAACCTTTACCTTCCTCTTTCTTAACCTAAACCTTTACCTTCCTGTTCCCACCAACTTTCTTCCTGCCTGCCTTTTTAAAGGTAACCGTTGTTGTTTAAGTAGGCTTCTATTGTTGTACTTAAAAACACTGCATCTTTTTAAAACTCGTTGTAATCATCCTCTGTAACAAAATACAACGGGCTGTAATCCGTCTCTTCTCTATATTTCATTAACCTGGCAAAAGCGTGAGATACGGTAGTTGGTTAAATTTGAGATTTGATAAAATGCATTCCTAAAAGTCGCAAAATCCCATCGTGTGTTTTTGGCTCTAAACTTTTAGAAAGCAAAATAGCTTTCATGTTATGATAAGCATAATAATATAACCTCGACACTGCATCTGCCAATTGTCCAATTACAACTAAAATATCAGCAGATTTTAGACAGTCTTTACCTTTCTCAAGAGTTGACTGTTTGCAGGTTAGCCACCAAGGCGCAAAGGCGCAAAGAAACACAAAGTTTTGTCTGTTTATTTCTTGTAACCGACAGCTAATATTTATCAAGCAACCTTTTTGTGTCAACTAACCTCTGTCAATCGTGATCTTTCTTGATGCCCCAATAATAAACCATCAACATTTTTCACATTTCCCAACTAAAAACTATCGACTTCCAACTCAACTCCACGGCTTCGCCGCCCCCAGTCACACCTGAAATTTACAAACTCGTTGATTTAAGTCCAATAAAAAAGGCAGCAGGGCATAATTGCCTGTTGCCTGAATGTTTATCGGTTATGGTTCATGCGATTGATTCATACTATTCAAATTGGCTAGCTTAGATCGCTCGAATACGGATATTGAAACAGGCTTTTTTAAAAAACGCTTTTCGTTTCAACGGCGCAAATATAGGGGAAAATTGATTGAGGAAAATTTAAGCAGGCTGCACACCTAATTAAAAGTTAATAATCGCTTTACCGCAAAACATACTGCTATACATATAATTTGGTCTGCTAAATATCCTCTTTAGCAATACAATTTGGGTTACCTGTTGGTATTTACCAGCCTTTTCTGTGGCATTTCATTTATAAATACTACATACGCTCCAACAGCTATGAAAGGTATCAATCGTACATCGCAACTTTGCAGGTCACAGGTTTTGTATTGATAAGACCTAAAAAACCACTTGTTGCCAACAATACTTTTACTGTTACAGGATACCTTCAAACTGCCTGTTATTCACACTACAATTTATAAAGGTTGGTTTTGCATTTCCCTTTTCTTCGGGTAATTCGGGCGTGCCCGAAAAATAACAGTCCCTGAATGTGCGTTGCCCTGCAAACCGAATTTTTTCCTTTTTGGCATTATAGTACCTGAACATGCAAGAGTTAAATAAAATATTGGGTTGCTACCTGTAAAAAGCGTTTGAACACCTGCATCTTTAATTTCGGCGAAATGAAAGATGCAGGTGTTGATTTGTGTACTTAACTGGGTCGAAATGGTTGCTATGGAGCCTAACCTTTCGCAAAAAAGGTTTTTGATAGTGGTATTGTACCAACCGGTCTGGTTATTATTAATAAGCCGGATGGGTAACCGGTAATGTTTCCGCCATCAATATACCAGTTGCCCGGTTGCCTGGCGCTGTAAACGCCAGTTACAAACAGGGTATGTAATCTACCCCAAATAAACACCTGCCTTATAACATTGTCTTTTTCCTGAGCCTGGCCGGTAGCAAAACCCACTTTATCATCGCCCAAATGAATATTTTCGAATAATAAAATTTCGGCGTTGCGGGTAGTTCCGTTGGGCGAAACACAAACATCTATTACAAAATTACTTACATAAATATCATGTACTTTAATGCCTGTTGAGCCTTGTTGATTATTATTAGGGTTAGCCAAATAATCAACTGCAATGCCACTTTATGGGGTATATCTGCTGTCTTTACATTTGCCCTTTGCATCGGTAAATTGGTCAAAAGTAATATTATAGTAAACATTATCCGGACCCGACGGCGATATAAACTGGCCGCTGAAATCGAGGTTGTTTAATTCGGTGCCTTTATTTACTTGCAGGTTAATAGCGGCACCCGTGGTTGCATTATACTTTAAGGTGGTGCCTTTTCCGGTACCCCAAAAGTTTAATTCGCCAGTTATATGTATCGAACTGAAAATGAATTTGCCCTGGTTGGTTTGTGCCACCTGTAGCGTTTTGCTGAAATTATACTTACCTGTTGGTATAAACAGGCTTCGGTACCCGTTTTGCAAACAGGTGTTGATGGCTTTTTGCAGCGGCTGGCAGTTGTTACCCGCTTTACTGTTTATTCCAAACCAACTGGCCGAAAAATCGTGGCCATAAGTTCCTTCGCAAAGGATGGTTAGGGAAGTATCAAAAATCCAGTTGCGCAGGCCGGCCTGTATTATGCCACCTTTTAGCGTTCCCTTGTACATTATGCGCCCGCCTGTAAACCGGATGGTTTTATCCTGCAGGTTCCAGGTAATGTTTACGATGGTGTATTTGGCAATAATAACTACCTGGGCATTTAGGGGGTTGTAAACTAACCGAAAGCAAGCAAACTGTGTTGTTGCTAAAAGTAAGTGAGGGGTTTTGATATGTTGGTTTTTGCATTTAAAAACTATTGGTGATGGACTAACTAAAATATTGCGACTAATCATAATGGCTTTATTTAACGATATACAAAAATGAAGATGGCAAAACAAAGCAGCGCCGACGCACTATATTTACGGCCTGTTATGAAGGCGATATTTACCAACCCCGGCATCCGTTTTATTGTAGTATTCCTGTCGCTGTTTTTAATTTTCAATTACGGCACGCAGTTTTGGGAAGGCGTTTGCGCACCGGGCGGCGCTATATACAGTCCGTTTTTTGAAAAATATGCCAATTACATCGGGTGGCTACGCAGCCTTATATTGTGGGGAAGTCATTTTGTTGCCTCAGCCATGGGTATGGACACCATTGTAATACAACCCTATTTTTTGCGCATTGTAAACGGCTCGGGTGTACAAATGGTGTATTCGTGCATTGGCATTGGGGTAATGAGCTTTTGGGCAGCTTTTATAATTGCCAACAACGGCAAACTTTTAAACAAACTGGTGTGGGCCTTTGGGGGCCTGTTTGCCATTTACCTTATCAATTGTTTTAGGGTGGCTATTCTTTTAAAAATAGCGGCGCAAAAAGGCAACATCAATAGTTTTGGGGAGCATCATACGGTGTTTAATGTAGTGGCTTATGGGTTGGTGTTTGGGTTAATGTATTGGTATGGGAGGAAGAAGAAAGATGACAGATGATAGATGTTAGATGACTGGAGGAAGGTTGGTTGTTTGATGGTTGTTGGTTGGGTGGAAGAAAGATGACGGGAGCAAGGTTGGGCGTTAGTGGTTGGGCATTGGGCGGAAGAAGATGCCAGATAAAAGTTGACGGTTGATAGAAAAAACTTTGCGTTTCTTAGTGCCTTTGCGCCTTGGCGGCTCAAAAGGGTTGTCCGTTGATGGTTGTGCGTAGGGCGGAAGAAGATGAAAGTTGATAGATGTTAGATGACAGGAGGAAGGTTGGTGGTTTGATGGTTGTTGGTTGGGTGGAAGAAAGATGACGGGAGCAAGGTTGGGCGTTAGTGGTTGGGCATTGGGCGGAAGAAGATGC
>JBBRUR010000013.1:0-79260 GCA_038247635.1 Chitinophagales bacterium
ACCACTCAACACTCACCACCTACCACTCACCACTCACCACTCACCACTCACCACTCACCACTCACCACTCACCACTCACCACTCACCACTCACCACTCACCACTCACCACTTACCACTCACCACTCACCACCTACCACTCACCACTCACCACTCACCACTTACCACTCACCACTCACCACTCACCACCTACCACTCACCACCTACCACTCACCACTTACCACTCACCACTCACCACTTACTTCCTACCCACCACTCACTACCCACCACTTACGACTCCCAACTCACAAGTCACTATTCTCATATTGTTCTATTGCTGATTTTTCGCTTAATAAAAAATCTATATCGTCGTAGCCATTTAACAGGCAGGTTTTTTTGTAGTCGTTTATGTCAAAGGTTTCGTACTGACCGGTGGCGTCAATGGTAATGGTTTGTTGCTGCAGGTTTACCGTCATCGTTGCTTTGTTGTCAAGTTTAAATAAATCTTCCAAAAAAGCATCGGTTACCTGCACAGGTATTACGCCGTTGTTTAGTGCGTTGTTTTTAAATATGTCGGCAAAAAAGCTTGATACAATTACCATGAAACCAAAATCGCGCAGGGCCCATGCAGCATGCTCCCGCGATGATCCACTTCCAAAGTTTTTGCCTGCTACCAACACCTGGCCGCTATACTCCTGTTTATTTAGAACAAAGTCTACTTTGGGTTTGGTTTCGTTATTGTTCTCGTACCGCCAGTCGCGAAACAGGTTTTTACCAAAACCATCCCTTGTGGTGGCTTTTAAAAACCTCGCCGGAATAATTTGGTCTGTATCCACGTTCTCTATGGGAAGCGGATAAAACCTGCCTTGTATAATGTTTATTTTTTCCATAAGCGTCAACCCTGCGGCCCCCCAAAATGCCCTGAAGGGAACTTTTTAACGAAGCACCCCTTTGGGTCTTCTTTTATTTGAATTCTCTTCCTTTTAAAAAAATATTTTCCAACACCCCTCCCTGCATCTCCCGGTCTAAAAATCCCCCTTTGGTAGATTTAGGAAACCCCTTACATCGGTTACCACACCCGTCAAAGCTGCTGCTGCGGCTGTTAGCGGGCTGGCCAACAATGTTCGTGCACCTGCGCCCTGCCTTCCTTCAAAGTTGCGGTTGCTGGTACTTACGCAATATTCGCCGGCTGGTATTTTATCATCGTTCATACCAAGGCAGGCACTGCAACCCGGCTGTCGAATTTCAAAACCCGCTTCGGTAAATATTTTATCCAACCCTTCGGCATATACCTGTTTGGCCACCTGCTGCGATCCGGGTACTATCATCACCTTTACATCGGGGTGTTTCTTTTTACCGCTAATTACGCCTGCTACCAGGCGAAGGTCTTCGATGCGGGCATTGGTACAACTGCCAATAAACACATGCTGTATAGGTGTGCCAAGCAATTGGCTACCGCCCTTTAACCCCATATAATCAAGCGCCTTTACCAAATTCTTTCGCTCATTTATATCTTCTACAGCTTCTACCCCTGGAATTAATCCATTGATGGCTATGCCCAGTCCCGGGTTGGTACCCCAGGTAATCATGGGTTGTATATCGCTGGCGTTTATGTCTAACTCGTAATCAAATGTTGCATTTGGCTCGCTGTATAGTTTTTTCCATTCGGCCAGTTTTTTATCCCAGCTGTTTCCCTTTGGCGCAAACGCCCGGCCCTTAATATATTCAAAGGTTATTTCGTCGGGGGCTATCAAACCACCACGGCCACCCATTTCAATGCTCATGTTGCAAATGGTCATACGGGCTTCCATGCTAAGGCTGCGAATGACCGAACCGGCAAACTCAACAAAATAACCCGTAGCGCCTGCCGCTGATATTTTGTTGATGATGTACAACACAAGGTCTTTTGACACTACACCATTATTCAGTTGCCCTTCAATGTTTATGCGCATGCTTTTGGGCTTGGATTGTAATACACACTGCGAGGCAAAAACCATTTCCACTTCGCTGGTGCCAATGCCAAAGGCAATGGCACCAAAAGCGCCGTGAGTGGAGGTGTGGCTATCGCCGCAAACAATTGTTAAACCCGGCTGTGTTATACCCAATTCGGGACCAATAATATGTACTATACCCTGGTATGGGTGTCCCAATCCATACAATTCAATATCATGGTTGGCACAGTTCTCTACCAGCTTTTGCACCTGAAAACGCGACAATTCGTCGCTAATAGGCAGGTGTTGATTAATGGTAGGCACATTATGATCGGCCGTGGCCACCACCTGCTTTGGCCTGTATACTTTTAACCCACGCTTTTCAATGCCACTAAAGGCCTGCGGGCTGGTTACTTCATGTATAAAATGTTTATCGATGTACAGCACCGATGGGCCATTGGGAATGGTCTTTACTACGTGGCTGTCCCAGATTTTATCGAATAATGTGTTTGCCATAACCTCACCCCGGTCCCTCTCTACCTCAGCCGTCCGCCGCGGCGTACACCATCTCCAAAAGGAGAAGGACAGCGGATGTATGTTTAATAGAGAGGGTGCCGGGCTTTTATTTTTTGTTGAACAATTTATTTTTATACTTATGCTACATTTTCTAATCGGCATTACCTACCTCTACTTGTCTTATTCTTTCAGATGTTTTTTCTGTAACGCTAAATTTTCATAGGCTATACGTTGCCCTTCAGAATGATCAGCCTGGCGGACGTCGCAATCACCTTTACAGCTTATTTATAGTCACCATTTTAAAAACAGCTGCTTATTGCTATTAAGTACAAGAGTGCGACGCAACAATGTTGACTAAAGCTCTTTAGCCCGGCTCAAAAAAAATCTATACAAGTTCAGGCACTCCATTATTATATTGACCGGCCAACTGTCGAAGGTCATCTTCTTTTACTTCCTTTTTTATATCGGCCAGCTTTAAAAAACCCTCGTACAATACATCAATATCGTTGCGGGTATAATTGTAGCCCAGCTTGTGAAAACGATGTGCCAATGCGCTTCGTCCACTGCGTGCTGTCAGCACTATTTTACTTTCTTCGGCACCAACTTCTTCGGGATCGATGATTTCGTAGGTGCGGGCATCTTTTAAAAATCCATCCTGGTGTATGCCCGACGAATGTGAGAAGGCATTGCTGCCTACGATGGCTTTGTTGGGTTGCACAGGCATGCGCATGGTATCGCTTACCAGCCGGCTTACAGGATTAAGCAATTTAGCGTTAATGTTGGTATAAAATCCAAGGTGTTTATGTTGTTTTAAAATCATTACTACCTCTTCCAAGGCGGTGTTGCCAGCACGTTCGCCGAGGCCGTTGACGGTGCACTCTATTTGGCGGGCACCACCTATTACGCCTGCAATAGCATTGGCGGTAGCAAGGCCGAGATCGTTGTGGCAATGGCAACTTAACACCGCCTTGTCAATATTGGGTACGTTGTTTATAAGGTAGGCCATTTTATCGCCGTATTGGTTAGGCAGGCAGTAGCCGGTGGTATCGGGAATGTTTACTGTAGTGGCGCCTGCCTTAATAACAGCTTCTACCACGCGGGCAAGGTAATCGTTGTCGGTGCGGCCGGCGTCTTCGGCGTAAAACTCCACATTATCGGTATAGTTGCGAGCCCATTTTACGCATTGGATGGCACGAGCCAAAATATCTTCGCGGTTGCTGTTAAATTTTGATTTGATGTGGCTATCGCTGGTGCCAATACCGGTATGTATACGGCTGCGTTTGGCATATTTTAAAGCCTGGCCTGCTACATCAATATCTTTTTGTACGGCACGACTAAGGCCGCAAACCACGGCGTTTTTTATAACTTTTGAGATTTGCTCTACCGACTCAAAATCGCCAGGGCTGCTTATAGGGAAGCCAGCTTCAATAATATCTACACCCAGGGCCTCCAACCGAAGTGCCAAATCAACCTTTTCGGTGGTATTGAGCTTACAGCCGGGCACTTGTTCTCCATCGCGCAGCGTAGTATCAAAAATAAAAACCTGCTTATCGTTCATAACCAACATTTATATTGTACCATGGTCCTATAAATTCATATCATCTTAAAAAATAACCAATTACATTTTTATATTAGGTTGAAAATACCCAGCCGTAAATGAACAATATAATATTGTTATAGCTAAATTACAGGAACTAAACAGGGTAAAAATAGCTGAAACGCTTGCCTGTATTGAATTTGACGCGAACCAAATTACAATGCCTAACCAAAGTACCGACGCCTTATTTCAACTAATCCGATCGATGGAAAGGGGCGAGAAGCGCCATTTTAAGTTGTACGTGAAAAGAAACACCGACAGCGATGAGCTGAAAAGCATTCAGTTATTTGATGCTTTGGACAGGATGAACGAATATAATGAGGAGCAGTTACTAACCCGCAATCCAACAATAAAAAAGCAGCAACTAAGCAATATTAAAGCCAATTTATATAAGCAACTTTTGGTGAGCCTGCGTTTGCTAAAAAGCCAGGATAACATATATATACAACTGAATGAGCAGTTGGATTATGCCCGCATATTGTACAACAAAGGATTGTATATGCAAAGTTTACGGACACTGGATCGTATAAAAGAAAACGCTACCACACATAACCAGGTTAGCCTTTTGGTGGAGATCCTTTTTTTGGAAAAGAAGATTGAATCGCTGCACATTACCCGTAGTATGCTGGACAAGGCAGATACCTTAACCGCCGAAGCTGACGCGGTGAACAACCGGGTGCTGCACATTACCCAACTATCGAACCTTGCGCTAAAATTGTATAGCTGGTATATAAAAAACGGGCATGCCCGCAACCAGGCCGATGAACTGGAAGTAAAACAATTTTTTGATAAACACCTGTCGTTTGACCCCGAAAATGTGCAGGGATTTTATGAGCAATTATACTTATACCAAAGCTACAGCTGGTATGCTTTTATTCGGCAGGACTTTTTAATGTATTATCGATACACTTATAAATGGGTGAACCTTTTTGAGCAGCAGCCCGACATGATAACTATTGAGACGGCTCAATATATAAAAGGCATGCATAACCTTACGAGCGCTCATTTTGACCTTAAAAACTTTAGAAAGTTTGATGAAGACCTGCAGAAGTTTCAAGATTTTGCCCAAACCCCTATTGCGCAGGAAAACGATAATAACCGCATACAAACCTTTGTGTACCTGTATTTGGCCAAAATAAACAAGCACTTTATGGAGGGCACGTTTACGGAAGGCTTAACATTAATTCCCGAAATAGAGGCCAGGCTGAAAGAATATTATTATTACCTTGACAGGCACCGGGTATTGGTATTTTATTACAAAATTGCCTCGCTGTATTTTGGAAGCGGCGCTAATGATAAGGCCATTGACTACCTAAACAAGATTATTAACTGGAAAGTTAACCTACGTACCGACCTGCAATGTTATGCGCGGCTGCTACACCTGATAGCCCACTACGAACTGGGAAACGTAGAAATACTGGAGTACCTGGTAAAATCGGTTTACCGTTTTATGGCAAAAATGGATAACCTGAGCGTGGTAGAGGAGGAGATATTTGCCTTTATCAGGGCCAGTTTTAAACTTAGCTACCGAAAACTAAAACCCGCGTTTGAAGAGTTGTTGAATAAACTAAAATCTTACGAAAATAACCGTTACGAAACCCGCGCATTTTCGTACCTGGACATTACCTCGTGGCTGGAGAGCAAAATACAAAACGAACAGGTAGAAAATGTGATAAGGAAAAAATTTTTAGCAAAACAACAAAAAACAAATGCCCGGTAATTTCGCTTTTAAACATCAACTAATAAATAACCACGTTTTTGAGCTCAAATGGAGAATTAAGGGACGAGTTTATTAAAACTCGCTTTCTTCATTTGCTTTAAATACACCAACTGTAATTGCCCCAAATATAAACCCTATAAATACGCAGGCCATAATAACTATGGATAGCTGGGTATTAGTGTAAACGCCATTTGTGACTGACAAAAAATTGACCATTTTATACGATTTAAATGCTGACTCATTATTTGATATATATACTATAATAGCCAGTTAAAGGTTGCCTAAGCCAATGATTTATGCGATTGATTAACCAAATATTACCAATGGTGTAAAGGAGTGTTAAGAGCGCTATCAACTACCCTTAAAGCGGTGCCAACAACTGTATAGTAAAAAGGTGTTTAAACCCGCTAAATAGGTAACCTGCATTTTGTAAAATGCATCATTAGCAGTTCATGTGTAACAAAAGGCTTTGAAAAATGGTAATGCTACAACGGATTGTATTACGGGTAACAATGGTTTTTTGGTAAGCGTGGGTCATGGTCAAATTGCTGAGAGCAGTTATGTTTTTTGCAACCATTGCCCGGCCGTTGACCATTAAAAAAATATCGGGTATTAATTACACAATTATTGAAACCGGCAACCAGGCAAAGTAAGATAGTAAAAGGCCTTGCTGTGTATAACTACAATTAAACCCGTACATCGTTATCAACTATTGACAATAAACCTGGGGTTGAGTATTACCCGGGGAGTGCTTGCAATAGAATACGCCGATTAAATCAAAAACCAGTGGGTGTAAGCTAAAGATATAGTACAGTTAAATTAGATAGTAAACCACGAAAATACAATACCTCCCAACCCAAGAGAAGGTATTTTTTATTGGCCACATCAGGCAATTTGTGCCACAAGTAAGCCCCCGCCTGAAAAGTCAGTAATGATAACGGCAGCTAATTCAATATACTTTTGAAAAGTATTTGGTTTTTCAAAATAGTTTTCGGGGGTAATGGCATTGTACATTTTTTTTGCGGCGTCAAATTTAAAGGCCGATAAAATAATTACCCTTATGTTCCAAAGTAAAGCGTTAGAACGGATTTCCTTGATTAAATCAAGCCCGTTAGGCCCGGGCAGGTAAAGGTCGGTAATTACTATATTGGGAAGTTGCTCGGCTACCGCAGCAGCCTGCAGGTATTCCATAGCTGCAGCAGCGGAGTTAACTAGCTTTATATGGCTAACGCCATTTATTGCAAACGCTTCCTGTAATAACTCAAGGTCGTCCTGATCATCATCAACCAGCAAAATAGTATTTTGGTTCATAATCCAATATTTATTTCATATGTATATCGTTACCAATTGCTATACCATACTTGTGCGGCCAAAACGTTTAATTTTTAAATTATGAATGTTACCCTATCGTTATTAATTAATTTTTTTAACAAAAATTAAATTGAATTACTAATTTTTTGCATAAGGTAGATTTTATTGCCCTGAATAATTTGTAAAAGCGGGTTGTACCGGATGTTTAAGGTATAAATCGACATTTTTTTTCATTACAAAGGCATCAAAATAAAAAAGTGTATAAATTTTTCCAAGATTTAGCCAGTTTGTTGATTTCTATTAAAGATAAAAATTATTTTATTCGACAAACGTGGCGGTACAAAAAATTATAGTGTTTCCCCGCCCTCAATATGGTGGCACCCTTTTATGTGCCAAACAATTAACAGGCAATCTGCCGAAATAATTTACGACAAGTATGCACCGGCCATTTATTATTTAATATGCAAAAAGGTAAACGACCACCAAAAAGCCTTTTGTATATGACAGCAATCGTTTATTATTGGCTTTTAGCAAATGAATGACAGCCAATCAACTACCTCAGGCAACTTTCTGTTTTTTTATAAAACAGCATTACATCTTGTTTAAAACAGACAAAAATAAAGTGCCCTACATATGCATAAAGTAAAATGCCCTAGTGTGGCAATACGGTAAAAAATAATTACTTTATACGGGCACCTTGCTTTATCCAGCAGCCAATGGCATCCCGTTCCTGCTGGGTAATATTGGTTTTATTGCCCTGGGGCATTATTTTAGTTATTACCACCTGTTCAATTATTTTATCTTTAAGCCTAACAATATCTTCGGGCGAATTATACATAATCCCATTAGGTGCAACGGTAAATACATCATCGGTAGGGTTTGCTGAGTGGCAACTAATACATCGCTTTTGAAAAATAATATTTATTTCAGAAAAACTCACCTCCGTGGTACAGTCGGCATTTGAAGCAGCCGGTGCAGAAATATAGGCTGCAGCAAAAAGTATTAGTACTGATGCTGGTAATACCCAAATGTTTAATTGCCCTTTCTCGCGTAGATTTAACCAATGCTTTACCCCTGCAGTACCAAGCGTAATGATAGCCAATATTAACCATGGATATTTAAAACCAAACGTGCTGGGAAAGTGATTGCTTACCATTACAAACAGTACTGGTAAAGTAAAGTAGTTGTTATGCAACGATCGCAGCCCGGCCGATTTACCCAATGCAGCATTTAATGGCTGGCCCAAAGTGGCTGCCTTTACCATTGCTTTTTGCGCAGGAATGATAATGAAAAATACATTGCCTGCCATTAGGGTGCCCAGCATTGCCCCAAAATGAATATAGGCTCCACGCCCGCTAAATACCTGACTATAAAAAAAAGCAAACATGGTTGCCACTCCAAAACCAACCAGGGCAAATATTGGCCCGTTATTTACCAGCGGTGTTTTACATAAAAAGTGATATAGTAACCAGGCTATTACCAACGATGCAACGCCTATACAACAGGCCACCACCGGCGTAATATTCAGCACATTGGTATCAATTAAATAAGCGCTTGCATTAAAGTAGTACACCACAAACAACAAACTAAAGCCTGACAACCACGTAAAGTATGCCTCGTATTTAAACCAGTGCAAGGTTTTTGGGATAGCCTTTGGAGCAACCTTATATTTTTCAAGATAATAAAAGCCTCCACCATGTACAGCCCACAGGTTACCAGCCAGTTCGTCCCGCACATTATCGGTTCGGTTCAGGGCGTTCTCTAAAAATACAAAGTAGAATGATGCGCCTATCCAGGCAATGCCAAACGTAATGTGCATTAAACGGATCACTATATTTAGCCAGTCCATAATGTATGCCTGGTAAGGCGTGCCTTTTACCATAAACCAGGCTACGGCAATCACAACTATAATTAACAATACCACCGTGGTGTAAATAAAGCCCTGCGAAAGTTCAATTTTTTGATGGTTAAGTGGCAAAGTAACCTCGCCGGTGGCGGAGGCAGGTTGTGTGTTGTGTTTTAAAATATTGCGAAGGGCATACGTAAGCCACAAAGCCATGAGCAGCATAATGATAACGATGCTAAAAAGGATGATGTTAAACATTGGGTAGCATTCTCAATTTGCCTTTTCATACTAAGCGTACAAAACGGCACTATGAATAATTTTATGGGTTATTGGCAATGGATTATTTTAATGGTAAATGTATGTTGCTGCGTAACATTGCTTAAAAAAAGTAGACTTGTAAACTCAACTTTTATAAATTACGCCTGCTAAAACCAGTTAATTACTAAAATAATGCTTTTAGCCTTACCAACGGATAACTGGTTAACAAAGTGGTATACAATACATTGTTGATGCTTACTTTTAACCCAATTATAATTTAAACCGTTTTAACCTCTTGAGCACAACGCTAAAAAGTACCGGCATTGTTACCGCCAGTGGCATAGTTGATGGTTATATTACCATTGACGATGGCATTATAACCGCTGTACTGGCCCGCAACGAATGGAACGGAAATGATAGCCAAATTAATGATTATGGTGATAGTGTTATAATGCCAGGCCTTATTGACCCGCATGTGCATATTAACGAACCCGGCCGTACCGATTGGGAAGGTTTTTTTACCGCTACCAAAGCGGCCGCTATGGGTGGCATAACCACGCTGGTGGAAATGCCGCTAAACGCCCACCCGGTAACCACCACAGCAGGCGCATTTGCAAAAAAAGAGCAGGCCTGCCAAGGCAAACTGCATACCAATATGGGTTTTTGGGGTGGCATAGTTCCGGGTAACAACCATGATATTGAGCCTTTAATAAAAGCGGGGGTGCTTGGTTTTAAAGCTTTCCTTAGCCCATCGGGCATAGATGATTTTGAAAACGTGGCTAAAGAGGACTTACAAAAAGTGTTGCCCCTGGTGGCCAGCCACGGGTTGCCCCTTTTATTACATTGCGAAATTGTAGATAATATTAACCGCACCCCCACTGACCCAACCAATTACCAGCAATACATGGCCACGCGGCCAACCATTTGGGAAGACAACGCCATTGCACTGGCCATACAACTTTGCGAAGCATATAATTGCAGGGTTCATATTGTGCACCTGAGCGCCGCCACTTCGCTTAAACAAATAATAGAAGCCAAACAAAACGGATTATCGCTTACCGTTGAAACTGCACAACATTACCTATACTTTACTGCCGAAGAAATACTCACCGGCCAAACTGCCTTTAAATGTGCACCACCCATTCGCGGCCAGCACAATAACCAGCAACTATGGAATGCTTTAATGAACGGGACCATCGATTTTGTGGCCACCGACCACTCGCCCTGCACACCCGACCTAAAAGCGTTGGAAAGCGGTGATTTTATGAAGGCCTGGGGCGGCATTGCCTCGCTTCAATTTGCCCTGCCTATTGTATGGACAAAAGCCCGCCAACACAATGCTACCCTGCAGCAGCTAGCCTATTGGTTAAGCGAAGGCCCTTCTAAACTAATTGGTCTTGACCATTGCAAAGGAAAAATTGCCCCCGGTTACCATGCCGACCTGGTGGTGTGGAATCCTGAACAGTCTTTTAGGGTAACCAATGAAATGATTGAACATAAAAACAAAATAACCCCGTACATCGGTCAAATGCTCACGGGTATAACAGAGGCTACTTATCTGCAAGGAAAAAAAATTTATAGCCGGGGCGATAACCTGGTTTTACAACACGGACAATTGCTTAAAAAACTACCATGAAAAACAGGGTCGATAAAATATTGTCGAGGGTAGACGAATTGGCGCACCAAAGCGATCAACCCGACGGCATTACCCGGCTGTTTGGGTCGCCGGCTATGAAAAAAGCCAACGATCTTTTATATCAATGGTTTACCGAAGCGGGGCTTCAAACCCGCATTGATAACATTGGCAACGTTCGCGGGCGGTTAATTACTACACATCCCGAAGCAAAAACATTTGTGATTGCTTCGCATATTGACAGTGTAGTAAATGCAGGAAAATATGATGGGCCATTAGGAATTGTTATGGGTATTGATTTGTTGGAGCAATTCAAATTATCAGCGGCCACTATACCATTTCATATTGAATTAATATCGTTTAGCGACGAGGAAGGCGTGAGGTTTTACACCACCTACCTTGGCAGCAAAGTGGTTGCAGGCAGCTTTGATAACGATCTTTTGGATAAAAAAGACAGCCATCATATCAGCTTATCGCAGGCCATCGTTGAAATGGGCGGCAACCCGGCGCTGTTAAATGACGATGCCATAAAAGCCGACAATATCGTTGGCTATTTTGAAATGCATATTGAGCAGGGCCCAGTATTATACGAAGCAAATTTACCGGTAGCCATGGTGCTTTCCATTGCAGGGCAAAAGCGGATTAGCCTTGTTTTTAAGGGCGAAAGCGGGCATGCAGGTACGGTGCCAATGAACATGCGGCGCGATGCTATGAGCTGCGCCGCCGAATGCATTGTATTGATAGAAAAGCATGCACTGCAAAACACCCAGCTGTTGGCTACCGTGGGTACGCTACATGCCCAACACCAGGCCAGTAATGTAATTGCAGGCTATGTAAGTTGCACGCTTGATTTGCGGAGCGCCGATGAAGAGGTACTGGAGCAAGCATTTACCGGGCTTGACACGGCTATTAAAAAGGTAGCTGGGTTGCGGGGTATAGAAGTGGACATTTACCTAATTCAATCGTCGTTGCCGGTTAAATGCGACTACCACTTAACCTACCTTTTACGCAGGGCCATTGCCTCAAAAAACATGGCTTTAAAGGAACTGGTGAGCGGTGCCGGCCACGACGCAGTACCAATGTCGGGCATTTGCCCCGTAGCTATGATGTTTATACGTTGCTATAAAGGCATTAGCCACCACCCGGCCGAAAACGTGGAACCCGCGGACATTGAACATGCGCTTGCAATAGCCGACCAGTTTTTACTTAATTTAATTGATTATTATAAACAGGAATAGCATGGAAATTTCAGCCCTTACCCGGTCGGTGGTAAAACACAACCACGCCGTAATTAGCCCCGATGGTTACATAAACAGCAAAGTGCCCGGGTGGGACAATTGCACCGTTAACGTGCTCATTAGCGAAGCCATGGGCGCCAACCTGTGCCAAACCCTGCTTACTGCCGGCAATCATTGCACTATTAATGGCAACACCCGCCATTCGCAAATATTTTTTTATATAGAAGAGGGTAAGGTTTGTGCACATATTAACCAGGAAACCCGCGAGCTGGACAAAGGACATTTTGTATTTGTACCCGTAGGCCACTCCTTTGCTTTTGATAATATTGAACCCGGTACCCGCGTGCTGACCTTTCATAAAAAATACGAACCGCTGACCGGTTATGATGTGCCGCCTGTTTTGTTTGGCGACGCCGCATTGGTAGCAGGCCCATCGTATTTAAAAGATGAAGCATTGCGGTTGCAGGTATTGCTACCCGACGACCTTAGGTTTGATATGGCGGTGAATATTTTTACCTACGACCCCGGTGGCCATTTACCAATGGTTGAAACACACATAATGGAGCATGGATTACTGTATTTGCAGGGCCAGGGAGTATATATGTTAGACCACCAATGGTACCCCATAAAAAAAGGCGACTCTATTTGGATGGCACCCTACTGCCAGCAATGGTTTACGGCTATGGGAAAAGAGCCGGCAGTTTATATTTATTACAAAAATGTAAATAGATTTCCTACCTTAATTTAGTTGTGAAAACAGCAATAACCGCAGTTACCGATTTCCGCCCACACCAGTTTTTAACCAACTATCCAATCTTGCTAAAAAACCAACGCCAATAATTTAATTTTCTGCTATGACAATTAGCCAACTTAACAGCCTTCCCGACGCTGAATTAAAAGAGGCGCTTACTAAATGTTGTGGCGCTGCTAAATGGGTTAACAGTATGATGGATATGTTTCCCATAAATAATGAGGAGGACCTGCTAAAAGAAGCTCACCTGGTTTGGTACGATTTAACCGAAAAAGACTGGATGGAAGCTTTTACGCATCATCCAAAAATTGGCGACCTTACTTTGCTTAAAGAAAAATTTGCCACTACTGCCGAATGGGCCGTTAACGAGCAAAAAGCAATAACTGTAACAACGCCGCAGGTGCTGGAAGCATTTGCCGAAAGCAATGAACTATACGAGGAGAAATTTGGCTATATATTTATTGTACAAGCCACCGGCAAAATAGCCGAAGAGATGCTGAGCATGCTTACCCTTAGGCTTCTTAACAGCCCAAAACATGAAATATACATAGCCATGGAGGAGCAGAATAAAATTACGCAGGGACGGCTAAAAAAACTGTTGTTGTGAGCCAGTTAACTACCCACATATTAGATACCAGCACGGGCCTACCGGCTACTAATGTGCAGGTAAAACTTTATGCTTTTAATGAAAATAATTGGCTGTTCATCGCCGAAGGCAAAACAAATACTACTGGCCGGTTAACCGACCTACTGACTACAGAGCAACAGCTAAAACAGGGAACGTATAAACTGCACTTTGATACTGCGGGCTATTTTGCCCAAACCACCACCCGCCACTTTTTTCCGTTTGTTGAAATTGTATTTAGCGTGTCCGCAAACGAGCATTACCACGTGCCGCTGCTTTTAAATCCTTTTGGATATTCTACGTATCGGGGATCGTGAGAAAACCAGTGCACTACAAATCACTTCGATTTGGCCGCCAATATTTCCTTGTATTCCCTTGGCGACAGCCTTTCGTACTTTTTAAATAACTGGCTAAAATAAGAGGGATTATTAAACCCCGACCGGTATACAACATCCGATATGGACTGGCTGGTATCGGCCAACAGTTTTTTGGCTAATGAAATCCGTTCTGCCATTATAAATTCTACCGGGCTCATGCCCAGTTCTCTTTTAAAACTTCTAAAAAAGGTTGGCTTACTCATGCAGGCCTTGGCCGCTAATTGCGCTATAGTAACAGGCTCGTGAAGGTGCTGTTTTATATAATTAATTACATAGGCAAAACGGTGGCTATTGGCCAAATTGGCATAGTTACCCAGCAATAGCGTACGGGCCTGTGTTTGCATCAGCCTGATTAGCAGCTCCTGCAACATAAAATTGGCAAAAATATCTTTGGCCTTATTATCCTCCTTACTAACGGTCACCAGCCGATCAATGACGGTTGTCAGCTCTTTTGAATTAACCAAATGCAGTTGGCTGGCATCAATTTTCCACTCGTCCTTGTCCTCGGCCCGTGTATATTGGCTATTTAAAATTTGAAGCGTTTCCTGTATTTTCTGCTTTTCTATAGCAAGCGCCATACATTGGGTTGGATGGCTGGTATCAGCCTCGGGAAAATCAATTACCATGGTTTCGTTTTCGGGCACAATAACCGATTCGCCAGGCAGGTAGTCAAAAGCCTGCATGCCTTTTAAATGCATCACCTTTTTGCCCCTGAACATGGCGGTAAACACCAGGCTATTGAAGGTTAGCTGCACCTGCTCACTTTTTTGGCTGGTCTCAAAAATATTCATCTCACAATGCTGCAGTTTGTACACCGACCTGTTCTCGACAAGTGTACGCAAATCCTTTTCGCGGGTAAGGCTGGGGGCACCCGGCACAAATAATTTTTTCATAAGCACAATCGGTTTAAATATTCTTTTTTATGGCAATAGAAAGATACGGTGATTGTTGCACGGAAGGTATCAAAACTTGATACTATAACTACAAAACCTGATACAATAGTTGAACAATAATGAAATTCGTTTTTATAGTTTACAGCATTGTTTAACAATAAAAAATTTATTATGGATACAATGCTTGCCAGCGAAGAAAAGTTAGTGGCCCGTCCCCACTTTAAAGAACGGTACGAAAATTTTATTGGAGGCGAATGGGTAGCCCCGGTAAAAGGCGCTTATTTCGAAAATATTTCGCCCATTGATGGTATGGCCCATACTGAGGTGGCCCGCAGTACCAAAGAAGATATTGAGCTGGCGTTGGATGCAGCCCACAAAGCCTTTAAAACCTGGGGTAAATCATCGGCCGCCTATCGCAGCACCATTATGTTAAAAATAGCCGATATAATGGAAAAAAACCTCGATTACCTGGCTGCTGTTGAAACGGTAGACAATGGCAAACCAATTCGCGAGTCAAAAGCGGCTGACTTGCCATTGGCCATTGACCACTTCCGCTATTTTGCCGGATGTTTGCGTGCTGAAGAAGGGACGCTAAGCGAACACGACGAAAACACCTTATCACTACAGGTACACGAACCGATTGGTGTGGTTGGTCAAATAATTCCATGGAATTTTCCTATACTAATGGCTGCATGGAAACTATGCCCGGCTATTGCCGCAGGCTGCACGGTGGTACTAAAACCCGCCGAACAAACACCCGTAGGTATTTTGGTTTTAATGGAATTAATTAAAGATGTTTTACCCGCAGGTGTTATTAACGTAGTTACCGGTTTTGGCCCCGAGGCTGGTAAGCCATTGGCCCAATCACCCCGCATTTCAAAACTGGCCTTTACCGGCGAAACCACTACTGGTAGGCTTATTCTTCAATACGCGTCGGAAAATATTATTCCGGTAACTATGGAACTGGGGGGTAAATCACCAAATATATTCTTTCCAAGTGTGCTTGATGAGGATGATGCATTTTTTGACAAAGCCTTGGAAGGCGCCACCATGTTTGCTTTAAACCAGGGCGAAATTTGCACTTGTCCGTCGCGTATTCTGTTGCACGAAAGCATTTACGACCGGTTTATGGAGCGCTTTTTAGAAAGGGTGGCTGCCATAAAAGAAGGTCACCCAATGGACCCCGAAACAATGATAGGCGCGCAGGCCAGTAAAGACCAGTACGAAAAAATACTGAACTATATTGACATTGGTAAAGAGGAAGGAGCCGAATTGCTAGCTGGCGGAGGCGCACAGTATATTGATGGTGTTGCCGATGGATATTATATAAAGCCAACCGTTTTTAAAGGGCACAATAAAATGCGCATTTTTCAGGAAGAGATTTTTGGGCCGGTGGTATCGGTTACGACTTTTAAAACCACCGAAGAAGCCATTGAAATTGCCAACGACAGTTTATATGGCCTGGGTGCCGGCGTTTGGACCCGCGATGCACACGAACTGTTTAAAGTACCACGTGCCATACAGGCCGGACGTGTTTGGATAAACTGCTACCATGCCTACCCTGCACATGCGCCCTTTGGTGGTTATAAAAAATCGGGCTATGGCAGAGAAACACATAAAATGAGTATGGCGCAGTATCGCCAAACCAAAAACATGCTGATATCTTACGACAAAAACAAGCTGGGATTTTTTTAAAACCTCAAACTTTATAGACCCTGCCTTTAATTGGCAGGGTCTTTTTTTTATTTTAAACAAAAAAATGAACATGGAAAAAGTTCGCCGCGTATTACTAACCGAAGCAGCCGCAGAGGTAATTGATGAGTTGAGAAAAGAAAATGGCCCGCTAATGTTTCACCAAAGCGGTGGTTGTTGCGATGGATCGCAGCCGATGTGTTTTGCACAGGGCGATTTTATTATTGGCAGCAACGATGTACAACTTGATACCATTTATGATTGCCCCTTTTACATGAGCGGCGACCAGTTTGAATATTGGCAACACACCCAACTAACCATAGATGTAACCAAAGGCCGCGGCAGCAGTTTTTCGCTTGAAATACCAATGGGCGTACGTTTTATGACTAAATCGCGGGTGTTTACGGAAGCGGAGTTGCCCAATTTGGTTGCGGTAAATTATGAGGTGGAGCAGTAAAGAGAAGGCAAGGAATTGTTGCCTGTAATCCATATTTATAGATTAACAAAACCCTTCATAGATTCCAATTATGAAAACGGTCAACTAACTTAATGAAAGCAAAGTTCCCATTGTAATAATTTACAAATCGTTGGACGAGCTAAACGACATTGTCCTTTTCCTGAAAAGATTGAAAACGTAAAGGAGACGATTAATAAAATTGGGCTTCCTAAAACAATGAAGGTGAGCCGCCGCTAAATGCATTAATTATATGTTGGAGCAATTGCAAAGTGCTGAGTTTATTTTTTCTATCCCACCTTTCTTTGGTTTCAATTGTCTCTTCTAATTTTGTAGAATATCCACAAAAATGCCGCGGTAGCAATACATGTACAAGTGCTTCCTATTGGATACAAATTTCGAGAGGTTCAGATTATCAAATTTCGCCCCTAAAAAAAGCCTATTTGCTTCAGAGCAGCATCCTGCATATAGTAAATTATTATCTGATTGATGTTCTCCGGCTCCGTAGGTGCCACCTATTATTGAGTAATTAAAAAGCACCAACGGAGCTTAGATAATCACTTTTTTTATATGATTTCGTTAAACAGGGTGCCCTTAGTGAGCAAAAAAAAATACAATAAAAGATCAATAAAGTATCAAAAAGTAAAAGGGTGCGACGCAAGAATGTTTAATACAGATTAAATCGCCCGGCACCAAAAAAAACCCTGCTACTTTTCTTCCCTTATCCAAATATGTATATCGTGGGGCGCTGTTTCGTCGCCACCAAAATAGGGGTATAGTTTGTAGCCAACAGCCTGTGGAGTGGTGGCCAATCGGGGCATATCAATTTTTTTACCTTCTATATAAAACTGGTAGGCGTTGTTGGTGACTATTATTTTGCAATCGTAGGTTTGGCCAATGTTAATTACTCCAATTTCCTGCGATGTGCGTACCCCTGCATTGTATACATAGCCAAACAACCTAAGGGCGTTATTACTCCAGCGCCAGCCAAAGCGGGCACTGTATTGGTGGTGTTGGGCATTGTTGTCAGAAAAGCCATACAATTTGTTGATATCCGCCTGGTTAGCAGCCAGTTGCGTATTGTACCTGGCGGAACTATCAAAACGCACCGAGAAACGTAACTTCTGGTATTTTATGGTAGTAAAAGGGTTAGAATCGCTGTATTGCAGTCCTTTTTTAATTGTAAAACGCAAAAAACCGGTACTGGTATTGGGCGTAGTTGTTATTTTGGTATCTAATTTTATTCCAAATACCACCAATTGCTTTTTGCAACCAGTACACACACAAATCACAAGGCACACAAGTGCCAAAACATTTTTCATAGGGTTGGGATTAACAGTTTATTAGAAGCTTAGTTTCTGATTGTGTATTCGCCTGGCGCAGTAACAAACGCAGCTATTGCAATCAATCAACTAATTTTACTGCCATTAAAACGAAAATTAGTGCCGGATATTATACAATTGCTGCCCGATAACATTGCCAACCAGATTGCAGCGGGTGAAGTGATACAACGACCGGCCAGCGCCGTGAAGGAAATGTTGGAAAACGCCGTAGATGCAGATGCCACCGAAATAAAACTAATTGTAACCGATGCAGGTAAAAACCTTGTGCAGGTAATTGACAACGGCAAAGGCATGAGCGAAACTGATGCCCGCATGAGTTTTGAGCGGCATGCCACCAGCAAAATAGCCAACATCGAAGATCTTTTTAGAATAAAAACCATGGGCTTTAGGGGCGAGGCATTGGCCAGTATAGCCGCTGTAGCCCAGGTAGAACTAAAAACCAAAAAAGCGGGTGATGAACTGGGTTCTTACCTTGAAATAGAAAACAGCCTGGTAATGAAACAGGAACCCTGTGCGGCCAGTAATGGTACCAGCATTTGCATGAAAAACCTGTTTTTTAATGTGCCCGCCCGACGCAACTTTTTAAAAAGCAACCCCTCGGAGCTGCGCCATATTATGGACGAATTTATACGGGTGGCCATGTCGTTTCCCCGGGTATTTTTTTCGCTTACCAGCAATGGCCAACAGGTGTTTCACCTGGAGGCAGGCAGCCTGAAACAGCGGGTGGTACAGATACTGGGCAACAACTACAGCAGCAAACTGGTATCGGTGGCCGAAGACACCGACTATATGAACATTTATGGCTTTGTAGGCAAACCCGACGCAGCCAAAAAAACCCGGGGAGACCAGTATTTTTTCGTTAACAACCGGTTTATAAAAAGCGCCTACCTTAACCACGCGGTTATGAACGCTTTTAGCCAAATGATTGCCCGCGACAGCTTTCCTATGTATGTGCTTTTTATTGACCTCGACCCATCGCAGATTGACATAAACGTACACCCCACCAAGCAGGAAATAAAGTTTGAAGACGAGAAGATCGTGTACGCTTTTGTGCAGGCGGCCGTGAAACATGCCTTGGCACAGTTTAGCGTGGCACCCTCGCTTGACTTTAGCCTGAACGCCGACATACAGCAACTGGATGCCGTAGCCAAACCCGTAACAAGCCAGCATATTGACAGTGTTACTTCTTCCAATCTTTACAAAACTTTTACCCAAAAGCACCAGGCACATAAAATTGAAGGCTCCGGTAATAGAGAAGAATTAAAACACTGGCGCGACTTTTACGAGCCCGCCCAGCCCACGCCACAAAATACCGGCTTTGAGTACAAGCATGGCAACACCTCCCAAACAGGCCTGTTGGGTATACCTGCTGCAAAAAGCCGCAGCTTACTGCCCCAACCGATAGCCGAGGCGCCATTAACCCAAATACATCATACCTACATGATGGTGCCCACGCACAGTGGGTTTATTTTGGTACAGCAGCAGCAGGCACACGAGCGGGTATTGTACGACAGATATAGCATGGCCATGCAAGGCAAACGAATGGCAGCACAGCAAAACCTGTTTCCCGCTACTATTGAACTAACTGCTTCTGATGCTGCCCTAATGACCGACCTGCTGCCCGACCTGGAAGCGCTGGGCTACATTATAGAACCGTTTGGTCAGCACACCTTTGTGCTACAAGCCACCCCTGCCGATGTGCTGCAAGGCAACGAAAAAATGGCTATTGAACTATTGCTGGAACAATACAAACACTTTAGTAGCGACATAAAATTTAGTAAACGCGAAAGATTGGTACGCTGCCTGGCACGGCAGCACGCCGTTAAATCGGGCACCACGCTATCTCAAAGCGAAATGCGCAACCTGTTAAGTGACCTGTTTAATTGTGAAACCCCCAACGTAACACCCAATGGTAGCCCTACGTATATGGAGTTTAAAGAAGATTATTTGGAAAGGATGTTTGGGAGGTAGCGGTGGGATAAAAGAAAAAATGGTTATTAAAAGCTGTTTAAAACAAACGATTTAGATACCAGCATTTGTTTTTTATAGCATCGCCTGTTGCGTCGCAATCCTTTCATCGGCTGAATAAATGGCATCGTCAACCTTTAAAATATAGCTCACAAATAATTCAGAAAGGTGGTTGGGAGCTTAATGTCTATAACGCTTAAATTTAACCAAAATCATATCAATTAAATGCCGGTATAAATATCACTCAACGCAATACTACCCTGCATGTGTGCGAAATAAATAATTTCGGTAAGTTCAGTAAACACCTTGGATTGCCATTCGCCTGCTTCACACTTTTCATAAAAGGTCACTACCTTTTTTTCTGGTTCTACCAATAAGTAATATTTAAGCGAGGGTATTTTTTGGTACTGAATAAACTTATCGGTGCTATCGTATTTACGGGTAGAGTCGGAAAGTATCTCGGCAATCAATATAGGCTGATGAATAATATATTGATCTATGCGGTTATTAATGGCTTGAATTGCTGTTAAAACAATGTCTGGGTACAGGTAAATTGGCTCATTTTCAATCTGAACCTTTACGCTTTCCATGTATAACTTCCATCCTTTCTGTAAAAAAATGTTCCGAAGGATTGTCAGCAGGTTGATGCATATTTCGTTATGTAGCAAAGTTTCACCAGGCATGGCAAATAGTTTTCCGTAATAATATTCATGGCGAACATCTCCTGTTTCTTCAAGCACTATGTATTCCTCCAGGCTGATGTCGGATAGTATGTCGGCCTCCTTTTTCATGTTATCCTTTTTGCAAATTTACCGAAATTATTTATCAATACCGCTCAATTAACCCGGTCAAAAACGCCTCTATTTGTTTGCGGATGGCACCAGCCGTTGACATATGCCCGTTGACCAGTACGGAGAACAGGAGGGTCTTGTTTTGTTTTGTAAGCAGGTAACCGCTGAGGGCCACCACATTGCTAAGGGTACCGCTTTTAGCAAAAATGCGCTCCTCGTAGTTGGTGTATAAATTGGTTAGCGTACCACTATTGCCGGCAGGTAAAATCACCTTCATCCGATCAAGGCCAAACTCGGTTTTCATTTTGGCCAACAGCCAAACAAAGTCAGCAGGCGAAAAAAGGTTGTAACGGCTTAACCCGCTTCCATCCACCCATTTGGGGCGTTGTGGTAGCCCCGCAAGGTCCGTTTTTAGTAAAGTGTCAATTATTTTGGTATCGCTCATGTTGCCCAACAACCGGTTGCTCACCATCAGTAAAATTTGCTCCGCAAAAAAGTTATCGCTGCGGTGCATGGTAATCGTTAACAGGCTATCAGTTGGCAGAGCATATATTTTCATTGCTGTTGACCGGTCCAGTGGTTCCGCCAGTCTTTCCACCGTTTTATGTAGCGTATCGCTCAGTAATTTTTCTGCAAAGGCGCCACCATCCATGGCCATAGTAATGGTTTTAACCGGGGCCGTAGTACCCTTATTGTTCTTAATAAAAAACAGGTGCCCGCCAAGTTCTCTTTCTACGGCCCAAGGATTACCTTTTTCGGGTTTGCCAATAACAGGTAGGTTTGGTGGTATAGTACTAAAATTTTCGCCATCAAACAAAAAAGTGGCCAGGTTTCCATACATCGGGAAGGGATCCCGTTCGGGCATATAGTCTTCTGAATAATCGTCCCAAGCCCAGCCGCGGCCCAGTGGTTTAGCATCGAATGTTGCATAAAGGTCAATGGCTATAAACCGGTCTTCCTTCATCAAATTCAACAAAGGCTGCTTGCTAAACTCAGGCAACAAAAAAGTTGGATCACCAGCAGCCTCCACCTCCAACCGGTCGCCGTCAACAGTGTAATAAGCCGAAAGAATGCTATCGCCTAAATATTTCATGGCTGCATAGCATGTTAGCAATTTAATATTGCTGGCAGGCACAAATAGTTTTTCGGCATTATGTTTATACAAAACTTTACCATCAGCCGCATCGGTAACTAGTATGCCCACGTTTGCAGGGGCAAAAGCTGGTTGGTTTACTATGGCGGTATTGGCCAAGCGGGCAACCTTGTGTTGGGTAGAGCAGGATACCATCACTAACAAACAAATTGTCAATGATTCCCAGGCGTATACAGACTTGTTCATATAAGAAGTTTGAGATTTAATTCTAATAAATCTAATCTTATTGCTTCAAGATAAAATGATACATCCTTCGACTACTGGCTGCTCAACCTCATCCCCTTCCCTTCTTCAGGGGGAGAAGGGCGGTGCTTTAGCGCTTTGCCATTTATCGGTTCTTCCAATTCAGCTTTTCAGTTATGGTCGTCTTATTGTCAACGGCATTTGGCTACTGGCTACTCACCTCATCCCCTTCCCTTCTTCAGGGGGGAGAAGGGCGGTGCTTTAGTTCTTTGCCAGGCAGTAGTTCTTCCATCTTTT
The DNA here is from genome assembly GCA_038247635.1 of Chitinophagales bacterium. Lineage (GTDB taxonomy): Bacteria > Bacteroidota > Bacteroidia > Chitinophagales > Chitinophagaceae > Segetibacter. Next base: position 22,555 of record JBBRUR010000013.1, read on the forward strand.
CATTAGAGCATTGATCATCTTTGTGCTAACGGAATTGGGCTTCTGACTAATGGCTACTGGCTGTTGGCTTGCGACTACAAACTACCGACTACTGGCTCTTGGCTGTTGGCTGCTGGCTGTTGGCTGCTGGCTGCTGGCTTCTGGCTGCTGGGTGTTGGCTGTTGGCTGTTGGCTAAAGGCTGTTGGCTAAAGGCTATTTCACCCCCGCTCTGCCGCCCGCAACCACCGTTCCGGAATATCGTTTTGGCAGGCCGCCACGTAATCGCGGTGGCTACAGGCAATCATCTTTCCTGCCGGGGTTTCCATCCACCAGCGGCCGGTGCGTTTGCTTTGTAAAAAGGTGGTTTCTATTTCGGCAAAAGCCATGCAATACTCGTTGAAGTTGTCCCTGTCCTCCATGCCTGCTTCCATTTTGCCTTTGCTAATGCCGTCCATCAGGTACCATAGCATGTGCGAAATTTGTTTGGCGGTCAGTTCGTGTTCATCTTGCGCGGGCAGGTAGCCGTATATGCCTATGGACGAAACAGTATTGCTCATACCGGCATATTGCATTAGGGTGCAGGCTTCTTCGCCAGTAAAGCCATTGGGCGTAAGGCGGTTGGCAGGTGCATGGCTGTGTTGTATAGCGGCAATATCAAAGCTAAAAAGGTGGCTGTTGCGTATCACCGGTTCCATCTCTTCCACATTTTCTTTTACCCTGCCTACCCTAAAGCAATCAAAACGCAGTTTATCAATAGTTTCCAACATGCCGGGGTGTACAAAATAGCTTTGAAAACCAATATGGTTATAATGACGTACAAAGTTGGGCTCGCCGGTAAGCATCTCCATTAAAAAGCGGTCGGCAGCCACTATACTTTCCATATCAATATCAATGCGGGCATCTACACAGATAGCTTCAATAATTTGTTCTCGGTGGGCGTAGGCGTAGTATTGGCCAAGCGTAAGGTCGTGGCTGCCACCCAGTATTACCACCCGCTTATTGCCCAGCAACAGTTCGTGAACCACCGACTTTAGTGCGGCAATGCTATCGCCATGGGTGGCGCCTTTTTTTACATTGCCAACATCGGCTATCTGCACATCGTTGTGCCAGTGAAAAAGGCTGTAAAAGGCTTTGCGAATGGCATCGGGGGCATGCTGCTGGTCGGCAAACGGCGCATAACCACGTGTTTCGTTGCACCCCACCAGCACTATGTCGGCAGTTGACAGGTCGGGAAAATAGCCATCGTTTATTTTTATATGCGTTCCCAGTTGGGTGTCTTTAAATCCTTCGTCGTTGGATAGTTCGTATAGATTAACAGGCTCCAAAAAATCAAAAATAGTTTCCATACCGGGCATACTCAGCGGGTTTATAAACAAACTTACTTTAAATATGGACTGCCGGCTATGATTGGGCATATTGAGTAACGCGGGCTAAGATTATACACATGGTGCTGACCGTTGGATACAATCAGCAGCCGTTTTCTGTAATATATTCGCCTTAAAAACCTACCGATCTACCCACAAAACCTTAGGTATTGTTTTATAAGCAAAATGCACACCTCCATTACCATCCGTCCCTGGAAACAGGAAGATGCGGCCCCGCTGGCCAGCATCTGCAACAATAAAAAAATCTGGCAAAACCTGCGCAACAAGTTTCCGCACCCATATATGTTGGGCAATGCACTGGAGTGGATAGCCTATAACCGCAATGTTCATCCTGCCCAAAACCTGGCCATTGTGTACAACGGTATTATTGCCGGTAGCATAGGCCTGGTACCCAAAACCGATGTATCGCGTAAAAATATTGAACTGGGATATTTTATAGGCGAACCATACTGGGGTAAAGGCATTGCAACGGAGGCAGTAGCTACCATACTTCCCTATATTCAAAAACACTTTGACGTTGTAAGGGTATATGCCGAAGTATTTGAAACCAACACAGCCAGCATGCGGGTATTGGAAAAAAATGGCTTTCACCGGGAAAGTACCCGGCAAAAAGCGGTATTTAAAAGTGGGGTGTTAATGAACGATTGTGTGTGGGTTAAATTTTTAGCGTAGCTTAAAAGTTTTTCTTCTAACACTCTACAAATATTTTTTATGATCAAAAAAACACTGGCCGCTGGTATAGCTTTATTGGTTAGCCTGCAAGGCATAGTAGCCCAGTTACCCATGTCGGGATTTGGTAAAGAGGCAGCCGCCAAACAAACCGAACTGGAAGCCAACTTTGATAAAGGCATCAGCAACGAAGCTATTGGCCGGTACATTAAAGAAATGTCGGCTTACCCACATGCTTTAGGCTCGCCCCGTGGCAAAGTTGTAGCTGAATACATACTGGCACGTTTTAAAGAGTGGGGCCTCGATGCCCGAATTGACACCTACACCGTATTGTTCCCGACCCCAAAAACACGGGTGTTGGAAATGACCGGGCCAACGCCCTACAAAGCATTGTTGAAAGAACCCGCTTTAAAGGAAGATGCCACCTCGGGACAGGCCGACCAACTGCCCACCTACAACGCATGGAGCGCCGATGGCGATGTGACCAGCGAGCTTGTGTTTGTAAACTATGGCTTGCCCGACGATTATGATAAGCTGGATGCTATGGGTATATCCGTAAAAGGTAAAATAGTAATTGCCAAATATGGCCGGTCGTGGAGAGGTATAAAACCCAAAGTAGCGCAGGAGCATGGTGCTATTGGTTGCATCATATATTCTGACCCCAGGGACGATGGTTACCTGCGTGGCGAGGTTTACCCCAAGGGTGCCTTCAAAAGCGAATATGGTGTACAGCGAGGCTCTGTTATGGATATGGTTATTTACCCCGGCGATCCTCTTACCCCGGGCGAAGGCGCTACCGGCAATGTTAAAAGACTGCAGCGGGAAAACGCTCCCAACCTTTTAAAAATACCCGTATTACCTATTAGCTATCACGATGCACAGCCGCTGCTGGCTGCCTTATCGGGCCCGGTTGCCCCGGCAGATTGGGCGGGTGGATTACCCATTACCTATCACGTTGGCCCCGGTGTGGCAAAGGTTCATTTACAAACCGCCTTCGATTGGAAAATGGTATTAGCCTATAATGTTATTGGAACACTTAAAGGTAGCGAGGCACCCGACCAATGGGTAATTCGCGGCAACCACCACGATGCGTGGGTAAATGGCGCCAGCGACCCGGTTAGCGGCATGGCTAGTTTAATGGAAGAAGCAAGGGTATTGGGAGAGATGTATAAAACCGGCTGGAAGCCCAAACGCACCATGATGTTCTGCGCATGGGATGGCGAGGAGCCTGGACTGATCGGTTCAACCGAATGGGTGGAAGACCATGAAAAGGAATTACAACAAAAGGCAGTGGTGTACATAAATTCTGATGGAAACGGCCGCGGCTTTTTGGGCGCCGAAGGCAGCCACGCCCTTGAAAATATGATGTATGAAGTATCCACCAGCGTAACCGACCCACAAACCAACGTAACCGTGTACCAGCGCATGATGGCAGCCGAGGCGGTAAATGCAGGTAGTATAAAAGCTGCTAAAGAAGCTATGAACAGTAAAACACTTAGGCTGGATGCGTTGGGATCGGGATCGGATTATTCATCGTTTTTGCAACACGTTGGTATACCCTCGCTAAACCTTGGTTTTGGCGGCGAAAACAATGGTGGCGAATACCACAGCATTTACGATAGCTACGACAACTTTGTGCGGTTTAAAGATCCTGGCTTTGTATATGGCGGCGCTTTAAGTAAAGTGGCCGCCAGGGCTGCACTACGCATGGCCAATGCTACCATGCTGCCGTTTGATTTTAGCAGTCTTGAAAAAACAGTAGATGGTTATCTAACCTCGTTAAAGGACCTTATAGACCAGCAGCGCGACAAGACCGCAGTAGAAAACCAGTTAAAAGAAATGAAGTGGTATACGCTGGCCAACGACCCTACCAAAAAAATGATTGTAACACCTGCCAGGGCTGAGGTACCATACCTTGATTTTTCGCCCTTGCAAAATGCGTTGGCGGCCCTTGACAAAAGCGCTGGTGCGCTAAAAGAAAAATGGAACAAAGCCTTGCAAAATGGAGGCTCGGAAAGTATGAACCAGGCGTTGTACCACGCCGAGCAGCAGTTGTTATCGGCCAGCGGCTTACCCCGGCGCAGTTGGTACAAACATACCCTGTATGCACCCGGCTTTTATACCGGCTACGGCGTAAAAACAATGCCAGGTATACGCGAAGCCATAGAGCAACGCGATTACCAAGAAGCACAGGAACAAGTAGCAGTAGATGCAGCAGCCATTAACCGGTTGGCTGCCTATTTGGAGGCTGTTGGAAAATAATAAAGGTTTGATTGTTTTATGAAAGGCCGGCAGTTATTGGCGGCCGTTTTTTTTTGACGTTGCTGGTTTTAAAAAAAAGCTGCGACAAGCAAAACCGTACACGCTGTGCGACGCAAGCAAAGAAGCCCAAAAAACCCACCGCCCGGTCCCAAAAAAATACGTTGCAGTATTACACACAAAAGTTTAATACGCTTGTTGCCCTGCAATAGAACCGGCTAAAAAACCCTGGTACAAAACTTAACAAAAATATTGGCCGTACTATATGTAAACTAATATACTTTTACGCTCTCAAAAAAACGATTACCACTACACACGAAAGCATTGAACGGGTATTGTAACCATAATAACAAATTAGCCGCCCACCCATCGCTGGAGGGTTATGCTACGTTTATGGGTACTCAAAACTTTTCTTTCCTGGTTCGACGACCACGTATCTGATAGGCAGGAACCGTACTTGTTTCCTGTAGCAGGCATAGCATTACTGCCTACTTCTTACCCTTTTTTCGTTATTATTTTAATTATTGACATACAGTGGATCAGCAAATTATTATTAGGGCAGCCAATAGTGGCGATGTTAACTTCGCAGTAACTATTACCAACGAAATGGCCAACTCGGCACAGGCACGCGGTACCGGCATTGCCAAACGCACCCCCGAATACATTGCCACCAAAATGACCGAAGGCAAATCAGTCATCGCTCTTTTGGCCGATGGTACCTGGGTTGGCTTTTGCTATATAGAGGCGTGGGGCAAAGATGGATACGTGGCCAACAGTGGCCTGATTGTTTCGCCTGCGTTTAGAAAAAGTGGTGTGGCAAAGCAAATCAAAAAACGCATATTTGACCTTAGCCGCGAAAAATATCCCAATGCCAAAATATTTGGCCTTACCACCGGGCTGGCCGTTATGAAAATTAACAGCGACCTTGGCTATGAGCCCGTTACTTATAGCGAGCTGACCGATGATGAGCAGTTTTGGGCCGGCTGCAAATCGTGCGTTAACTACGATGTATTAATGAGCAAGGAGCGCAAAAACTGTTTTTGCACCGCCATGCTGTACGACCCCGCCGACCACTACACCCCGCAGGAAACCGCCGCCGATTTTAAGCAGCATTCTAAGCTTTATGAACGCTTTATGAACATTAAAAAAGGTAGATTTATGAAAATGCTTCGCAAAAAAAGCCCCACCGATAAGGGCGGCAGCAAACCGGTGTTCCAGCTATTTCTTCACATGTAGTTAAACGGATTTTTAGTTATCATGGATACAACCAATCAAACCGCTTTTTTACACACAAACGATACCCCCAACCTGGCCCCCGGCAGCAAAGTAGTATTGGGTTTTAGCGGTGGCCTCGATACCAGTTTTTGCGCCAAATATTTTACTGCCAACCTTGGCTACGAAGTGCACAGCGTAGTGGTAAACACCGGCGGCTTTAGTAATAACGAACTGCAGCACATTGAGCAACATGCGTATAAACTGGGCGTAAAAACCCACATTGCCGTAAACGCCATTAACAGTTATTACGATACCATCATTAAATACCTGGTATTTGGCAACGTGTTAAAAAACAACACCTACCCGTTAAGCGTTAGCGCCGAGCGCCTTAGCCAGGCCTTACACATAGCCGAACATGTTAAGGTCATGAACGCCGATGCAGTAGCCCACGGCAGCACCGGTGCAGGTAACGACCAGGTGCGGTTTGATATGGTGTTCAATATTTTAATACCTGGCGTGCAAATCATAACGCCCATTCGCGATATGAAGCTGAGCCGCGAAGAAGAGATTGCCTACCTGAAAAGCAAGGGGGTAGACATGAATTTTGTTAAGTCAATATACTCCATAAACAAAGGTTTGTGGGGCACCAGCGTGGGTGGTAAGGAAACGCTTAACAGCAACGGTATGTTGCCCGACGCGGCATGGCCAACGCAGGTTACCAAAACCAATGCTGAGGGGGTAACGCTTTCGTTTATCAAAGGCGAGTTGACGGCCGTTAACGACCAATCGTTCGCTTATCCCGCCAAAGCCATACAGCACCTGCAAACCATTGCCGGGCCTTTTGGTATAGGTCGCGATGTACACGTGGGCGACACCATCATTGGCATTAAAGGCCGCGTAGGTTTTGAAGCCGCCGCACCCATGGTTATTTTAAAAGCGCACCACGCCCTCGAAAAACACGTGCTTACCAAATGGCAGCTAAGCTGGAAAGATCAACTGGCCATGTTTTACGGCAACTGGCTGCACGAAGGCCAAATACTGGACCCCGTAATGCGCGACATAGAAACGTTTTTACAAAGCAGCCAGCAACACGTAACCGGGCAGGTATTTGTGCAACTTATGCCCTACCATTTTCAGGTTACCGGCATACAAAGCGAGTACGATTTAATGAGCACCAAATTTGGCAAATACGGCGAAATGAACAATGGCTGGACTGGCCAGGACGTACGCGGTTTCTCCAAAATATTTGGCAACCAAACCATGATCTGGAACCAGGTAAAACAGAGCGTTGAAAACAAATAAATTTTATGGGCCGGGCATAGATTCTTTGTGAAACTTTACTTGCGTCGCACCCGTGTACAGTTAAGCATTATTGACCAATGACTTTATAAGCACGGTCGATACTGTGTTTTAATTATTGATTTAAGCCCGTTTAAAACTTTGAGCAAAAAAGCGTCGTCATGCTGAGCTCGTCTCAGCATCCCCTGAGCTCGTCTCAGCCGCTGCACACGGGATAAAAAGCTTACCTTAAAAAAATTACCCAAAAAGGTTAACCCGCAATTTAGCAGTATTAATTTTACTTTTCGCACCCCCCCAACAACTATTCACTCAACCCAAATAACTATGCAAACCCCCGTTGTAACATCCAAAACCAACCCAATAAAAATAGCCGAATGGGGCGCAGGTTGCATGGCCCATAGCCTGCTACACACTGGCGGCATGACCGTTAAGCAGGAAACCATGCCCGCAGGCACTAAAGAAGTATTGCACTATCACAAACACTCGCAACAATATTTTTACATACTAAAAGGCACTGCGGTGTTTGAAATAGATGAGGTCATTTATCGCCTGCACCCCGGCGATGGCATTCACGTAACGCCCGACCAGAAACACCGCATCATTAATAAACACTCCGAAGAATTGGAACTGTTGGTCTGCTCACAACCCTCGGCCGACAACGACCGTTTTAATATTGTTTAGGTTGACCGGCTTGTTTTATAAAATGTATTTTAATTAAACCAGGATTATGACCGAACATTCCATAGCCCCCAGCGATTCTTCTGAACCAACTATATTAATACGGGCGGGCATAGTGGGCGGTGCCGGCTACACCGGTGGCGAAATGATACGATTATTGCTCAACCACCCATTTGTTATCTTATCATTTGTGCTTAGCAACAGCAATGCAGGCAAACCGCTTAGCGCTGTACACAACGACCTGCTGGGCGAAACCGAACTGGTTTTTGCAGAAAAAATTTCGGCCAACATCGATGTCCTGTTTTTGTGTGTAGGCCACGGCGATGCCAAGACTTTTATGGAACAAAACGGTCCTCAATTACACGGTGTTAAAATCATTGATCTGTCGCAGGATTTCCGGTTGAAGCAGAACGGCCAACTGGCTACCTACAACAACCAACCTTTTATATATGGTTTGCCCGAACTAAACCGCGAAGCCATAAAAACTGCCAGCTACATAGCCAACCCCGGCTGTTTTGCCACGGCTATTCAATTGGGCTTGTTGCCACTGGCCAATGCGGGTTTTCTTGCCGACATTAACACCACAGGCATTACCGGCAGCACCGGCGCAGGGCAGGGTTTATCGGCCACCTCGCATTTTAGCTGGCGGGCCAACAATATACAGGCCTACAAAAGTTTGCAACACCAGCACATTAACGAAATAAGTGAGTCGCTACAGCAATTACAAACCGCTGCCGGCAAAACCACCGACATTAACCTACACTTTGTACCGTGGCGTGGCAATTTTACACGTGGCATATATATTAGTTCAGTAATTGATTGTTTGATGGATAAAGACAACCTTACTCATCTTTTTAAAGCTTTTTATTTGAACCATCCCTTTACGCATGTAAGCGATAACATGGTAGATATGAAGCAGGTAGTGAATACCAACAAGTGTTTGGTGCATATAGAAAAAGTGGGTAATAAGGCTGTCGTACATTCCTGCATTGACAACCTGTTAAAAGGTGCCAGCGGCCAGGCCGTACAAAATATGAACCTGTTATTTGGCTTTGAAGAGACAAGCGGTTTAAGATTGAAGGCCAATTATTTTTAAAAAAGCAGCAAAAATGTACCGGTAATTTTTAGCGGGTGTCGGTTGTGCGTAAGCAGGGTTATTATTGCAAAATGGTATCAATAATTATAAAACAATAACAAGTATGAAAAGTAAAAGGGTATTTTTCGTTTGTTTGCTTGGTGGCCTGTTGCCGATGCTAGGTTTTGCACAGGATTTTGCTGTGGCAGGTAAAAGCTCGTTACTATCAAACGGCACAGCAATTAAAAGCAATCCGGTTCAAAAAAAGAACATTATTAAAGTAAACCTGTCTGCACTGTTGCTCAAAAATTTCTCCTTCCAGTACGAGCGGGCCATTGGCCAACGTATATCGGCAGCCGTTAATGTGCGTACAATGCCGCTGGGTACGCTCCCTTTTCTACCAACCATTGAAGACATTGTTGACGACCCTGGCATACCGGTAAACCAAATAAGGTTGGGCAATTTTGGGGTAACACCCGAAGTGCGGTTTTATGTTGGTAAACGTGGTGCGCTTCGTGGGTTTTACCTTGCACCGTTTGCCAGTTACAACAACTACAAAACCAATTTGCCTATTAAATACGACAACGATACCCGCACCGGCATTTTTAAAGGAAATATTACCACCCTCACCGGCGGTTTATTATTGGGTGCACAATGGAACCTAAGTAAAACCCTATCGCTCGATTGGTGGATAGCAGGCCCCAACTATGGCGGCGCAAATGGTGACCTCAACTTAGTTTCAGCACTTTCGCCGTCGGAGCAGACCAGCCTGCGCAATGCAATTGAAGACATAAAAAACGATGATGGTGGAGGAAAAATAATTGAAAGCTATACCGTAAATAGCAACGGGGCTAACATAAAAGTAAACGGACCCTGGGGTGGACTGCGCGGGTTGGGCATTAACCTCGGCATTCGCTTTTGATACTCAGCCTTTACGAGCAATGCAGAATATTTGCATTTATCATTTTTATTCTAAAAAAACGATCATGAATCTTTTTGATGTTTACCCGCTAAACAATATAACCATTACCAAAGCAAGCGGCTCGTATGTTTGGGACGATAACGGTACCAGATACCTGGATATGTACGGTGGCCATGCGGTTATTAGCATTGGCCATACACACCCGCATTGGGTACAGCGCATTGAGGAGCAACTACACAAAATAGCGTTTTATAGCAACAGTATTCAAATACCGCTGCAACAACAACTGGCACAAAAACTAGGTGAGGTTAGCGGCAAAACTGATTACCAGTTGTTTCTTTGCAACAGTGGCGCCGAAGCCAATGAAAACGCTTTGAAGCTCGCATCTTTTTATAACAAACGAAAAAAGATAGTGGCTTTTACCAAAGCCTTCCATGGCCGTACCTCGCTGGCTGTAGCTGTAACTGACAACCCAAAAATTGTAGCCCCGGTTAACGAAACGGACAATGTAATATTTCTGCCATTCAACGACCAGCAGGCACTCGAAAAATGTTTTAAGGAACAGGGCAGCGATATTTCGTCTGTTATTATTGAAGGCATACAAGGCGTAGGTGGCATACATGTTCCCGACTCATCCTTTTTACAAAAAATACGGGCTTTGTGCGATGCATACGGGGCCGTGTACATAGCAGATAGCGTGCAATGCGGGTATGGCAGAAGTGGCAAATTTTTTTCGCACGATTTTGCAGGTGTTGATGCCGATATTTATACTATGGCCAAGGGAATGGGCAACGGCTTTCCGGTTGGGGGCATTATTATTGCGCCACACATACAACCATGGCATGGCATGTTGGGCACTACGTTTGGCGGCAACCATCTTGCCTGCGCAGCAGCCCTGGCGGTGTTAGAGGTAATTGAAAAAGATAAACTAATGGCCAATGCACTTGACACAGGCAATTACCTGTTGGAACAGTTGCAACAAATGGAAGGCCTGGAAAATGTACGGGGCCTTGGATTAATGATTGGGTTTGACGTACCAGATATATTGAAAGACCTGAAGAGAAACCTATTGCAAAAGCACCACATTTTTACCGGTGAAGCAAAACCAAATGTAATACGGCTATTACCATCGCTGGCGTTGACCAAACAACAGGCAGATGATTTTTTGACAGAATTAAGACAGGAGGTTGCCGCCATACTAAGCACCGCCGTAGAAGCTTAAAACAAAAAACAATACCTTTCAATTAGATTAACAATAATAGGTTGAAAGCCAGTATAAGTTGATCTTCTCCGGACATTCGTATTGATCAATTAATAAAACAGAAGCTGTAATGGACAACAACGGCGGGCTGCAGGAAGCCGACTATCTATCAAACTTTACTTCGGCCAACGATGTATACAATATTGATGCACTGGTAAAAAAAGCATTGGCGTATAAGGCAAATCCTTTTAGAGATGTTATGCTGGGCAAACACAGGCGTATTGGCCTGTTGTTTTTAAATCCCAGCCTTCGCACCCGCTTAAGCACACAGGTAGCTGCGCAAAACCTGGGCATGGAAGCCATTGTTTTTAATGTAGATAAAGACGGCTGGGCGTTGGAGTTTGAAGAAGGTGCCATTATGAACGGTATGACCGTTGAACATATAAAAGACGCCGCACCAGTGTTGGGCAATTATTTTGACATACTGTGCGTACGCACTTTTCCGCACCTGCAAAACCGCACCGACGATTATAGTGAAAGAGTGATTAACAGTTTTATAAAATATGCCGGCGTACCCATTATTAGCCTCGAAAGCGCTACGCTGCACCCGCTGCAAAGCCTTACCGATGTAGTAACGATTACTGAATTATCAAAAGCACAATTGATAGCTAAACCCAAAGTGGTTTTAACCTGGGCGCCACATGTAAAGGCGTTGCCACAATGCGTAGCCAACTCATTTGCACAATGGGTAAATGTATGGGGCCAGGCCAATTTTACCATTTGCCACCCTGCAGGTTATGAACTGGCTGACCAGTTTACCAATGGTGCCACCATAACCCACAACCAGCAGGAAGCGGTAAAGGGTGCCGATTTTATATACGTAAAAAACTGGAGTAGTTACCGCGAATACGGCAAAGTACTTAGCCAGGATAAAAGCTGGATGCTTAACCGAAATACGCTTAGCCAAACCAACAACGCCAAAGTAATGCATTGCCTGCCCGTGCGCCGTAACGTGGAGTTGAGTGACGACGTATTAGACAGCCCCAGTAGCATAGTAACCCAACAAGCCGCTAACAGGGTTTGGGCAGCACAGGCGGTTATTAGTGAACTGTTACGGGCAGGGTAAGCGCTACCTTTTTTCCGTACACCCTGTGTTACGTTTGCCTTGCTGAAGCCAGCGCTACGGGCAATAAAAAATTTACAATGTTTTACCTGCCGGGTTTTCAAAAAAATTACACGTCAACGGTTTGGCTGGCCATAACCTTTTGTATGGCTGCTACCATTTTAGCGCCTTTTTCATCTATCTGCTCATCGGTCCATAAAAGGCTAATGGCGGTTGATACGCAACGGCCCATAATTGCATCGCTGGCCGGGAACTGTTTGGTGGCATAGGTTTTTAATGTGTCGCTTACTGTTTTGCTAACACCATTAAGCGTGGTGGCTTGTTTTACATGGTCCCACTTACTTATGTAGTGCCAGTTGTTTTTAAACCAGTAAAAGTTACCGGCCAGTATGCCCTGGCTGCGCATTTCGTCAACCACCGCTTCGGTCATTTCGGCAGTGGGTAAAAACCAGCTTAAAAAACTATGGCTGTCGCCTTGTGGGTCGGGTACACGCCTAAAACTAATATCGGGTATTTGTAACAGTATATTTTTTAATCGCAGTTGGTTCTTTTTTTGAATAGCCAGGAAGGTATCCAGCTTTTTTATTTGTGCCAAACCAACGGCTGCATGCAGCTCGCTAATGCGGAAGTTGTAACCGATGAAGGGATGCAGGTCGGCTCCGCGGTCAACGCCCAGGTGGTCGTGGCCATGATCGGTATAGGCATCGCATTTGGTAAACACGTCTTTATCGTTGGTCATTACCACGCCGCCTTCGCCGCAGGTAATGGTTTTTACAAAGTCGAAACTAAAGGTGCCGGCGTGGCCAATGGTGCCAAGCTTTTTGCCTTTGTAAGTGCCACCAATACTTTGGCAGGCATCTTCCAGTAAAATAAGGTTGTGCTGCTTACAAATATCCACCAGTGCATCCATATCGGCCATGCTACCGCACATGTGCACGGGCATTACGCATTTTGTTTTTGGGGTAATGGCTGCCCTAACGGCATCGGGGGCCAGCGCCAGCGTATCGTCCACATCTACAAGTACAGGCACCGCGCCTATGCTAATAATGGCTTCAAAACTGGCTACAAAAGTAAAGGTGGGCATAATTACTTCGTCGCCGGCACCAATGCCAAGGGCTGTCATGGCAGTGGTAAGGGCGGCAGTTCCGCTGCTGGTAAGCTGTGCATAGTTGCAACCAAAAGTATTGCAAACTTCTTTTTCAAGTTCCAGTGCCTTCCACATGCCCTTGCGGGCGCCGTCAAAACCGTAGCGCATTAAAATGCCGGTTTCCAATACATCGTTTACTTGTTTGCGTTCTTCATCGCCAAAAAATTCAAAACCAGGCATAATTATAATATTAAAGTGATCATTGAGCTATTGCTAAACGCAAAGGTAAAAAATTTGTTGGTGGCTACTTTTACTTTATCAAATCAAGGTTTTGGGCCTTGCGATGTGATGGATTTTTGGCGCTACACTTTACCGTACATCCAACTGTTGCATTTAACGCTAATGTTTAATACCTGCACGGCAGCCGCCGTGTTGGCAAACCGACAATTTTGCTCATATTTTATTTAACATTAGTTTTTAAAAGCCGCCCTTGACTTTTGGCTTTTACCTCTCTTATTCCACCAAAAATTGTTAAGGTAACCATTGGGCAATTTATACCAATTAGTAGCGAATAAGCACCAGGCTTAGGTTGAAACAACATATTAATAATTGAACCCAACAGTAGTCCGCCTTATACTTCTTGCGCAGTACGGTAGCCTTCGGAAACCAGCGAAAGTTTATTTTTTAGAAATTTCTACAATTTAGAAAGTTGCTGTTGTAAGTACTTTTTTCTGTCATCAGCTTCTGTCATCAGACTTTGCAATTCCAATTCTAAATCTATTATTTGAATTTGAGGTATAGCCAAAATCTCTATTGCTTAAACCGGTCAATATTTCAATATACTTGTTGTACATTATAATATCACACATTTAGCCTGAGTCTTTTTTTAAAATCAAAAAAAATTTCATGTTTCTGTTATATCCATAGGTGGTTTTAACTATTTACAACTGGCTGTTGGTTGCTGTTTTAAAATGCTTTTGCATTTATTTCACTTCTACCCAATCGCTTACGTTGTTGTTTAGGTCAACGGCTGCCACGTACAGGCGGTCGTCGCTTTTAACGGATAAATCGTTGATATTCAACTCCAGCAGTTTGTCTTCTACCACAATTTTAACAAGGGTAGCATTTTGCATGGCAGGGATTGAGTAAGGGCTTAATGTGTAAATGGCAAACGCCTTAATGGGTTCGGAGCCGCGGTACATAATGCGGTATTTGGTACCACCTAATTTTTCGGCAATTGGTTTTAGTGGGGGTATGCTATCTATCCATTTCATAGGCGGCACCAGCGCCGGTAATGCATAGTAGTTGTTCCGCAGGCTATCGCTCCAGCCATTGGGGTTGCGGGCAAACGATTTACTGCTGAAATAGATGCTGCCTTGTACATTTTCATTATTTCGCAGGGCAATTATTTGGTTGGGGAGTTCGGTGGTGCTTTTCCATGCGCCGGTACGGCTTTCCAACGCCCGGTAAATGCCCTGGCCTATAAACAATTGTTTACCGTAACTATACCTGCTCCACCAGTCGAGCAAAATGTTATAGTCGACCAGCTTATGGCCAATTTCCCAGTATAGTTGAGGTGCTACATAATCTATCCAACCCTTGCGCAGCCATAATAAAATATCGGCGTACAGGTCGTCGTAGTTGGTTTGGCCTGCGGTGGTATTGCTACCATTGGCATCTTTGTTACGGTTGCGCCATACGCCAAACGGGCTTATGCCAAACTTTACCCTCGGGTTAGTGGTGCGGATGGTTTGATACAACATTTTAATGATGGTATCCACATTGCTGCGCCGCCAGTCGTCCCTGGTCATTCCGTTACCGTATTTGGCAAAACTTTCATTGTCCGGAAATTCCTTTCCGGGTATACGGTAAGGATAAAAATAATCATCGAAGTGTATGGCATCCACCGCATAGCGCTCTACAATATCTTTAATAACGCGGTTTACATGTTCCTGTGCTTCGGGCAACCCCGGGTCAAAATATTTTTTGCCTCCATAGGTTAAAAACCATTTGGGAAACAAGCGGGTAACATGTGTTGGCGCAATAGACGAAGAAGTAACGTTAAATACTGCGCGGTAGGGATTGATCCATGCATGAAACTCCATACCGCGTTTATGCGTTTCGGCAATCATAAATTTTAACGGATCGTAGTAGGGCGACGGTGGCTTGCCCTGTGTACCGGTTAAAAACTCGCTCCATGGCTCGTATTGGCTGGGGTAAAAGGCATCGGTAACCGGCCGTATTTGCATAACAATAGCATTCATGCCATTGCGCTGGTGCATATCGAGCAGTCGCATAAATTCGGCTTTTTGCTCACTTACCGGTAGCCCTTTTTTGCTTGGCCAGTCAATATTATCAACCGTGGCCACCCAAACCCCTCTAAACTCATAGTGGGGCAATTGTTGAGCCGAGCCAATTAAAGTAATTAAACACCCTGTAATCCATAAAGCTATTGTACGCATGCAATTTCTCCCGCTTTTATTTTTGAGGTGCTGCTGAACTGCTGTCCCTCATTTTATCTAATAAAATATTTAACTGTTCGGCCTCGCCGCCGCTAATGCCATACAAAATATTATCTAACTCCACAATATCATTATCAAGCCTTAACAGCAGTTCGTTGCCTTTAAGTGTTATAGTTACGTCCACCAAACGCTTATCGTGGCTGCAAACAACTTTATGTGCCAGTTCTTTTTTAATAAGCCGCTCTACAATGCGGCTGGTATCGCTCATGTTGTCCAGCATCCTGTCTCTTATTTGAAGGGTGGATAACGGACTATCGCTTCCGCGAAGTATCCTGAGTATGTTGTACTGCTGATGGGTGATATCTTCTTTTTCCACAAACTTTTTTACCCGTTCCAAAATCCAGTTGCTTGAATAAATTACATTAACCAACGCTTTGTGATATTCATTTCTAAAACTTGCTTGATTAATTTCTTTGTTAATTCCCATCTAAATGGTTTGTGCAAAAATAGGAGTCTCGCATTAGCCAGCCAGTGCTATGAATTGATAATTAAAAAGTAACCGATTACTTTAACATTAGCTGAAATATTAATTTGACTTCATTTTTCAGGTTAAAAAATAGTTTGTTATTTAGATGTCTGGGTCGTCATTTTATCCATCCATTGTATTATTGTTGCACCTTCGGCTGCTGTACAGGGGTTGTCGTTTTTGCCTATAAAATACTGTACCACTTTTTCTATCATCGGTTGCTGCACATGCCCGGGGTAGGCAAAACTATAATGCTGCACATGGCCATTAACACTTACCTCAATATCGCCTGCAAAAACCGAAAAGCTGATTTGGCCTTTAGAGCCAAGAATGCGGCATTGATCCGTTACCTCATCATCGGCCACGGAAAAACACCATGCACCATTGTACAGTATACCGTTATTAAAAACAATATTTCCGAGTATAGTGTCGGCCACCTGTTGCTGCTGTAGCCGGTTGGCAGCATAGCCCGAAACATGGCTGGCTTCACCAAAAAAATAATACATAAGGTCTAACTGGTGTGGCGCCAGGTCGTGAAACAATCCGCCTCCGCTAATGGCGGGGTTAATACGCCAGTTTTCGTCGGTATTGGCAATCATATTTTTTTTGGCCGATTGATACAGCTTCATATCAACCATTAATATTTTGCCTATCTCTTTGCTGTGCAATAACGAGCGGATTTTTTTAAATACCGGCAGTTGCCTTCGGTAATGGGCCACAGATAGTTTGGTATTGGCCGCAATGGCTGCCTTGTCCATGGCCACGGCTTCGGAATAGTTCAGGGCCATTGGTTTTTCCACATATACCGGCTTGTTGGCAGCAATACAGTCAAGTGTATATTGCATGTGGGTAGATGGTGGTGTGGCTATGTACACCGCATTTACCTGCGGGTCGTTTATTAATTGCTGTGCATTGCTGTACCATTTGGGCACACCATGTCGGGTTGCATAATCCTGTGCCTTGTTGGCATTGCGGCGCATAACTGCCACCAGCGATGAGTTGGGCACCTTGTTAAACGCAGGACCGCTTTTTTTTTCGGTTACATTGCCGCAACCAATAATGCCCCAGTTGATATGATCTGTCATGTTAAAATGTGAAACTGTAATGTATTTGATAATTGTTTAACCATCGATACAATATTTTGGTGTTGTTTAAAAAAGCAACAGTAATAATGCAGACATAAAAAAAGCAACGTTTTAGCCGTTGCTTTACACTATTTGTTTACTGCTTACCTGCTTAGGTGCATACTTCTTTCTTTATACAAGGTGCGGAAATAAGGGTCGCGAAGGTCCTTGATAAACCGGATGGCCTCACCGGTACTCTTCATTTCGGGGCCCAGTTCGCGGCTTACGTTGGGAAATTTATCGAAGCTGAAAACCGGTTCTTTAATGGCAAATCCTTCTAACTTTTTTTCAAAAGTAAATTCGGTTAGTTTGGCTGCTCCCAGCATTATTTTGGTGGCAATATTTAAATAAGGTATTTGGTACGCTTTGGCAATAAAGGGCGTGGTTCGCGATGCACGGGGGTTGGCTTCAATTACGTATACTTTATCGTTTTTAATGGCAAACTGAATATTTATCAACCCCCTAATGTTTAAGGTGCGGGCAATTTTTTCAGAATAATATTCCATGGTTGTTTGTACCAGCGGGGTCAGGTTAAAGGCGGGTAACACCGCGTTGCTATCGCCACTATGAATGCCTGCTGGCTCAATATGCTCCATTACACCCATTACATGAAACGTTTCTCCGTCAAAAATGGCATCCACTTCTGCTTCCTGGCAGCGGTCTAAAAAGTGATCGATCAAAACCGTATTGCCGGGTAAGTGTTTTAGCAGGCTAATCACAGCTTTCTCCACTTCATCGTCGTTTATAACAATACGCATTCGCTGGCCGCCCAATACATAGCTGGGACGTACCAAAACCGGGTAACCTACTTTGGCGGCAACTGCTATAGCCTCATCGGCAGTATGGGCGGTTCCATATTCAGGGTAGGGAATGCCCAGCTCTTTTAACAGGTCGCTAAAACGGCCGCGGTCTTCTGCTATATCCATATCGTCAAAGCTGGTACCAATAATTTTTATGCCTTTCTCGTGCAGTTTGCGGCTCAGTTTAAGCGCTGTTTGTCCACCTAATTGTACAATCACTCCCTCAGGTTGCTCCAATTCAATTATCTCCCAAATATGTTCCCAAAACACTGGTTCAAAATATAGCTTATCGGCAATATCAAAATCGGTACTTACTGTTTCGGGGTTGCAATTAATCATAATGGCTTCGTAACCACTTTCTTTAATTGCCAGCAAGCCATGTACACAACAGTAATCAAACTCAATACCCTGGCCAATACGGTTGGGGCCGCTGCCTAAAACAATTATTTTCTTTTTATCCGACCGGATGGATTCGTTTGAGGGAAGACTATTGACCATAAGAAATAAAAATTTGCCAAAGCTAAGGATAACTGGCTAAGCGGAAAGTAGAAAAATGGGAGGGTGCGAAATTGGGTTGGAGGAGGTGGGTGCCTGTGAAATTTTGGGACTTTCGGAATATGATGAACCAGACAATTGGTTAGTGGTTGCCGGGTGCCGTGGTACTTTTAAAACCCATGGCATAAATTTTGGAAATTGGTGGAACCAGATGTTTTAGCTATTTTTTTTGCTTTAATGCTGGTGTTGCCGGGGTACCGCTGCTTGCCAACTTTTTGTATGACTTGTTACATATTGTTAACGGATTATGAAGTTTAATGCAGGTATTGACTATAGTGCTGAAACTTGCTAACTTTTAGTGGCACTTGTGAAACCCGGTAACGAGTTTTGGAAAACGTTAAACCAACCACTTTTGGGGATGGTTACAATTTTTTTGTTAACTGACTGCTTAAAGGCGATATGGCGGGGCCAAAATAACCCACTAACATACCTTGCCCGTTTACCAGGTATTTACTGAAATTCCATTCGGGGGTTTGGCTGCACCAACCGTTTTGTTGCCTGGCCGACAGCCATTGAAAAATGGGCGATTGGCTTTTGTTGGATATAACAACCGATTTTTGGGCAAGTAAAAAACTTACGTCATAATTTTTTTTACAGAAAGCAGCGATGGTTTCATTGCTGCCTTTTTCCTGGTCCTGAAAATCGTTGCTTGGAAAACCAATGATTACTAAATTACCGGGATGTTCATTTTGTAGTTGTTGTAATTCTGTTAGTTGGGCAGTAAAGCCGCAGTCGGAGGCTGTGTTTACCAGCAACACTTTTTTACCCCTAAACTGATCCATATTTATTTTTTCGCCAGCGATATTTTTAAACGATAGATTGTAAAATGACTGGGTGGGCGCCACGTTTTTATCGTTACCCAAGACTTTAGATTTAGCCGAAAAGACTTTACTTATAGACATTACAGCGGGATAAAACGCTTTGAGAAAGGATTGCCGATAGGTCATATTTTCTTTTTTTATTACTACAACACCAATCATAAACAAGAGGCTAATTAATAAAAGTGCTTTTTTCATTGGCTTGTGGCTTTAAAACAATTAATTCGTAGTTAAGGTTTTGGAAACAACGATTTGTCAATATTGGGTACAATACGCAATGCATTTTGGTAATAGATCTTTTTCAAAATGTTGTCGGGCAGGCCCATACCATACATACGCCAAAAAGCATGATATCGTTTATGGTAGGGAAAATACTCGTCGTTGGTTTCCAGCACTCTGAAATAGGTGTTGTATTCCTCAGGTACCCAACTGTCTTTTCCAAATAAAATCCGGTCCTGGTATTTGGTAAAAAAAGCTTTGGCAGCCATGGGCTGGCGGCCGAGTTCGGCTATTACTGCGCCAAACTCAACCACTACGTTGGGCAGCGTATCCAGCAATTTACCAAGCGTTTGCAAGTCGTTGGCATACCATCCAAAATGCGCGGCAATAAACGTGGTTTTTTTGTGTTTGCTAAAAATATGGTGCTGCTCTTCCATTAGCTTTTCAAAAGGTTCGGGGTCGGTATCGCTGCGTTTGCGGCCCGGGTGTGTTTTTAGTTCCAGCCAGCGCTCGTTACTTTCATTTAAAGGATCCCAAAATGGTTTTGGGTCGGCCGTGTGTATCAAAACGGGTATGCCCAACCCGCCACATTTTTCCCAAATGGCGGAAAGTCGCGGGTCATCAACCGCCACCCTTTTGCCCGTATTATCTTTTACCGAAAAGCCAAGGCTTTTATAAATCTTTAACCCGCTTGCGCCGCTCTTTACATCATCTTCAAGGCGGGCTACTGCTTTTTCGGTCCAGCCTTTTTGGCCTACGCCATTAAAATCTATATTGGTAAAAACGGTAAAACGAGTGGGTGCATTGGCCCTGATGTTTTTCATCGATTGTTTTAACACATCGCCTCCCACGCCACTTAAATTATTCATTACGGCCATATTCATTTTATCCATCGGGCCAGTTAAATCAGCCAGGTTTTGGCTGTTCATCCTATACTGGTGGTTGTGAATATCAACAAAAGGAAATTTGGACCTGGTAACCACATGTTCGGGCACTATCATTGTGCTGGGCGGGTCGTATTTTTCAAATTCCATCGCTTGGCCGCACGAAAAAAGCGAAAGCAATAAGAGGCAATTCAGTAAAATAATTTTCATACAACTATAATTTTTGTAAGATGGGATACATTGGAAATCGATGCTCATATTTTGCAAAATAAGTCATCTGCATCAGTAGCGGGTCAACCAACTGGTTTATTAACTGTTAACCAGGGCTATTGTAGCACAAAATTTGCCCTTGGGTTGTCACCTTTTTTAACAGTGTAACGGCATTAAATAATCTTAATGAGCACCAACGTAAAACTTTTTAATGATACTGACAGCAGCCGCAATTGGTTGCCATGCGATGGTGCGGTTAACTATTTTGGAATTGTTTTAAACGGATCTGTTGCTGGTGAAACTTTTAACCAGCTAATGCATACCATAGCCTGGAAAAATGATGAGGTTATGATGTTTGGTAAAAAGATAGTAACCAAACGAAAAATGGCCTGGTACGGCGATGAAGATGTATCGTACACCTATTCAAAAATTGAACGTAAGGCAATTGCATGGACCAAAGAGTTGGTAATGCTTAAACAATTGGCCGAAAAGCTTTCGGGTAACATTTACAATGGCTGCCTGTTAAACCTTTATCACAGCGGCGGGGAAGCTATGGGCTGGCATGCCGACAACGAAAAAGATATTGTAGCCAACTCCGCCATTGCATCGTTCAGTTTTGGGGCCGAACGCAAATTTGCTTTTAAGCACCGGCAAACCAAACAAAGTGTATCAATGCTATTAGAACATGGTAGTTTGCTGGTTATGAAAGGCGAAACGCAAACCCATTGGCTACACCGGTTGCCACCTACTAAATCGGTGTTATCGCCGCGCATTAATCTTACGTTTAGGTTAATGATTAAGTAACACAAATAATTTAAATGTTTCAATATCTATAAGTTGGAAGTATCCGCATCAGCCAATCATAAGCAAATAAACCCATGTCTAAACAATTCTGGTTTAAATTTAGGCCCTGCCAATCAATGCCTGTCATGCCAATGTAATGACTGTATTAATTTAGCTAATGACCATCCCTATCAATTTTATAGCTCGTTAAACATCTAAAAATTATTCAATTTTTTTTATAGTCAGGTAAACAGTACACTCAGTATTCTAAACAAAACTGCAAAACCTATCATTACCTACATTAAACTTTGGAAATCGAAACAAGCATGGAAACACCTGTCAACCGAAGAAAAAGGGAATGACCTTACAGCGCTTGGGCCAGCTATACAGCAACTGTTAGATAGCGGCGCTCAGATTGTGAGTTAGGGTAAAAACGACGCCTCAATTTATAATAACGCCGGCTATGATTACTTTGGCGTATGGACATTTCCCGACAAGGAAGCAGCCCAACAATTTGAGCAAATGGTAGATAGAGCTGGATGGTTCAACTATTTTGACCAGGTAAATACCATAGGAAATGTAAGCGGCCCACAACAGGTACTTGATGATATGATAAACTGATAAAAACAAACGGATAAATTTCAGAACTCCTTAACCGTTAAACTGAAATACATATCAATACTCAAAATAAAACAACTGGAAAAGCCCTCAAGGATTTCTATGCCTCGGAACAACACTACGGCCGTATCAAAAAAAAATATAATAACCAGTCAAAAAAAATTTAAGGGGCACGTTGGTTTACTACAGGTAAAGTGAGCTGAATTTTTCATTTTAACAGAAATAGCTATTAAAAAAAAGCCGGTTTAAACCAACATGGTTGAACCGGCTATTTTTAATAAATATGACCGCTACATTTTTTTGCGCTTATTATCTCCTATGGCATAGGTAATTCCCGCCATCAAATGCCGCAAAAACATTGGCTCAACATAGCTTTCATCAGTATGGCCAAAGCCGGTGTAAAAAGCGCGGCCGCCATCAAAATTATGGTACCAGGCTATCGGGTGATTGTCGCCATTTTTACCCCCTTCGTAGCTGCTTTCATCCAGCTTTGCCAGCACCTTAACATCAGGATTAATGTTTTTGTAGTTGTACCACTCATCAAACCGCTCCCAGCGTTTGGGTAAAAAAGAGGTGGAAGCATTGCTGGCATCTACTATTTCAACCACCGCCTTTTGTTGTTTTGGATGGCTTAGAAATTGGGCGCCTACCAGTTTATTGTACCACTCCCAGTCGTACTCGGTATCGGCCGCTGCATGTATACCTACAAAGCCACCGCCCGACTGTATATATTTTTTAAATGCTTCCTGTTGCGTATCGTCCAACACGTTCATGGTGGTGCTTAAAAAAATTACCGCTGCATATTGTTGTAAATTTTGGGTGGTAAACATCCTGGCATCTTTTGTACTGTCCACCATAAATTTATTTTCGGTACCCAGCTTTTGTATGGCAGCAACGCCTGCGGGTATCGATTTGTGGTAAAACCCGGCTGTTTTTGTAAATACCATTACTTTAGGCGTTTTACCGTTGCTGGTTTTGCCATTACCACCCGTGGCTTTGACGCTGCTATTACAGGCACCAATCATTACAATAAGGGACAAAACAGGCAATAGTAGCAAGTGTTTGTTGTAAAATTTCATATGGCTTTTGTTTAATTAGTGTAAAAATGACGAATATTTTTTACTGCTACCACAAAGGTGATCGAATTCTCAAAAAAATAAATTAACTCTGTGTTGATATTTCCATAACCCTTGTTGCAAAACCTTAAAAAATTGTCCATATGAATAATAAACTTTCCCGTAGAAACATCTTAAAAAACCTTGCCGGTACTGCTGCATTCTTTACTGCTGCAACAGCCTTACCCAAAAGCGCACAGGCCGAAATTATGAAAGAAGAGCTGGCCGGTATGTCGCTCAATGGAAATGTAAATCACTCGGTTTGTAAATGGTGTTATCCCAAGGTTGACCTTGATACCTTGTGTAAAGCCGCTAAAGAAATGGGCATGACCTCTATTGAGTTGCAGGGCCCCGATGAGTGGCCTACCATTCAAAAATATGGCCTTACCTGCGCTATGCCATGGGGTGCGGGTAAAGGAATAGGGCAGGGCTTTAACGATCCAAAACTGCACAACGAACTTGTGGCCGATTACGAAAGAGTAATTCCGTTGGTTGCCAAAGCCGGCCTTACCCAAATCATTTGTTTTTCGGGAAACCGCAATGGAATAAGCGATGAAGAAGGTTTAAAGAACTGCACCATTGGCCTTCAGCGGTTAATGCCAACCGCCGAAAAATATAAGGTTACTATGTCAATGGAGTTGCTTAATAGTAAAGTTAACCATAAAGATTACCAGTGCGATCATACCAAATGGGGCGCCGATTTATGTAAGGCGGTAGGCAGTGACCGTTTTAAACTACTGTACGATATATACCATATGCAAATTATGGAAGGCGACGTAATAGCTACCATCAAGGAGTTTCATCCCTACATATCGCACTACCACACCGGAGGCGTACCCGGCCGCAACGAAATTGATGACACACAGGAACTAAATTACCCGGCTATTATGAAAGCTATTGTAGCAACAGGTTACAAAGGTTTTGTTGCGCAGGAGTTTATTCCTAAGCGGCCCGATCCATTGGCATCGTTAAAGCAAAGCATTCAAATTTGTGATGTGTAGAGGGTAATGACTGAAAACTTACCTGTTTAATTATTTTGGGGGGAGCCGGGAAGTGTTGCTACTATTAAGCTTTTGTTGCGTCGCACTCTTTTACTTTCTTTTCGTAATGCAGCTTTCAACCTCACCCCCGGTCCCTTTCTACCACATCCGCATGCCGCGGCGTACACCTTGTTTAAAAGGAAAAGGACCGCGGGTGTATATCTAATAGAGAGGGAGGCCATGCTTAAAGTTTCAATTTATTTCTGTACTGACAATTGGCCATTAGTATCATGCTGCCACTGCGTTTTAAAGCCATGCTGCAACTGTATTTTAAAGCATTGTCAATTAATAACTTTATTGATTTTATCACACAAAAGTCTTAATACCGATGTATTAATTATGTGGTCGTAAAATCAAAGCAAACATCTATCATATATAAAAGAAACGTTGCGAAATACGCGTTTAGCCAAATAGTTTCAGAACACATTAATTAAACATTATAACAACTTCTAAATAGCCTTATTGGTGGCTATTTTTGCAAACAACTATCAACCATCAACAATTATAGGTTGGTTGTGTAAAAAAGTATGTATGCAATTAACCCCTGAGCAGACAGCGATTATTGTCGCCAAAGGAAACATCAAAATAAATGCTGTTGCAGGCTCGGGCAAAACTACCACCATTATTGAATATGCAAAACGCCTTCCTGTCCATTCCAAAATATTATACCTGGCTTTTAACCGTACCGTAAAACTGGAGGCCGACCGAAAATTTGTTGAAAAAGGCCTGACCAATGTAACTGTTGAAACCGCTCATTCGCTGGCTTTTAAACATATTGTATACCGCAGCAACTACAAGGTAAAGGCAAACGGATATAAGACACACGAAATAGCCGAACTGCTTGGCCTGCAGGCCAGTGGCGAAAAACATGCGGAGTACATTGTGGCCAACCACATCAATAAATTTTTGACCTACTTTTGCAATAGCGATCAAAAAAAGGTGCATGACCTTAACTACCTTAATGTGGTAAAAGATGCTAAAGCAAAAACGTTTGTTACCAACTACTACGATTATATACAACAGCAGGTACGGTTGCTGTTAAGTAAAATGAATACCGCCGAAATAGAGATCATCCACGACTTTTATCTAAAAAAATTTCAGCTTAGTAACCCGCACCTTTCGTACGATTATATTTTGTTTGATGAGGGGCAGGATGCAAGTGCTGCTATGCTGGATGTGTTTATAAACCAACCTGCCGTTAAGGTAATTGTGGGCGATACGCACCAGCAGATATATGGCTGGCGGTATGCCATTAACTCCATTGACAGGGTAGCTTTTGATACGCTGCACCTTGGTACCAGCTTTCGCTTTGCGCAGCCAATAGCCAATTTGGCAATGAACGTGTTAGAGTGGAAAAATAAGCTTGATAATTACAAGCCGGCAACGATAACCGGTGCCGGAACAAGTGTAGAAAACAAAACCAAAGCGGTATTGGCCCGAACCAACCTGGGTTTGTTGTTACAAGCTATTGAGTATGTAAACGACAAAAAAGACCTGAAGCATATTTACTTTGAAGGCAACATAAACTCCTACACCTACGCCGATGAAGGTGCATCATTATACGATGTGTTACACCTGAATAATGGCAATCGTGGTAAGATAAAAGACAAGTTAATTGCCTCCATGAATTCCCTTGAAGACCTGGAAGAATATATTGAGAAAACAGAGGATATGCAATTGGGCATGATGGTTGAAATTGTAAAAGAATATGGCGATGACATATTTGATCTTATAAAAACCATTAAGTCTAAACATGTGGGCAATGATGAAAGAAATAAGGCTGAGATCATATTTTCGACCGTGCACCGCAGTAAGGGGATGGAGTACGATGCGGTACACCTGGTAAACGATTTTATTAATGAAGAAAAGCTGGAAAAGTCGTTGAGCGATAAAGAAAACCCAGCCGACAAAGCAAGGCTGAATGAAGAAATCAACCTGCTATACGTGGCCATTACCCGCGCAAAATACCTGTTACATATACCCGAAACATTGTTGCCTAAAAACTATACACCGGCTGCACAAATAAGGGTGCTAAAGGTGATGACAAAAGCGGAAAAAAAGGAATCGGCCATGCAAAAATATTATGCTGGCAGCACAAAAAACACAGCCAATCGCAACGTTAAAAAAGCAATGCAGTCCAACCTGTCCACAGTGGGCGATATACGCCGGCAAAAGGCAGCCGCCTTTACCCCATGGACGGAAAAGGAAGATGCGCAACTAACCAAAATGTATTGCGAAAATAATTCGGTAAAAGAAATGGAGTTGCTTTTAAAACGTACTGCCGGTGCTATACGTAAAAGGATAAAGGTGTTGGAACTGGAGGAATTGTATGGATGATTAACTTGCCAAAATAATGTTATGGGGTTAAGTTTTCACTATAAGGGAAGATGTAAGAACAGCAAGGCGCTGCCACTTTTAATTGAGAAAGTAAAAGATATTGCCGAAAATTTTAAATGGAAGTACCATATTTACGAAACCAATTTTTTAACTGGCAGGTTGCGGAAAAAGGAATAGACTGATTTGATCTATGGAATTAGTTTTAGGCCTCCCGGGTGCGAAACCGTCAACCTCTGTTTTTTATCCAATGGTCGTATGAGTAGCACTTTGCACCTGAAATTTTATGGCGATGCTACCAATACGACAACGCAAAAATATTTGTACAGCCTTTCAGTTAAAACCCAATACGCCGGCATAGAGGTTCACCTGCTGTTAATGCGTTTATTCAAATACCTGGCTACAAAATATCTATCAGATTTCTGGCTAATGGACGAGGGCGGTTTTTGGGGAGTGGAAGATGAAGCGGTACATCAGCAGAACTTTAATAAATACAATTTTCTTATCGACAGTTTTACAGAGGCCATTACCACCCGGCAAAAAAAACCCGGCGAAAGTTTGACACAATATTTTAGCCGGTTGCTAACGGAAATAAGGGAGAAGGGAAAGGATAAATGATCCTCACCCCTCCTTAACATCTCGCTAATAACCGCCTGTGCAGCCTGCACCAGCTAAGCGGTATGCGGGCTAAATACGATGTTGATGTTAAAACCTACAAAACCACCTGCGGGAAAGCCAGTTTACCGGGCTTAACAGGTTGCGACGAGGCCCGTGATTTTACTAAGTCTAAACTAAGAATTGCGCGTTACAAAGCAAAAAACAGGCTATTTTTTATTTTTTGGTATCGTTTAATTGAAAGGCCTACAGGGCCGTAATATGACAGCCGCGGTTAAAGCCCGCGGACACTTATAACTATTCGTTTTACAAGCCCTGAATTGGCGAGATAATATCTTTTCAATATCATCCCTTTATAAACGAGGTTGTATAAATTTTTATTATCTACTTACTAACCTGACGGCGACGTAGCAACAATTCTACCATCGACAGCGCAGATTTACTTTATAAACTGTAAGCGATAGTATCTCGCCCCTCCTGGGCTTAAAATCATTTTAGGCGGTGTTTCCTTGGCTGTACCCAGGGCTTTGATATCATGGCCCTTCCAGCCATTTGTTTGCATGTACCAGTCGCAAAAACAACCTCCGTTAAAATTGACCACCCAACACCCAATTTTAAAATTAAACCAAGAAACATCATGGGTTTCGGACTATTTTTTATAAGCAAAAAACCTGAAAAAGTTGTACTGCCAAATTGTGAGCTTATAAGTAAGCCTTTCTAATAAAAGCTTACAAACTAAAAAAGGTCGCCCGTTGAGGCGAGCTTTTTAGTTTGTACTTACAACGTCCACTCCGGCCTGATATAATGGCACGTATACCCTCCCTGATGTTTTTGTAAATAGTTTTGATGCTCTACTTCTGCATTCCAAAAATCACCCGCAGGCACTAGCTCCGTTACTATAGTGCCGGGCCATTTTTTGGACCCGGTCATTTCTGCAATTAACTGTTCGGCGGTTTGCTTCTGCTGTTCATCTACATAAAAAATAGCCGAACGGTACGAGGCGCCCCTATCGTTGCCCTGCCTGTTGCGGGTGGTGGGGTCGTGTATCTTAAAAAAAAATTCCAATATTGTTCTGTAGGTTATTGTATCGGCATCAAAATTAATTGCAATGCCCTCGGCATGGTTGCCATGATTGCGATAGGTGGCATCAGGCACGTCACCGCCCGTGTAGCCAACAACCGTTTTAGTTACTCCGGCAAGGCCACGTATCAACTCCTCCACTCCCCAAAAACATCCACCGGCCAATATAGCTTTTTCCATTTTCATAGTTTATAGTATTTAGATATTATTTGTAATAAAAGGTCCAATGGCAACAAAATACATGTGAATAAAGGTAAATGTTTTTGGCAATTGCGTTTAATACACTAATTCCAATAACTTCCTTCTAATGATTGTTTTATTCAGAAAATCCCGCCTATTTGCGAACCTATACTTTTACTTTTTTTATTGTTTGTGTTACTATACTACGCCTTGCCCGTTACCCAGTATCTAAAACTTCTCGCTTATTTTTCTAACCAAATTTAACAACGGTGTCTTATTTTAACCTATAATTAAGTCAGTAACTCAGTACGGCAATTTTTTGTTGAACAAAAATTTTGCCTCCTTTTTTTAACACCATTTTTTGGGGAACCTGCATAAATTAAAGAAGCCTTTGATGGTTCAGGTTACTTTAACCAACTATAACCTGAGCTAACTAATTTATAATCTTTTCATGATCGCAATCGGTAGCGTGTGCATGATTATGCAAACGGCACGATTTGTAATTAATTACATGCCCTGCTACAATACAAATAACTGCCGGTATCAGCAGCCAGTTTTCGTATTGAATAAAAAACAACTTTAACACCAAAAAAACGAAACCAACCGTAAAAACAATCATTGGTTTAAAACTGTGGTGGTGCTTTTTAAAGCCATGGTACAGCGAAAAAATGCCGATGCAAAAGGCAAGCGACACCATGCCTATTTCAAATGTTATATTTTCAATTATCTCAAAACCAAATAATGGCAGGCTTGTTAAAAACAGGGGAAGTATGGCGCAGTGTATAGCACAAGCCAGTGAGGTGGTAATACCCAATACATCCCAGTTGACTTTCATATTCATAAAAAATATGTGTAAAGGTAACCTTTTGCAACAAAGTTGCATTATTTTATAAAATAATTATAAATAGCGGCATAGTACAACCGGGGGCAGGTAACTTTGCAAAACTTTTTAACCAGCCACTAAGCATGAAGAAGACCATAGGATATATTGCATTTTTTATAGTGCTGTTTGCAGCATTCTTATTTTTTGTTTTTGTTGGTACCGACAACTGGAAGGCCAAACTACCAGTGATCAGCTATGTACAACCATTTGCATTTGACGACCAGGACGGACGAATTATTACCGAACGCGATTTAACGGGTAAGGTAACCGTAGTGGAATATTTTTTTACTACTTGTAAAGGCATTTGCCCCCGCATGAATGGCAGCTTGAAAAACATTTATGCTGAGTTTAAAGACGAGCCTGATTTTTTAATTTTAGCCCACACGGTACAGCCCGAAACTGACAACATTGCCCGTCTAAAGTTTTATGCCGACAGCATGAAAATTGACAACAAAAAATGGTTGCTGGTTACAGGCCGAAAAGACAGCCTGTACAAAACCGCCCGCAATAGTTACTTGTTGGATGATCCTAAAAACAATGTGGAAAAACTGGAAGATCAATTTATTCATACCCAGTTTTTTGCATTGGTTGATAAAAAGGGCCAGGTACGTGGCGGCGTATACGATGCGCTAAAGGTTGAAGAAATGACAAGGCTAAAAAAAGATATTAAAGGCTTGCTGAAAGAAGCTGGCGGAAACCGCTTTGTAAATGGCGTATTTACCAACAACCCAGGATAGAATACCTTTGCCACATGCAAATAAATGTATCGGACATATTAAAACGTAACCAGCTAAGTGTTACCGACAGCCGCAAAAAAATACTGGAACTTTTTTATGAGCAGGATAGCGCCCTGGAACATAGCGATATTGATAAGCGTACCGACGACACCATTGACCGCGTAACCATTTACCGCACTTTACAAACTTTTGTTGAAAAAGGCATCATCCACAGCATACCTACTACCGACAATAATGTTCAATATGCGTTGTGTAAAGATGATTGCAGCGAAGGCCACCACCACGATAACCATGTGCATTTTACCTGCGATGTATGCAGCACCACTTATTGCCTTGACGATGTAACCACACCGGAGGTACAACTGCCCGAAGGTTTTAAACCAACGGTTATTGATGTGGTAGTTACGGGAACGTGTAAAAATTGCTAATGCTATCCTATTTTGCCTGGATTGAGCTGCTTTAAAAGAAAGTAATCAAGCGGTAACTACAATATGACAATTAAGTTCTATAAATGGTTATTTACAAAACGATTAAGCGATTGCCAATACTTGTCTTTATAAATGGTATAATCTACAGATATGTCCGAGGCGTATTTTTTAACGATGTCATTTAAAACCTTCGATGGTTTTCTAAAATCTTTGCAGGCAAAATAAATTTCTCTACTTCCATTGGCACTTTGCCTCCCGATGTTTAAATATCCGACCTCATCTTTAAGATAATTTAAAATATCGTTTTCAATCTTCTCTAAAAGAGAGTAAGTATCGTTTGTAGGTAAACCATTATTTAACGCTTTATCGTACTTAATATTAATATTCATGATCCATGGATGAGAAGCTTTTGCATCCCATTTCATCAAGTCGGTATTGATTACTGCTACCAAAACATTACCAT
The DNA here is from genome assembly GCA_038247635.1 of Chitinophagales bacterium. Classification (GTDB taxonomy): domain Bacteria; phylum Bacteroidota; class Bacteroidia; order Chitinophagales; family Chitinophagaceae; genus Segetibacter. The sequence continues at coordinate 53,322 of JBBRUR010000013.1, forward strand.
TTTCCAGCTCTGCTTCAAGAATAGCGTATGGATTGTCACTTGCCAGGCGTCTTACACCATCATATTTTTCAATAAACTCTTCTTCTCTCCACCTCAAAAAATCCTTTAGTTTTTCTATTGGTATAAGTACTTCATTTACTTCCTGTTTTTCAAGAAAACTCAGGTTATCTATGTTGGTGGCAAAATTTAATTCACCCAAATAATTTTCTAAAAAAATATAACACCCATTTATTATTGCCGTACGGTTTTTAATATTAAGATCATGGTGAACAATGGTTATATCAATTTCATCGGGGTATTCGAATAAATTATTGGCGTAGAAGCTTATATTATTTCTATTAAATTGTAAGCCTGCCATTTCAATATTTACATTCTTTATGTCTAACGCGGGTTTTAAAGCGGTAAATTTCCAGCCATTTAGTTCGGGTGCGGATACAATTAATTCTTCTACAAAAACAATATTTTTTATGGTTCCTTCTGCGGTAATTACCAATTCTACTGTAGTGTCGTCATACATTCCAGTCAAAAAATAGAAGTCATCTTTTAATTCATTAAGTTTTGGCGAAAGTTTATCAAAAAACTCTTTTTGGATGTTGCCTTTTTGCTGTACTACTTTATGAAAATTTTTTTCGTTATTAACAAACCAGGCCCAGAATTCGTTGTTTGAATTAATAGGTGCTACTTTTTTTTGAAAGAGACTCTTTATAAAACTCATTGTTACCTGCAATTGATTGAAGTGCTTCTTTACATAGAAATCTACAATAGATATCGCTTTTTTATTTCTTTAATTTTTGAAAGGCCAGGGCGCTACAACTTCTCGTACAACGCCCTCAACTTTTCCCTCGTAATCACTTTCTCCCAATCCTTTCCAAGGGCGTTCTCCCAAAGTGGTTTCATTACCATGCTCACGTCTATCATTTTATCAAAGTCTTCGTTGCTAAGGCCAGCGCATATGCCGGTCGGAATGTCAATATTGTTCTTCTCAACCATTTTTTTAAACTCAGCTACACTCTCGGGGTAGTATTCTTCCAAATGGTTCATTACAATACAGTTGCCTACCCCGTGTTTGGTGCCCAGCAAATAACTAAGGCCATAGCTAACTGCGTGGGCCACCCCAACCTGGCTGTAGGCAATGCTCATACCGCCGGCATAGCTGGCCATCATTAGTTTATCGTCGCTTTCCTGGTCCCAGTCATTTTTAATTAAAAACACCTCCTGGCACAGCTCCAATGCCTTTTGGCCATAGCTTTTGCTAAACTCGTTTAAAAAGGTACCCTGCAGGCTTTCTATGCAATGGATGTAGCAATCCATACCAGTATAAAAGCGTTGATTGGCTGGTACGTTGGCAGCCAACTCAGGGTCAAGCACTATTTGGTTAAATGGGGTAAAGTCGCTATTCATGCCCAGCTTTTTGGTGGGGCCGGTCAATACGGTAGTACGGCTAACTTCGGCGCCGGTACCGCTAAGGGTAGGTATGCCGGCTTTGTACACGCCGGGGTTTTTTACAAGGTCCCACCCCTGGTAGTCGGCCGAGGAGCCCGGGTTGTTCATCATTAAACTTACGGCCTTGGCCAGGTCCATGGCAGAGCCGCCACCAATGCCTATTACGCCGCTAACGGTACCAAATTCGTTTTTTAGATTTTGAGCCAGTTGGTCAACCTGTTTGGTTTTGGGTTCGTAAGTAACATTAGCAAAAATGATTTTATCGTTGCCCTGCACCGGCACACGGCTAACCAGCGAGTTGGGCTCACCGCTTTTTGATTCAAAAAAATGATCGACCAAAAATATCATAGGGGCGCCGTTGGTACGGTGGGGGGTCAGTATCTCATCCAACTGGTTAAAACTTCCACGGCCAAACACTACGTAATCAACCATTTTAAAGTTGCGAAACTTGCTCATGTACTTTCCAATTTTAGAAAGGCGAAGGTAAAGGCTTTATTTGTTTTGGTGGGGTACCCATAAGCCCAACGACTGCTGGTATTGCAAAAATGTAGCCGCCCGTTGCAGGTCTTCGGGTGTATCAATTTCCACCCCCATATAGTCGGTCAATACCATTTTAATGGGTACGCCGTACTCCAGGTAACGGAGACATTCAATTTTTTCGGCGGCCTCCAGCGCTGTCATTGGCCACGACGTAAAATTTAGCAGGGCTTGTTTTCTAAAGGCATAAACGCCTATGTGTTCGTAGTAAGGTATAGCTAGTGTAGTATTACGTGGATAAGGAATTACCGACCTGCTAAAAAAAATAGCGCTCATATTTCGGTCCACCGCCACCTTTACATTGTTGGGGTCGTTAATAAACTGTTGCTCTTTCATTAACTGCATCAGCGAAGCTACCTGTACATTTTTTCCCGCTTCGCCTTCAAATACCCGCAACAACTTTTCAAGTGGCTCTTTTTTCACAAAGGGCTCATCGCCCTGCACGTTTACCACTATATCGGTTTCAATATCCCTGACTGCCTCGGCTATGCGGTCGCTACCACTTTCGTGGGGCTGCTGGCTCATTACCGCCTTGCCGCCATTGCTTACAATTTCGTTGTAAATAATTTGGCTGTCGGTTGCTACCACTACATCAGTAAAAAGGCCGGTGGCTAAGGTATTGTCGTACGTGTGGCGTATCACCGTTTTGTTGCCCAGCACCTGCATTAGCTTGCCGGGAAAACGGGTGGCCGCATAGCGGGCGGGGATGAGTGCGGTAGTAGTCATTCAAATATTTTTAATTAACTGTTTTTGTGCGAAAGTGCAATAATCGTGAAATAAAATTGAGCGGGTATCGGGACCTGTTTTTTCCAGCATAAAAAGTAGCATTTTTGGGCGGGGCTTTGAAATTGTTTTCAGTCAGTTGCTATAAACAAATTTTTGAGCAGAACTAAACTCTCACCCAAACGCTTTTGCACTTTCCAAATTTTTCAATAGCCTCTTGCACGGCTTTTTTTATTGTTGCCTTTGGTATAAAAGTTTTTTGCTTCATAGGCTTAATGGTAACCACTGTCATAATACTTAAGTCTACATTATTTTACATCTGCCTCTTAAACGGCCGCCGCATCAACTCTGCAAAATCCTCATCGCGTTCGTTGGGATAATGACGGTTGAGGCCGTACCTGATTTTTCCCGGCTCCAGGGTAATAAAAGTTCCCGGCAACCGGTCCCGGATAGAAAATATTGCCCCGTAGTTACTGTCGGTATACGGTTGCTGATAATGATGATGCACCTTATGCATGTTGGGCGATACAAGCACCCGGCTCAACCCTTTATTGAGCCAGCAGGGTAAACTAATATTGGCATGGGTAAATTGCGTAGCCAGCACCAGCAGCGTTTAAAAAATTATGACTGCGTACACAGGCGCACCGCCCACCAGTACGCCGGCTAAAAAAAACAAGCCACGCAGCACACTCTCCACCGGGTGGTGACGCAAACCAGTGGTTACATTTACATTATTATCGGCATGGTGTATTACATGAAAGCGCCAAAACAATGGCAGCTTATGTTTGGTAAAATGCACCAGCCACCCACCAAAAAAATCCAATACCAAAATGGTAATGCCAATACCGGCAAGGGTAGAAACACCTGTAAATTGAATAATGCCAAACCGGCTAGTGACCAACCAATCGGACAACAAAATAATGACCACCGCAAAACCGGTATGAATAATAAGGTGAATAATGGTAAATGAAAAATTGACTGTGGCATGCCTTAATTTATTTTTACGAAAGCTAAGCGATCGCAATGGAATGGCGCCTTCTATCAGCCAAAGCAACAACATACCGCCTACTAAAAACAATAGCCGCTGCAACGGGTGCTGGTCAAGCGTTTGAAAGTATTGAACGATATTATTGAACATGCCTTGCCAAATTATTAGTGAATTGAATTAGATGAGAGGCTAAAATAATGATGAGTCCAATAGAATACAAACTGTATAAGAGTGCGACGCAAGTAAAGAATCATTAATATTTAATTGCTGGGTTCAAAAAAATTGTTTACAAAACTTTCAATGTATGTGTTTATAAAAATAAAAAAAATCCGTCCATTTACCGGAAGGATTTTTTTAATTAAAATAGTATTTGTAGGTGGTTTAGTTATTTAACATCAACGGCATTACCAGCATCAGCAGGTCTTCGTTTTCTTTTACCTCGGTTGGCTTTAAAATACCAGCTTTGGTGGACGTTGCCAGTTCCACTTTTACTTCGGGGGTTTCGGCAGCGTTCAACATTTCAATTAAAAAGCGGGCGTTAAAGGCAATCTGCAAATCTTCGCCATCGTATTGACAGCTCATTCGCTCATTTCCTTCAAAACTAAAATCCACATCCTGTGCCGACATTTGTAGTTCGCTTCCGCTTATGCTTAACGCAACCTGGTTGGTGCTTTTATTGCTAAATACACTAACGCGGCGCAGCGCTCCCTGAAAATCGTTTTTATTAACCACCAGCTTATATGGATTATCGGTTGGTATCACCACCTTGTAGTCAGGAAAACGGGCATCTATCAAACGGCAAATCAATTGCGTAGTACCATGTGTAACAAACAGGTGATTGCTATTGTACGAAATAGTTAGCTCGTCATTATTATTGGGCAACGCATTTTTTAAAAGACTTAAAGGCTTTTTAGGCACGATAAAATTTTCGGTTTTGGGGCAAACTACATCCGTGCGCTTATACCGAACCAACCGGTGTGCATCGGTAGCCACAAACTGGATGGAATTGGGCGTAAGCTCAAAAAACACACCGGTCATGGCAGGCCTAAGATCGTCGCTACTAACAGCAAACAAGGTTTTATTAATACCGGTTACCAATGCCGACGATGGCATGGTAAAAGCGGTAGTATCGTCGGCCATTGGCTCTTTGGGAAAATTGTCGGGGTTCTCACCCATCACCTTGTATTTACCACTATCGCTGGTAATTTCTACCGCAAAGTTTTTATCAATATCAAGGGTAAGCGGTTGATCAGCAAGGTTTTTTAAAGAGTCCATTAATATTTTTGAAGGAATACATACGCGACCGTTATCCTTACTTTCTACTTCCATTTGCACCCGCATAACGGTTTCAAGATCGGTGGCTACAATAGTTAATTTTTTATTTTCAATTTCAAACAAAAAGTCTTCTAATATGGGTAAAACGGTATTTGAATTGATTACCCCACTTATCTGTTGCAGGTGTTTGAGCAGCGACGAAGACGAAACTATAAACTTCATGGTGTTGGTCTGAATTGGTTTGTAAAGAAACAAACCTACTGTAATTTGTTAATTACGCAAAGATATGCGTCCAAACAGACCACAAGATTGTTTTAATTTTGACGCATTATTTGCTGGGCGTACCTGCAATGCACTTATGATGGCACTTTTTATGTGTGGGAGGCCGGCAAATTTTCAGTTTTCCTGTACCAATACTTTACGCTCCGGACGATTTTTATAAACATCATGCTCCAAAAAAAACGATTTACCAAAGACGAGGCTTTGCCAAAAATCAGGCATTACTGCAGTTACCAGGAACGTTGCCACAGCGAGGTGAAAGAAAAACTGTATGGCTTTGGCTTATTTAAATCAGAAGCAGAAGAAATACTTAGCAACCTGATTGAGGACAACTACCTGAACGAAGAACGGTTTGCCATACAATTTGCCGGCGGAAAATTTAGGATGAACGACTGGGGCCGAAAAAAGATTGCGTATGCCTTGCAGCAAAAAAATGTGAGTACCTATTGCATCAATAAAGGGTTAAAGGAAATTGACACTGCCGACTACCAACACAAACTGGAAAAATTAGCCCGTACTAAATGGGATGTTTTAAAGAATGAGCAATACCTGAACCGGCAGGCCAAAACATACGCCTACCTGTTGCAAAAAGGATATGAGCACAAAGAAATTGCGCCGGTTATAAATGAGCTAAAAGCAAAGCCCGCTAAATAAATTGTAAAGCGCCGGGTTGCGTGTGGGCGGTAATTGTTTTGATTGGGAAGGCAGCAATAAGTTAACTACTTATGTTTTGTGTAATGCTACATAAAAGTCCGGTCAACATTTTCAGGCTTTTATAACCTCATCGGTTTGTCGTAAATTTACCTATGAAATATAGCGATGATGGACAATTTATATAAATCATTTGACGAACTTAAAAAGTTGTATCCCAACGAATGGATGCTTTTAGGCGATCCCGAAATGAAGAACACATCAGTTTTAAGTGGCTTTGTTTTATTTCATAGTAAACACAAAAAAAAAGTTTGCTATATCGTTAAAAATAAGACTGCCGACTACTTAACTGTTACGATTGCTTTTGCAGGCGACTTGAAACAACATCGTAAAACAGGACTATTAAAAAGAATATAAAATTTCCCTTTTAACCTTCCCCACCGACCAGGACGTAATTATTATAAATGCCTCTATTGAAGGCAAATTTAAATTTCGGCTTGCGCTTGATACGGCTGTAACACACACCACCATTGACAGCAACGTTTTATATTTTTGGGGCTACGAACTAAAAAACAGCAAAGGCGAACAAGAAATAGAAACTTTAAACGGTATTATAGTTGTAGAAACTTTTAACATTGACCAGTTGGAGTGTTTGGGAATTATAAAGACTGATTTTAAAGTGCAGGTTTATGACTTTTTAGCCCACGGAGTTACATGTAATTATGATGGTGTAATAGGACTTAACTTTTTGAGAGATCATAAATTTTGCATTGACATTACAAAAGGTGAAGTTAGTATTGACATGTGAGCAGCGCGAAGAAACATTACCTAACGCAATTAGGATTGTCCATAGTTACATAGAAAGGCAAAAAACCGGCTTTGGTTCACATCAATCACCAAAACAAAACAAACAAATGTCGTCACTAACCCTATCATTAATACAAACCAATTTATACTGGGAAGATACAAAAGCCAACCTGGACATGCTGGAGTCAAAAATTAACAGCATAACCAAAAAAACAGAGGTAGTGATACTGCCCGAAATGTTTACTACCGGCTTTAGTATGCAGCCTAAAAAATTTGCTGAAACCATGGATGGTAAGGCCATGCAGTGGATGAAAAGAATAAGTGCCGATAAAAAGGTAATTGTTACCGGCAGCCTTATGATGGAAGACGGCGGCAACTACTACAACCGCATGGTATGGATGTTACCCAACGGGCAAATGGGCTGTTACGATAAGCGCCATCTTTTTGCCAACGGCAACGAACACAACCACTACCTGCCGGGCCACAAACGATTGATTGCTTCGGTTAAGGGATGGAGGGTGAACCTGCAGATCTGCTACGATTTGCGCTTTCCGGTATGGGCACGTCAATCGCAGCCATTGCACACTAACGGGGAGGGCGACAATGGCAAGCCCGACGGCGATGTACAAGCGTTTGAATATGACTTATTAATATTGGTAGCCAACTGGCCCGAGCCCCGCAACCATGCATGGAAAACACTGCTACAGGCAAGGGCAGTGGAAAACCAATGTTTTGTAGCAGCCGTAAACAGGGTAGGTACTGATGCCAATGGTTTGTACCACAGCGGCGATAGTATGTTGGTAAACCCTATGGGCCACCCAATTTATCAAAAGGCCCACGACGAAGACATTGCCACCATCACCATCAATAAAAATGAGTTGGAGGAGGTGCGCACTAAATTTCCCTTTTATAAAGATGCCGATCCATTCAGGATACTTCAATAATTAATATGACCAAAGCATATTGTGCTGAAAAAATTTTTACCGGCCACCAGTGGCTGACTAATCATTGCGTGCTGACCAATAATGGTGTGGTAACGGCTGTAGTGCCAACTGTTGAGATACCCGAAAGCATGGAGACCATCTACTTTGGTGCAAATAGTTTGGTGCCGGCCTTTATTGATATACAGGTGTATGGCGCTGGTGGCAAACTGCTTTCTATGCACCCCTACCCTTATGCATTGGAGCGTTTGTACAGCCATTGTTTTAGCGGAGGTGCACATTTTTGCCAGCCAACCGTTGCTACCAATACCACCAAAGTATTTTACAACTGTATTGATGCAGTTGGCCAGTATTGGCAACAAGGTGGCAAAGGCATTTTGGGTTTGCACATAGAAGGCCCGTGGATAAATGAAACCAAAAGAGGAGCACATATAAAAGAGCTGATTTACACACCAACCCTAAAGCAGGTTACCAATTTATTACAGTATGGCAAAGGTGTTATAAAAATGATTACCCTGGCGCCGGAGGTGTGCAGCAGCGAGGTGGTGTCGCTTATACAATCGTCGGGTATAATAGTATCAGCAGGGCATAGCAATGCTACTTACCTGCAAGCCAGCACGGCATTTAACGAGGGTATTGGCGTGGCCACCCATTTGTTTAATGCCATGAGCCCGTTGCAACACAGGCAGCCCGGTATGGTTGGTGCCATTATGTACCACTCAACAATTATGAGCAGCATTATACCCGATGGTTATCATGTAGATTTTGAAGTGATTGCCATTGCAAAAAAGGTGATGGGCGAAAGGCTGTTTATTATTACCGATGCAGTAACCGAAACCCCCAATGGACCTTACCCTCACCAACGCGAAGGCGATAAGTTTGTATCGAATGGTATACTTAGCGGCTCGGCCATAACTATGATTGATGGTGTACGAAACTGTGTAAATAAAATTGGCATACCATTACACGAAGCATTGCGCATGGCTAGTCTTTATCCCGCAAAGGCCATTGGTGTTAATGACAGGCTTGGTAAAATAAAAGAAGGCTACGATACCGAGTGGTTGGTACTAAACTATGATTTGGATATTGTTGAGCATGTAACAGCAACCTCTTAAAAAATTAAAAAAGAACTCACTAACCAAACAGGCCTTTAAATAATTTATCCCTGCTCCATTCTTTTATGTGGCCGGGCTGCAGGCCTTCCAATGTTACCTGTTCAATACTAACCCTTATAAGCCGTAGCGTAGCAAAGCCAACCTTTGCTGTCATGCGCCGCACCTGCCTGTTTTTACCTTCGGTTAATATAAGTCTCAACCAGCTATCGGCTACGTTTTTTCTATATCTTATAGGTGGTTCCCTTTGCCACGCCACTGGTGGCATATCCATGGCAAATGCCTTACAGGTGCGGGTTGTATAGCTTTTGCCCTCTACCCTTATATCAACCCCATTGCGTAAGGTTTCACATGCGTCACTTGTTATTGTTCCCTCTACCTGTGCCCAATATTGCCTTTCATGTTTGTTTGCGGGGTCAAGCAATCGTTTGTTTAGCAAGGCATCGTCAGTAAGTATCAACAGCCCTTCACTATCATAATCGAGCCTGCCAACAGGGTAAACATTTTTGGGTACATCAAAGTAATCAGCAAGCGTTGCCTTACCCTGTGTAGAGGTAAATTGCGACAGTACATTGAAGGGTTTATTTATGGTATAGTAACGTGGCATTGGAGCATTAAAAAAGCCCGGTAAAGAACCGGGCTTTCATATATGGATGGGTTAGTAAGTACAAGGAACATAAATTCCTTACACAATATTAAAAATACTTTTATTATGCACAAAAAATTTCTTAAACAATTTTATTCACAATTTTTTTTTAGAGTGTTAATAAGGACAAATATTATTGATCTCTTTATTTTATAAACCTGCCGAATTAAGCAACAAACTATCGTACATGGTTAAGTGCCCCGCTTTATAGCCATACGCTAAAACATGGATGAATAAAGGGTTTCAGCCAATAAAGATTTATATGGCCACGCAATGGCCTATGGTTTCAGTGTTTCTAATCGTAGCCATTTTTGTTACCGTTCGGCAACTATTTTGTAAGCATCATCAGCAAAAATATTTTACATTAACAACAGCAAAAAAATAGCGCACAGGCCTTATACCTTCACTAATGTATAGGTTATGTGAACATGGATTTTAGTAAACCATTTAATTGTGAATGTACATTGCCCAACACCAGGTCAATATTGAATTTTACAAAGTGATATTGACTGCAAGTTATTATTGCTACAATAATGATTTTTTAGGGTGATGAATTGCAAAGTCAAAAGCTACAAACAAAAGCTGTTGCGCTTACAAAACATAACAGCAAGCTGCTTGCGCACTGTACCTTTGGCAAAATTTTTTTTATGAAATTTCCGTCACCGGTTAGCCTCACTTTTATAGGCAACCTTATACATGCTGACATTATTGGCAATAACGAAGCCATGGCTACCGGCATTAACGAAATACACCGCGTGGAGCACGGCGATCTTGTTTTTGTTGATCATCCAAAGTATTATAATAAGTGTTTACAAAGCGAAGCGTCCTTTATTATCATTAATACAAAAGAGGTAAAAGTACCCCACGGAAAAGCACTGTTGTATGTGGCCGATCCTTTTGAAGCCTACCTTACCATTGTACAACACTACAGGCCGTTTACGCCATCAACAGTAGCCATTAGCGCGAGTGCGGTAATAGGATCCAATACCGTTATTATGCCTAATTGTTTTGTTGGCAACCAGGTAACCATTGGCGATGACTGTGTTATCCATGCCAACGTAACTATTATGGATTATACGGTAATTGGCAACAACGTAGTAATACAGTCAGGCACCGTGGTTGGCAGCGATGGCTTTTATTATAACACCAAAAAAAACCGCGAGGTATGGTACAAGCGCATGGTTAGCTGCGGCAACGTAGTTATTGAAGACGATGTGGAGATAGGAGCCGGCTGCACTATTGACCGCGGCGTAACGGCCGAAACACGTTTAGGCCGTGGTACCAAACTAGATAATATGGTACACATTGGCCACGATAACCTTATTGGAAAAAACTGCCTTTTTGCAGCACAGGTAGCCATTGCCGGTGGTAACACTATTGAGGATGGTGTTACGCTGTGGGGACAGGTGGGCGTAAGCAAAACACTAACCCTTGGTGCCGGCGCAGTAGTATTTGCCCAAAGCGGCGTAGGCATAAACCTTGAGCCCGGCAAGTCCTATTTTGGCTCACCTGCCGACGAGGCAATTACCCGAAAAAAAGAACTGGTATGGATAAAGCGCATACCGCAGCTTTGGAAAAAAGTAATGGCTGACAAATAACGAGTTAAACCATGCACCGTAACTGCTGATTGGCAGTTACGGTGCATGAAAAAATTATCCTTCCTATAGCTCCTCTCAATACTCCGCAGCCCGGCGTGTAGGTGGTATTGTAATAATGCCTCGTACAATATTAGCCACCAAAAATATTTCGTACATCTGCCCGGTAGTCACTCCTAATTTAAAGCTTTTGCCAAAGTAATATTTTATGCAATCATCAGCGCAACACCATACCTGTTACCAGCCCAGGCATTTCTTTTGTTTTTTTTACAAAAAAACCTTCATTGTACGTATAAGTATCAAGGTTACACAAGCGTTTTGTTAACAGGCTGTTTTTGCTAAGTATAACCTCGTTCATTTTAACCCGGTAGCCATTAAACCCGTCAACTATCTTATTCATTTTGTTTAGTTTTATAAAAAAATAATAGCTATCCGCAATCTGGTGCTAATATTTTTTGGAACCGGGCTTCGTAGCAGTTTTTGCAAGTCGTTGCAGCCTGCCTCTATTACCATATGGGTAGCACTCTTGTACTGTTGGTAATTTTATTCAGCCTTTTTTATCATCATTTTATATTCAGCATTGAGTGTACCAAATAGCGGCAAGCAAAAAAAATACAATGCCTGGACCCTCATTTTTTTGCCGATGTCCGAAACAATATTTTACCATCGGCTTATCTTATTAATTATTTTTAAATTAAAATTTTAAAAAAATATTTGTATGAACCAGGCGCAATACGACTTTGCCGTTATAGGCATGGGGGTTATGGGAAGCAATTTGTTGCTTAACATGGCCGATAATGGATTTGCAGTTGTTGGCTATGATATTAACCAGGCCAAAACCGATGCGCTTGAAAAAGCAGCTGCCACTACCAACAACGTTAGGGGAGTAAACACGGTTACCGAAATGATGGCCCTGCTAAAAACACCACGCAAAATTATGCTACTGGTGCCAGCAGGCAAGCCAGTAGATAGTGTTATTGAAGACCTGTTGCCACATGCACAGGAAGGCGACATTATTTTAGATGGTGGAAACTCCCATTACACTGACACCCTGCGCCGTGTTACCTATTTGCAGCAAAAGGGATTACGGTTTATGGGCGTGGGTATTTCGGGTGGCGAAGAAGGTGCCCGCATTGGGCCAAGCATTATGCCAGGTGGCGATAAGGCAGCATACGAATACCTGAAACCCATATTAGAAGCAATTGCAGCAAAAGTAAACGGGACGCCTTGTGTAGATTATCTTGGCAATGGGGGCGCTGGTCACTACGTAAAAATGGTACATAATGGTATTGAGTATTCAATTATGCAATTGATTTGCGAAAGCTATGACTTGCTAAAACGCATTGGCGGACTAACCAACCCCGAATTGGAAGTTGTGTTTACCAAATGGAATGAAGGAGCGTTGCAATCGTTTTTAATTGAAATAACCGCAGCTATTTTTAAACAAAAAGAGGACGACGGCAACACTTATACACTTGACGTTATATTAGACCTCGCCGGCGCAAAAGGAACCGGCAAATGGACCTCGCAAAATGCTATGGATATTGGCGTGGCCATACCCTGTATTGACAATGCGGTTGGCATGCGCAACATAAGCGCCTTAAAAAAACAACGCGTTATTGCCTCAGCGCTATACCCTCAAAATGCAATTGAATTAACCATTAATAAAACCACTTTTATACAACAGGTACACGATGGGTTGTACATGGGCATTTTAATAAGCTATGCACAGGGGCTTTGCATGTTGCAGGTAGCCTCTACCGACCTTGACATGCAAATACCTTTGGAAAAAGTGGTAAGGGTTTGGATGGGTGGCTGCATTATCAGGTCGCAGTTGCTGGGCACCTTTAATGAAGTGTTTACGCAGGACGGGCATTTAAAAAATATTTTACTACACCCTGCGGTGGCCACTATTGCACAAAAAGCTGTAGCAGGCTTACGAGGCGTAGTTACGCAGGCTGCGGCCAATGCAATACCGGTTGGCGGCCTAATGGCGGCCCTTAACTATTTTGATGCTTACACTACCGCACGCTTACCCACCAATTTATTGCAGGCACAACGCGACTTTTTTGGCGCACACACCTATCAAAAAATTGGTGAAGAAGGCTCCTTCCACACAAAGTGGAAACAATAGAACCATTTGACTAAAAACTTTAAACCAGCCCCGTTACCAAAGGGTGGCATACCTTTTTTAGTATAATAAACAACCATGATATACGATAAAGATCGGCTGGCGCCCACGCTGCTATTTATTTTTGGCGGAAGCGGCGACCTTAACCATAGAAAACTTACCCCTGCACTTTTTAATTTGTTTATTGATGAACTAATGCCCGAAAAATTTAGCCTGTATGGGTTAGGGCGTACCAGGTATTCAGATAAAAGCTACCGCAAATTTTTAACCGATGGTATTAAAAAGTTTTCGCGCCGCAAAGACGAGCGCAACCTTTGGAAGGAGTTTTCGAAAAACATAAACTACCTGGCCTTTGACGCAAACGATGTCAAAAGCTTTAAACGCATAGATAAAATTGTAGAGGAAAAAACTGTTGAGTTCGGTGGTACCCCCAACATACTTTTTTATATGTCGGTATCGCCACAACTGGTACCGGGTATTACTGAAAAACTGGCGGGTCTTAACCTTTGTTGCCACGAGGGTTTTATACGTATTGTAATTGAAAAACCGTTTGGTCACGACCTTGAAAATGCACGTGACCTTAACAAATTGCTCACCTCACATTTTAAGGAAGAACAGATATTTCGCATTGACCACTACCTGGGAAAAGAAACCGTACAAAACATATTGGCATTTAGATTTAGCAACGCATTGTTTGAGCCAACCTGGAACCAGTTTTATATTGACCATGTACAAATAACCGTTGCAGAAACAGTAGGGGTAGAAGGCCGTGGTAGCTATTACGAGCAATCGGGCGCCATGAGGGATATGATACAAAACCACATTTTGCAATTAATATGTATGATTGCTATGGAAACCCCGGTATCGTTTAAACCCGACGAGATCAGGAACAAAAAAGTAGATGTATTGAATGCCATCAGGCGTATAAAAAAAGAAGAAGTAAACAAGATGGCAGTACGTGGCCAATATACCGCCGGCTGGCTTAAAGGCGATGAGGTTGAGGGCTATCTGCAGGAGGCCAAAGTGGCTCCTCATTCTCCTATCGAAACCTTTGCTGCAGCAAAATTTTATATTGATAACTGGCGCTGGCAGGGCGTGCCTTTTTATGTGCGCACAGGTAAACGTATGCACGAAAAATCGAGCCGCATAACCGTTCAGTTTAAACCAGCGCCCAATTTTGCTTTTCCTGAAGTGGCCACCCAAACGTGGCGCCCCAACAGATTAACCATTAGTATACAACCCGAAATGGACATCCGGCTTAGGTTTCAGGCAAAAAAACCGGGGCCAGATATGAACCTGCACCCGGTTGATATGATATTTAACTACAAACAGGAATTTGACGGCATGGAACCAGAAGCATATGAAACGCTTTTGCTGGATGTGATGGAAGGCAATCCCACCCATTTTATGAGGGCCGACCAGGTACTGGCTGCGTGGGAAATTATTATGCCTATATTAGAAACCTGGGAAACACGCGAACCAATGAATTTTCCTAACTACGCACCGGGCTCATGGGGCCCCGAAGATGCCGAAGCATTGATAGCCCGCGACGGCCGAAACTGGATAAATGTAAACGCAACTAAAGAATAACCAACTATGGAAATAAAACAGTACCCCGACATTGCCACCCTTAGCAACGGCCTGGCCGAGTTTATAGTAAAAGATATGGAAGCTGTATTGGCCAAAAACGACCGGTATACCATAGCGCTTTCGGGTGGCTCTACCCCCAAAGCGCTGTACCAGATGCTTGCAGCAAACTATGCTGCTAACATTAACTGGGCTAAAGTACACCTGTTTTTTGGCGATGAAAGATATGTACCGTTTGAGCATGATGACAGCAATGCCCGTATGGTTACCGAATGCCTGGTAAACCATGTGCCCATACCTGCACAACAGGTACATATTATTCGTACCGATGTAGCGCCTCAACAATCGGCTGTTGAGTACCAAACCCTGTTGCACCAATACTTTGATGGCAAGCCACACACCTTTGACCTTGCTTTGCTTGGCATGGGCGATGATGGACATACTTTATCTCTTTTTCCGGGTACGCCTGTGGTGTTTGAACAGCAAAAATGGGTAAGCGAGGTATTTGTTCCGGCAAAAGACGGTTACCGTATTACCATTACCTCACCAGTAGTAAACCTTGCAAAAACCGTGGTATTTTTAGTAGCAGGGGTTGCTAAGGCCCATGCACTTAATAAAGTATTGAATGGCCAATACGAGCCCTCGCTTGTACCCGCGCAAATAATAAAACCAGTAAGCGGTAATTTATATTGGTTTATTGATAACGAGGCTGCCGAAAAGCTGCCGTAGGCTTATTGCCCGGCGCTACGGAGCCACTGTTTTATTCCACGGTATATTTTAACTGCCACCGATTTTTGAAATCTTGGATCAACGATCTTTTTCTCATCGACGGCATTGCTTAAAAATGCAATTTCTACCAGGCAATTGGGGTAATCGGTGGGGGCATTTAACGCAAAATTAAAATTGCCCACATTGCCAAACTCGTTCAGGTTAAGGTCTAGCATTTTATCTAAAATATTAGTGGACAATTGCTTAAAGCCAATGTGTTTATAATAGGTACTAACCCCACTGGCAGTAGCCCTGCCCGACGAATTTAAATGAAGGCTGATAGCAACGTCGGGTATAATTTGCTGAAGTTGTATTACCCTGTCAACATTATTAATAGTGGTATCGGCGGTGCGTGTCATGGTTACACGCGCGCCTTTATGTCGCAGCAGGCGCTGTAACTCTTCGGCAAAACGCAGCGTATACAATTTTTCGTAGGTATTGGTATTAACCCCTTTAGCACCACTATTGGTTCCGCCATGCCCGGCATCAATAGCTATTGAAAGGTTTTTTATTGATAGATTTTTAGGTTTGTGCCGCACCCGTATTATTAGGTTATTACCCGAGTAAAATACCGAGTAACCCCAATGTTGGTTGTGCAAAAGGTTGATGGTAACCTTAACCACATCATCCTCAGGCTGCTGCAGCGAAACTTCTTTTATTTCGCCTGCGCTTCGCTTTTGGGTTATCCAGTTGGTATTACATTGCACCCCGTAAATAAGCAATTCTATTTTTGATGGATTGGTTTCCATCCATGTTTTGTAAGGTAATTTTTCGTTTAAATGAATGTCCAGGTAGTCAAACTTATCATCGCCTGTAATTAAAAAGCTGCCGGTTAAATAACCGCCCAATGGAGGCCTGCCGCCACTATCTAAGCGAATAAAATTTTTATTGATATACGCTTTGTGGTAGGCCGATAACTGCAGCAGGTATTGATCGTTTATTGAGTCGGCAATATTTACCAGCACACTGGTATCGATATAACCCATTTTAGCGCCACCCAGCCTATCGTCGCCCAACCCATACGCCACCTGTGGAAGCTTGCCTGTTGTTCGGCCCTTTACCGTATAGTCCGTTGTCGGCTGCGCAAATATTTGGACCGGAAGTAAAAAGGCAATCGCAATCAAAACTCTCATTGCGCTAAGGTATTGGTTTTACTACTTCGTTTTTTAGGGCATATAATTTCGCCGCCCTGCAATGAGTATCTAAAAATGGCATATTTGTTTTAACCACAAAACCAATTATTGTTGAACGCTGCAACATACCTATCGTTTTGAGCTTACTAAACGTATAATTATAGCAGAAAAAATTTTAATTGTACTTTGTACGGCCACTGATATTTACGTTGCCATAAGGCAGTTACTAAAAAACATAGAACCATAATATGCGTTTGTTACACCACTTGATTGCTATAAGTATGGCCGTTTTACTAAAATTGGTACCGGCTATATTATTGATGGCTGTACTGCCCATGTGCAAACAAAAAAAAGCAAAGGTTCGCACCCTGCCAGCCATACAAACCTACGACCTGCAGCGCCCCTATATTATTAATTTGCATAACGAAATGAACGAAATATCAGGTCTTTATTTTTATGCAAAAGACACCAGCGTGTTTAGCATTAACGACGAGGAAGGGTACCTGTACAAGCTACCCGTAACCAACCATGCTACCATACAAAAATGGCATTTTTCGTTTCCGGCCGATTATGAAGATATATCGCTGGTGGATAGCACTTTTTATGTTTTGCGAAGCAATGGCACTATAACCAGTATTTACTTTATTGACAAAAACAAACTTGAGGCTACCCAGTATAAACCGCGGCTTAAAGGGTTTAATGAGTTTGAAAGCCTTTACTATAATCCGTTACAAAAAAAGCTGGTATTACTTTGTAAAGATTGCGCCATCGACGACCAAAACCGCTTGACCGCTTACTCGTTTGACGTTGCTAAAAATGCCTTTGATGCCGAACCGCTGTATGTAATCAATATTAAAACGGTAGCCGACCTGATGAAAAAAAAGAAGGTAAAATTTAAACCCTCGGCTGCCGCAATACACCCGCTAACCGGCGAGTTGTACATTGTATCGTCGGTTAACAAAGCAATAGTAGTGGCAGGGCAAAACGGCGAGGTAAAAGGGGTGTACCCTATTAATGTAAAAATATTTAAGCAGCCCGAGGGCATGGCCTTTACCCCCTGGGGCGACTTGTTAATAAGCAACGAGGCAACCGATGTTGGCTTGCCCAATATTCTTGTATTTAAGTATAATGCCAACAGCCATGCAAAAAGGTAGCCTGCTAATTTTGCTGGCAATTTTATATTGGCAGCTTACTGCACCGAAAACAATTATTTAACGGGTTTTAGAAAAAATTGCCTTGCAGGTAAAGCCATGGCGCAGCTAAACATGCAACAAAGAATAAAATTATTTGATACAAAATCGTACTTTTTAACCCGGCCCGGTGCGCATAATGGTTTTTAACTGACTGAAATGGGTTTGGATGCCCGGCAAAACTTCAAAAAAATGGCAATATTCAAAAGGGGGTGGTTTATATTACGCCGTATTTAATAAAGTGATGCTTTCTGCAGTAGTGGGGTTGTCAAACGAAAAAACATTATTGAATATACCGTTGGGATCAACTTTCAACCTAAATTTTTAAACACGTTTATGGATTATACTACTATTTACAAGGCCGTTGAAGACCATGTAACAGCGCTGCACGAAAAAAATTTAAAAAAAACCCTTGTTTACCATACCCTGCAACACACCAAAACGGTGGTGGACAGGGCCCGCGAAATATCGGCCCATTACCAGCTTATTGAAAACGACCTGCTGGCCATTTATGTGGCTGCCTGGTTTCACGATACCGGTTACCTTGTGGGCGATGCAGACATGCACGAAAAAAGAGGCGCCGACCTTATGCGTGCATTTATGCAACAACATACTACCGATGCCGACCTGCTTAAAACCATTGAAGACTGTATTTTAAGCACCCGCTATTTTGCCGACCCTTACAACCTGTTACAGGAAATAATTTGCGACGCAGAGTCGTATTACTTTGGCACCATTGAGTTTAAGGAAATAAGTGTGTTGTTGTACCAGGAAATTAAACTGCGGGATGCAGTAAAAAATAAGTTGTTATGGGATAAGGATATGTTGGTGACACTAAAACGCCACCGTTATTACACTTCGTACTGTATTGACCTGCTAACCGGGCAAAAAGCAATAAACCTTAAAAAACTAAAAAAGAGTGTAAAAAAGATTGAAGAAAGCCCTGAAATTACCAAGGACACACCAGCCATTATTAGGGAGCAGGACAACTTTACCACCAAGGGCATACAAACCATGTTACGCCTAACCAGCGAAAACCACATGAAGCTTAGCGATATGGCCGATGGTAAAGCCAACATCCTTATTTCAGTAAATTCCATTATCATTTCGGTAATAATAACCGTACTACTACGGCGCCTGCAGGATGAAACTTTTTTGACCATCCCCACCATTATATTTTTGAGCTTTACCTTGATTACCATTATACTTTCTATTTTGGCCACCAGGCCAGGCCTTAACCGCGGTACATTTAGCGACCAGGATATTATTGACAAAAAAACCAACCTGCTGTTTTTTGGCCACTACCATAAAACCCCGTTTGAAGTATATGAAAAAGCCATGCAACAAATGATGATGGAGCCCGATTACCTATACCGCACCCTGGTAAAAGATATTTACCAGCAAGGCGTGGTGCTGGCAAGAAAGTTTAAACTAATAAGGCTGGCGTACAATTGTTTTATGATCGGTATTATTATTTCGGTGTTGGCATTTGCTATTGCCGTGTTTGTGGGTAACGCATCCGAAACCATTATTGTAAACTCATCGGGGTTGCCATTTTAACTGGCAATACGACTGCTTAACATACCTTAATAACTACCATGCAAACAACCTTGCATAACCGAGACCTTAGCTGGCTTAGCTTTAGTTTGCGCATTTTGCACGAAGCCGCCAACGAAAAAGTGCCACTATATGAGCGGCTAAAATTCCTGGCTATTTTTTCATCAAACCTCGACGAATTTTTTAGGGTACGATATCCTGCCGTGGTTGCGCTGACCAAACTTAACGCCAAAACAAAGGCTAAAGCAGGGGTATATGATAACGAAAGTATTTTGCCCGAAATGCAGGAAGAATTAAACCGCCAGTTAAAATACTATGGTGCCATTTTGGCTAAACAGGTATTGCCTGCCCTGCAGCAAAACAATATTCATTTTTATTACGACCTGCCCCTTGCCAGCCAACATTTGGCCGAATTAAAAGAATTGTTTCAAACAAAGGTGCAGCCACTTATACAACCTATTTGGCTGCAGGTGGGTAAATCGGCGCAAAAATTTACCCCACAAAATAACCATCTATATTTTGTAATTACTGTAAAGGCCGCCGATGGATTGAGCATGCTGTACGCCATTGTAAACATACCCAGCAACAAACTACCAAGGTTTTATGTGCTTACCCCTTTATATAACAAAGAGTGTGTGGTTTTTATTGATGATGTAATAAGAGAAAATTTGGCAGCTATTTTTCCGGGGTTGGACATTGTTGGGGTGTACAGCATTAAGTTTAATCAGGATGCCGAGCTGCACCTTGACGATGAATTTAGCCTGGACCTGCTAAATAAAATTGACAAACAATTGCGCAAACGCGACTATGCGCCACCCTCGCGTTTTTTGTTTGAAGGCCATATGCCGCGAAACATTCAGTTGTACCTGGCAGCCATGTTTTCGCTACAATACGAAGAAATGTTTTTGGGTGGCAGGTACCACAACCTGAGCGACCTGGCGTACTTTCCATCGTTTAACAAGGGCCTGCAATACCATAAACAACCCGAGCTATTGATTAGTGAAATGCAGAGCGGCCAGTCTATTTTTACCCTACTGAACAATCGGGAAATACTGCTGCATTTGCCCTACCATAGTTACCACCCTGTGCTGTTGTTTTTTAGCGAGGCCGCCGTGGACATTTCGGTAACCGAAATATACATTACTTTATACCGGGTAGCGGCTGACTCGCATATTGTAAATTCGCTGATAACGGCCGCCAAAAATGGTAAAAAAGTAACCGTTTTTGTTGAATTAAAAGCACGGTTTGATGAGGCGAACAACATACGCTGGAGCCGCGAAATGAAAAACGCCGGCATTAAAATGATCTATAGCCTGCCGCATATAAAAGTACATTCTAAAATAGCCCTTGTGCGCAGGCAAAGCGGCGATGAAACAAATACCTATGGCATTGTAAGCACTGGTAATTTTAACGAGGTAACTGCCCGGTTTTATACCGACCACCTGTTAATGACCACCGACGATACATTGGTAAATGAATTGTTGAGGCTGTTTAAATTTTTACAAAAAGAACCCACCGATACCAATACCACCCGGTACCAGTTTTACAACTTATTGGTGTCGCAATTTAATATGGTAGATAAGCTTGATCAGCTTATTGACATTGAAAAGCAAAAAGTGGCCTTGGGCAAAAAGGGCATGATACGCATTAAGGTTAACAACCTTGAGGAGCCGGGTATGATAGAAAAATTGTACAAAGCAAGCCAGGCCGGGGTGCATGTGCAATGTTGCGTAAGGGGCATTTGTTGCCTTGCGCCAGGTGTACAAGGTATAAGCGATCACATAAAGGTTAAGCGGCTGGTAGACCAATATCTTGAACATAGCCGCCTTTTTATTTTTGGCGAAGATGAAGAGGCAGTGGTACTAATGGGGTCGGCCGATTGGATGACCCGCAACCTGTACCATCGTATTGAGGTTTGTGTTCCTATCCAAAATAATGCGCTAAAAAAACAACTGGTGAATTATTTTAACATTCAATGGAGAGATACTGACAAAGCATACGAAATGCTTAGTGATGGAACCTACCAAAAAGTGCTGCACGAAGGCATTACCGCCAATGCACAAAACGATATTTATGCTTACCTGCAAAATATGCCGCAGGCGGGCAGCGTACCAACTGCTGTAGAGGCTGTATAAGATTGGTTTGTAGTGCTTACTTTGAAGTTAGTTGATGCCATATATTTAAAAGATGAACGGATTGCGACGCAACGGGCGATGCCATAAAAAACTAAAGCTGGTATTAAAAAAAACTTTTGTAAACAGCTTATTTGCCACCTGGCAACCTTAGCCATCAGTATTTACCAATGCATTCCAAATTACGTTGTACACATTGGTAGCCGCCACCGGCATGGTAAGGCCCATAGGTTTATTACACGCAATAATTGGGTGATATTGACTATCGGGGTGAACCGCACCATGCGAACCTTTTATAAGTGTGGCATCTAACGGTATTACATCCATAACATACCTAAAACCCGCTTTTTTGCGTAGCAACTTGTAGCCCGCCCTTGCCTTGCTGGTCATAAACATTTCAACCGGGTCGTAGCCGGGCTTTTTGTGGATGTCAACACAGCGGGCATAGTCGGGCGCCAGCGCATCGTTCAACCAAAAGTAGTAAGTAAACCAGCTTTGCTCGCCGGCAACCAACACAAAGTTGCCGGTACGGTGGTGGTTAAGGTGGTAGCTACGCAAACTGTCGTTATCCAACACCAATTTAACGCCGGGTAGGGTGTTAAAAAGAAGACGGGCTTGTTCCTTTATGGTTTCATCATTTACATACACATGCGCCACCTGGTGGTCGGCCACGGCAAAGGCTTGCGAAGCACCCGCATCCAATAGTTCTAACCCACGCTCGGTGCGTATTTGCAGCCAGCCCTGTTGGCGAAGTATACGGTTAATATGTATGGGGTTGTTTACGGGGGCTATACCATACTCTGACAAAAGCAGTACGGTTGCTCCTTGTTCTTCGTAATACTGCACCAGCTTTTTTACTTCGGCGTCAATTTGCTGCAGTTCTGTACTAATGGCCTGCTGATCAGGGCCAAACTTTTGCAGGCAATAATCAAGGTGCGGCAGGTAAATAAGGGTGAGTGTGGGGTTGTATTTTTTATCGGTATAGATACTGGCATCGGCTATCCATTGGCTGCTTTTTATGTTGGCGCCGGGGCCCCAAAACTGAAACAACGGAAACTGCCCCAACTGCTGCTGCAACTCATCGCGTAGTTGGGCAGGGTGCGAGTAACAGTCGGGCATTTTACGCCCATCAGCCAAATAGTTAGGGCGTGGGGTTACGCTAAAATCGGCAGTACTATACATGTTGTACCACCAAAACATGTTGGCACAGGTAAACAACGGATCTTCCTTTTTAGCCCTATCCCAAATTTTTTCGGCATGTACCAATTTGTTGCTTTGCTTCCAAAATTTTACTTCACAGTCATCGCGGTCGTACCAGCCATTGCCTACAATGCCCGTTTTTGACGGCCATTGGCCAGTAACATAAGTGCTTTGTACGGCGGTGGTTACGGCTGGCAGCATAGGTTGTATGTTGCCCATACCATGGCGGTTTACAAACTGGCTTATAAAAGGCGTATGGCCACCAATTACCGATGCGGATAAGCCTACCACATCAATTACTACAGTTTTTTTCATAAGGTAACATCAAGGGTATTAAACAGCCACTGTATTTCGCGAACAATAGATTGCTGCAGGGGCAATTGTATTTGTAAAGGCAGTACCCCCCAGGTGTAGGTTTCAATTTCAATATGGTTGGTTTGCTGCCTTGTGGTGTGTAGTTGCATTACTTCGGTTATATCGCTTTGGGTGGATTGCAATACGCCAAAATCCGGCTCAAAAATAGGCACATGAAAATGAGCCCGCCACTCGGTAACCTGCGGATTATTTACATCGGCCAACGCATTGGGCAAATCGGCGTAGCGTTTAAAACCTTCGCTGGTTGTTTTGGCCACTACCTGGTGCAGGTAGGTACTTTCGTTAAAAGGTTTAAAGGCTGTTTTTATGGCCAACCGTTCAGTTTCATATCCGGGCAGGTTGGCCTTTAACGCGGCGCTCACCTGCAACTTGCCTATCAGTATGCCCTTGTTTTGCAGTTGTTGCAGTACTTCGCCATGGTTTTCGTAGCCCACTGCAAAATGGCAGATATCGTAGCA
Source organism: Chitinophagales bacterium (assembly GCA_038247635.1). Lineage (GTDB taxonomy): Bacteria > Bacteroidota > Bacteroidia > Chitinophagales > Chitinophagaceae > Segetibacter. Next base: position 76,850 of record JBBRUR010000013.1, read on the forward strand.
AAGACGCACGTGGGTTTTTATTAACCGCTCTGCCTCCATCACATCTACCCCCATGTTTAGTGTAAGATACTCAAGCCCAATGGGTAGCAAAACCCTGGTGTACCACTCTATAAATTCAACACCGCTTTCCAGTATGCCGTCGGGCTCGGGTTCAATATCAAGGTGCATTATTTTACCGGTGCTTTTTTCAAGCTCCGCAAGGTGTTCTACTATTTCTAAAATGTTATGGGTAGCAATAGTGGTGGCATGCGCCAGCGCCAACTGCCCGTTAAACCAATGGCGGTAACTTAACGGCGAGGTGGATACGCCACCATCCATGTGCGAGGGCAACAGCCCGGCCAAAATATTAAATAACCTTTTGGTGTATTGAACCCGCTCGATAGTAAGCCAATCGGGGGCATGCACCTGGTCTTTAACCACGGTATGGTGAAAGCCTCCATACGGAAAACCATTCAGGGTAAATACGTAGGCATCGTTTTGCAACAGCCATGTATTGAAGAGGAGTAGTGCCTCCGCATCATCTAACTGTAAACTGGCAATATTGCTTAACCTAAGGCCAATACCCATAGGGGCATTTGGCGATACCGCCTGCTTAATAGCCGGAAAGTGTTGTTTTAATTGGGCAAAATGGTCGGGCCAGTTTTCGCCGGAATGTATGTTGGTACAGTAGGTAATATGTCCCCTGGAAGTTTTCATAAAAACATTTGGCTAAAGGTAAACCAATGCGGTTTACTTAAACCCAAAGGCATGGGGCGATTCGTGACACACCCTGCAAAGGCAAGAAAGCCACCTCGCAAATTCAAATTGATTTTTGATGTTGAGCAAAAAATCTATAACCACATTTTCAGCGGCGGTTTTTTTCTTTCCGATTCACTTACAATTATCAAACAACAGAAATAATGATATTAAAAATTTCAGAGTCGGGATCTTTACTCCAATAAACCGATACTCCATGACTATCGTTTAAAAAAAAATAGGTGCCGTCTACCAGTTCTGATTGTGTGCCACCTGTACGATAGGGAACTTTTTTGGTTTCTAAATTATGCATACTGGCTCCTACCTTCGTAATCCAACGTTTTACTAACAGGGTTGCTTCTTCCTCAGTCTTCATTTCGGCAATCTTGCCCCTATAACAAGGTCTACCGCTAAGGTCGCCAACTTGATTATCATAAGTTCCATGCAAAGTAAAAGTTGAAGAGTAAGGTGTAGTATTTAATTTACGGGTAAGCTGCTTGTATTTTAAACTTTCAAACCCTGTAGGTATTAGGTTAATTACTTTCTGCAACTGTTCAGTAAGAATGGTTTCGGAAATATCAACAGTTGTTGTACTGATATCGCGGGTTGAGTTACAAAAGGTAAAAGTCATAATAGTACCTATTGCTAATAGAACATGTTTCATGAGAATGATTTTGAATATTAAGATAACTGATTGAAGATAGGAATTTATTCACTACCTTAAAAAAAACACCCCGTGTGATTTCAGGGCAAACGCCTCTAAATTATATGGCACTATGTAGCTTTTGCAGTTCAGCTCAAGACTTAATACTAAAAGCTAATGCTGAAAGAATACTGCTACATCTTAATATAATAAACTTTGAAAAACAATATTATTCTTTTTCGTAACAACAATAAATAGCAAAAGAATAAACAAAAACATTTGTTTATTCTTTTGTTGTTAACTAATTGAGCATGAATCAACCGCAAGTGAAAGTCGTATATCCTTGGGAATTACAATAACTACCAGCAGCTTGCCAGCAATACCATGTATTTCCACTACATACGGTAGTTACCATACTGTCTCCACATGTACAAATAGTAGAACCGCTACCCGCCATAATGTTCTTCATTTCAGCCCTGCTCAACTTTCCTTTGATGTTGGCAAGGCTCATTTTTTGTGTTTGCATTTTTTTTAATTTTATGTGTTAATAAATTGGTTTGTGCCTGACGCTTTTAGCCGTACAGGCTTTGGCTGCCCTGCTCCCAAACTTCAGATTCGGGATAGTTCCGCAAGGCTTTTCTTCCAGGGAACTATTCCGAAAGAAAACACTTTAAGTCACCTAATGTATATACATCAGGCAATTAATATCCGATTACCAAAAAGGTAGGGTGAATTCTATGCCTGTCTTTTTGCACCACTTGTCAATGGCCTCCACTTTACCATCCTGTGTAAACACCTCGCCATACCATGGTATTCAGCCGCCATTGGCAAACAGGTGGGATCGCAATCCATGGCATCTAATTGCCTGTAAATAGCAAACGTTGTTTTCATTGGCCCTTACTTCGCATTTAACTCCTCTCGCTGCTGTATAAATATTTACCAACGGGAAACATATAAAACACTAACAAACACTAACTTTTTAAACAGACTTCAATTTGCTCTTTCTGTAATGATATATCCGGGTTGGACTTAT
>JBBRUR010000014.1:0-75140 GCA_038247635.1 Chitinophagales bacterium
AACATTTAAAATAACAAACCACTCATCATATCCATAAATAATACAAGCCGCTTCCGTTTTTCTAATTCAAAATTTAAAATTCAACATTTAAAATAACAAACCACTCATCATATCCATAAATAATACACACCGCTTTCGTTTTTCTAATTCAAAATCCAAAATTCAACATATAAATAACCCCACCACTCACAACATCTAACCTCACTTCAACAGCCTCCAAAAGTCAAGACCCAGTGCATAGGCCATTAAGCCAAGCAACAGCACCATACCTATTGTTTGGGCTACTTCCATAAACTTGTCGCTGGGTTTGCGGCCGCTTACCATTTCTACAAGTGTAAACAGGGCGTGGCCGCCGTCCAATGCCGGTATCGGTAAAATATTCATAAAGGCCAATATAATTGAAAAAATGGCAGTAAGTGTCCAAAACCGTTGCCAATCCCAAATACCGGGAAACGTGTTGCCTATGCTAATTACACTACCCAGCGAGTCGTTGGCATTTACCTTGCCTGTAAACAATTGTTTTAGCCCGGTTACGTAGCGGCCCAGCGTTTCAAAACATTTGGTAAAACCTGCAGGTATTGATTGGGCAAGGGTATATGTTTTTACCGTGGTACCAAACAGTTCCTCCGGTGCCCGCGGGCCAAAACCCACCTGCCCCTTATCGGTTAGTTTAACATCCACGCTTACCGTGTCGGTACCGCGTAAAACGGTCAGGTTTGCGTTTACATTTTTAAGGTCTTTTTTCATAAGGTTTAGCTCATGAAAATAAGGGGTAGGGGTTCCGTTAAAGGCCACCACCCGGTCGCCTTTTTGTAACTTATTTTTTAAAAAATTGGCCGTGGGCAACACGGTATCTACAATGGTGGGCAGCCGTGGAAGCACAAAATTTTCCAACCTGTTTTTATTAAGCTCGTTAATAAAATTTTCGGGTATATTAATAGTTTCCATGGCACCATTACGTTCTACACCAATGGTTTTGGCTTCGGTTAACACAATTTGTGGGGCAATAGTGGCAAATGCATCTACCGGTTTTCCGTCAAGGGTTACAATCTTATCACCATCCCTGATGCCTATTTTTTTTGCAAGGCTGTCGGCATATACTCCATATTGAATATTTTTTGCCGGCAAATATTCTTCGCCCCAAACATACATAATCATCATAAAAAGCACCATAGCCAACACAATGTTTACCACCACACCGCCCACCATAATAATAAGCCTTTGCCAGGCGGGTTTGCTTCTAAATTCGTGCGGTTGAGGCGGCAGTTTCATTTGCTGCTTGTCCATACTTTCATCTACCATGCCGCTAATTTTTACATAGCCGCCAAAAGGTACCCAACCGAGGCCATACTCGGTATCGCCTTTTTTTATTTTCCATAAACTGAAATAGGGATTAAAAAACAGGTAAAACTTTTCTACCCGGCATTTAAACCATTTGGCCGGAAAAAAGTGACCCATTTCGTGCAATACTACCAGTATGCTAAATGATAATATAAACTGTCCTGTTTTAACTGCTACACTTGACCAGTCGATCGCTAATAATGTCATAAATGACCCTGACCCTTTCGGGGTTTTTGTTTTGCCCTGTTTGCCTTTGCAAAGCAGGCGTTAATTAATATTTCAAAAATGCCCGTTTCTGTTTGTTTTTTTGCCCCGACTGTATAGTTTAACTCAACATTGTTGCGTCGCACACTTGTACTTTTTGTACTTTATTTATCCATGGGTTGTTGTTCAATATTACTTATAAAGGCAATAATTGTGGTTATCAGGGTTAATTAAATACCATCACCCCATTTTAAAACCTGCCTAATAACTTTGCTTTTTTTGAGGGATTATTTCTCAAACATTTAGCTATAATATTCCCTGTGGTTGTTGCTCAGCTTACTACTTCTGTACAAGAGTGCGACGCAACAAAAGTTTAATATAAAACTAATTGTCCGGCCCAAAAAAAAGCCGTGTAGCTATCTCATCCAAAAGCCCCACAACCAGCACTTACATCTGAATTAATGACGCGGCAAAACTACGTGCTTCACCATCGCTGTCAAAGTACTCGTCAAGCGTTGGTTTTTCAATAAAAGTTACCTTTTCCATGGTTTGTTCCACTACCTCGGTCATGTCTAAAAAGCCTATCCTGTTTCTTAAAAATGCGTATACGGCAATTTCGTTGGCGGCGTTCATAATACAGGCCATATTGCCCCCTTTGTTGAGGGCCTCGGTGGCTAAACCAAGGTTTCTAAACGTTTTTACATCGGGTTCTTCAAAATTTAGGGTGGCATAATTTTTAAAATTAAACCGTGGGAAGTTGCTTACAAAGCGGTTAGGATAGGTTAAACCGTACTGTATGGGCAACTTCATATCGGGCAAGCCCATTTGTGCTTTTATACTGCCATCCTCAAACTGTACCATGCTGTGTATAATGCTTTGCGGATGCACAACCACCTGTATTTGGTCGGGCTTTAGGTTAAACAACCACTTGGCTTCTATCATTTCCAACCCCTTGTTCATAAGGGTGGCGCTGTCAATAGTTATTTTAGCGCCCATTGTCCAGTTAGGGTGTTGCAAGGCATGGTCGCGTTTAACATTTACCAAAAAATTTGGTTTTTTACCCCTGAAAGGTCCACCGCTGGCCGTTAAAATAACCTTTTCAATTTTATTACGGGTTTCGCCCACCAGGCATTGAAATATGGCTGAGTGCTCGCTGTCTACCGGTATAATGGCTACCCTTTTTTGTATGGCTTTTTGCATAACAATATCGCCTGCTACCACAAGGGTTTCCTTGTTGGCAAGGGCAACGGTTTTGCCAATTTCGAGCGCTTGCAATGTAGGCTTCAGGCCTGCAAAACCAACAATGGCAGCCAGCATAGTGTCGTATATGTCCATTGCAGCTACCTCTTCAAGGGCTTTTTCGCCAGCAAATACCTTTATGTTTTGGGCGGTAAGTGCATCGCGTACGGCAGGGTATTTTTTTTCATCACCAATAACTACCACATGGGGATTAAATTTTTTTGCCTGTTCAATCAATAAGGTATCGTTGGTTTGAGCGGTCAGTACTTCAACTGAAAATTTATCGGGGTGGGCTTCTACCACCTCAAGCGCCTGCGTGCCTATTGAACCGGTTGAACCAAAAATGGCTATTCTTTTTAGCGACATAATTTTTAAATCAAGGGCGGTAAAGATAGCGTAATAACAATTTGCAATTTACCCGCCGCTGCTTAATGTAAAACAGCTATAAATTAACGTGCGGCATTGCTAATGGTTGTTTGTTACTTCATTATTTATAAAAGGCTGTAGGGAGGTGGCAATAACACGGTCGTTGCTTAACCGGGGCACTTTATTTTGTCCGCCCAATTTTCCTATTGACTTCATATAATTAATAAATCCATCTTTTTGCATTGGCCTTATCACCAGGTTTGCCAAAATGGCTCCACTGATAAGGTCGTTATAATATATATTTTTTTGCGTTAGCCGGTCATTTACTGCTTGTTCAAACCCTGCAAAGTTGGCAGGCAGGGTTTCAAATTCTACAAACCACTCGTGGTAGCTTTTGCCCTGGTCGTGCGCAATAAAGGGAGCTACTGTAAACTCAACAATGTTTACCTGTTGTTGCCTGGCTACAGTCAACAGTGCGTCTTCTACTTCTTCGGCTATTACATGCTCGCCAAAGGCCGATATAAAATGTTTTATGCGGCCGGTAACCAACAGGCGGTAAGGCCTGGTGCTTATAAACTTTATCGTATCGCCTGTATTGTAAGCCCATAAGCCTGCATTGCTGCTAATAATAAGGGCATACTGTATATTGATTTCCACATCGCTTAATCCAAGCCTGGTGGGCCGCTCGTTAAAAATTTCGCTTACTGCCACAAACTCAAAATATATACCCGAATTGGTGTTGAGCAATAATCCGGGGGCTTTATAATTATCCTGGAAGGCAAAAAAACCTTCTGAGGCCGGAAAAAGCTCTACACAATCAATTGGTTTGCCAATGCTTTGTAATAGTTTGGCCTTATAGGGCTCAAAGTTTACACCCCCCTGCACCATGACTGAAAAATTTGGAAAAATGTCTTTGATTTTTTTGCCGGTTTTTTCGGTTAGCCGGTCAAAATACATTTGTACCCATGGCGGTATACCGCTTATAAGGGTCATGTCTTCGTTAATCGTTTCCTCTACTATTTTATTAAGTTTGGTTTCCCAGTCGTCAATACAATTGGTTTCGTAGCTGGGCAATTGGTTGGTGCGCAAATATTTTGGCACGTGGTGGTTAACAATGCCGCTGAGCCTGCCGGTAGGTATGTTTCCAACCCGGTCAAGTTCGGGCGAGCCACTCAAAAATATAAGTTTACCGTTACCAAATGCATAGTTTTCGCTATGCACCATATAACATAGCAATGCATTACGGGCAGTATTAATATGGTTTGGGATGGAGTCCTTTGTAATTGGTATGTACTTTACACCGCTGGTGGTGCCGCTTGTTTTGGCAAAATAAATGGGTTTGCCTTTCCATAAAACATTGTCTTTGCCGGCTTTAATTTTATCAATGTAGGGTATAAAAGCCTCGTAATCGCGAATAGGCACGTTATTGGCAAAGTCGGCGGCGGTTTGTATTTCGCCAAATTGGTGATCTTTACCAAACTCAGTGTTCCGGGCGGTTTTAATCAATGCTTTTAAAATGGCCACCTGGTCTGTTTCGGCTGTTTCCATTGATTTTTTTACCTGCTTGTAAATGAACAAAGCAAACGGTTTGGCCAGCAGCGATTTTATTTTCATCATTATATTACCCGGTATTATTGGGGCAAATATAACCAGCCGGGGCCACAACCTTTTTTTACATTTTGGCGGGCAGGATTATTAAAACAGGATTGATATTTTTTTTAGCTTGGTGATATTACTATTTATAAAACCATTACCTTTGCCCACCTAATTTTTGAATAGTTATGTTTGCAGTAGTTAAAATAGCAGGTCAACAGTTTAAAGTACAAGCCGGACAGAGCTTATATGTACCTCACCTGCAGGGACAAACCGGGGATAAAGTTGAATTTAATGAAGTGTTGTTTACTGACAGCGATGGTACAGTTGCAAGTGGCGCCGATGCCAGGGCTGTAATAACCGCCGAAATCGTAAGTGACCTTGTTAAAGGCGACAAAGTAATTGCCTTTAAAATGAAGAGAAGGAAGGGCTTTCGTAAAAAGCTCGGACATCGTACACATTACACCCGTATTAAAATTGAAAGTATAGCTTAATTACTGTTGATTTATTTGGTATTGATTAGCATTCATTTCAATACTTAGTATTCGATAAGTTATTACGCGTAAAAAATAAAAATAAATCGTTATGGCTCACAAAAAAGGTGAAGGTTCAGTAAAAAACGGGCGTGATTCGCAAAGCAAAAGGCTTGGAGTAAAAATATTTGGTGGACAAGCTGCTATTTCGGGTAATATTATTATTCGCCAAAGGGGAACTGTTTACCACCCCGGTAAAAATGTTGGGTTAGGTAAAGATTTTACCTTGTTTGCACTAACTGATGGCCTTGTTGAATTTAAGAAGGGAAGGAATGACAGAACTACTGTTTCGGTAGTGACTGCCGAAGCGACAGCATAAGTTTTTTTTGTCAGTTATAAATAAGTTTTTAATTTTAATGATTATTTACTAACCATTAAACTTACAAACATGGCAACTGCAAAAAAAGCGGCTCCAAAAAAAGCTGCTGCGCCAAAAAAAATGGAACCAGCCAAAAAAGCTGCTCCCGTTAAAAAAATAGAAACTCCAAAAAAGGTTGTTGCGCCCAAAAAAGCTGCTGCACCTGCAAAAAAGATCGCTGCTCCTAAAAAAGTTGCCGCTGCACCTGCAAAAAAGACTGCCGCTCCTAAAAAGGTGGCAGCAGCACCTGCTAAAAAGGTTGCTTCTGCTTCTAAAAAAGTGGCTGCACCAGCCCCCAAAAAAGCTGCCGCACCTGTTAAAAAGGCCGCTGCTCCTAAAAAAGCGACAGCAAAAAAAGGCAAGTAAAAACTTATCTTTTATAATGTTTAAAGTTCCTGTTTCGCAGGAACTTTTTTTATGTGTGTAGAATAACTGACAGAGATTATTCAACAATATTTTTCCCAGATTTATTGTTGGGCTACCAATAGCCCGCGCTTTTATAAGGCCTTACTTTCTAAAATGTTTGTTAGCCTTACAGCCCACGGTTAATGAGTTATTTTGACACAATAAAAAAAATAACTGTTAACAAGTGCAGTTATCCCTTTTGGCTAATTTGTAAATTTTTGTATGTATATAGCATTGGCTAATTAAATACGTTTACCGGTATATTTTACTGCTGGTATATTTTTGAGATGTTGTCGTTATTGTTCTGCGCTTTTACGTTTTAGCGTATTTCAGCTAAAAGGCTAATGTAGTGGGTATACCGGTAAAATACCTGGCAAATAGTGGCCAACATTCAGCTTGGTTTTGGGCGGAAGAATTAGGGTAAAAACAACAAAGGACCTGAAAGTCAGGTCCTTTGCTAGTTGGCCTACCTGGATTCGAACCAAGACAGACAGAACCAAAATCTGTTGTACTACCATTATACTATAGGCCAATGCTACCTCCCTTATTTTACTAAAGGAGTGCAAAAATAAGGGTTGAGGTTATGTAAGCCAATATTTTTTTTGATTAATGGTAAAATAATTTTAATTGTGTTTACTTGTAACATTATGGGGCAATTGCAGCTTTGTCCTCCTCTTCTTTTATTTGTTTTACTACCGCTAGGGCATCTGGTACTACATCGCACATTACTGTTACCAGCGCTCCCGCAGGGGCATGTTGATAAGCATATAAAATGGCATCTTTTTGTTTCAGTACTGTGGTTACCTGTATTTGTTTTTGGCTGGTTTCGTTTATTCCTTTTAAAATCAGGTCTTGCAATTCCTTGCTGGTTCTGCCCCTCAGGTCTTCATCTTCCCTAATAATAATTTCATCAAAATACCTCGCAGCAATGCGGCCCAGTTCGGTTATATCGTCATCGCGGCGGTCGCCGGTGCCTGAAATAATGCCAATTTTTGGAGTACCATCCAGTTTGGAAACAAAGTCGCACAATAGTTGAAGCCCGGCCGGGTTGTGGGCAAAATCTACCAGTATATTAATGTGTTTTAAAGCAAATAGGTTAAGCCGTCCCGGTGTTAATACCGGCGAGGGTACAAAGGTTTGCAGGGCCAGTTTAATATCTTCTATTTTAATATTTCTGAATATATAAGTGGCCAAAACTGCCGGTAGTGTATTCATTATATTGTGTACGGCCTTTCCACCAAAGGTTAGTGGTATGTCCGATACTTTGTCTACCCTTATCTTCCAGGTGCCTTTAAGTATGGTTATATAATTGTTTTCGAAAACAGCCGCCAATCCTCCCTTTTTACAGTGCTCAACAATGCGCGGGTTATGCTCGTCCATACTAAACAGCGCAATGTTACAATGCAGCCCCTTACGCATTTCGTACACCAGGTCGTCGTCGGCATTTAAAATGGCATAGCCATGTTTAAATACGGTTTCGGGTACCACCGATTTTACCCTGGCCATTTGCTCAAGGGTTTCTATACCGCCAAGGCCAATATGGTCGGCGCTTACATTGGTAACAATGGCTATATCGCATTGCTCAAAGGCAAGGCCACTTTTTAAAATGCCACCCCTTGCACATTCCAACACAGCAAAATCTACAGTAGGGTCTTTAAGTACAAAACGGCTGCTTACCGGCCCGGTACAGTCGCCTTTCATCATAAGCATATTTTGTATATATACCCCATCGCTTGTGGTAAAGCCCACTTTATAGCCGGCCGATTTGCAAATGTGAGCCGTTAGGCGGGTAGTAGTAGTTTTTCCATTGGTACCGGTAATGGCAATAATGGGTATTCGGCCATTACTTCGGTTGGGAAACAACATTTCAACCACCGGTTCCGCCACGTTGCGGGCCAAACCTTTGGCTGGTTCAATATGCATTCTAAAACCCGGGGCTGCGTTTACCTCCAGCACGGCCCCTCCATTTTCGTTAATGGGCACTTTTAGGTCAGGCGCCATTATGTCGATTCCGCAAATGTCAAGGCCAATAATTTTAGCTATACGTTCGGCCATAAAAATATTGGCTGGGTGTACTTCGTCAGTAACATCGGTGCTGGTGCCGCCGGTGCTAAGGTTTGCAGTGGGTTTTAGCAACACTAATTCACCTGCCGATGGCACTGTTTGCAGCGTGTAGCCCACATCGTCCAGCATTTTTTGGGTAAAGTTGTCTATCGTAATTTGTGTAAGCACCTTTTCGTGGCCATAACCGCGCCGGGCGTCTTTGTTTGTTTGTTCAATAAGCCAGTCAATACAATGTTCTCCATCGCCGGTAATACTGGCCGGCGTTCGCAGCGCCGCACATATAAATTTATAATTGATAACCAGCACCCTAAAATCAAAGCCGGTTATAAATTTTTCGGCAATTACATTTCGTCCATATACCTGCGCTGCTGCAAGCGCTTTCACTGCTGCCTCCCATGTTACAATATTGGTGGTGGCTCCTTTGCCATGATTACCGTCAATAGGCTTAATCACCAGCGGGTAGCCCAGTCGGTCAATGGCATTTTTCAGGCTTTCTTCGTTTTTAATAATGGTGCCTTTTGGTACAGCTATTTCAGCAGCTTCCAACAGGTTTTTTGTTTCTTCTTTATCGCAGGCAATATCAACCCCAATGGTAGAAGTAGTACTGGCAATAGTAGCACGTATGCGTTTTTGGTGTATTCCGTACCCAAGTTGTACAAGGCTGTGCTTGTTAAGCCGTATAAAAGGAATGCCCCTTTTGGCTGCTTCCTCCACAATCGATCCGGTGCTTGGCCCCAGGCGGGTATTCTCTCTTATTTCGCGCATTACCTGTATGTCGGGTTCCAAATCGTAGGCAATGCCATCGGTTAACGCCTGTGCTATTTTTACTGCTGCCCGTGCCGCATATGCACCTGCATCTTCTTCTATATAACTAAAAACAACATAGTACTCGCCTGGTTTGCCTGTGCCGCGGGTACGGCCAAAGCCGGTATCCATGCCTGCCAGCGTTTGTATTTCAAGCGCTATGTGTTCAATAACATGACCCATCCATGTGCCCTCTTTTACGCGAAGAAAAAAACCTCCTGCGGTATCCTCGCTACATCGGTGCTGGTACATGCCTGGAACAAGCGTAGAAAGGCGGTCTAAAAAGCCGGGAATGTTATTAGTTGGCAGCTCCTCCAACTCCTCAAGGTCAAGCTTCATTTGTATCAGCTTAGGGCGGCGGATGCTCCAGTAATTGGGACCTCGCAGTATTTTTAGTTCTTTTATTTGCATTGGTTACAATTTTGGTAATTTTTTTAGGTAGATATTGGCATTAAAACATGGCCTGCTTAGCAGCACATAGTTGAACCCGTAGTGTAATCAATAACTGAATTAGGAGTTTTTGTGTACTTGAAATGGTTGACTGTTGTATATAAAGTATTTAAAAAGTAAGCTATCAAGATAGTAAACCGCCGTTAAAAAAGGGGCTAATTTTTTTGGCCGCAGGTACTGCCAGTTAACCGTTATTGTTTTTTGTGACAATATTGTACTGGCTGAATGAGCCTTTTGTTTGAAAGCAGTTTGATTGGCGGCTATTTTTTATCTTAAAAACATACTAAACACTTTGTAAAACTTGTTATAAAACCCCTTCCGCCACATTGTTTTTTTAGATGTGGGGTTTAGCGTATTCATTTTATTAAGTAATAAAAACCCGTTGAACCATAGGCGCCATAGACGCTGCTAAACAAAATGTTTACAATAAAAGGCACTGCCAAAAGCGTTAAATGCAGCAAATGGGTAAACATTTGTTTGTTCTAATTCATGTTATCTGCTATATTGAAATTTTTTAATAGCAATGTTGACCCTATTTTAAACGTTTATTCAACAACCTGTTGATTTTGTTTTAACAAAAAAAAGTAAATGAATATACCCCAAGGAAAACTAATTGCCATAGGCGGGGCAGAGGATAAAGGACCGGATAGTGACCGGCCTGTACGTTTTTTAAATAACCTTAACTTTTTTGAGTTGGGTATTTTAAAACGCATTGTAGACGAGGCTGGCGGAATTGATGCCAGGATTGAGGTGATCACTACTGCGTCAATGATTCCTATTGAAGTAGGTAACAATTATCTTGAAGCCTTTGGCCGGATTGGATGCACTAACATTGGTGTAATGCATATACGCAATCGCGAAGACGCCAACCTGCCTGAGTATTTTGAGCGTATGGAACGCTGCAATGCGGTAATGTTTACGGGAGGTAACCAGTTAAGGCTGACCGCTACTTTTGGCGGTACCAAACTGTTTAAACTGATCTACAAAAAATATTTTACCGAGTATTTTGTGGTAGCAGGTACCTCGGCAGGGGCAATGGCTATGAGCCAAACAATGATTTATGAAGGCGATGCCAGCCGGGCCCATTTAAAAGGTGAGGTTAAAATTACTACCGGTCTTGGTTTTATGGAAAATGTGATCTTCGATTCTCATTTTGAAAAACGGGGTCGCTTTGGCAGGTTGTCGCAGGTAGTGGGCGCCAACCCATCGGCCATTGGCATTGGCCTTGGCGAGGATACCGGTATGCTAATTACGGAAGGCAACCAAATGGAAGCAATAGGCAGCGGCATGGTGGTAATTATTGACGGCCACGATGTGTTACATAGTAATATAGCCGATATTCCGGAAGGCAACCCAATGAGTATTCAGCATTTGGTGGTACATATTTGTGCCAAAGGAAACGGGTACTATGTAAATGAAAGAACGTTTATTGAAAACATGGCTACAAAAATACCAGAAGAAATATAAGCCTATTGCATGATAATGCCTTTGAGTATAGTTGCCCTATTAACTTTTAACAATACCGCCAGCCTGGCTGTTTACACCAGGTAGCTAACGGTTTGCATATTCAATAACTCTCTTGCATGGATACCAATAAGTACGACGCTGTGGTTGTAGGGGCAGGGCCAAATGGCCTGTCGGCGGCCATTACGCTACAACGTGCCGGGTTAAGTGTATTGTTGTTAGAGGCGAAAAATACCATTGGCGGTGGCGCACGTACTATGGAACTGACCCTACCCGGGTTTAAACACGATATATGTTCGGCCATTCACCCGCTGGGCGCCGGTTCTCCTTTTTTTCAAACGCTGCCATTACATCAATATGGGCTTGAATATATTTATCCGCCGCTGGCCGCAGCCCATCCTTTTGACGATGGAAGTGCTGCCGTACTTCATCAATCGGTAATGGAAACGGCTGGTTTATTAGGTAGCGACGAACAAAAATATATTGACCTTTTACAGCCCATAGTAAGAGACTGGCCAATGCTGGCACCCAAAATATTAGGCCCTTTGCAATGGCCATCCAACCCGCTGGCTATGGCTAAATTTGGTTTAAAGGGGCTTACATCTGCAACAAAACTTGCAGCCGGTTTTTCTACCCAAAAAACTAAGGGATTATTTGCAGGTATGGCTGCTCATTCCATACAGCCGCTTAGCAATATGGCCACGTCAGCCATAGCATTGGTGCTGCTTGCTACAGGGCATATCAGGGGCTGGCCGGTGGCAAAGGGTGGGTCACAAGCTATTGTTGATGCATTGGCCGCACATTTTAAATACCTCGGTGGCAAAATTCAAACAGGCGTAAATGTTCAATCGATGGACCAACTGCCAAAAGCCAATGTGGTGCTGTTTGACATTACCCCAAGGCAACTGGTAAAAATTGCCGGCCAACAATTGTCATCTTTTTACAAATGGCAATTAAGCCGTTTTAAATACGGTATGGGTGTTTTTAAAATAGATTGGGCCCTGGGTGCCCCCATTCCTTTTACAAACCCTGAATGCCGAAGAGCAGGAACCATACACCTGGGTAGCACTTTTAGCGAAATTGCCGATTATGAGGCAGCGGCATTCAAAGGCCAAATTGGCAATAAGCCCTATGTTTTGTTGGCACAACAAAGTATTTTTGACAGTAGCCGGGCGCCCACCGGCCAACACACGGCATGGGCCTATTGCCACGTGCCTTTTGGCTCAATCCAAAACATGGCCCCTCTTATTGAAGACCAGGTAGAACGCTATGCCCCCGGGTTTAGACAAACCATACTTGCCCGGCATTGCCTTAATGCTGTGCAAATGGAACAATATAATGCCAACTATGTGGGCGGCGATATTAATGGAGGAGTGTTAGATATAACTCAACTTTTTACCAGGCCGGTGCTCAGGCCCTCGCCTTATCAAACTTCAACTAAGGCTATTTATTTATGTTCCTCCTCAACACCACCGGGTGGTGGCGTTCATGGTATGTGCGGTTATTATGCCGCAAAAAAAGCACTCAAGGCTGTATTCAACTTAACTGAAACCATTGGGCTTACCAACGGATAATTTAATTTTTATCTTTTTTTTTACCTGGCCATAGTGAGTTTTTTTATCTGAAACCCTCTCTGGTAAAGGGTTTTGGACAGGTGTAACTTGCTTTGCCATCATAAAATAACGGGTAAGTTGGTTTATAACGCAAAAATTAGCGTTGTATGTTTGCATTGCATTTGGGGGAAATGATACGGTATCCGAAACTAACCCCGCAAATGGTACCAAGCTTTAAAGGAAAGCGCAAATTTTACTTCTAAGATTTTCATATGGCAAGCAATCGTTAAAGGTCGCTCCGTTTCTACGGAGGGACCATTTTTTTTAACGGTAACTTCAGCCTGGTCATGGTTTTTACAACAGCACCTATGCCTGCAGTCATTTTATCTTTTTAAAAGAAAATCAGCTAACATTTATTTAATCAATGTCAATTTAATGAGGGTACATTTTTTTGGTAAAAGTTTTAAAGGCATACATTTTGTTTTTTTGACGAATATTGGGTTTTTTTAGATAATAAAAGAAATGATGCGTGTTTTTATTACCAGGATTATTGACAATAAAGGAATGCAGCTATTGCACGACGCGGGCGTTGAAACTTTTATATGGACCGAAAAGCGGGAGTTGACCTTTGACGAGTTTGTAGAACATTCAAAAAAGAGCGATGCTCTTTTGTCGGTAGGACCAAATTTTATCAACGCGGCTTTTTTAAAGGAATGTGCTCATTTAAAGGTCATATCTGTACACTCAACCGGGTACAACAGGGTAGATGTGGAAGAGGCAACAAGATTAGGCATACCAGTAGGAAACACCCCCGATGTAACGAGCAATGCTGCGGCCGATATTGCCTTTTTGTTGATATTGTCGGTGGCCCGGCAGGCTTTTTATCATCATAAAAAAATATTGACAGGCGGCTGGAAATTTTTTGAGCCCACTGCGGACCTTGGGCAAGACCTTCAAAACAAAACATTGGGAATTTTTGGTTTAGGTGCCATTGGGCTACAGCTAGCAATGCGTTGTAAGGCGGCTTATAATATGAACATTATTTATTGTAACAGGAGCCACAATGCAGCTGCCGACGAAAACCTGGGGGCAACAAAAGTATCTTTTGAAGCATTGCTTGCACAAAGCGATATCATTAGCGTACACTGCCAGTTAACTGATGAAACAAAAGCGAAATTTTGTACCGAAGCCTTTTTACAAATGAAGCCTACAGCAATTTTTATTAACACTGCCCGCGGTAGCATTCATAACGAAACGGATTTGTACCAGGCGGTAGTAAACCGCACTATTTGGGGGGCAGGATTAGATGTTACAGAACCCGAACCTATGCTGCCCGACAACCCGTTACTAAGCCTGCCAACGGTGGCCATACTGCCACACATTGGTTCGGCTACCATTGAAACCCGGCAAGCTATGGCTATTGCAGCGGTGCAAAACATTATAGCGGGGCTAAACAACAAACAAATTCCCTACGTTATAAACCCGCAGGTGTATAGGTAAATGGCCACCAGCCGGGCGCATGTATGCGGCTTATTTTTTTGTTATAAAGCTTTTTTTAGTTGGATGGTAAACATATAGCCAAACGGCAACATTTGTTGGTTTGGCTGTGGCCGCCTAAATTTTTATGTGGGTTGTTGAAAGTTTTTTTCAGTTAACTTAACCTTTCAATCTTTTCAGTTACCATTAATTAATTATGGCCGTATGAAACCCTTTTACAAATTGTTTGCAATGTTGGTGGCGCTGCTTTTTGTAGCTCCGGCCCACCTGCTTGCCAAAGTTACCCTTCCCTCAGTTATTACCGATAACATGGTATTACAGCAAAAAACCAAAGCGGGCCTTTGGGGGAAAGCCGCAGCAGGAACCAACGTTTTAATAACCACCAGTTGGGATAGCGAAAAGTATTCAATTAATACAAACAATGCCGGTAATTGGAACGTGAAGCTCAGTACGCCAGCCTTTGGAGGCCCATTTACCATAACTATTAACGATGGCGATGAAACCGTTTTGCGTAATATATTGATAGGCGAAGTATGGGTTTGTTCGGGCCAGTCTAACATGGAAATGCCATTGGCTGGTTGGGGTTTTATTAATAATTATGAGCAGGAAGTTGCCTCTGCCAATTTTGCCAAAATAAGATTATTACAGTTGCAGCATGTTACCAGTAACGCGCTGGTTAATGATGCCGCTGTAACCAGTAACGGCTGGACCGTTTGCAGCCCCGATAATGTAAAATCGTTTTCGTCAGTAGCCTATTTTTTTGCAAGAGAAATATTTAATACCACGGGCATTCCGGTGGGCCTCATCCATACCTCGTGGGGTGGAACGATTGCTGAGGCATGGATGAGCGGTATCACCCTTAAAACCACCAGCGATTTTGCCGAAGCTGCCAGAAAAATTGAGCAGGAAGCGGGCAGTCAAAACGTTAATGACTACAATAAAAAAGTGCAGGATTGGCAACAAATGTTTGTTACCCGCGACAATGGATATGCCAATGGCCGGGCAATATGGGCCGATGCAATTAATACCGGCGATTGGAAAACCATGCAGGTTCCCACACTTTGGGAGTCAAGCGTGTTACCTGAATTTGATGGCGTGGTTTGGTTAAAGAAAAAAATAATGGTGGCGGCCAACATGGTTACACAGGGGTTACAGGTTTCGTTTGGCCCCATTGATGACAACGATATAACCTGGATAAACGGTACAAAAGTGGGGCAAACAGAGGGCTATGCTGTTGAGCGTACCTACAACATTCCGGCTGGCTTAATTAAGGAAGGGGAAAATGAAATAACCATCAGGGTTTTTGATGGTGCCGGCGGGGGTGGCTTTTATGGCGATGCTGACAAAATAGCTCTTACATCGACCGATGGTAACCGGGTATCGTTAACAGGTGCGTGGCAATATAAGGTAGGGGTTGATATGAAAAATATGCCTGCATCGCCCGTACAAGCCAGTGGACCTAACAGGCCAACAGTGCTGTTTAATGCAATGATACATCCCCTGTTAAATTACACCATAAAAGGTGCTATTTGGTACCAGGGAGAGAGTAATGCAGGCCGTGCCTACCAATACAGGTGGTTGTTTCCCATATTAATTACCGATTGGCGTAAAAACTGGCAGCAGGGCGATTTTCCCTTTTATTTTGTACAACTGGCAAATTTTATGAAGCCTTACGAGGGGCCCGAACAGTCGGCATGGGCCGAGTTAAGAGAGGCACAGCAAAAAACATTGTCGCTTTCAAATACGGGTATGGCAGTTACCATTGATATAGGCGAGGCTAAAGACATTCATCCTAAAAATAAACAAGAGGTTGGCAGGCGGCTGGCGTTAATAGCCCTTTCAAAAACTTATGGAAAAGCCATTGAATATTCGGGGCCGGTGTATTTGTCAAAAGTGGTAAATGGCAATACCATTCGCCTTAATTTTAGCCACGAAGCAGGTGGGCTTAAGGCAGCCGAAGGTGTTGCGCTAAATGGCTTTGAAGTAGCAGGTGCCGACAAAAAATTTTATATTGCAGATGCATCCATAATAAGTAACGTAGTAGTAGTAAGCAGTAAGCAGGTATTGCAGCCACTACAGGTTAGGTATTCGTGGGCAAACAATCCTAACGGTAATCTTTATAATGGTAAAGGCTTACCGGCAAGTCCATTTCGTACCGACGATTTTACCGGGGTAACCGAAGGAAAAAAATAGCAAAGGGTACATGTATTAAGGTGTCAGGTTATTTGTATTGGTGTGTCCTGGCACCGGGGTGGATATGGCTTTGGCGGCGGTTAATAACCAGCCACAGTGGGGTGGTAAAACGGGTTTAAAATTGAAATACATTTTTACTGGCTTTCATCTTCCAAAACAATATCCTTAATTTAAAAATATTTGCCGGATGCTTTGTAGGCGGCAGTTTTTATAAAATTAACCGGGAAAGTATAACTGCTTTTTTAGGGAAATATTTATGGGCCGGAACATTACCAGGATGTATAAACCAAAAGGAGTAACAGGTAAATGGAAATAACTATTTTAATACAAAACTAAACAGACAAACCATTCATTTAAAACAACAATTGCATGAAAATTTATTTTTTACTTTTTGTAATGGCATTTGCTGCATTACAGGGTGTAGCGCAAAACCCGGCATTAAATTGCGGAGGCGGCAGGTACGATAATTTTATTTTTCAAAATGTAACCAAAGCCGACGGGGTGATTTACGGGTATAATAAAACCACCGATTTTTTTACCACGGTAATGTACAACGATACCTTGCGGTTTAACCTGTTTCAGCCACAGGGCGATGTGGCAGGGCAAAGGCCATTGGTTATTTTAATGTTTGGCGGCGGTTTTGTAACCGGGCAGCGTAGCGACCTCGACACATTTTGCATAGCGCTTGCCCAAAAGGGATATGTGGCAGCTACCATCGATTACCGGCTGGTGTACCCATCGTTTTTAAACTATCTAACTGTATTTGGCAATGGGGGCCTGCTATATGACCAGGTGGTAAAATCATCTGTTGACCTTAAAGCAGCTATCAGGTATTTTAAACGCGACGCCGCTACAACCAACACCTATAAAATAGATACTACTAAAATTATTGTAGGAGGTGCATCGGCAGGTGCAATTGCAGCATTACAGGCAGTTTATACCACCAGCACAACAGAAAACCCTGCTGCAACCACTGCATATAACAATAACGGCGGTTTTGAAGGCAATACCGACTTGCCTGCTCCCAATAACTTATTGCCCGCTTACAACTCGCGGGGTACCTTTGGGGTAATTAGTATTGCAGGTGGTATACCTGATACCAGTTTAATGAATTCCGGTGAACCTCCATTGTATATTTCGCATGGCAGCGCCGACGAGGTGGTGCCGTACAATTTTGGACAAGTGGCAAATATGGGTTTTACCACACCGTTGTTTTTATATGGAGGCAACTCGCTTAACGAACGGGCACAAAACGTTGGCATTGCTTCGCAGTTATTAACCGTGCCGGGTGGCAACCACGAAAGCCCGGGAACAGAACCATACATTTCGCAAATTATTCAACAAATGCCTGCGTTTTTTGCCCCGCTCGTTTGCAGGGGTTCGTTACCCGTTACCCTAAGCACCTTTACCATTCAATTAAACAATTGCGCCCCTTTGCTGCATTGGAAAACGGCCAGCGAGGCCAACAGCAGCCATTTTGCTATTGAGCTATCAAACGATGGCACAACGTATAATACCGTAAGTATGGTTAAAAGTAACAACTCGGTTACCGGAGGCAGCTACAGTTACCAATTGCCTTATCAAAACAATAATGCATGGTTACGGTTAAAAATGATAGATAAAGATGAAAAATATACCTACTCGCCGGTACAACGTTTTACCTCGTGCAAAGGTGTTGTACGCACCTGGCCAAATCCTGTAAGGCAAACAGCCAATATATCGGGCCTTCAAAAAGGAATGGTGGTTAAGCTGCTAAATAACCAGGGTATTTTGTTACTACAACAAACAGCGTTGGGTAATGTACTGCAACTGCCCATGCAGCGGTATGCATCGGGCATATATATGGTACAGGTAATTAACCAACAGGGTAGGGTAACAAGTACCACCCCGCTTGTAAAACAATAATAGCAACTAAATTTAAATTAACATAACAAAGCAATTACAACCTTTTCCATAGTACCCCTTTGTTGTAAAATACCGGGCAAATAAATAAAACATTGGTACTTTTTCATCCATGGCCATCTGTTGGTGCAATAATTGAATTGGTTAAATGCAGCCTGCAATTTCATATTACATGTGCTCCACAATAATATCCGTTACATCACTTGCAAGGTTATTTTTTTCTTAAACAAATTGCCAGATACCGGTGCAGGTGTTGATTATTTTAGGACGGATGAGCGACTAGTTAGCAACACATTAAAGCGTAAGTTTTTCAGGCATTAACGCTAATTACCAAGGGGCGAACAAAATACAGTACTATGACAGAAGGCCGGAAAAGTAAAATAAGGACTACGATAAAATTCTATTTCGACCTTATTTTTTCTGGCGCTATCAGGCTTAATATTTTGCAGGGGCTCCCTTTTTGGATTGCTTCATTTTTGGTGGGAATTGTAGCAGTAGCCTATGCCAAAATATTTAGCCTGGCTGAGGATGTGCTTTTGGAAGTATTGCGTTGGCACCACTGGATGATTTTTATTATGGCTCCGGTATTTTTTGCGCTGGCATGGTTTGTAATACAAAAATTTGCACCTACCGCCCGTGGTAGCGGCATACCACAGGTAATGGCCGCCATAGAACTATCGTCGGCAAAACACCGCGGTAAGGTTGATAAATTACTTAGTTTTAGAATTATTGTAATAAAAGCCGTTTCCAGCTTTTTAATGGTGTTGGGTGGCGGTGCCATAGGCCGCGAAGGCCCAACCATACAAATAGCCGGTTCTATTTTTCATATTGTAAACAAGCACGTACCTAAAAGCTGGCCCAAACTATCTAAACAAAGCTATATACTTACCGGTGCTGCGGCCGGTTTGGCCGCTGCCTTCAATACCCCGTTGGGCGGGGTAGTGTTTGCTATTGAAGAACTTGCAAAAACCCATATCAGGTTTTTTAGAACGGCGCTTTTTTCGGCGGTTATTATATCGGGTCTTGCAGCACAGGGATTTTTGGGCCCCT
The DNA here is from genome assembly GCA_038247635.1 of Chitinophagales bacterium. Classification (GTDB taxonomy): domain Bacteria; phylum Bacteroidota; class Bacteroidia; order Chitinophagales; family Chitinophagaceae; genus Segetibacter. The sequence continues at coordinate 19,017 of JBBRUR010000014.1, forward strand.
ACCTATACCTTGGCTATCCCAATGTAAAAGGCCTACAATTTACTATATTTTTTGTGGTGGCATTAACCGGCATATTGGCTGGTATTTTTGGAAGTTATATGGGCAAATGGATATTGATAATCATGAAGTGGAAAAAGCAGTTTAACCAGCAAAAGGTACTTTTAATTATTTTGGGCTTTGGTTTATTAATAGCGGGCATATCGTTTTATATTAGTGACGACATACTTGGGTCGGGCAAGGAAATTATGAACAATACATTATTTACCAAAAATAAGTCAGTAGGGATTGTAACTGTAATTGCCCGGATTTTTGGCCCCGTGCTTTCCTTTAACGTAGGGGCAGCAGGGGGAGTTTTTGCTCCCTCGCTGGCAGCCGGTGCATCGTTAGGAGCTTTTATTTCAAATACATTAAATTTTACAGGCGCCAATGCCAATATTATTATACTTAGTGGCATGGTTGGTTTTTTAACCGGTGTAACACGGTCGCCTTTTACCTCGGCCATTTTGGTGCTCGAAATGACTGACCGCCATAGCGTAATATTTCATTTAATGTTGGCAGCAATGTTATCGAATGTAGCTGCACTTATTATTGATAAACATTCGTTTTATGACCAACTTAAAAACGGTTATCTTAACGAAGTGGAGGAAGACGCAAAGACGGAAATAAAGCCATTGGCCAACCGCCAAAACCCCGAACAGGTAACATAGCAACAACTACAAAAAAACATGTGTTTAAAAAACTTTTATTAAATCTACATTATAGCAGTAATAAAAGGTTTGTCTAAATGTTTGGATAAACACCTGCAAAAGTTGTGCGTTAGATTGGTATTTTTTACGTTGGTATCATTTTTTATATAGATAACATTGGTTTGCTGTTCGTGGTCAGGGTTCGTTAATTTAACTGCTATAACTTTTTACACAATTAAAATAACAAAATGAAAAATAGAAAATTTGCACTGGTCACTTTACTTGTGACAGTTTCGGTTTTATTTACAGTTATTGCCTGTAACCGAAATATAAAGGCATCAACATCAGGCTATAGTGCTAATTCAACCATTGCAGAGGCAATTTTAGTAGGTACCAAACCCGATACACTGGTGCGCGGCAAAATAACCTTTACCGAAAAAAATAGTGTAGTAATCATGAAAATGGAAGTGTTTATCCCCACCAAAGCAAACCAAACCGTTGCCCTTCACATACACGAAAACGGCGCCTGTGGCGATATGGGCAAAGCGGCAGGCGGGCATTGGAACCCAACCAACCAAAGCCATGGTAAGTGGGGTATTGCAAGCTATCATTTGGGCGATATTGGCAACTTTACCCTGGACAGCAGGGGAAACGGTATAGTGACCATGGAAACCAACTTATGGGCCATTGGCGGCAACGGCTTAAACAATATTGTAGGTAAGGGTATTATAATACATGGTGGTTTAGACGATTATATTACGCAACCAACAGGTAATGCTGGTACTCGCATTGGTTGTGGAATTATTGCCATGGCCAAAATATAAGCAGATATTTTATTGTTGATGTTGTTTGATGGCCAAAATTATAGCCAATAAACATATAACAATGTTGGCCTTATTTTTTAAAATAAAACAATCCTAACCCTGGTTACATTATAATGGTTAGGGTATCCTGCTTTTCTTCTTTTAACTAAAATTAAAATATGAAGGAACAAAAAGTAGTCAACATATATTTGTTATTTAATAATTATCCGCTATTTATTACACTCAATGCTAAATATAAAATCAGGATAAAAAAGGCTGAATAAAATTACAAACAGTATGAGTGCGACCTCTATAATAACAGAGGCAGGCTGCAACAACTGATGAAAACAGTTAAAAAAGCCCGGTTCCAAAATATCAGCACCAGAATGCGGATATTCATTCTTTTCTTTTATTTCAATGATTGAAAAGAGCCTATAATTAACCGTTGTAGGTTTTTTTATGCCTGTTATGCAGCTATTGGTTTTATGACGTTATGTTTCGGTTATTTACATTTAAAAAGTGGCCTGCCTGTTACATAATAAATGGAAATAATTAAAAAACGTTTAAGATGTTGCAACGATGAAAACATAAAAAATTTCGTTTTTAAGCACCTGCCAAAACAATTCCATTAGCTATTGACGATAAACAAAATACGCAGCCAACCCGTGTAGCGCTTGCATTAGCCTGAAAATATGGGTACATTTATTTGTACTTAATTCTATCACAAGAAATACTAACCCATATTGAAAACCGAAAAGCATTTCATCAGCTACTCACGGGTAGACTCTACCGATTTTGTAGACAAGCTGGCCACCGACTTAAAGGCCAATGGCATTAACGTGTGGTTAGATCAGCAGGATATAAGAGGCGGAGTAGTTTGGGATATTGCCATTCAAAATGCATTAGAGGCAGCCGATTCAATGTTGATCGTATTGTCAAAAACGTCCGTTAACTCGCCCAATGTGTTAGACGAGGTGTCATACGCCTTAAAAAATGGTAAGCGGGTGATACCGATATTAAAAGATGATTGCAAAATTCCTTTCAGGCTGGACAGGATACAGTACATAGACTTCAGGCGCAACTACCAACAGGCGTTGGCAGCACTGGTGAGAACGTTAGATGAAGATGCAGTGATAAAACCGCAGCCGGTTATCAAACCCAAAAAGAAAATAGTGCCTTATGTTTTGGTAGGGATGGTAATAGTGTCAATGATTATATTTTTTGCAGTAACACAAAGTAATTTAAATAAGGGGGCCGATGAAGGAACAATAGCAGGCGGCAGCGATACAGCCGTTGCCATTGTTGATAGCCCGCAAGTAAAACAAAACCCACCGGAAACACCTTTAGAAACCCCGGCCGAAATCCCCCCTGTCGTTAACCCCGATCCGGGTGTAAAAGTTGCCAATGAGCCGGCGGCCGACAAGGGAGTAGTTCTTTTTTCGAACGGTGTTTACAAGGGCCGTTACGAATTGGTTGGGGCCAACATTGTGATCTCTATTACTGCACCGGGCGCATTTCCGTCTATAATCTTCGATGTAAATGTTAACAAGGCCGTTGATGCCAACGTTGATCGTTCGTATGGTATTAAAGGCGGATCGCGGGATGGGCTATGTGCACAGTATTTGTTAGATGGTAACAGCAGTACCGGTTGCGGCCGTGCGCCTTCGGCAGCTACCCTACAATTGAATGGCGATGAGTTTGTTTATACCATTCCGTTAAACGAGGTTAAGGAGGGGAGCAAAAGCCGTATGATTACCTTTATTGTTTCCATTTATAACAACCAATCTGGCTATAGTTTTTTTCCGCCATCAACCAATCTTCGGGATTTTAATAAAATGTATACTATTAATTTATTGCGTTCGGTTAGACTAAATCAAGCGGTACTTCAAAACATGAGGTCACGGACTATTATTCAATAACCAGCCTTACATTACCACATGTCCATAGGGTTTTCCACCACCCTAAAGTCTTGGTTCAGGTTATTTATTTCGGTCATATCACTTTCGGATATTTCAAAACCGAATACATCAAAATTTTCGCGTTGCCGGGTTGGGTTGGCCGATTTTGGTATAGCCGATACGCCTAGTTGAAGGTTCCACCGCAATATTATTTGTGCAGGGGTTTTATTATATGTATTGCAAAGGCGCTGTATTGTGGGGTTGGTAAACATTTTGCCCTTTGTAAGCGGGGTGTAGGCCTGCAATTGAATACCGGCATTGATACAATATTGGTGGGTTTCTTTATTATTTAAAAACGGGCTGAACTCAATTTGATTTACTGCAGGTGCTATATTACCATACCCCTCCATCTCCTGCAAAAAAGGCAACAAGTAGTTAGCCACGCCAATGGCTTTTACCTGTTTGGTTTCCAACAGGTACTCCATTGCCCGCCAGGTATTTTTACGTTGGTTTTTTATTGGCCAATGCATCAGGTAAAGATCAATGTAGTTAACATTTAGCAATTGCAAACTATGGTCAAACGCTTTTAATGTATTGTCGTAACCATGGTTGATGTTGTTAAGCTTGGTGGTTACAAAAACGTCGGCCCGTGGTATGCCGCAGCCACGTACTGCTTTGCCAACCTCAGCCTCGTTTTTATACATTGATGCAGTATCAATAAGCCTGTAGCCAATTTGCAATGCAAAAGTAATAGCGGTTACTGCGGCTTCGCCATACATATCGTACACGCCCAACCCCAGCAGGGGCATTTGTGCGCCGGTGTTAAGTGTGGTAACGATGGGGGTATGCTTCATACAATACTGTTTAGGCTAAATTACCAATTGAAAACTTTTAATGGGTCATAACCGTCGCAAAAATTTTTGAAGAAGCCTGCGCATTATTCACTTTTATACACCAGTTGACAAAAAACATTTTTTAATTGACTGCTTAATTTGGCATGCGTTCCCTATACACCTATCTTGCTTTTTTATCACATAATCTTGTCATACATAAAAAGTAAACTATGGCTGTAACATTAGGTAACAAACAATATTTTGCCGGTATCGGTCAAATACAATTTGAAGGGGTGGAAAGCGATAACCCCATGGCCTTTAGATGGTACGAGGAAAACCGCGTGGTAGCAGGTAAAACCCTGAAGGAACATCTTAGGTTTTCGTGTGCTTATTGGCACTCGTTTGTAAACGACGGCGGCGACCCGTTTGGCAGGCCAACGCATATTTTTGAATGGAATAAAAAGGAAGATGCAATAGAAAGAGCCAAAGATAAAATGGATGCTGCCTTTGAATTCATAACTAAAATGAATATTCCATTTTATTGTTTTCACGATGTGGATGTGGTAGATTATGTAGATGATATTGCTGAAAACGAACGCAGGTTGGAGGCAATGGTAGCATATGCAAAACAAAAGCAGGATGCCAGCGGTGTAAAGCTTTTGTGGGGTACCGCTAACCTTTTTAGCCATAAGCGGTATATGAATGGTGCTAGTACCAATCCTGATTTTCATGTGCTGGCACATGCTGGCGCGCAGGTAAAAGCTATGCTGGATGCTACCATTGCATTGGGTGGCGAAAATTATGTTTTTTGGGGTGGACGGGAAGGTTACATGAGCCTGCTGAATACTGATATGAAAAGAGAGAAGGAGCATTTTGCCCGCTTTTTACATACAGCCAAAGACTATGCACGCAGCAAAGGTTTTACCGGTAACTTTTTTATAGAGCCTAAGCCTATGGAGCCCACCAAACACCAATACGATTATGACTGCGAAACGGTGATAGGCTTTTTACGCCAGTACGATTTGCTGAACGATTTTAAGATAAATATAGAAGTAAACCATGCCACGCTTGCGGGCCACACGTTTGCCCATGAAATACAGGTTGCTGCCAATGCAGGCGTATTGGGAAGCCTTGATGCAAACCGTGGCGACTATCAAAACGGTTGGGATACCGACCAGTTTCCCAACGATTTAAATGAGCTGACCGAAGCGATGCTGATATTTTTAGAGGCCGGTGGCCTGCAGGGTGGAGGTATAAACTTTGATGCTAAAATCAGGCGAAACTCTACCGACGCGGCCGACCTGTTTTATGCCCACATTGGTGGCATGGATACGTTTGCCCGTGCGCTGATTACTGCTGAGGCTATACTGGCAAAATCGGACTATAGAAAGGTAAGAAGCGACCGCTATGCATCGTTTGACGGCGGAAAAGGTAAGGCATTTGAAGAGGGTACGTTATTGCTTGAAGATTTGCGTAAGTATGCCATGGAACACGGCGAGCCCAATATAATTAGCGGCCGCCAGGAGTATCTTGAAAATATTATTGGCCGATACATTTAAAAAACCAAAATTGTAAAGATAAAGCGTGGAAGCAAATTATAAAGTAAAATAGAAAGCATGGCGTAATGCCGTGCTTTTTTATGATTGTACAATTACCTGATTAGCGAATATTTGAATGTTTATTGGCCATTTTGGTACACTTAATGCTGAATATAAAATCATGATAAAAAAGGCTGAATAAAATTACCAGCGGTATAAGAGTGCGACGCCACTGAAGCCAAATAGAAAGAAAATGCCCGGCCCAAAAAAACCTTCTTTAAAAAGGATTTAATAGTATTCCGGGTTAACTTATTGCGGCTGGTTTTGCGGAGCTTATGTTTTGTTTAAGTAAACAAAAATACAATGGGTTACATTACTTTTACCGCCACCTATGGACAGTTTACAACAACGCGATCAAAAGGTTATCTGGCACCCCTTTACACCTCAAAAACAAATGTTGCCCCCTATACCAATTGTAAAAGCAAGGGGATCGTATTTATATGCCGAGGATGGAAGCGCTTATATTGATGCCATTAGCAGCTGGTGGGTAACCCTGCACGGGCATGCGCACCCACACATTGCAGAGGCACTGTATAAACAAGCAAATACGCTGGAGCAGGTAATATTTGCAGGCTTTACCCACGAGCCTGCAGTTGCCTTAGCCGAGCAGTTACTAACTATTTTACCGGGTAACCTGGCAAGGGTTTTTTACTCCGATAACGGATCGACCAGCACTGAGGTTGCCCTAAAAATGGCCATTCAATTTTGGTGGAATAAAGGCAATACAAGGCGAAATAAGATCATGGCTTTTAACAACAGTTATCACGGTGATACTTTTGGGGCTATGAGCGTTAGCGACCGCAGTGTTTTTACGCTAGCCTTTGCCAATAAGCTGTTTGAAGTTGTTTTTATAGATGTACCAACCAATGAAAACATACAAGCATTAAAGGCTGAAGTAATGCGCCATAACCGCGATGTGGCGGCCTTTATTTATGAGCCGCTGGTACAGGGCGCAGGCGGCCTTAAAATGTACGATGCCGGGCTGATGAGCGAACTGCTTACAGCCTTGAAACAGGAACAAATTATTTGTATTGCCGACGAGGTAATGACGGGCTTTGGACGGACCGGAAAACTTTTTGCCAGTGAATATTTAACCGAAACGCCCGATATAATTTGCCTTAGCAAGGGACTTACCGGCGGCACCATGGCCCTGGGGGTAACCGCCTGTAATAACAATATTTACGAAGCGTATTTAAGCGACGATACATTAAAAACCTTTTTTCACGGGCACTCCTTTACCGCTAACCCGCTGGCTTGTACGGCAGCATTGGCCAGCCTTGAGCTGCTGCTAAAACCAACATGCCAGCAAAGTATTAGCAATATTGTACACCTACACCAACGGTTTGCTTATGAGTTAAAGGGCCTGGAAGGTATAAAAAATATAAGGCAGTTAGGAACCATACTTGCTTTTGAAATTGATAAGGGAAAAGATGAATACCTAAACAATATTAGCAGCACTGTTACTGCTGTTATGCTAAAAAATGGGGTGTACCTAAGGCCGTTGGGTAATACAGTTTACATAATGCCGCCATATAGTGTAACCACTGAGGAATACACTTTAATAAAAAAAGCGGTGGTTGGCATGCTGCAACAGGTTTGTAAAAGCAGTGCGGTCCAATTGGCCTAATTATTTACCTGCCGGTCCTTCTGCCAGTTGTTTTAAATTATCAAGGCTTTTTTCCATGTACGGACTAATGATTTTATCGGTGGCGATGGAGGCAAATTTTTCCCAGGGATACCATTTTACTTTTTGGATAAACTGCCATTGAACAGTAGTAATTGTATTGCCTTTGGAAGGATAAAAATTAAACTCGCCGGGCATTGGCTTACGACTACCTGATTGCCAGATAGCTTCAATTTTTTTGTTAGATACTTTGGTTAAGGTTACGGTTACTTCGGAGGTTTGGATAAATGCATTTTTGCCACGCGGATTGGGCGATATTTTTTGAAGGGTGGTATCAAAATTATCCATCCATTTTGGCCAGTTGTTAAGGTTGTTTACAAACGCATACACTGTGTCTAACGGCTGATTTATATCCACCGCCCTGCTAACTACTATTTGCGATGGTAATAGCAGCGACAGGGCTGTTATTACTAAAAAAATCATTACCCCACTTATTACACCTAGTTTTATAAAGTTCATTTTACTCCCACTTAAATACTTTTATAGCTACGCCATAGGTTATTACGCCCCAAATTAATAATATACCTACCTGTTTCCAACAATCAGTTAAATGCGCTCCTTCAAAGGCAATAAGGCGCATGGCATCGTTAAAATGCGTTAAAGGCAGCACTTTGCAAACAGGCTGTAACCAAGTTGGAAAAACATCGATAGAAAAAAATGTACCTGCCAATAAAAATTGCGGCAAGGTAAATAAGTTGGCAAAAGGCGGAATGGTGCTTTCGTTTTTGGCAAGGCCGCTTACAATAAAACCATAGCCCATAAAAACCACCAGCGCCAAAAAGCTTAAAACCATTATTTCTAAAAAGGTAGTTACCCCGTTTACCAAAGTATAATTAAAAAACAATGCCCCTATTAGCACAATCACCACTGCCGTGCTCATTTGAAATAGTACGCGGCTTAACGCCTCGCCCAACACTATGTACGACCGTTTTATTGGTGTAGCAAAAAATCGCTTTAAAACTAATTGCTGCCGTAGATTAAAAAATAAAAAGGCAACGCCAAATACACCAGCACTTAACAACGAAAAGCCGAGTTGGCCGGGCAAAATAAAGTCGATAGTGCGAAAGGTACGGCCGGGAATTTTTTGCACATCCTGGCTAACCTCTGCTACTGTTGGGGTATTGGGATAATTGATGTTGTTGAGATTGCTAACCATTCCATTAAGCAACGAGGTAAGTAACTGCAGGTTTTGCGGATTTACTGATTCGGAACTCTTCAGCTTAATTTGATAAGTGCCAGGGTTTTGAGACGACCCTTCTGTTTTTACCTTTTGTACGTCAATGATAGCTGTAAGGCGCCCCTTTTGCAACTCACTGGTAATTTCGGTGTCTGATTTAGTTACAAAATTGAGTCCGGCAAGCGTTTTCATTGCGCCGTATACTGGGTTTAGGGTATCGGCGTTTTTGTTAACTGCAACTTTAATACTTGTTTTTCCACCCCCACCAATAAAACCGAAGATCAAAATGAACATAAGGGGAAACGCAAAACTAAATACCACTGCCGACGGACTTCGTAAAATTGCCCTTAAACTAGCCCTGGTAATGGCAAACATAGCCGTTACCTGGCTGTATTTTTTAATCATTTGCAATAAAAATATGAGGCGCAAAGCTATTCTATAATTTAGAAAACGAACAAGTGAACATGTAAATAGACTAACTTAAATAAATAAAAAAGATGAGGAAAAATTTGAATTTAAAAGACAGGTGTCGTAATTTTATTGACAAAAGGCAATTATGAAAAAAAATAAATTGTTTCCTGGCCAAACAAACAGCGATGCGCTACTTCCAAAGTTAGAAGAACCTATGGCGGCGTACCTTTCCTATCCCTCGGTAAAAAAAATACAGGCTACCATAGCCAATTTTAATTATCAAAATTTTGAGCAGGTTGCTCAAAAAGTACCCTTTTCCCAACAGGATTGGGCAAAAGTGCTTCATCTTTCCGAACGTACGCTTCAGCGATATAGCAAAGACAACAAAAATTTTGAAGGAATATATGCCGACAGAATTTTACAGATTGACAAAATTTTTGTTTTGGGGCTGTCGGTTTTTAACAGTGCTAATGCTTTGTACCAATGGTTGCAAACGCCCAAACAGGTAATGGGGCAGCTTCTCGATTTTGACAGCCTTGCCTATACCGATGGTATACGCATGGTATTGGACCAACTCGGCCGTATTGAACAAGGGGTGTACGCATGATGGTATATCGCTTTTGCAGGCAGGAGTATAAGTTTGACTTATCGGGCAATGGCTCACGTATGTATGGTGGCCGGTGGAACCATGCCGGCCTTGCTGCTGTTTATACAAGCAAAAGCATTTCGCTCGGTTTGCTGGAGGTATTGGTAAATGCAAAAGACCTAAGCAGCCTTCAACAGCTTGCTTTAATGACCATTCATATTCCCGACAGGCTTACTACCTCGGTTTATACTATTTATACCTTGGATGATGGATGGCACAAAAACTTTAATTTTTCGCAAAACATGGGTAGCAAATTTTTACAGCAAAAAGACTACCTAATGTTTGAGTGTCCATCGGCAGTCGTTTTTTCGGAAAATAATATTATGCTCAACCCTATGCATGCATTATATGACCAACTTACGATTGAAACAGCCACTAACTTTATTTTTGATGAGCGACTGTTTAAAAAAGTAATATAGCCGTTATCGTATGTTTATATCAAACGGCAAACGGGCTTGTGGCACCATGCACATGCCTTTTAAATCGTTTAATTTTTGCCATAGTTGATACTGCCCCGCGCCAATCTCTTCTTTAATTGCCTTTTCTTTTACGCCATCGCCGTAGTCGCTTACCAAACTTTCTATCAGCCCCTTTTTTTCAGGATATTCTTTTAACCGGTAAGTGTTTACTTTGGCCATGCGAACGGCACAATTAATGGCATCCTGTATGTTGCCCAGTTTATCAACCAACTTTATTTTAACGGCTTTTTGCCCTGTCCACACCCTACCCTGTGCAATACTGTCTACCATTTCCATCGAAATTTTTCTCCCTTGCGACACCCTGGTTTTAAATTGATTATAAATGGTATCGATACTATTTTGAATAAACAACTTTTCGCCATTGGTTAAAGGGCGGTCTACACTTATAAGGTCGGCATAAGGCCCGGTTTTTACCCTATCGAAGGTTACGCCGAGTTTATCGTTAAAAAACTGCTGAAAATTAGGAATAATCGTAAACACGCCTATGCTACCCGTAATGGTGGTTGGCTGTGCAAAAATACTATCTGCTCCGGTTGCTATATAGTAACCTCCGGATGCGGCCACGTCGCCAAAACTTACCACTACCGGCTTTATTTTTTTTGCCAATAACAGTTCCCTCAAAATTACTTCGCTGGCAAGTGCGCTGCCGCCCGGCGAGTTTATCCTTAACACTATGGCTTTAATGCTATTATCGGTCCTCGCTTTCCTTATTATCTCTATATATTCTTCCGAGGCTATATTTCCCGAGCTTGCTTTGCCGTCAACAATATTACCTTCGGCAAATATTATGGCTATCTTATCGCCTTCGTACGCCTTATAATCAATTGCTTTAGCATACTTGCCTATCGCAACAAAATTGATTATATCGGTAGGCTGGTTTTTTAATTGTTGGTTTATTTCACTTATAATTTCATCTTCATAACGCACGCCGTCTATTAGTCCCATTTTAAACGCATCGTAAGCGGTTTGTATGCTGCCGTTAATGGCCAGTTGCTTTAAGTAGGCGGTATCTTTACCTGTATGCTGGCTGGCTGCAAGTAGCAGGTTACTGTATAATTCGCCCAGGTATTCGCTGGTTTGCAGTTTGTTGGCATCGGTCATTTTGGTTTCCCTAAATGGCTCAGTAGCACTTTTAAATTTGCCCGCATAAAATATTTGTGGCTCTACCTTTAACATTTCAAGGGTTCCTTTAAAAAAGGTGTAAGTAGATGCAAGGCCTTTCCACTCTACCACGCCGGCAGGATTAGTGTACACTTTATTGGCAGCGGCGGCCACGTAATAAGCTTTTTGTCCCATCACTTCGGCATAGGCAATTACAAACTTGCCGCTTTTTTTAAATTGTAACAATGCATTCCTGATTTCCTGGCTGGCGGCAAAGCCGTTGCTGTTATCGTTGCATTTAAGGTATATACCTTTTACATTGTTATCGGAGGCTGCGTAATTAATTAGCTTAACTACATCAAACAACGATGGAATGTCGGTAGCATCCTGCACAAAACTGCCCAACGGGTTATTCTGAACCTGCTCCTGGTATTGTTTGGAAAGATCGATGGCAATCACTGCATTTTCACCAACACTTGGTTTTTCGGCACGGGTAGCACCTACCAAAATGGCCGTAATGATAAAAAAGCCTATAACTGTAAAAATTACCAGCGCCAGCAACGAAGCAAAAAATATTTTAAAGAAACTTCTCATTATTTAAAAGTGTTGTAAGGTGCAAATAAAAGATATTTGAAGGTTTTGAATGCATGTAATGTATGAATAAAACAATTTTATTGACCGGCGGAAATATGGGCGACCGACTGGCGAACCTTTTGCAAGCAAAAATACTGCTCGAAAAAAACGGCATATTGGTTAAGGAGCAATCAAAAATTTATGAAACCGCAGCATGGGGAAATACCAACCAGCCTGGTTTTTTAAACCAGGTTTTGATAGCCAAAACTATCTTAACGCCGGTTGCCCTGCTGCAAACCATCCTGAATATAGAACTACAAATGGGCCGCCAGCGGTTTAAAAAGTATGGTCCGCGCATTATTGATATAGATATTTTGTTTTATAATAATGAGGTACTACATACACCTGACCTGGTAATTCCACATCCGCAAATTGGCAACCGCAGGTTTGTGCTTGTACCGCTAAACGAAATAGCGGGTAACTGGGTGCACCCTTTTGAAAAAAAGACCGTTAGCCAACTGCTACATGATTGTGCTGACCAGCTTGACGTAACTGTTTTTAATAAATAAAAACATGCAAATATTTGCAATGTGATAGAAGTGTTTAAAATGAATTTTGTTAATTGCAAACCTGTTTTAGCATTTTACGTAGGTTTGGCGCTTGCACCTGTAAATAACAAATGAAGCATCACTTTATAACAATCGAGGGAAATATTGGTGCTGGAAAAACCACCCTTGCACATTTACTTTCCAAAAAATTAAATGCCCGGTTAATACTGGAAGAGTTTGCCGAGAACCCGTTTTTGGCCAAATTTTACGAAAACCCTGGCCAGTACGCTTTTCCTTTAGAGCTATTTTTTATGGCCGAACGATATAAGCAGCTAAAAGAGTTGTTGCATACCAAGGATATTTTTCAAAACATAACCATAAGCGACTACTTGTTTAATAAGTGCCTTTTGTTTGCTAAGGTTAACCTGCCCACCGAAGAGTTTAGATTGTACCAAAAGCTTTTTGAAATTATTCACCAGCAGTTGCTACACCCCGACATACTAATTTACCTGCATGCCCCGGTACAAAAATTGCAACAAAATATTCGCAAGCGCAAGCGGGAATATGAACAAGCTATAACTGACGATTACCTGTTTAATATACAGCAAACCTATACCAGCTACATTAAACAGCACAACATAAAAACTATTTTTATTGATGCCTCAAATGCCGATTTTTTGGGCAATGAAAAACATCTTCAAATTGTATTGGATGCGCTTGATAATGACTACGATGCAGGCCAGCACTATTTTTCGTTACCATAATCAATTACTTTGTTGTCAATAACCCAACGGCCCGACCCCTTTGCCGCCATTAAAATATTGCAATACCGCGGCCTGTTAACCGGCCGGTTTTGTTTTACTATGGGTTTGCGTATGCTTAGTACGCTGGTAGGCTGGTGGCTGTACGAACTTACCGGCAACCCGCTGGCCATGGGTATGATAGGGCTGGCGGAGGTGGTACCGGCCCTGTCGCTTGCATTGTATGCAGGGCATGTTATTGATACCAGCGAAAAAAAGAGCCTGCTGTTAAAGGGTATTTTTAGTTACCTGCTTGGCGGACTGGTGTTGCTGGCGCTATCAATTTATTTATACCGGCACCATGGCGATAAAACGCTTGTGATTGGCGGAATTTATGCGGTCATTTTTTGCACAGGCATCATTAGGGCATTTGTAGGTCCGTCGTTTCCGGCATTGTTAGGGCACATAGTGCCTAAGGCCACCCTTCAAAATGCCATTACCTGGAACCAGGGCACCTATTTATCAGCCTCGGTAGCTGGGCATGCAACAGGAGGCTTTTGCATTGCGCTTTTTGGAGTTACCGGCACATTGGTAGCTATTATTACTTTGGTGTTATTAGCCTTTTTAAATATTAACCGTATAGAAAAAGCGCCACCAAAGCCAACAGCTACACCTATGCGTACGTGGGAAAGTGTAAAGGAGGGGTTGCGGTTTGTGTTTAATACCAAAGAAGTATTAGGGGCGCTATCGCTTGATTTGTTTGCGGTACTATTTGGAGGCGCAGTAGCCATGGTACCTATTTATGCCAAAGATGTTTTAAAAGTTGGTGCTGTTGGGTTTGGCTGGTTAAACGCAGCCACCGACATTGGTGCCATTATTATAGTAGTGCTTCTTACCCTGTTTCCGCTGGCTAAACAGCAGGGAAAACGGTTACTGTTTGCCGTAGCCGGCTTTGGCATTTGCATCATCATTTTCGGTATTTCCAAACTGTTTTGGCTATCGTTTAGCATTTTGCTAATAGCAGGTATATTAGATGGTATCAGCGTTGTCATTCGTGGTACCATTGTGCAATTGCGTACCCCCGACGAAATGCGTGGACGCGTAATGAGCGTAAACAGCATGTTTATTAATAGTAGTAACGAGCTGGGACAATTTGAAAGCGGCGTGGCTGCCAGAACCCTGGGCCTGGTGCCTTCGGTAATTTTTGGGGGCTGTGTAACCCTGCTGGTGGTATTTGTTACCTGGTTTAAAGCACCTACTTTGAGGAAAATGGAGTATTAGAACCCCGTCTAAGATCAATTTGTTATTTATTTAGGAAACATATTAGCCAGGTCACAAAAAACCGGATAACAGTGTTAACCGGGTCTATATGGAAAGGGGGGTACCTCAATTAATCAGTAAACTTTTGTCAGGGGCTGAAAAAGTTTAGTCAAAAATGTATTATTGTAAACTTCAGAACACTTTACCCGTCGCAAACTGAAGTGCAACCAAATTATTTTTTTTGGGGCCAGGCATTTTCTTTCTATTTGGCTTCGGTGGCGTCGCACTCTTATACATCATATCATCCATCAACAAAAAAAATTATCAATTATTTTGTTACCGTTTTGCCTGTTGTGCATTAGTTTATTCTTTATTAAAACCCTTATTAATTAATGTGTTGCCTGCCAAATACCCAACGCATTATTACAGCAAACATATTAACTGCTTTGCGTTACCTACGTAATATCAGTTACAAGCCTTACGTACGTACCATGCAAGTTGTTAACCAATTGCAAGTGCAGGCCGGGCATTGTTTTTGAATAACTAACTAAAAAAATCTATGAGCAACATAAAAGAAACCATTAAACAAAAAGTACACGATGTAATGCCCGAAAACCGAAAAATAACCGAAGACAGGCGGGTAGCTGCCAATATTGATTACTTCAAGCTGGAAAACCAGGAAATGATCAGGCAGCGTATTGAGGAACTTCGAAACGAGCGGGATATAGAAAGTACCATTCAGGCAGGCGCATCGGCGGCGGTTATGGTGGGGCTGTTAATGAGTATTGCAGGTAAATCAAAATGGCTTTTGTTACCCCTTGGTATTAGCGCATTATTACTACTACAGGCTGTAAAAAAATATCGTTTACCCTACGCGTTACCTGCCAGCCTACGCAGCCGCAGCGAAATAGCCAAAGAATTATACGGGCTGGAAGAGCTGTTGGCTAACGGAAAATACAAGCAGCTGGATTCGTAGTTTTTGCCTCCCGAATTAGCCAAACAGATCGCTGCTTAAATAGCGGTCACCACGGTCGCAAACAATAAATACAATAATACCTTCTTGTAATTCTAAGGCCATCCGGCATGCGGCGGTAGCAGTACCGCCGCTGCTCATGCCTGCAAAAATACCTTCTTCGCGGGCAAGCCTGCGGGTCATTGTTACCGCTTCCTCCTGCGAAATGTCCATAGTGCGGTCCACCCGGCTGGCGTCAAAAATTTTAGGCAGGTACTCTTTTGGCCATCGCCTTATACCCGGTATAGAAGCATCTTCAGTAGGCTGGCAACCAATAATTTGAATGTCGGGGTTCTTTTCTTTCAAAAACATCGAATTGCCCATAATGGTGCCGGTAGTACCCATTGAACTTACAAAATGGGTTATTTTTCCCTCTGTATCCCTCCAAATTTCGGGGCCCGTGGTTTTGTAATGGGCCATATAATTATCGTGGTTGGCAAACTGGTTTAAAAGGTAAAAGCCCTGGTTGGCCGCTTTTTCTTCGGCATAGTCGCGGCATTTTTCAATACTGTCCAACAAGGTAACCTTTGCGCCAAAGGCCTGCATGGTCAATACCCGTTCGCGGGTGCTTGAGGCGGGCATGGCCAATTCTATTTCAATACCAAACAAATTGGCTATCAATGCCATGGCAATGCCAGTGTTACCGCTGGTGGCTTCAATAAGTTTTGAGTGTTTATTTATATCGCCCCTCTCAAATGCACTGCGTATCATGTTAAGGGCAGGGCGGTCTTTAACGCTGCCGCCAGGGTTGTTGCCTTCTAACTTTCCGTACATTTTAACCCTTGGGTTAGGGTTAATGCTTTGTATTTCTACCAGTGGCGTGTTGCCTACCAGGTCTAGTATTCCTGCCATACATTTAAATTAAAATTTTGCCTGCGCTTACGGTCACTTCCGCATTATGGTACACTACCGAGCCCGCAGGTACGCTTTTGGTAAGCCAAACATTTCCACCAATTACGCTGTTACGGCCAATTACTGTTTTACCGCCCAAAATGGTAGCGCCCGAGTATATCACCACATTATCCTCTACGGTTGGGTGGCGCTTGGTAAAGGCCATACTTTTATCAACACTAAGCGAACCAAGTGTAACGCCCTGGTACATTTTTACATTTTTACCAATATTAGCGCTTTCGCCTATAACTATTCCGGTACCGTGGTCTATATGAAAATACTCGTCTATCGTGGCGCCAGGGTGTATATCTATGCCTGTTTTACTGTGGGCATACTCGGTAAGTATTCTTGGTATCAAGGGCACGTCCAATATATGTAGCGCATGGGCAAGTCTATAAAAACAAAGGGCATAAAATCCGGGGTAGGCACGTATTACTTCAAAGCGGGTGCGGGCGGCTGGGTCGCCGTTTAAAATAGCATCTACATCAGTATTTAATACCCTGTATATTTCAGGCAACCCTTCAAAAAAATCATTTCCTATTAAATGATTATTGCAATCCCAACAGGCTTTGGTTGCGTTTAAAATTTTTACCAGGTCATTCTGTAGCTTGTCAAACTCAGCCTCTATATCGCTGGTAGACTGGTACAAACAAATAGACAATTCGGGAAACAACAGGCAAATAATACCCATAGCCCACGACGATATTACTTCGTTATTTGGTACCGGTTCCTTTAACTGTTGTTTTGCAAACAGTTCTTCATAAAAATTTTTGCGCATAAACCCAATGTAGCTTTACAATAAAATGGATGATAAAATTACTACAATACAACAAGCTATATTTATTACCATAATAAACAGGTGTAACTAATCTTTTTAGTGGTTGTTCATGAATTTAAAAAAGTCATTGCATGTTATAGCTCAGGTATCTCCATTCTCACGTTTGCCTGTGTTTACACATATTTGTAAGCCCGGGTCTTTTCAATAAAATCACTTGGGTACACCTGCCGCTTTTGTACAAGTAAATATAAATGCAGCGTTACAGCTACTACCGCACTTAAACACCAAGACGTAGAAAAACAGCCTTTATTTGCCATTTGTTGCAAAATCAGGTCATAAAGCTCATCGGCACTTTACAGGTTTAACGTGTTTGACTGTTTCAGGGCGTTTTCAATATATCAGGTTCTGCTTTAGCAGCCTTCCTGCTTCGGTGTCTTAATTCCTTTTTATACTCCTTTATATTGTTACCATTGCTTTTAAATCCAATACTGGTACCCAGGCCGTTCATGGCAATTTTTACCAGGTAATTAAAAAACGACTTGTTTTGAATGCGCTTAAAATATACAGTAGCTGGACGCGTGGTACGTTTATTCCTTACCAATAATACATTTGCAGCAAGGTTTAAAATACCCGTAGGTATATCAATGCTACTGTTTGCTCGCCAGTTCAGCAACCTGATTTTCATTTTTTTATAAGGCATTACAATACTGCCTGCTGCAAAATGATCGTCGGCTGTGGCATCTAACTGCAAGCTGTCAATTTTGCCCGACAATATTTTTACATTGCTAAGTGGCCCAATTACAGGGTTTAATACCGTTAAACTGGTAGGAGCTACGTGTAAACTCATTTTAAATTTGCCGGCAGTATCGCCGTACGATTGTGCAATGATCACTTCGGTAGGTGCCTCATTCATTAATAAGGTGTTGACTAGTATACTCAAGGTATCGTTTAGGCCAGTTGCAACGTTGGTAATGTTGTTTATGTTCCCGTTCAGCTTTGTTAGTTCAATAGTTCCTTCTTTTCCTGACTTTTTGTGGCGTTCGGTATACCTGACCTTACCATTAACAATGGCAAAATTTTGAATACTTAATGGCGTTTTTATTTGTTGTAGCATTGCCGCTGGCAGCAATTTTTTGATGTAGGGTTCGCGAGGCAAAAATTTATCGCGGTATATATCAACCATAGGGTCGGTCATGGTAATAGTGTCTGCTATAAACACTTTTGACAGGCTAAACGAGTCGAGCGCAAACCCGGTGGCTGTAAGCTGCCCCGACCTAAAGGTTAAGTAATCTTTTTGATAAGTTGATTTACTAATAAAGCTGTCAAGCGATAACCGCGGAATGATGTTTAAAGAGTCAAGCGACAGCGATTTTTGTTGGGGTATGTAGCCAACATTGTACCATGTGTACGTATTGTTTGAGTCAGAATAGTTGCCGCTAACCGACTGAAGTTTGGCCGAACTATTGCCGGCTATAATGTCGGCAGGGTTGCGTAATATTATATTGTTTAGTAAAATATCGGTCGCCCGTAAACGCTTTACCGTTAGCTTATTTTCTTTATTTACGTTTAATAAATTGGCCTCGTTAGCTATATCTATTTCGTTTACCATTGCCTGCCATGTGGCAACCTCACCGGCCTTTTTATAACCCGCGTCCGATATCCGTATCATCATGGTTCCATTGACGGCATCAAATGGATTATCGCCGGTTTTATTAAAGCTCGCTTTGTCCGAGGTTGCCATCAGTTGCTTAAAACTAATACCGTCGTTGTTAACCAACATGTTATCTACGGCTATGCTGTTGTTGTTGTTATAATCAAATGTAAGTTGTACGGTGTCGCTTTTATTAATGGCATTGTAATTAAACAAGCCCTTCGTTACCAATATTTTATCAATTGTAAAAGGCAGTTTGTTTGTGTCGGAGGTGGCTTTTGTTTTACTTGCTACGTATTTTGTTATGTCAATAATAGGTTTGGTAACCGATACTTCAAAAAGCCTGGGGTTGGTGGTAAACAGCGAGTTAATGTCGGGCTTAAACTTAATCAATGGCGTTTGTATTGCCATACGGTTGTTTGTAGCCCCGCTGTTAATTGCCAGCCCGGTAATTTGCGAGCTTTCCTGTTCGCTCAGTTGATAGTTGGTGGCAGTAGCCAACAGGTTTGTTCCCGATACCTCAATTGCTTCGCCTTTTATTAAAACTCCTTTAATAGTAAGTGGGGCATTGAAATTTTTTTGAAGGGACGTCAGTTTCATTTCTGTCACCCGTGTTGACAGTTTGCCCTGTCCGTTCTTCATAGTTACCCTGGTATTAAGCCCGCGCAAATCGGTAATAAATAAAGTGCCGGCATTTTCTTTAATTTGGTTACCGGTAGCCAGCTTTGTTATTTTAACAGCCGCATCATTCCATTGAATGCCCCCGGCCATCACATCTCTTGCTTCATCTGCCAGCAATAAACTGTCTATACTAATATTGGCAAATGTTGCCTGCACATTTTGTTGTTCGTTTTCAATTTTAAAGGTATTGCCATTTAATACTACCCCTTTTGCCCGTGCAGCACCAGCATTTGTTTTTGTTAGTAGGTCAGCTTTTAGATCCATTACCGAGCTGACAATATTGGTAACCCCGTTAGTTAATGTAAATGCTGTTTGTTTACCACGAATATTTTTTACATCAAAACTGCCTTCAAGGCTTTTTTTATTGGTGTTTTTGGCAATTGTTTTTAATTGCAATGTGGCACTGTTCCATTCAATACCATCGGCAAAAATGGTTTCGGTACGGTCGTCCAAAAACATGTTGTCTATATAAACTTCAGTTATTTGTGCATTAACATTTCCACTGCTGCTTTTTAATAATAGTTTGTTAGCAAACAGCAGGTTATTAGCTTTATAGGTTACGTTTACAAGTTCAGCTTTAAGGTCGTTTCTAAAAAGTATACCCCGCGCCATCGAAAAAAAGTTAACCGATCGTTGCACACTCGTTTGATTTGTGGCTGCCAGCAGCCGGTTACTCATTATTTGCAAGTTTACCTTTGATAGTTTAACTGTGGTAGATTGTCCAAAATTCAGGCTCAGGTTGCCGTTAACTATTTTTAACCTGTCAAGCGCCATCAGGCTATCAAGGTTTTCAAGGGTACTAAAAAAGTCGGTCTTTTTATCTTTTGGTGGGGTTCGCCTGGTATAAGTTATGCGTGGGTCAATAAGTAAAGCCTCTTTGGCAACCACGGTTTGGTTAAAAAATAACTGGTACCAATCAAGGTCAGTCAGCTCAAAAAAGGGAAATTTAAAATCTCTATTACTTTTAAGATTGTACCTGGATGGTGCTGTTACTATGCTGAAGTTATTTAAAAGCACTTTATTATTAACAAAGTGCACGCTATCAAAACTAAAAATAGCACTGCTGTCGGCATTGTACAAATGGTAGTCGCGGGCAAGCAGGTCAAAACGCTTTACTGAAACCGGCTGCGCTGAATCTGCCGTAATGCGCAAACCTCTTATCTCAAAATTATCTTTATTGCTGTTGCTTATTATTCGCCTGCGCTTGCCCATTAAATTTAGGTGGATGCCTGCCTTTTGCACAGACACAACACCAAGGTCAAGATCGCTGGTAAATTCCCTGATAATTTTTTTCGGATCTAGTTTCTTTTTTGACGAATCTTGTTTTGCCGGCGCCAACGATATATTAAAATTGGGGCTTTCGCAGTACACTGAGTCGGCCCTTATCAGGTTTTGAGTTCCCATGGCAATAAAGTCAACCCCCACTAACGATACCTTATTAAAAAAAATATCGTAGCTACTGGAGCTGCTTCCCATCGATTTGGCGGTAATGGTGCAACTGTCTAATTCTACCCTGCGGTTTAATAATTCAAGTTTAAATTTTTTAAAGGCCAGGTGATGCCGCCCATTAGGCAGCGATATAGATTGATGGTTGGTGGTAAGTTCTACCACTTCTTCTTCGGCTGGCCAGCCGGCTTCTCTATTGGGGTTACGTAATATATTTAAATGAATATTGTTTATTAACACCGGCGTTTGCGTGGGCTTTAACCTGTTGGCTATTTGGAGGCTGGCATTATTAACCAAAATCCGTCGTATGCCAAAATCCTTTAAAACATCCAGAGTAGAGTTATATATCAGCCCCATTTGCTCGGTAATAGAGGCGTCTCTGTTGGTGGCTGTATCAAGTCGTAGTTGTGTAATCTTAATATCGGGGTTTTGGATATTTATAGAGTCTAACAACAAATTGCGGCTTATAAGTAAAGGCCAAAGCGATTTTATTTTAAGTGAAAGTTTATTGAATTTTACACGGTATGCCTGGGTTGCAGTAGCGGTGTCGGTAGTTTGTAATTCGCCCTGGTTAATTTGTATTCGCTTTAAAAAGAAGTTAAACCTAACTTTTGAAAGCTCAAGCTTTATCCGGCCACCTGATCGTTCGGCAACTATAGATTTTAAAATTGATTTGGCATTTTGCACCAGCCATATTTGCGCTGCAACTCCTAATACGCAAACTATAAAAATACCCAAAAGGAATTTTTTAAAAAAAGCGATTATGCGTTGCCTTGTAGGTTTAATTGCCATTTACAATGGGTATATTACGACCATAATCTATAAAAATATTACCTGCCGTGCTAATTGTTTTTTGTTAAAGATATAAGGGTTACTTAACCGGTGCCTGATTGTAAAGGTGGCACTTAGTTAAAAATACCCTTTGATTTAAATTTGGGTATGTTACTGCTTTGTAATAATCGTACCATAATTTTTTTTGAAGTAGTAAAAACCCTCACCAGGTATTTTTTATTTCACCCCATTATGAAAAATTTTTATAGGATATTATTGGTATTTACAGCCTTTTATAGTTCAAATGGTGCGGTAGGGCAAAGCCGAAAATTTGTGTTTCAGCAGCCCAAAATGGGGTCCCCTTTTAACATAGTCATTTATGGAAATGATTATATAAAAGCAGAAGTAGCGGCTAAAGCTGTTTTTTTATTGGTAGATACGCTCAATAGTATATTTAGCGATTATTTGCCAAACAGCGAATTAAACCGGCTTTGCGCCACTGCCGGAACGGGTAAATGGATAAGTGTTTCAAGCCCGTTATTTACCATTTTGAAAAAGTCAAAAAACGCTGCTTTGCTAAGTAAGGGCAGGTTTGACGTAACTATCAGCCCCATTACCCGCATTTGGCGAATGGCGCGAAAGGAGGGTAAACTGCCTGGCAGGGATACTATAGCCGCCGCTATGAAAAAAGTGGGCTATCAATATATTTTACTGGATACCATTAGTAAAAAAATACAGCTTACCAAAAAAGAAATGCAGATTGACCTGGGCGGTATTGCCAAAGGCGAAACCGCACAGCGGATGTCAGACCGGTTAAGGCAACTGGGGTTTAACAGTACGCTGGTAGATGCGGGTGGCGATATAATAGTGGCAGATGCACCGGCCGGAAAACCCGGCTTTACGGTGGCCATTAACCTGCCCCAAACCGAGGCATTAATGAAAAAATTACTGGTTCTGTCAAATATGGCGGTTACTACCAGCGGCGACCTTTATCAATATCTTGAGGCGGATGGCATTCGCTACTCCCACATCATTGACCCACTAACCGGTTGGCCACTTACCACCGCTAAAAATGTTACAGTAATATGTGCCGATGGTGCAAATGCTGATTGGATTACAAAGGCCTGTAGCATATTATCGCCCAAAAATGCCTTGCGCTTTGCACAAAAAATGGGCGCAGCCGTACAGATAGGTATGATACGGAGAGGCAAGCCGGTTTTTTACCGATCTAATGATTTTAATTCATATTTTTTGCCTTCTGATTAATTAAAATGTTTATTTTACACTTGTTACTATAGTTTGCTTTTGGCTAGCTTTCCAACTATGGCTGTTTATTGATTGTCAATCTATTGACCATATAAAAATCTTTGTTTCATAAATGTTTGTCATAACAAAAAAAGCTGCTTTGTTGTTAATGGCAGCCTGCTTTATTACGTTGGTGGTGGCTCAAAATAATGCTACGGATTTTACTACTTATACCCAGCTATTGCCAGGCACTCAATTAAGCTTTTCGCTGGTAGCAGTAAAAGGGGGAACTTTTTTAATGGGAAATCAGACCAGTAGTAATACAGCAAAAAGTGTTAAAGTGCCTGGTAAAAAAGTAACGGTGTCGTCGTTTTGGATGGGTGCTACTGAAGTTACCTACGATGAATACGATGCGTTTTTTAAAGATGAAACCATTAGCAGAAACGAAACGGCAGATGCAATTACCCGGCCAAGCCCTCCTTATATTGATTTAACATTGGGTATGGGTAAACAGGGCGGCTTTCCCGCCAATAGTATGTCGCACTATGGTGCACTTATGTACTGCAGGTGGCTGTACAATAAAACCGGTGTTTTTTATAGGCTGCCTACCGAAGCCGAGTGGGAGTATGCAAGTAGGGCGGGTTCAACAACGGCTTACCCTGTTGGTAACGATACAAGCGGCCTTAGTAAAGTGGCCTGGTATAAGGAAAGCAGCAGTAACAAATATCACCAGGTACAATTAAAGCAGCCCAACAATTGGGGTTTATACGATATTTTGGGCAATGTAGCCGAATGGACGCTTGATCAATATGAAGATGATTATTTTAACCTGATAGGAAACGACCCGGTAGATCCATTGATAAAACCAACTACCAGGCATCCGCGAACGGTTAAGGGAGGAACTTATGAAGACGATGCAGGTCAACTAAAGTTTGCTGCCCGCCTTAAATCGAACCTTGACTGGAACCGACGCGACCCCCAAATACCACGCAGCAGGTGGTGGAATGCCGATGCGCCGTTTATTGGGTTTAGAATAGTAAGGCCGCTTAAGCAACCCACCACTGAGGAGGTAAATGCTTTTTTTGCCACATACATCGATAACTATTAAACAATAATCAATCACCATTTATTAAAACTTGCCAAATGAATAACAACAATTCACAAAGCCGTAGAGATTTTGTAAAACAAACTTCGCTTGTTGCGGGCGGCCTTATAGCCTTGCCTGTATTTTCAAAAGCTAATTATTTTGCCGGTGCCAACGATGTTATAAAGATTGCCGTAGTGGGCTGCGGAGGTCGGGGTACGGGTGCCGTAGTGCAGGCCCTTAGTACTAAACAAAATGTGCAGCTGGTTGCCATGGCCGATGCATTTAAAGACCGCCTTGACAAAAGCTATAAAAGTGTTGTAGAGGCTTTAAAAGAAAATGGTTTGGCGGGTAGAGTACAAGTTAAAGAGGAGAACAAATTTGTTGGCTTTGATGCATTTCAGAAAGCCATTCCTATGGCCGATGTGGTAATACTTGCTACCCCTCCAGGCTTAAGGCCGATACACTTTGAAGAGGCAATTAAGCAAAATAAACACGTATTTATGGAAAAACCGGTTGCCACCGATCCGGCCGGTATACAAAAGGTATTGGCAACAGCTGCCATAGCCAAACAAAAAAAATTGAATGTGGTAGTTGGTCTTCAACGTCGCTATCAAACCAGCTATCTGGATTTAATGAAGCGCGTGCAAGATGGCGCTATAGGCGATATTGTTTCGGCACAGGCATGGTGGAATAACGATGGGGTTTGGGTAAATCCGCGCAAGCCAGGTATGACCGAAATGGAATATCAAATGCGCAACTGGTACTATTTCAACTGGCTTTGTGGCGATCATATTACCGAACAGCATGTTCATAATATTGACGTAATTAACTGGGCCATGGAGGATTATCCGTCGATAGCCCAAGGCATGGGGGGCCGCGAGGTAAGGAAGGGAAAAGATTATGGCGAAATTTTTGACCATCACTTTGTAGAGTTTCAATACCCCAATGGAGTAGTGTTTAACAGCCAGTGCCGCCACCAAAAAGGCACTATGAGCAAAGTTGACGAGTTAATAATGGGTACTAAAGGCAAGGTGCTTTTTGGAAAAGCCCAAATTACCGATCTGAAAGGAAAAGTTTTACACCAATTTGATAAGAAAACAGAAAACCAACCTTACCAGGCCGAACATGATGTGCTTTTTGCGGCGGTGGCTAATGGCCAGTACAAGTTTTCGGATGCTGAACGTGGGGCTAAAAGTACCATGACTTCCATTTTAGGAAGAATGGCCACTTACTCAGGCCAGCAAATTGGGTGGGACGATGCCATTAATTCAGGTATCAGCCTTCAGCCGTCCGAGTATGCATGGGATGCAGTAATGCCCAATTTACCAAACGACCAGGGTTTGTATGCTGTGGCAGTGCCGGGCGTAACCAAGTACGACCTTGCAGTTAAATAAATATTTTGTAGATGATTTTAAAACCGCCGCTAGAGTAAAACAGCGTCGGTTTTTTTATTTAGAACCAGTATGGTCTAATTGAAAATAGGGTAGATTTTAAGGTGCAAGACAGCGATATCATCATGCTTTTTTGCTTGTAGCCTGCCTTTTTTATGGTATCTAATTGTATGGGGTCCGCATAAATAAGGGTTGCACTTATACGGTTTCAATAATACTTAATTAAGCAAGTATTGCCGTATGCAAGTAATCACCTTTACCTGGCCCGCATTTTCTTATTTTTCGCTCCGAGCGTTACTTTGGCGAAGCCTAATTTTTCCATTAATAGTGGTAAGTACATTGCAAACCTTCCCCTAAAGCCTTTTTTTAAATTATATTATCCACCAACAGAATTATTTTCCTATTGGCCTCATGCGTCCACAGTACCTTCTCTTACTGGCTTTTGCTCGGCAACGCTAACAAGGTCAACCAAGTCACCTCCTTTTTCAGCATTTGGTTCAGGTCATTTACGTTGCCGTGGATTTTTAGTGGTTTTAATTTTGTTTGCCATGAAGTAGGTTTTTGTAATTTGAAGATGGATGGATAATTGTTTGCTTTATTAAAAAACTGCTATCTTTTTTAGTGCCAGGCGCCCACAAATTTGTTACCTCTATTGCAACCACCTCGTTGCCGAAAAAATTTATTAGTGTAGTGATTTATTAAAAAAAATAGGCATAGAAAAATCGTAAATAGTATGCTTAAAAAATTTTAACGGCGGCTTTGAAATGTTACTGGTATACATGATGCAATTTTCTTTAGTCATTATTTTTGCTGCTTCGCAACTTCACCACCCCTGGTCATTTTATGCAAAACCCAACCACCAACCTTTTTACCCTGGTCTAACCCCACGGTAATGGCATCCATAAAATGAATGCCTCCGTAAAACCGGGAAATAGCCGCCTCCTCTGCTGCTTTGTTAAACGAAGTAAAGCGCCGGGAGGGTAAGCCATATTTTACTTCCACGCTATCGGTATAGGCAAAATTATTGCCAAGGTAATGGGTTAAGATGGTAGAGGAACAGCCCGAAACAACAGAGTGGCCGCTCAGGTATTCGGGAAAAGGGGGTGTTTGCAACAAGGGCTCCCACTTATCATCTATATATTTTCTGATAGCTGTTTCCGGCCTCATCCGGTCACTCCGGTATTTCTCGTCCCAACAACAAATAAAGGCATCCATGAGGCCTACTGAAACGGCCGATAAAATTTGAATGGTCTCATTAAAACTCTTGTCTGCCTGTTTGCAGGCCAGCCCGGCAATACCCATCCAATGTGCTCCCGGCGATATTTTTTTTATACCCACCATAAGGTGGCCATTATCTTGTATAGCAAAAGGATTGCAATCCCAAAACCCCGCTATCACCTTTTTTTCATTGGTTAGGGTATCGGTATAGTTGATCAACATCTGTTTATAAAAGGCTGATTTTTTTTCGGATGAAAAGGCTATTGGCGCAACCGGTTTAAATTGGCTACACGTATCAAGGGTAAAAGGTCGCACTGTTTTAAACCATGGCTCCACTGCCTCAATAAAAGCGGGTGGGGTGGGGTACCAGCTACCGGGTTTGCCTGTTGGGGTGTACCGCTGGTAATTGCTGATCTTATTATATCCATCGGCTTTAGCATATAGCAAAATTTTTTCACTTACCGCCTGCCCGTATTTTTTTGATTGTAAAATCGTTTCATCCGACAGCCCCATTAGCTTATAATCGCTTAAAAGTTGCTCCTCGTAAAGCAACAATTTAGTGCCCGATGGTTGCAGCTTAGCTGCGGTTTCCAGCATGGCTACCAGGGCGCTTAACTGGTAGTTAAACCCGGTAATGCTATCCTGCTTTGCAAATACAGGATACTTGTTTAATGTGTTGTAATAAGATGTAAACTGCGGGTTGTTTTGTACCACCACCTCGTATCCCGACAGCATAGTATAAGCGAAAAAACGACCAGCCAACGGTGGGTTTGTTACATCGTGTATCATTAGGTCCATCATTTGGTTAATGATGTTGCTTATGTTGCTGTTAGCAATAGTGACTTGTTTGGTAACGGGCGTTTTGCAGGTACAAAGTGCCGATATTGTCAAAAGAGTTAAGTAAATTTTTCTGCAAAATGTAAACATATTACTTGTATTTATAAGCCTTAACAGCTTTTTGATTTATACCAAATAACAGTGTATTATTTATGTTTAATACGCTGCGTACATCGCCGGTAATATGTAAGCCCGACATGTATTGTGGAACATAGGTAAAATTGCCTGTTCCGTCGCCTTTTAGCAATACGCCATAATTGGCATCGTATTTTCCAAAGCGTAACCTTGCATGGTTAATGTTGCCGCACAATAGCAGGTCCTGCCTGCCATCTTTATCAATATCAACCGGTGTAATGGTAAAAACCGGTGCAAATTGGGCTTGTATGGGCAATGGCTTTTCATGAAATTTTCCGTCGGCACCGCTTACAAACAAGGCGGTTGTTAGGTAATTGGCTTTTAGTTGCTTTGCATCTGCAAGCTCTTCGGTAGTAAACATTTTATCAAGGGTAATATCGGCGTAGCTTTTATAGTCGGTAAAACGAGACCGCATCATACTGACCTGTTCAAGTAATTCATCGCGGGTAACAAACGGGTAACTTTTGCCGTTTATGTAAAAACAAAGTATAGGGTCAGGCGCTCCGTTGTCGTCAAAATCTTTATAAAACATTTCAGCAGGCTCTTTGTAGCTTGCTTTACATTGGGTGTTTAGCCCCATGTTTCCTATTAGCAGGTCGGGCTTTCCATCGGCATTTATATCCGTTACGGTTAGTTTATTCCACCAGCCGCTGTACTCTTTGTCAAAATAGGCACTTGTTTTATCCACTAACTTGCCGCCTTCATTCAAAAATACCTTTACCGGCATCCATTCGCCTACTACTACCAGGTCGCTTTTGCCGTTGCCGTCCAGGTCAAGCCACGCACCGTCGGTTACCATACCAATACGTTGCAGGCTTGCGGCAATAGTTTTTATTTGGTTGGTAAATTTACCCTTACCATTGTTTATCAATACAAAACTTTCAGGCGTTTCGGGGTATCGCCCAGGTATTACCCGCCCGCCCACAAAAAGATCGGCAAAGCCATCGCCGTTAATATCGGCCTGCCTTACGCAGCTTTTGCTTATTAGCATGGCAGGCAGTGCATCAGGGCTTTTAACAAAATTGCCTTTGCCATCGTTTATATACAGTCTATCCTGCAGCAGCTGATCGCTGGGGGTAAAATTGTTATAGCCACCACTTACCACATACAGGTCAATATTTCCATCGTTATTTGCATCAAAAAAAAGGGCATCTGCATCTTCGCACATTTGGTCGGCATCAAAAGCTGCTATTATTTTTTTTGTAAATGAGTTGCCTTGTTGCTGCAGGTACAATGCACCTGGTTTTCCGCTTCCGCCACCTATAAAAATATCTTCCAGTCCATCTTTATTTAGGTCGGCTTTTACCATGCAAGGCCCCCCAAACGATAGGGGGTTAATTAACAATGGCTGCCTTTTAAAGTCGTTTACATTATTGCTTTCTGCAACAAAGTTAATAGGGGCTTTTACCTCGCTTAGCAGGGTTGTGGGGGCAGCAGGTTGGCGGTCAGGCAGCGAAGCATCAGCCTCGTTTAGCACTATTAACTGGTT
Organism: Chitinophagales bacterium; assembly: GCA_038247635.1. Taxonomy (GTDB): domain Bacteria; phylum Bacteroidota; class Bacteroidia; order Chitinophagales; family Chitinophagaceae; genus Segetibacter. The sequence continues at coordinate 48,086 of JBBRUR010000014.1, forward strand.
GGTTTTAACCTGTGTCAACACCTGGCTTTTACCGCTTAGCCAAACAACCTGCAATGAGTCGATGGTAGCTGCTTTTCCCACCCCAAAATGAACCACAGGCGTAACAGTACTTTGATAACCCCTGGCAGGCATTTGTTCAACATACTGTTTGTTTCCATTGATATACACAAATACTTTAGCCCCCAGCCCATTGGTGTTTTTGTTGCTTCCCTTTAGTTGTACATCAATATAGCGGTTGTCCAATATTTTATTTGCTTCGTTTCTAAAAACAAAAGCCGGGGCATTTACATTGTTTACCAACAGGTCAAGGTCGCCATCGTTGTCAAGGTCGGCATAGGCAGCCCCGTTGCTGTTGCTGGGCATTAATGTGCCCCATTGTTTGGCTACACTGGTAAAAGTTAGGTTACCATTGTTTTTAAACAGGTAATTTGATACGTTTGAGGCGGGCATTTGCTGTAACAGCGCCAGCACATCTTCCCTGTTAAGCCTGCCCCGCGTTTGTACATAATCGTTCATGTATTTTATAAAATCCATATTGGTAAAATCGCGGGTATAGCCGTTGGTTACGTATAGGTCCTTATAGCCATCGTTGTCAAAGTCGGCAAACAGCGGTGCCCAGCTCCAGTCGGTGTTGGATATACCGGCCACCTGCCCAACCTCGCTAAAGGTGCCGTTACCATTGTTTACCTGTAACATGTTGCGCATGTATTGATAATAAAAGCCCGACTTTAGGCTGGTCTCAAACTTTTCGTAGTTGTCCGATGCAAATAATAATTTTTGCCGGTGGTTGTCTTCTGGCAACATATCCAGCACAAAAATATCGGGAAGCCCATCGTTGTTAATGTCGGCCACATTGTTGCCCATGCTGGATTTTGAGGTGTGGCCTATCATGCTTTGCAACCGGTCGGTAAACGTGCCGTTATGGTTGTTGATGTATAAATAATCGGGCACTGTGTAATCGTTGGCTATGTACAGGTCGGGCCAGCCGTCCATATTTATATCGGCAATGCCAGCGCCCAACCCATAGGTAAGTACCGAACTGCTTAACCCTGATGTGCCGGTTACGTCTTTAAAATAATTATTGTTGTTATTGAACAGCCTTACCCCTATGTTTTTATCGTTTTGTTTTAACAATGCGGCAGTGCTTGCTTCATCTAGCACCGGCACATTTTTTGGGTTGTGGTTTAACGAAAACATATCAAGGTCGCCATCGCGGTCGTAATCGAAAAAGAAACACTGCGTGTTGTACGATGTATCGGCAAGGCCATACCTGGCGGCATCCTCGTTAAAATGGGGTACACCTGCATTATCGTTGCCCTGGTTTACAAACAACTGGCTCAACCTGTTTTCACCCCGAACCTTTCCTGAATAGCTAACATAAATATCAGGCATGCCATCGCCATTTACATCGGCAATGGTTACACCTGTACGCCATGGCGCCTGCCTGTTTTGTACACCTGCAGCAACCGTTATGTCGTTAAACTGCATGTTGCCCTTGTTTAGGTACAGTTTGTTTTCGCTCATATTTGCAGTAAAATAAATATCCTGTAGGTTATCTCCATTCAGGTCGCCAATAGCTACACCGGCACCGTTGTAAAAATATTCGTACATCAGTACATTGGTGTTTGAGCCCTCGCTCAATTGGTTTACAAAATTTATGTGGGTACTATCGGCAGGTAGTAAAGTAAATAGGGGAGGTAAATTTTTGGCTGTGTCGGCTGGCTGGTCGTTGTTTTTACAGGCAATCAGTAAACAGGTGATAAGTGAAATTATGGCAAAAGCAATTCGTGTCACGCTCAATTTGGTTTTATTATTAAATGAAAGATCAATGTAATTTTTTTTACGGAAGTAGCATAATTATGTGGTATTTAAAAGGGGCATCTTTTTATAACGCGGCTATTGCTTTATGCTGATTAATAAAAGAAGAAGGTTGGGTGTAATATTTTGCAGAAATAGAAGCATTGGTTGACAACATAATGTTGCATAAGCTCTTGTATAAAACAAAAAAACCATCCAAAAACAGGATGGCTTTTTTGTTGATCGATAGAGTGATTTTAATATCCCGGGTTCTGCACCAGTTTATTGTTGATTTGTGTTTCTGAAAGCGTTATTGGCCTAAAGTAACTCTTATCAAGCCACGTCCTGTTTTCAAGGTCGTTGTTAACCACTGGTGTATAGGTGTAGGTGTATTTGGCTTTGTCTTTTTTGTATGGAATTGTGGCAGTTTCGCCTGCTTTTAATCTTCCTTCTATTTGCATAAAAGTAGATTTTCTTCCAACAGTAGTTGCAGCTACCATCCAACGTCTTACATCAAAAAAGCGTTGTTCTTCAAAAGCCATTTCAATGCGGCGCTCGTTACGGTAGCGCTGCCTTAATGCATCGCCAGACTCCGTAAGGGCTGGCATACCTGCTCTAAAACGTATTCTATTCAACCAATTGCGGGCCTCACCGTCTTCACCTAACTCTAGACATGCTTCGGCATAGTTAAACAACGCTTCGGTATACCTGAAATATGCCCAGGGTACTGTTTGGCGGTCTGTATTGTCGCGTAAGTTAAGGTCTGGGTCTACAAACTTTCTAAAATAATAGCCGGTAAAACTACCGTTCCAGTTTTCTATCGGGCCCTGGCGGGTGTCTAAACCTGCCTGGCGGTTTGCACCAAGTACGTACGACCCTGTCTGTATTTCATTTGCGGGGTCTTCGTTTCTGCGACGTGGCTTCCAGCCCTGGCCATCAAACAAAATAGATGCATAAAACCTTGGATCGCGGTTTACATAAGGGTCAGCTTTTTGAGTGGGATTATTCCAGTCAAACCGCGTTCCATCCATCATTTCATAATCATCTACAAGTTCCTGAATAGGCGTGTTACCAGCCCAGTTATTATAACCGTTGGGTCCTTGCCTCAAACCATGTTGCTGGGCTCCCTCTGGCCTTTCAAGTGTAAAGGTTCTGATAAACAACTGTTCGTTGGTAGATGCAACACCAGGGTCTGCGTCGGGATGTTTGCTGGCGCCGCCCAATGCAATTGACAAATAGTTTTTGCGTCCATTATCTGCTGTTTCCGGTGTGCCTAAATTGGTTTTATATCCTGAACCTGCAGCGTCTAATACGGCCTTGGCTGCATCTTTAGCTGCCTGCCATCTTGCCCTTCTGTCGCCGGTTAAAAATCCAATAAGGGCAGGGGTTGCGTAAGCAGAAATAACACTTGACTTGGCCTTGGCAGTTGGCACATCGTGCAAATCACTGGCATCGTATATCAACTGCCTCGATTTTAATGCAAGTACTGCCAGGTCTGATGCTCGGCCTCTAATTTTTGCTTTACCTGTTAACAGTTTGCTTGCATCGTCGACCTCTTTTAATATAAAGGCGCTCACCTCTGCATAAGTGTTACGGGTAATAGTGAAATCTTCGCCTAAGTTGTAGGGTTTGGTAATAAGGGGTACGCCACCATAAAAACGCAACAACTGGTGGTACATATAGGCCCTTAAAAAGCGGGCTTCACCTTCCAGCCTGTCTTTTAATACCTTATCAACCGTAGCAGTTGGCAGGCTTTCCAGTGCTATGTTGGCTGTACGTATAAAATTATACATATTGTTCCAGTTGGTATGGCGGTTTACCCAACCAGTGTTGGATGGGTTTAAAATACCCTCGTTAATGGTATTAATACCACGACCGGCATGCGTAAAAATTGCCTCGTCAGATATGGAAGCAAGCATTTGTTCATCAAAACCACCCTCGTATAAGGCACCATAAATACCTGTTACAAAAGCTTCTGCCAGCGCCGGATCTTTCCAGGTTTCGCTTGCAGATATCTGGTCCAGCGGCTGCGTGTTTAAAAAATCCTTTTTACACCCGGCAAGCAAAGCGCCCAACAGGAGTATTGTAAGCATTGTTAATTGATGTGTTTTTTTCATGATTGATATAATTAAAAGGTTACCCGTACACCGGTATTAATGATTCGTGATTGTGGATAGGCATAGCCATTTTCGGCTGTAGCCTCAGGATCCCAAATGCCCAGTTCATCCCATGTGGCAAGGTTTAGTCCGTTTACATAGAGGCGCAACCGGCTAATGCCTATTTTCTTTCCAACTTCGGGGCCCATGGTATAACCAATCTCAAAGTTTTTAAACCTCAGATAGTTATTACTTCTTAACCAATATGTATTATTTCTAAAACTGTTGGTATAATAACGATTAGTGCGGCTTACCAGTCGTGGATGTTCGCTGCTGGGGTTATCAACCGACCAACGATTGTCATAACCGTATTGAAGCCAGTTGCCAAACTCGCCGGTTTCGTTAAAGTTTAACAACTGCTGGCCGCCCAACGCCCCCTGGAAAAGGACCGACATGTCAAAACTTTTATACGACACGTTTAATGTAACACCGCCGGTAAACCTTGGATCGCGTGTTTTATCAAGGCGAACAGCATCCAAATCGGTAATTCTTCCGTCGCCATTCACATCTTTAAATTTCATATCGCCGGGGCGAAGCGCTCTTTCGGCTGCACTGTAATCAAGTTTGTTATCTGCAATTTCCTTGGCATCTTTAAATACCCCATCATACTGATAAGCAAGAAATGCAAATCCATTGGTACCAAAAGGATGGCCGGTTGCTTTCTGATACTCAGGAACTCCAGGGTTTTCGTCCCAGAATATTATTTTGTTTTTGGTAAAGCCCCCGTTAAACGCTACGTTAAAGGTCACATCTTTGACTTTACCATTGTAACCTACCCTAAACTCATAACCCGTGTTTTCCAACTTACCAGCATTAACCGGTGGTAGTAAAGTAGTTATGCCCGAACTTTGAGGAGTAGAACCAGCACGCTGTATCAATATTTGATCCCGCTGGTTTTTAAACAAATCAAATTCAAAAAATACCTTGTTGTTAAACAACGATCCTTCAATGCCCAGGTTTGCATTTTTGGCTACTTCCCAAGTAAAATCAAGATTGGGAACACGGACTTCGGAAAGGGTGCGTACCTGTTGAGCATTAATTACCTGTACACCGCTAAGTGAGTAGGTAGACAAGTAGGCATAGTCGGGCAGGTTTAGGCGGTCGTTTCCTAGTTCGCCATACGAGCCACGCAATTTAAGGTTGTTTATGAAACCAACGTTGGTCATAAACTTCTCCTTGGTCACGTTCCAGCCCAATAATAGGCCAGGAAAAAATCCAAAACGCTTGTCTTCAGGAAAAATATATGAACCATCTTGACGCCAAACAAATTCGGCAAGGTATTTCTCCTTATAATTGTAAGCCACCCGTCCAAAATAACTTAACCGTGCATTTTCAAATCCGGTTCCACCAACATCCTGTTGAACTGTTCCTCCTACATTTAACTGGTCAATAGCGGGTGAGATAAAATTGCGGCGGAAAGCAAAAAAGTTGTCACCCGCGCGGGTTTCTTTTTGAATGCCACCTAATATAGCAATGTTGTGGTTTTGTGCAATCACCTTGTCGTAATTTACCAATCCGGTAAGGGTAATACGCAATTCCTCCTCGCTTGTTAAGCGTAACTGGGGGTCAGGAAAGGTTGACCTGACCGTTTTTGTTAGTTTAGGAGTGGTACCATCGGGTTCAAACGATACTTTATCCCATGTGTACAATGACCATGGTGTTTGAAAACGTTTATTGCGTGATATAAATTTATCGGCTGCCCCCTGCAGGGTAAATTTTAAACCAGCTATCCACGGGTTCAGAATTTCTACCTGGCCGTTGGTTTGAAAATAATCTCTTTTGTTTCTATCGTAACCGGTAGCGCCGGTAGTAATTACAACAGGATTTTCTCCATTTTCTATATCCGGGCCTGGTAAGCCATTTGGCCATACTGCTATTTCGGTTGGTTTGCCACGTATTAACATCCTAAAAATAGAACCTGCGCCTACCGTTGGAAAAAATCTATATTCTTCGCGGGCAGTTAAGCCAATGTTAGCACTGATGTATTTATTAATCTTGGCGTCAAGGTTAAGACGCATATCGTATTGCTGGTAACCTGTTGCCGAGTTTTTGTAATAAGCATCCTGGTTTTGGTAGCCCAGCGATGCAAGAAACCTGACCGCTTCCGTTCCGCCACTTATTTGAAGGCTATGTTGCTGCTGGCCCGACCAGTTTTTAAACACCGCTTTGTACCAGTCAGTGTCTGGATTGGTCAGGGGGCTCGATCCGTCCTTAAATTTTTGTATTTCCTGCGGAGTATAAAAGGCGTTAACACGAACATTATTATCGGTACGCAAATAGGTACCTGTAGTTTTTAAGGCAGCCCAGGCATTGGTCCATTGCTCGAAAGGCACGTTACTAAACATAACCTGCTCGTTTAAAAGCTCGCCATACTGCGCCGAATTTGACATTTTGGGAATTACCGTAGGTTGTTGCCAACCATTACTAAAGTCGTACGACACGCTGGGTTTGCCGGTTTTACCCTGCTTGGTGGTAATTAATATTACTCCATTGGCAGCACGGGCACCATAAATTGCGCCAGACGCATCTTTCAAAACGGTCAGACTTTCAATATCGGCAGGGTTCAGCCTGTCAATGCCACCGGCCCGGTCGGGAATACCGTCAATAACAATCAATGGGCCGCTGTTGCCCAATGTGTTGGTACCGCGTATCCTAATAGTTGAACCATCAAAACCCGGCTCGCCCGAGGCCTGTATGGCAGTAACTCCCGGAAGGCGGCCGGCCAATGAGTTAGAAAGGTTTACCGTAGGCGATTTGTCAAGATCGGAACCTCTTACACTGGCAACCGCACCCGTAACAGTTACCTTTTTTTGGGTACCGTAACCCACTACCACCACCTCGTTCATTTGCTGAATGGAGGCAGTAAGAATTATTGAAATGTCGGCCCTGTTGTTAATGGGCATTGACATTTCTTTAAATCCCATTGAAGTAAATACCAATGTGCCGGTACCTGGCGCACTAATACTAAATCGCCCGTTGGCATCAGTTAAGGTAGAATTTTTAGATCCCTTTAAAAAAACAGTTACACCGACCAGCGCGGTGTCTCCGGATGTTACTACACCGCTTACCTTTTGGGCCGAGACGATTTGACTAAATAAAAGAAACAGAACAAAAAACGAAAAACAGAGAAGGGTCTTTTTTTTGGTAGAATCACTCAAAAAAAGACGACCGCGGGATTGCGGTAGAGATACTTTCATAGCAAGTAGTTTTAGTTTATGTATAGACCGTTAACAACCGTAAATTATACATTAATTAACAAAAACTATTCAATTGGTTTATAAAAATTTATGATTTTTTTTGATTGTTTAATTTCTTTTCATCAAATTTTTAATTTATTCGACAGAGAAGCAATTAATTGGTTATCAGTTGTTGCAAGGCGCTATCATTTTACTCGTCGTTACAGTAATTTATTTTTATGGCTTGATTTTGTAATTAGGTAAAGGCAATACATATGAGTGAAAAACTTTTTGATATTATCGTAATTGGGTCAGGTTCGGGTGGCCTTAGTGTTGGTTTATTTATGGCCACCACGGGGTTTAAAGTTTTAATGGTTAGTATTTCCGACAACAATATTGGGGGCGATTGCCTTAACGACGGATGTGTGCCCAGCAAGGCGTTGATACATGTATCGCGACTGATACACAATGCCCGGCAGGCAGCCAACTTTGGCCTGGAAGTACATGGCGAGGTGGATATACAAAAAGCACTGCGCTATGTATACGAAAGGCAGGAACTGATTAGGGATCATGAAAATGCGGGGTGGCTGAAAGAGCAGGGTGTAGACGTTGCACTTGGTTTTGCTCATTTTACCGGGAACAACGAAATAGAGGTAAATGGCACCCGATATAAGGGTAAGCGAATTGTGATAGCTACCGGATCGAAACCAAAAAGGCTGGAAGTGCCGGGGGTTGATTTGGTAAAGTATTATGACAATGAAAATATTTTTAAAGCCAGCCAATTGCCGCAACGGCTGCTGGTAATTGGTGGTGGCCCCATAGGTATCGAGATATCGCAGGCTATGAGCCGGCTGGGAAGCAGCGTAACCATGGTACAACACGGCCATCATATTTTACCTGGCGATGATGTGGTAGTAACGGAGGTATTAGCCAATCAGTTAATAAAGGAAGGGATAAAGATCATTACTTCGGCAAGCGTCACACACTTCACTTCTTCAAATAGTGCTGTTATTAAAATGGCCGATGGGCACGAAAAAACGATTGAATTTGATGCGGTATTTGTTGGTATTGGTCGTAAACTACACCTTGATACATTACAGTTAAATAATGCAGGCATAGAAGTAAAAGATGGTGGTATTGTAAAGAACCAATATTTGCAAACAACCAACAAGCAGGTGTATGTGTGTGGCGATGTAGCGGGCGACCTTATGTTTTCGCACGCCGCTGAATTTCATGCACGCATCATTTTAAACAATCTTTTTTCTCCGCTTAAAAAATCGTTGAATAATAATAATATGTCGTGGGTAACCTTTACCGACCCCGAGGTGGCCACTTTTGGTTTAAACGAACAACAACTTAAAAAAAAGGGAATTGGATACCTGCGGATAGAAGAGCGCTTTATTGAAGATGACCGGGCGGTGACCGATGCCTATCAATATGGGAAACTGGTACTGTTTATAAGCAAAAAAACCCTGCTGGGAAAACAAAAAATATTGGGTGGTACCATGGTTGCGCCGGGTGCCGGCGATTTAATTCAGGAGTTAATACTGGCCAATACTGAGGGCTTATCTATCAATGCCATTTTTAATAAAATTTATCCTTACCCGGTAGCAAGTCGTATAAACCAAAAATTAATGGTTAATTATAAATCGAAGGGGCTGACAAGCCTTGTTAAAAACTTGTTGCAAACCGCCTTTAAAATATTTAGCTAATGAGTTGGTTTAACGACGTACAGGAATGGTTTTTAAGTCTGGGCAAAAATTACGGGGTTAATCCCTATATTTTTGGTACTATTTACGTGGGCGCTATCCCTTTGTTTTTTTTATGCCTTGCGTGGACCATTAAGCGAATGCGGGCTAAAAAAAACTTTACTATACCATTGTTGCTAACTGGCTTGTGTTTTGTTTCGGCCTATCTATATTTAATAATTGCTGGTAAAAATATTCCGATATGGGTATATGTATTTGTAGCGGCAATGATATTGTATGGCATATATTCTACCTACACCAAAATAAAGGAACGAACCCGTGCGGAATAGTTCTAGTACCGTCAGAAACAAGTAAAATTGAAAGCAATGCAGGTATTGTTATTTGATGTAAATGAAACCTTGCTAAACATGCAGCCGTTAAAACAACGTGTAAATGACTTGTTACAAAACCAACAGGCTTTTTCGGTGTGGTTTGGCATGTTGTTGCAATATTCGTTGGTAGATAATTGTACGGGCACTTACCACGATTTTCAGATTATTGCCAATGCCGTGCTGTCCATGGCGGCACATACATTTGGGGTTACTATTACCCCCGAACAAAAAAAGGAAACACTATCTGTTATTAAAATACTGCCCTGCCACGCCGATGTGGTGGAAGGGCTAACCCTACTAAAACAGGCAGGATACAGGCTGGCTGTATTAACCAATTCGCCCACCACTACTATGCATGCACAACTTGAATTTGCAGGTATTAATGGTTTTTTTGAAAAAGCATTAAGTATAGATGCAATGCAGCACTACAAACCTGCAGCAATTACCTACCAATATGCAGCCGAACAATTGGGCGTTGCGCGTGAACAGGTTACAATGGTAGCCGCCCATGGTTGGGATGTAGCAGGCGCTATGGCAGCTGGTTTACAAGCCGTATTTATAGCCCGGAAAGGTCAGTCGGTTTATACGCTTGCTCCAAAACCTACTATGGTAGTTAGCAGCGTAATTGAACTGGCCGAAAAACTCACCCAAAAAATGTAAGGCGATTGTGAAGGCAAAATCTATTATAACTTATATAATGGTTGGCACAATGGCCATTGCTGCAGTGGCCGACGGCATACGTTACTTACGCTCTGGCCCCGATAGTAAAATACCGGTAGTAGAGATACCGTTAAAAAGTAAAACAAAGCCTACCCTTATTATAGTATATAATGCCTACGGGGGCATTTACCCGGGACTGGCCGATATTGTTCACAAAGAATTTTTTCCGGTATCGTACCCTTGCAGACTGTGTTATTTGGCATTTGGCAGTTTTGGCCCAAAGCCAGCGTGGACGCAGTTACTTGACAGCCTGCCAATGGAAAAGAAAGCTTTGCATAAAGACACTTATCAACGGCAGTATTCCCCGGTCAACCTGCCTTTGCCTGCCATATTGCTAAGCAATGGACAACAGGCATCGGTACTGGTTAGCGCCGCAGAAATAAACAACCAAAACTCGTTGGCCGAATTAGTGGAATTGTTAAGAGAAAAATTATTAAGGCAACCGGGATAGTTTTTTGTTTCACGAAAAAATTCAGCCATTTAGCTGAATTAAAAAGTACCATGTGTATGCTTTTTAGCCTTTACCAGCCAATGTAGGCAGGCGGTTTTAATCCATTTAGCCTTAGGTAAACAATTAGTTGGCCGGCATGATGCCCCTGGTGGTCGTGCATAAGTACCAGCATTTGTTGGCGGGTTTTTGGACCTGCAAAAAAAGAAACGCTTTCGTTCATTTGGGTTGATGATAATGCGTGGTGTGCTGCAAGGGCAGTATTATAGGCACGGTTCACCCTTTCCATTACCTGCATTTTACCATGGTATTTTAGTGTGTCTTTAGCGGTTGTAACTCCAAGAAACGATCTGCTTAACCACTCCATATTATTGGCAATGTGCAGCAGTTGCTCCTCAAAACTCATTTCGTCGGGTACAGGTTTAAAGCTGTATTTGTCGGCTGGCATTAGTTGGGCCATGGCCAGCGTATAGCCTTTGGCATTGTTCCATTTGGTGGTAAGGTGCACCATGAGGCTGTCGGCCTGCTGTGCCTTTACGCTAACAAATAAAGCCATCAAAACTAAAATTATTAAAGTTGAAATAAACTTTTGGCTCATATAGTTTGAATTTAGTAAACGCAGGAATTATTAAGATTATTAACGGCAACTTACAAAAAATGCCAACCATGGGTCGACATTCTATTGGTTTTAATAAATTGATTATTTTTTTATTATACTATTGACCGTGCATTCCAAAGTCTGCCTTCAACATTTTGTCAACTGCAGTTTCAAAAATATAGTGGTCAGCGCTATCATCGGTTATTTTCTTTAAAATTTGATTATTTTATTGTTCAGGTAATTTTTGAAAGCTATGGATTGGTTGAAAATATACTGGCTTCTTTGATCAACAAACGAGGATGTAATTTTAGTTGTGCAATAATTAATTCGGCAAAATCTTCGGGGTGCATCACTTTTTCTTCGTCGCCTGTAATAAGGTTGGCGCTTTGGGCAAGGTCGGTAACAATGGTACTTGGGGCAAGTGCGGTTACGCGAATGTTGTGCTTGCGTACTTCGTGCATTAAGCTTTCGCTTAAACCAATTACGCCAAATTTACTGGCACTATAAGCACTGGTGCCCGAGGCACCGTTTTTGCCGGCAGTTGAAGAAATATTTACGATATCGCCACTTTTGCGCTCAATCATGGCTGGTAATATTGCACGGGTTACATAGTACACGCCAAACAGGTTTACTTTTACCTGTTGCTCCCAATCGGCAGGGGCGAGGTCTAAAAATTTTCCAAAGGTTCCCGTGCCAGCGTTGTTTATTAAAATATCAATATCGCCCAGTTCGGCAGTAATGGAGCCGATGGCAATGTTGACTGCCTTCATGTCGCTTACATCGGCGGTAGCGTACGCTACCTTAACACCCATTGTTTTAATTTTGTCGGCCAAAGCAACCAGGTCTTTTTCGGTACGGGCCAAAATACCAACATTTACACCCTCGGCTGCCAGCGCCAGCGCAACTGCTTTGCCAATGCCCTTACCTGCACCGGTAACCAGCGCAATTTTATTTTTTAATGATTGCATATTTTTTTCTTTTAAAAATTAGGAATGAGATACGCCGTACTAAAAGATTGTTCAAATGTATTTAGATAGATCTGTTTTGAAGGTAATAGATGCCTTTTGTTTTGTAATTAAATGGCTGGTGCCTTAAAACCCATTGGCCTCAACTTCAGCATTAGACAATGACCATAAAACCCTTACGGGGTATTGGTATTAGCTTAATGGACTGTTAACCATCTCAATAACTAATTTGGATTTTATCCTCTAATAATTGTTCATTTAAAACTGCTCACTAATATGTAGAACTGACGCATAAAAAGATGCCGTATAAGTGAGTGACACAAGAATGTCGCTTAAAAATCAAATGCTCGTCCCTCAAAAAAAAACGGTTAGGTTAACGTTGTGCTTTGGGACAGAAAAATTTTACATTTATAAACAATTTTAAAAAAAGTCAGCTAATATTCAACTATACGGTTTTAAATCAACTTCTAAATATTAAAGTCGGTAATGTTACTTAGGGCATCCCATATATTAAAGTCGTTTTGTAACTGCGGTATTTTGGTGCGTGGCCTTTGTAATGCTTCGGTACCTGACACCAACCTTAAAGGTGGATTTTTATTGTCCAGTATTTGCAGCGCTGCCTGTGCACCTTTAACCGGGTTGCCGGCCGCTATAGCCAGTTATTGTGCTTTTGGTTTTAAGGGCAGTGGCTTCGTAACCGGGCAGTTGTTTATGTGTAAACTTTATTCAACCGGCGGCCCACTCTGTACGAAAAGGCCCCGGCTCCAGTATCGTAACGTGAATGTTAATCGGTGCCAGTTCTAATCATAGCGCCTCGCTTAAACCTGTCTACGCAAATTTGCTGGCATTGTACATTGCTAAACCCGGTGTGCCTAACAGCCCGGCCATGCTCGAAAACTGAACAATATTACCACCGCCCTATTTTAGCAGGTGCGGTATAGCTGACTGCGTTACTGAAAGTGCACCAAAAAATTGTTTTCATTTGCATTCGGGCTTCTTGCATAGTGGTTTCTTCCACAGCACCTATTAGCCCGTTACCTGTATTGTTTATAATTATATTTAACCGGCCAAAACGGGTTACGATTCTTTAAAGGGTTTTATAAACCAAATCGTTCACATCAAGCAGGTAACCAAACCAGTGTCCCCCAAACCAGGCTGTCAAGGTCATTTACCTGTTCGGGTTTACTAACGGTACCAATAGCGGTGAGGCCTGTTCTGGCTGCTTCTACCAACAATTGTTTGTCAAAACCCGACGATGCATCAGTAATCAGTACTACTTTATTTGTGTTTGCATATTTAGGTCAAGGTGTTTATTTTTCTAACAGTTTCAGCATTTCGTGGGCAGCCTCCTTGCTGGAGGCGGGATTTTGTCCGGTAATAAGCAAACCATCTCTCACTACATAACTTCCCCAATTGTCCTGCTTACTATAAATGGCTCCCTTTGCTTTTAAGGCATCTTCCAAAAGGTAGGGAACCACTTTGGTCAATTTTACCGCTTCTTCTTCGGTGTTGGTAAAGCCGGTAACTTTTTTGCCTTTTACCAGGGGTTCACCATTAAAGGTGGTTACGTTTAGCAAAACAGCAGGGGCATGACAAACTGCGGCAACGGGCTTTTTGGCATTCCAAAAGCTTTGTATTAGCAAAATACTTTCGGCGTTGTTATAAAGGTCCCACATGGGGCCGTGGCCGCCGGGGTAAAACACCGCGTCATAACTACCAGCCGATACTTCGCTTAACTTTTTTGTATGCGCAAGTTTCTCCTGCAAAGCTTCATCCTCATCAAATCTTTTGGTAGCGGCTGTTTGTGCATCGGCTGCTTCACTTTTAGGATCAACAGGTGGTTGCCCACCAATTGGCGAAGCAATAGTAACATCAGCACCTGCATCGCTGAATACATAATATGGCGCAGCAAATTCTTCTATCCAAAAACCGGTTTTTTTTCCGGTATTTCCTAGTTCGCTATGCGAGGTCAACACCATTAATATGTTCATGATTATATTTATTTAATTTTTTGTGAAGCGGGTAGCAGGTATGTTGCCGGGTGTAGATTTCTTTCCGGCTTTAAATCAAAAAATTGAATTCTCTATTAAATTTTTTGATTGACGGTGTAATTTATTACAACAGCTATTTTACCTGCGCTATTGATAAAATAATTCAAAACAAGTGCCACCCCAATATTGCTTTTTTTCAAAAACAACAAGGGGCAAACAAAATGCTTATATAAAAAAATTAATTGCAATTACCGTCTACGTCGCAAAATCCATTAGCGGGTTCGGTCACCGGGGTAGGTTTTTCTTCGTCCAAAACCTTTTGCAATACCTGCGCAAATACTTCGGTCGGCTGGGCGCCACTAACTGCGTATTTGTTGTTAAAAACATAAAAGGGAACTCCTTGAACGCCTATTTTAAAGGCCTGCTGCTGGTCGCCCAATACCTCGATAGTATAGACATCTGAGGTTAATATTTCTTTCGTTTCAACCGCATTTAGTCCAACTTCGGCTGCAAGAGTAGCCAATGTATCAATATCGGCCACATCTAATCCTTCGGTGTAAAAGGCTTTAAAAATGCGCTCCTTCATTTGATGCTGCACGCCTTTTGTTTTGGCAAAATGCAGAAGCCTATGGGCATTTAGGGTATTATTAATAATGGCCTTATCAAAATTGTATTCAAGACCAACCTCAAAAGCTATTGCCGACATTTGGTCGTTCATTCGTTTGCCGTCAGCCGTAGTACCACCCTTGCGTTTACCAAGGTATTGGTGCACATTTAAACCTTCGGTATTGTCCATCTCAGGGTCCAGCTGGAAACTCTTCCACTCTATTTCCACTATATCTTTAGCTGCAAATTGGTTTAAAGCCTTTTCAAATTTGCGTTTGCCGATATAACAAAATGGGCAAACCACATCGCTCCAAATTTCAACTTTCATAACTGGGTAGTTTTAAGTTTAGGCCGCTTTTTTCCGCTGCTTTGCCTGCAATTCCTGCAGCTTTTGCTCAATAGCCAAATTAAGGGCCGCAAAAACCGGTTCGCCTGTAAATAGTTTACCATTTATGAAAAACGTAGGTACTTCTGTTATACCCAAATTTTTCCCTTCTTTTAGGTCATCCTGCACATAAACGCCAAAAAAGCTGCTTATCAGGTCGTCTAAAATACGCTTGCTAATTACGCCAACTTCGCGGGCATGGCTTTTAAGGCTTATAATGCCAAGGCTATGACGGTTGGCAAAAAGCTCGTTGTGCATTTCCCAAAATTTGCCTTCCTGGGCAGCAGCCAAACTTGCTTCAGCAGCTTTGTGCGCCTTTTGATGCACTTTCAGCAAAGGAAAATGTCTGAAAACAAACTTTACTTCGTTAGGATAATTTTCTAATATTTTTGTAACTGCTATGTTGGCTTTTGCACAAGCCTCGCTTTCATAATCGCCAAATTCTACCAGCGTAATAGGTGCGTCGGCTTTTCCAACGAATATTTTTTTAGAGGGAGTTACCTCAATTACTTCAGCTTTTTTCATAAATAAATCATCGTTTGTTTTACTGTACGATGAACAGTTTTTCTTTTTGGCGCCCTACTTTAGGCAATTTGGGCCACCAGTCATTTTAGTAGTCGCGGTAGACTGAGGGCAGAAAGTTGTTTGTTACAGTCCCTTTTATCTTTTTATTGTAATATGTTATCTTGGTCGTAGCTATAAAATGCTTTCATTTATGTAGCATTAACACGCTTGCTGGTGGCAGCCGCTACCACTATAACATTAAATTGCCTGTTTGCTGCTATGGCAAATGCTTTTTTTGCGAATTACGGTTTAATATTTCTAATAAAGCGTTTTTGCAACTTGCTAATATGTTAACGGTGGTTTTTCCTAAGGCAGCGGTGTTTTTATATATACCGCTACCAATGTTGCAGAAATATCATTCCACGCCGCAAAACAATGGAAGAAACCCATAAATTGACTATTTCCGGTTGCTTTATGTGGAAAATAGCGGTTTTCTTCCTCTCCGTCCATTATTTCCATTACGTTAATTTGTTTCAACTTTATGCTGGTAAAACCAGATTAAAGGGCAATTAAGATAATGTGAAATTTTTTATCGGGGAACATTTTCCCCGTTCTGTTTTTTTTGAAACGTCGTATTTTTCACAAACCTGAAATAAATACAGATTAAATAATGAGTAAAGGTAGTTATTATAATTTACCTAGTTACTTAAAGTAAGTCGGTATTGTTATCTTTACATTTTTATTTTAAGTGTCAGAGTTAAAACATTGATAATGCCAATAAGTTTAGAAGAGAAAGAAAAGATTTTAACCATATTTACCGGAGAGTGCGTTAAAAATAAAGTTTGCCCCATAAAGGATATTATGGCCAGCTATGGCGACAAGTGGTCCATGTACACCGTATTAGTATTAGGAAAAAAAGGAACCATGCGGTTTAATGAGTTGTCGGCCAACATTAACGGCATATCGCATAGATTGTTAACGGTCACTTTACGATCGCTTCAACACGACGGTATTGTTCAACGGACACTTTTTGCAGAAATACCGCCAAAAGTTGAATATTGTCTTACCCCTTTAGGCGAAAGCCTTTTGCGCCAATTGTTACAACTGGCTACCTGGGCCGAGGCCAATTTTGAACAGATAATGGACGCCCGACAGCTTGGACATCAAACTGAAGTAGCCCATTAATTATATACTTTTTAATGACTATCCGCAATTTGGTGCTGATATTTTGGAACCGGGCTTATAGCTGTTTTCATCAGTCGTTGCAGCCTGCCTCTACATCCATAGAGGTTGCACACTTATACGGTTGGTAATTTTATTTAGCTTTTCTTATCATCATTTAATATTAAGCATTGCGTGTTATAAATAGCGGATCATCATTCACTTTTGTAGGTTTTTGGGCTTATAGCTTTCCTGCAAAGCTTCCTAAACTACTTGCCGCTGCTTCATAAGTACAAGCCTACATTTGCAATTTACTTTAAAGATCTTTACCGCCTCTTTACCAGTGTCAGTTAAGCTGCATCCGGCGTGGGGTGGTACTTTGTTCAATACCTTCTTTTTGAATAGAAACCTTTTTTACTGACTTTTTTGAGGTATCAGAAACTATTTTTTAGCCGGTGTAGTTACCTGGGCAGAATGTTGGTTGGTAATTATATTTTTATGACTAACAATTTGTACGCCCAAACCGGGTATTAGTAATGTACAGTGTGGGTATTGACGGGTCAGGTGTTATCGGCTGTCGTAATTGATCAATTTAGTATTTTACAATTGCCATTGCGCAATATTAACTGGCAAAGGCTTGCAGGCGTGGCATTGGTGGTAACAGGTGCTTATTTAGTAAAAAAGTTTTATCGCTTTTTTTGCCTGCCAGGTAATTGATGTGCTACAAAATAATAGTTCTTGTAAGTGTAATATTACGGTTACAACTGCCACTAATAATAAAAAAGTATATGAAAGAGGCAGCTAAATCAACCAAAATGCCGGCCAAACAAGGGCCGGTTGTTGTAAACCGCTGGGCCTATGGCCTTTTTGTATTGGTTTCAATATATTTCTTTGTCAAAGGCGACCTGGGCTCAGCAGTTTCTAATTTTGGCATAGCGCTGGTATTCGATCCGTTTGACAAGTCTGTAACATCGTCAAAACGCCCAATGTATCAGCGTATCTGGATGATAGTTCACTTGCTGACGTTGTTTATAGCTTTTGGTTTTTTGATTTCCGGAAAGTAAAACCAAACCTGTATTTTGGTTTATTTTAAACAACTGAACATTATATACTGCTGCTACTTTGAGTGAACAAGCTTTTTTATCGCTACTTAAACAAAACCAGGCCATCATTTATAAGCTGGTGCATGTGTATGCCCAATCGGACGAAGACAAGAAGGATATTTACCAGGAAATTGTTTTGCAGGCATGGAAAGCCTTCCCAAATTTTAGGGGCGATAGTAAGTTTAGTACCTGGTTATACCGGTTATGCCTTAACACCATTTTTACGCTCAACAGAAAAGTAAAAAAGATAACTTATACCGATGATACCGGGCAATTTGAAGACCGGTTAACTACTACACATAACGATGATGCTGAACGATTGTACAAAGCCATACGTACGTTACCCGAAACTGAGCGGGCCATAGTATCGCTACACCTTGATGGATATGGAAATAATGAAATGAGCGAAATACTGGGCATTACAGCCAACGCGGTTGGCGTAAAGTTGCACAGAGCCAAACAACAACTTGCCAACATTTTAAAAAACGTGTGATGGATATTGAAAGCACCTGGAAAAACAGTGACTCTGCCGACGATGACCTCAACAATTTATTTGAGCACGAACGATTGCAGAAAATAAGGTCTAAACTACCATTAAAAAAAATGAGAACCAACCTGCTTATTGGGTTGGCGTACGCCTTTGTAATTACCGCCGGGTACATTGCCCTTGCATTTTATATTACGCTTTGGCAGGTACTAATTGCGCTGGCGGTTATGATTGCATTTAATACGTGGCTGGCAATTGAAACATGGCGATTGTATAAAAATACCAGCAATTTTATATCGCCCGAATTAAGCCTGAAAGCTGAAATAGTACGCCACTACAATAGTTTTATGAACTGGTGTAAAATACAACAGCGGGTGGGCGTATTTGTATACCCGGTGGCCGCGGCAGGTGGTTTTGTATATGGCGGACACATAGGGTCGGGTAAAACAATAGAGGAGTTTTTATATAATCCGCATATGGTTATTATACTTGCCATAACACTGGCTATTTTAGTACCTGCATGCTATTACCTTGCCCGGTTAATGATGAAGGTGGCTTATGGAAAACATCTAAATAAATTAAAAGAATTTATTGATGAATTGGAGTAACTATTAAATCTTATATTTTGCCTTCGTGCATATTTTAATAGGGAAAAGAATTGTTTTTGTAGTTGGCTTTTAGCAATGCAAACCGGCCATCTTTTTGGGTATAAAGGCAAAAAAATTTCCTTTTTAATTTTTTTATGAAGAGAAATTAAAAAGGGCCAGGAAATTTTACTTCTGGCCCTTTGGTTAAAATTAAATTAATTAACAACTTATTAGCTCACTAAAGTGGAAGGGCAAACATAATCGGTTACCGGTATTTTGCCACTTTCTTTAATGGCTTTAAAGCCACCCTTTATATCAATTAAATTATCAAAGCCACGGGCTTTTAAAATTGAATTAAATATCATTGAGCGGTAGCCGCTGGCGCAATGCACAAAATAGGTTTCATTTTTATTTAGCAAAGCAAGGTGGTCGTTTACTTCATCCAGTGCTACGTTGTTTGCACCGGTCACGTGCCCGCTTTGGTATTCGCTATATTTGCGAACGTCTAGAATATTTAATACAGCAAGGTCTTTGGCCGCCAGATCGTCAACTGAAATAGTGTCAATAAAATCTACCTCCCTGCCTGTATTTTTCCAGTTGTCAAAACCATTATCAAGGTAACCAATCGTAAAGTCGTACCCTACACGAGCCAGCCTCGTAATCACTTCTTCTTCGCGGCCCACTTCGGTTACCAATAATAGTTGCTGTTGTATGTCGGGTATTAGTGCACCAACCCATGGGGCAAAACTTCCATCAATACCAATATTAATTGCATTTGGAATAAAGCCTTTTGCAAAAACCTGCGCGTCGCGGGTGTCTAAAATAAGCGCACCTGTTTGGTTGGCGGCGGTTTCAAATGCATTGGGACTTAATGCGTGGTTACCCCGCTTCATTACCTCGGCCACGCTTTCTATGCCTTCTTTATTCATTTTTACATTTAGTGGAAAATAGGCGGGTGGTGCCTCTAAACCATTGGTTACTTCTTTTACAAACTCCTCGCTTGTCATGCTGGCGCGAAGGGCATAATTGGTAAGCTTTTGATGGCCCAGCGTATCGCTGGTTTCTTTGCTCATGTTTTTACCACATGCGCTACCGGCGCCATGCGCGGGGTACACCACAATATCGTTAGCCAATGGCATTATTTTGGTCTGTAGCGATTGATATAAGGTAGCAGCCAGCTGTTCCTGCGTCATATGTGCTGCTTTTTGTGCAAGGTCGGGCCGCCCTACATCGCCTATAAAAAGCGTATCACCGCTAAAAAGCGCAACGTCTTTTCCGTTTTCGTCGCTTAATAAATAGCAGCTACTTTCCATGGTGTGTCCGGGGGTATGCAATACTTTAAACTGCACCTTTCCTACTTTAAAAACTTCGCCATCGGTGGCTACATGGGCTTTAAAACTGGGTTCAGCATTGGGGCCATACACAATAGGTGCACCGGTTTGCCTGCTTAGGTCAAGGTGGCCCGATACAAAGTCGGCATGAAAATGTGTTTCAAAAACATACTTTATTGTTGCCTTGTTTTTGGCGGCTTTTTGTAAATAGCTGTCCACTTCGCGAAGCGGATCAATTACTACTGCTTCGCCTTCGCTTTCAATGTAGTAGGCACCTTGTGCAAGGCAGCCCGTATAAATTTGTTCTATTTTCATTTTATTTTTTTTTACAGATAATACAATTGTTTGCAAATGGTACTTAATGCTTTTTATAGGCCTATTTAAGCCGGTTTATTATTTTTTTGTGTTGGAAAAATTTTGTTAATGACTGCAATTTGCCAGCGGAACAGGCTGCTATTTTAAAAGCCGCTATACAAAATTTGTTAAAATTTATTCAACAAAAACTACCTTTTATTTTAAGATTGTTTCTTTTACAATAATGTAGATACCCATGATTAAAACAAACCAGCCAAACCCTTTTTTTAATTTTTCGCCCTCTATTTTTTTGCTTAGTTGGCTGCCCATAAAAATGCCTGCTATAGCAATGCCAGTTATTATTATTAAAAACTTCCAGTCGATTGAATAATGCCCCAGGTCGCCGGTAAAGCCAATTAGCGAATTAAGCGCAATGATAGACAAGCTGGTGCCAATGGCCGATTTCATTGGCAGCTTTAGCAGTAAAACAAGTACCGGTATTAATAAAAATCCGCCGCCGGCACCCAGCAGCCCAGTTACCAACCCAATAAATATACCATACAGGGTTAACTGGCCGGTATGCGAATGTGTTTCCCTATCGTTTGTGCCTGTTACTACCATGTGGGTACGTATCATGCTTATGGATGCTACCAGCATAAGTATTGCAAAAAGCAACATAATTAGTAAAGACCCGGTAATAGTAAAACCGTTTATGGTAAAAAGGTTTTTTGGTATTGCCGGTAATAAAAACTTGCGGGTAATGAACACAACCAAAATTGAGGTAATGCCAAACACCATCACCGCCCTTTTATTAACCTGGCCCCTGCGTGCATTTTTAAAGGCGCCCACCAGGCTGGCCGAGCCAACAATAAACAAGGAATAGGAGGTGGCTAAAATGGGTTGCAGCCCAAATAGATACACCATAACCGGTACGGTTAAAATGGATCCTCCGCCACCAATAAGGCCTAGCGAAATACCAATTAATAGAGAAGCGATGTACCCTGCAATTTCCATTTTGTAATTGTTTAGTCAAAGGTGTGCAAAGGCAATGGCTTATTTCGTGATGCTTGTCACAACAAGGCTTTATGTATGTCCAATAATTCAAAATGAGAGCGATATAGTTTTACCGCTCCTTTTTCGGATAACTTTTTCATTAGCCTGCTTATAACCTCGCGGCTGCTATTAAGGTCCTGGGCAATTTCAGTAAACGATAGGGTAAATACATTGCTGCCAAATTTTTGGCTATGCCTTTTTAGGTAAAACATCAGGCGTTCGTCCATGTGTTGAAAGGCAATATGATCAATTGTTAGCAATAGTTCATCGAACCTTTCGCGATAGGTGGCCACCGAAAATTGTGCCCAGCTTTTGTATTTGCCCATCCATTCGTCAACATATTTTACAGGTATGCTTATAATGGTACTTTCTAACACCGCTTTGCCGGTAAGTCCGCTGGTTTCGCGGCCAGGTCCGCACGCCAACGTAACTGCGCAAGCCTTGCCTGCATTAAGGTAATACATAAAAAATTCGCCACCGCCATCGTCGTCCTCGCGGTATATTTTAACCATGCCGTCTAACACCAGCATAGCGCTTCGTATGTTTTGGCCGGTACGTATTAACTGCTCGCCTCCGGCAAAAGTCCTTACGTCGGCCACTTCCAAAATTTTCTGTACCAGCTCTTTTTCAAAAAGTGGAAAACGGGTACTTATCTCGTGCTCGGTCATTTTACTTGTTTTAATGTTTAAAGGTACCCGCTAAACGTTTTGAAGTAATTCATTTATGGGTTTAAACCAAACAAACTTCTGATAATTAGCGCCTTCCGTTGATTAATCAAATGGGGGTTTAATGCGGTAATTTTTCTCTGAAATAACCGTAGGTCCAGGTGCCGCCAACTGCGCTAATTAAAACAACTATTACAACACCAAAACCTGCGCCTATTTGTGCAAACAAGGGGCCGGGGCATGCGCCTGTCATGGCCCATCCAAAGCCAAACAGCAGGCCACCATATACCTGGCCTTTATTAAATTTTTTATTATGAAATTTTATTTGCTCGCCATAAATAGTTTTTACGTTAAACTTTTTTATTAGGGCTATGGATAACATGCCAATTGCAATGGCGGTGCCTATTACACCATACATGTGAAAGCTTTGCAGGCGAAACATTTCCTGTATGCGGAACCACGATATTACCTCGGCTTTGGTAAAGGCAATGCCAAACAAAATGCCTACCACGGCATATTTAAGGTTGTGATACCATTTGTGCCGCAGGTGCGACTCGTTAATGCACTCTGTATCCAACGACCGTACCTCGTAGTCGGTATCGGCAATGGAAGGGCTAAAAGAAATAGGTTTTTTATTTATTATCTCGGGCATTATAGTTGGTTTATAATTTTAAAATATAAGGAAGTATAAGGTTGGCCATTATAAAACCACCGGCCATAAAACTAATGGTAGCTATAACTGAGGGTACCTGCAAATTGCTGATGCCCATAATGGCATGGCCACTGGTGCAGCCACCAGCATAGCGGGTGCCAAAGCCTACTAAAAAACCGCCCACTACCAGCATAATAAATCCGCGCAGGGTAAACAGGCTGCTAAAAGAAAAGAGTTCGTGCGGTAGCATTGAACTATGATCGGTTATACCATACAATTTTAGCTCGGCTAGCAAGGCAGGCGCCACTTGTACCGGCGCAGAATTAGTTAGGTATTGAGCGGCTAAAAACGAGCCGATGAGTATACCCACTACAAAAAAGAAATTCCAGACCTCTTTCTTCCAGTCGTATTTAAAAAATGAGATGTTACGGGGCAATATAATGGCACATACATGCCGCAGGTTGGCCGATATGCCAAAATGTTTATTGCCTAAAATAAGCAATGCTGGTACAGTAAGGCCAATAAGAATACCGGCTGCATACCAGGTCCATGGCTGTTTTATAAATTCTATCATATGTTGTTTTTTGTGTTGTTTATTTTTAAAAAATTATGGTTTGGCTTTTTAGCCGTCATATAATACTGTTTCTTTAAATGTTGCCATACAAATATTTGGCATTTTAAATAAGGCTGATGTTGCCAGCTTAGCAAATGTGGGCCTATTGTATGGGTTGAAAAGTGACAAAAGTCACAAAGGTGTTTTTGGTTTTTTTAAAAGATTTCTACGGTATGCGTGTAAACTTATGTTGGACCAAAGTAACTGTCGTTAAATTTTTGGTACAACAAAAAACAGCCATCGGGTGTTTTAATGCAAAATAAATATATATGAAAGCTATTTGGAACAATACCATAATTGCCGAAAGCAACGATACTGTGGTGGTTGAAAACAATCACTATTTTCCTGACAGTGCTATTAAAAAAGAATTTTTTAGCACTACCGATACACACTCTACCTGCCCCTGGAAGGGAAAAGCTTCGTATTATTCTATTGATGTAAATGGTGTAGTGAACAAAGATGCGGGCTGGTATTACCCCGAGCCTAAAGAGGCTGCCAAACAAATAAAAGGGTATGTAGCGTTTTGGAAAGGCGTTAAGATTGAAAAGTAACTGCCAAAAAAAACCTGCCTGCTTTTTTGGTTACAAACTTATTTGCCGGCTGCAACAATGGGTTTGTACGGTCCATATTTATGTTGTTGCTCGTTAAAGGCATCGGCATAGGGGCCATAAGGTGTATCGAAGGGTTTTTTAGCAATGTTGGGATAGTCGGCATACTGGTTAAGGTGGGGCCTGGGCATGCTGTTAACGTATGCAGCAACATCCCAGGCTTCTATATTTTGCAGCGCCGGGTTAAGGTGGCTGGCCTGGTTATACGGCATATTGTTTTTTATGTACGAGGCAAAGTTTGAGAGGCGATAAAGCCCCGCACCATCGTTATAGCTGTGCTGCCCCCAAAGCGGTGGATATTGATACATATTACCGTTTGCGGCCAATACTCCCTCCCCGGTATTGAGGTGGCAGCTAGCGCATTTTTCCTCATATAATTTTTTGCCAATCAGGGGGCTGGCGGCACGGTCGGGAAACGGCAGTTTTTCAAGGCCTGCGCCTGTTGGTTTTGTGCCTTTTGGTACACTTTTGCCCAACCATTTTATGTAGGTTGCAATGGCCTGCATTTCGCGGCTGGCAGTATCTAACGGTAAGCCGTTGAGGCTACGCTCCAGGCAATCATTTACCCTCTTATAAATATTTTCTACCTGCCCGCTACGTTCCCTGAATTTTGGATAGGTAGAGGCAACTGCACTGTAGTTATTGCCCCAGGCACGGGTACCCCCATCGAGGTGGCAGTTTTGGCAGTTCATGCCATTGGTTGTTTGCGATACGGAACCTTTGGGGCCAAGATATTGGGCAGTGTGCACAATGAGCGCTTCGCCATAGGCTACCAGTTGCCTTTCGGTGCCTGCGGTTTCCACATCGCTAAACAGGCTGGGCGCTATCCATAAACTATCGGCAGGTTTGGTGGCGGTGTTTACAGGTGAAGTTGTTTGCAATAGATGGTGTAGAATGACCCCCACAATAACCATTGAAAGAACAACAATAAACCAATTTGACCTTAGCGTTTGCATACTAGTATTACCGGGTTTTACCGGGCGGTTGTTTTTTTAATTTTAGTTGCCAGCGATAGTTTAAAACCACTTGAAAATTAACCATATCTACCTTATTAAAAATATACTGTTGGTTTAGATAGGTATTGCCGCTGCCTTTTTTATACACATGCAGTACCTGAAGCTCAAAACCTTTGACAAAATTGGGTACATACCGCACCTCTGTATTTATTTGCCGGTACGATGGCAGGCCGTATTTGTTATGCTTAAAACTTTTTACATCGGGCAAATAAAAAATACCTGCTTGTATGGCCGTCTTTAGCCCTGCTTTTTTAAACGAATAAGCGGTTTTAATTACCAACGCATCAACACCGGCAAACCCCTCGTTGCGTTCCCTTTGTAAAAAAGTGTAAAAGGGGTCGCGGCCCCACTCGCGGGGCATAAGGTATTGTGCATTGCCAAATATATGTGTGTAATTAACAGAGGCCTCCCAGGCGCTATTGCCTATACCAACCCTTGCCCCAAGTACGTTGGCCCATTTGGCCGATGGGTAGTACGTTTTACCTGCATCGATATTGCCGCCGTTGTTTATAGGCTGCTGGGTTATGTATTGAAGGCCTGCTATGGGCTTAATAGACTCGTGGTTGTGGTTGTTATCATAAACATCTAATTGCAAAAGGGTAGAATTGAATACATTATGCACATATTGGTTAAATACCGTGGCTTTAATACCTGTTAAAAATTGATGGGTGGCGCCTGCAAGTAAAATAGCTTTGGATAAAATATTGTCCGCATAATTAAAAGGCGTACCGGCACTTGAAACGCCTTGCGGGTAACGACCAAACGATGCCCCAATATTATACCATTGCTGCGTGCTTCGTGGTAATAGGTGGGTGACCAGTCCACCTTCAACACTCGTTTTTATCCATTGTTGTTTGGTGTATAGAGCGGCCACATAGGTAGGCGCCATCCGGCCATCCTGTGGGTTAATAAATGGCGTATTAATTAATTGCCTGCCAGCTTTAACGAAGCCTGTTTTTAGTTGATACTGCAAATACAACTCGTTTAAAAAAAAGATGGATTTGTCGGCCGGGTTGTCAACATTAAACAAACCCACCTCGTAACGGTTTGGCTTGCCCGGTGGCCCTTGTAGGCTTGAGGCAATATGGGTGATAGCGCTGGCGGCGGTGCCTACGCTAAACTTTTTATATACCCCTGTTTGGTACGAAAAATATACGCCAAGGGCATGCGCATAAAAGTCAGGAAGTTGCCCACTGTTATTGGTGGCCATATAAAAGTAGCGGAGCCCCCCGGCAAGGGTTCCATTTGCCAGCGCCTTGATAACCGGGGTACTGTCGTTGGCCCTGGCTGCTGTACTTTGAAGCGGTTGTTGGGCAAACAGGCTTACGGACATAACTGCCAATTGAGCAATTAGTAAATACTTCATGCCTTAGGCTGGTTCATTCGGCTGTTGTCAAGACTGGTCCATGGGCCGCCATTAATTGTTTGGATACCTGCGGCAGACAATATGCTTTTGGCCATACCGCTACGGGCTCCGCTGCGGCACACGGTAATAACCGGCTTCTGCCATTTTTTTATCATAGCTATGTTAGGTTTGAGGATGTCCAGTGGTATGTTTTTCGATCCCGTTATATGGCCGGTATTGTATTCGGCAGGTGTACGTACGTCTATAATTATAGCACCATTGGTGATGGCTTGTTGCGTGGCATCGTTACCACCTCCTGCAATCTTTTTTAAAAAGCTAAACATATTTTTTGGGTTTATTGCCATGGTTGAATAATTTGATGTGTCAAAAGTACCGCTGGCAATGTGGATGGTCTGTGCCTAAAGTCACGGCAACGCAATTGAGTGGGAAGGTATTGGCTGTTATGTTAAGGGTTGTGCAAGTTTACCTTACCACATTTACTTTGAAGGTTGGCGATGCCATGTAAAAAAAATGAACGGATTGCCATCCGCCGCGGCGGACAAACAGCAAGAATGATACTGTGAAAAACCACGAAGGTCTCTTAATATTTCTTTTTTAAGCAGCTTCTTATATCCTAAAGTATTGTGGAGGATTGTAGTGCAAGTTAAAAAAAGGACAGATTAAAAATCACCCATTAGTGGTTAATAGAAGGAA
>JBBRUR010000015.1:0-73869 GCA_038247635.1 Chitinophagales bacterium
AGTAAAAAAGGCACATACCGAGGTTACTGTAAAAAGTATATGCCGATTGTTGGGATATACGCCCCAGGCGTATTACAAACAAAGCAAACAACATTTGATAAAACAGGTGCATGAAGACTTGATATTAGAGCAAGTGCATTATATCCGTGGCGAGCAACCAAGGTGTGGCGGCCGCAAATTATTAGTGATGTTAAAGCCTTTTTTAGACAAGCATTCAATAGTTATTGGCAGGGACCAGTTCTTTGATTTACTGGCAGAAAACAAGCTATTTGTACGATGTACAAAACGCAGCATTCGTACCACCAATAGCTACCATTATTTCAGGCGCTATCCCAACCTGGTAGTGGGTTTCGTGCCAATGAAGGCCCATGAGTTATGGGTAAGCGACATAACCTATATACCCTTAAAAGAGCGGTTTGCTTACCTGTTTTTGATTACCGATGCCTATAGCCGAAAAATAGTAGGCTTTCAGGTAAGTGATGATATGAAAGTAGGTAGTGCAGTGATAGCACTAAAGAAGGCCCTGGAGCAAAAGCCTGTCGATAGCATAGTGATCCATCACAGCGACCGTGGCATGCAATATTGCAGCACCGAGTATGTAGCATTATTACAGCAACACCATGCACTAATTAGCATGACACAGAGCGGCGACCCCCTTGAAAATGCCTTAGCTGAGCGGGTAAATGGCATACTTAAAACGGAGTTAATCAGCAGTAGTTATGAAGACATAAACCACGCATCAACCAGCATAGCCAGGGCCATAACTATCTACAACTTTAAAAGGCGCCACAGCAGCTTGGATTACCAGATCCCTAACGACGTACACAACCAACAGGGACCGCAAAAAAAGCGATGGAAAAACTATTATCCACCATCAAAAAACAAAGAGGTACAAATGCAGGAAACCTAACCGGGCCAACGCACAAAAAAATGGTTTTTTTAGCTTTGAGGCTAAAAAACCATTTTTGCCAACGCACAGGCAAAAAACTAAAAGTCAACCTTATTCAGGATGAAATATCTTAGTCAACCAATAGCAGGATTTATTAACTAAACAAGACAACTAAATTCAGGACGGGTCAAGCAACATGGCAGCAGTTGTTCGGGCAGGACAAACATCGTTGGGCATTTGTAGGTTATCTTGTACATTTGATTTTCAATCAGCAGCGGCTACGGGCGGACGTTTTTCAAATCCTTTGTCCTGCTGGGGTCTCCTACTTATAGCCTTGTGGGTGGCAGGGACCCTGGCAAGTCACAAATGCAAATCGTCAACTTAACGCTTCATAGTGAACTGTCGTGAAGGCACAAATCCATCCGTTTTATTTTTTTTTGTCCTGGTGGAGTCTCCTACTTATAGCCTTGTGGGTGGCAAAGACCCCGGCAAATCATATATTCGATTTGTCAACTTTTTGTCCTGCTGGGGTCTCCTACTATTATTTTATGATTGCGTTTCTATGCCGGGTTCCCTTGGCTATCGCACAAAGCTATGAAGGAGAACCCAGCAGGACGAAATGATTACTTTTTTATGCCGGGTTCCCTTGGCTATCGCAAAAAGGCTATGAAGGAAAACCAGCAGGACGACATGATTACTTTTTTATACCGGGTTCACTTGGCTATCGCAAAAAGGCTATGAAGGAGAACCCAGCAGGACGACATGTTTACGTTTCTATGCCGGGTTCCCTTGGCTATTGCAAAAAGGCTATGCAGGAGAACCCAGCAGGACGACATGATTACGTTTCTATGCCGGGTTCCCTTGGCTATTGCAAAAAGGCTATGCAGGAGAACCCAGCAGGACGACATGATTACGTTTCTATGCCGGGTTTCCCTGCCTATCGCACAAAGGCTATAAATTTGAACCTTGCAAGATGACATGATTACTTTTCTATGCCGGCTTACCTTACCCGCCGCACAAAGGCTACCTGGAAGCACCCGGCAGATCGACGTAAAGACTTGCATTCCCTATAGTGATTATTTATTTCATTCGTAATGACCTGGTATTAACAAAATAGTAAAAATAATTTATGGTTGTAGCAGATCATACAACTTGCAAAAAGTGTCGGGTCAAATAATTATAAAAAAATGATTGAAAAAGGGAAATGTAACGTCGGTTCATACCTGTCGCAATCCACCCCTAAAAGCTTTTTCGGGGTATATAGTCTGTTTGAACTGATTAAATTTTACGTGAATGAAATAAAAAAACTGTATCAACAGCGTTATAGTCGCTGGTAACAATAACTGCAACGGCAAAATAGCATTGTGGTGCGTGAAAGTACACTGCGGCAATGGAAACGAAATGCAGGGAGTAGGCACCCTGGCAGGACAGCAAAATTGATCTGCTTGTTTCTCCGGTAAATTAACGCTATTTTCCCTACTCATTCTATCACCTCTAATTCTTCGTTTATGAAAGTTCTAACCGTCGTAATTGCACTATTTGCCGTTACATGTATTAATGCACAATCTGTGGGTATTGGAACCGAAACGCCAAATGCACCGCTTCATATAAAATCGGCTGCAGCAACAGAAGTATTACGAATAGAAGGCAATAATCCCAACATCAGCTTTTACAATAATGCCCTTGGTTATCGTGGGTATTTGTGGACTCATACTACGGGTATTGAGTTGGGTAGTCCCACTGGTTCGGGCTTGCCGGTTATTATTGCGCCTGGGTTTACTCCAATTGGTTATTTTACTACATCCGGAAGGGTTGGCCTGGGTATATCCAACCCGGTAGAGCGGCTGGATTTGAGCGGCAACATCAATTTAAACAGCAGCTTGAAGGGAATAATTTTGAATGCCGCTGACCGGCCATTTATTACACGTGGGTTCGACGCGTTCACAAGTGGTAACTATACCGGGCTTGGGCGGTGGGGATTGTTTATGGAACCAAGCAGGCTTACACTTGGCATTCCCAATATTGCAGGAAAAGCATTCAATGTGTCGGCTTACGATGCTAATAGCAGTGTGGCCACCACCTTATTTTCTGTTTCGCAAGATGGCACCACCCACGTTGAGGGCGAAGTAAACCGGCCATCGAAAACAGGTAGCGCCAACCTATTGCCCATTGCCTATGGCAATGTTACCGGAAGTACCGGGGCCATTAAGACAGGCAGTGGCAACTTTACCGTTGCACGTACTAGCACAGGGGCCTATACAATAGAAATAGTAGGGGAAAGCTATACCATTGATACGCATGTTGTCAATATAACCACGCACGGTATTAGTGCCAGGTTTTCAAGTACTGATAGAAATACATTTTTTAGCACTACCGGTATTCGTGTCATCATATGGAATTCCACCATATCACCCGCTGATGCCGATTTTTCATTTATTGTTTATAAGCCTTAACGATGCATGCTTGTTCAACATAAAAACAAATAACATTCGCCTTACCAACTCTTGACACGAAAACATGAATGGGCAGTGAGCTTTTTAAAAGAACCACCAACTGCAGCGGAATTTTTAATAGTAGCCATTGTTTGTAATTCGTGTATAGCCTTGTTTTTCTACTGCCGTGGAGGGTGTCTCCACGCAACACCCGTTACTATTATTTTTGCCCTTACCAGTTTTTTTTTGCAGCCGCGCAGCTAAATGGTGTTGTCACCATTAATTGTAGCGTGGGTGTAAAAAAATAAATAGAAGGTTTGCCGTTGAAAGGAGCGTCGCAACGGTGTTTAATCGAAGTTGCTTCAGCTTGTACCATAATTCTACTGCCATATTACGTATCTCTGCTGTCGTGTTGCGTGTTTCCACGCAATACCCGTTTGCAGTTTTTTCGCCTTTGCAGGTGTTATTGACCTGCAAACATAAATTTTGCCTTTGCAGGTGTTCCTGACCTGCAAACATAAATTAGCAAAGTACTAATGACGCAGGACATGCAACTGCGGCAGCAAAAAACGTTTAGGCCTCATTGCCAACCTACATCTTATTTTTTTGAGGATGTTTTTACCAGCGGAAAATTTTGGCGGTAAGTAAATTATTTAACGAATTATTCTTTATGCAGTCGGCCAGTCCGTACATCAAAACCCCCTGCCATGCACAATACCATCATAAAAAAATTCCAAAACAAATCCGAAATAACGAAAATGCATAAATCACTAACTTAATTACATTACCCCAACGGGCAAACAACCGCGGTAATTTAAATGAACCCGGTTGTTATGGCATTAGGCAGTCGTTAATTTTATTCAGTTTTTGTTCCAATAAATTTTTAAGTTTTTAGTAGCACGGCCAGCGGCAACAATGTCTGGTTTGCCATCTGCATTTAAATCAAGTATCTGCAGGTCTTCGGTAGCAATACCATTGTCGTCTATCCAATAAGCATCCCATTCATCACCCTTATTGCTCCGCGGCACATACAATTTTATTCCTGTTTTATTTTCCTCATTGGGCATCCGCCAGCCCGCAATCACCTGGTCTCTGCCAATGTTTAGCAAATCGGCGGTAGCCAAGGCATGACCTTCCCTAAGCTGTTCATCCAGTACTTTGCGCACCATATTTTGACCGCTTATATAAACAGCCACCGCATTTCCATGCATAGGTTCAATGGTGGCAATAAATGGTTGTTTGCCAAATTGCCCTATTCTTATTTCACCGGTAGCCCGATCCATGCCAGGCATTTGATTTACATTTCCAGCTTCGCCGCTAAAGTCGTTATGAAGCTTTACACCTTCTTTACCTGCAATAAAAACTTTGGTGCCTTTACCGGTTTTATTTTCCAATATGGCAAGGTTATGGGTGAGGTGCATGGAGCTGTCAACCGTTACAACGGTCCATGCACTGCGGGGGTTTTCAGGAAACTTATATGCCATCACTTTTACTCCTTCACCGTCTCCATTCTTGTTGCCTTTGCCGTGCAGTGGGGCCACAACAAGAAAGAAGTTGCCGTTACCTGATTTTACCCATTGCATTCGGTGTATGGTGGGTTCGTGATGTAATTGAACCGCATCCCAAAGCTGTGTGGCGTCTTTTGGCCGGATAAGATAATGCACCGACCCGGATTTGGCTACATCAAAGGTTTCTCCCGGGTTCCATTGTGCACCAACTGCCACTTCTACTTTGCCATCACCATTAAGGTCGCGGGCAGCTATACAAACATTGTCGTTCGCCGTTAAATTGTCAACCATAACAAACCGTTTCCAATCGCCATTTCTATACCAAACAAATTGTTTTTTATCGGCCAGCAGTATGTCCGGTTTACCATCACCATCAACATCGCCTAAGGCAAGGCCATACCCTATGGAAATATTTTCATCAATAGTTTGCGATACAAAGGTTGGCTCTGTAAAAAATAATTGCATTGCTGCAAATACAAGTTGGCAGGTAAAATGAATGGATAACATACAGTCAGATTTATAACTTTGAAATTAACTTTCTTTAAGAGGAATGTATGAGAAAAGCGAGATTAATAATTTAAAATTATAGGATTGTGCAAACAGGTCGCAACTTTTAAATTTTGTAAATTGATTACATTTTTTTAGGCTAATGATCATTAATCAGGGCGGGTTTAGCTGAAAGTATTGCTGGAAGTAGCTATGAAGCGAATTATGACCCTGGCTAACAAAACTGCTTTTACTGCAATGGCTCAATAACTAAAAAAGATTAGCCTTTTAACGTAATGCAACAGTATTAATGTACTTCATTCGTTTTATGAGGTCTCCTTCAAACCCTTTATGTAGGCCTTGGGACCCACGGCATACAGCGCGGGGTTTTTCCGCCTTTGCTGGGTGTTCGTTTGCGGTAAATGTAGCCGGGCTAAAAAGCCATGGTAAAGAAAACCAACTGCGGGGGCAAAAATGCAAAGCCATATTGCGTACCGCTTATACATTACCCGTTTGCCGGTTAGTTCGTACTATTAAATTTAAAGAATTAGCGAAGGGTTGGCCTGGTTTGCTGTTTCATTTTATATGGTAGCAAATAAAACTTCAGCTAATAAAAAATATGCATCCACTTAACTACACTTTTTTTTAATAACGTTTTTTTAAAAAACGGAGCGACGGCTTTTCAATTGTATAGGAAATAAGGGTGGCAAAAATAATTATGCAAATAAAAGATAAGGCTATGGCAAAAAGATGCCCCATATTAAACATGCTTTCAAAACAAGGTATTAATATCCTAACTCCTACCACCTGGTGAAACAGGTACAAGGGAAAAGATATGTCGCCTAAAAATAATAGTATCGGTATGGAAATAAATTGGAGACGTCCTTTTATAAATAAAAAAAGGTAACAAAATAAATAAGCAACATAACCAGGTAAGGTGTAAAGCTTATAAATTGATAGCTCCAGTCCCCATTGTCAAAAAAAAATTACTGGCAAATAAAACAACCTGTTAACAACAGGTACCTCGTGACTGTTTCACCTGCATACAATATTTTATAAAAAACGATGCCTGCAAAAAATAAGGGCCAATGGCTTATAAGGGCATAATATACCCGAATAAGTTGGTAGGTATGTTGATGCACGGTTTTTAACCAGTCGAGGCCAGACAGTAGTGTTGGTATTAGTAACAACGCCCCAATTTTTTCAATATACTTTAGTTTTTTGGTTACAAAAATTAATAGCATGCACAGGTAAAATAACATTTCTACAGGCATTGTCCATTAGGGAGGATGAATATCGCGGCGAAAAAAATACAGTTGAAACCTGGTAAGATTTGCCAGGTAATCCCACACTAATGAATTTTGAGTTCGGGTGGGGAAACGCCCGATAAAAAGCGCAAGAAGCACGGCCGTAACTGTAAAACAAAACCAGTAAGTAGGAAATGTTCTGCTAAACCGGCTAATGGCAAATGCTCTCCAGTTTTTTGCAGCGCTTAACGTTAGTGTAATAACGAAACCACTGATGATAAAAAAAGGTTAATAACTGTTACAGCCGATCTTACATAAACGGAAGTACTCATTTCGCCGCCATAATGAAATAATATCACCCCCGCGGCTAATATTCCTCTCATTGCATTAAGCTCCTTTAGCCTGCCGCTGGTTGCCCCAGTACCCATAAGTTTATTTTTTTGATTTTTTAATATTATTGGTAAAAAAAATGCAATTTACTCAACTGCCATTTTTAAATTGCTTATTTCAAACCACTCGCAATTAGTAAATAGCCAGGTATTGTTACAATGATTTTTATATGGGCAAAATTTCTTGCTCTACTTTAGCATCGTAAGGTCTTGTTCATCCAAAATTATGTCCATAGCAGCCAAATTTTCCAACAAGTGCTTTACCAATTAGGTACTCCGTATAGGCAACAACCATGGCATCTTGTGCAACAGCCACGCCAGCTTTGTTTGCGCCCTGCCGGCGCACTGATTATTGGCTACGGCATCAATGGCTTGCGTTTTGTTAGGCTGTGAGGTGGTAAGCGAGAAAAATGGCATCAGCGGAATTCCCTTTTCTTCGCAGGCTTTCAGCAATTCTTTGCCGCCACGGGTTTGGCCATATCCAATGTTACCGTTGGTACGTTGGCTAAAGGTGTATATGTTTTACACGGTAGCGATCTTTCCTTTCTCCTTAGCCCACAATAGCACGTCGTTGCTTACATTGTTAAGGCCAGGGTGCAATATTTTACCTTCTTATTATAACTCAAACCTGGCTTCTATTAACTCTTTAAACGGAACGATGCTGTAATGTGTCATAACCCTAAAATGTACCAGTTGTATTTGTTGCTTTTTTAACTGTCGCAGGTTGTTGCCAATGCTTTGGCGCAGCTCATCGGGTTTGTTAAAGGGCGGCCAGCTTTTATTGGGCGCACGCATGGCACCTACTTTGGTACAAATAACCAAATGTTTTGCGCAGGGTACAATGCCTTCACTATCAGCCTATCGGTTACATAAAAACCATTACAGTCGGCCGTATCAATAAAATTCACTCCGTTTTTTGCCGCTGTTTTGAGTACTTCCAATGCCTCGGGCCGGTTGGCGGCCTCGCCATAAATACCTTGGCCGTTAAGGCGCAAAGTGCCGTAGCCCATTCAATATACTTGTAGTGGGTAACTGGTGTTTTTACCAATAACGCTGGTTTAAGCAAAAGTTGTTTCGCTCAGGCTGATTAATCATTTGGCGCTGTTCATCTACACTCCCTGTCCTATTTAATTTTGCTGCAAAGGGCTATACTTTCTTTTTACCACTTTCTACCGCCTTTAAAAACGAAAGTAAACCGGTAAAATAAGTTTGCTGGTCGTCGTACATACTCATATGGCTGCCGTTGGTACATAAAACAAAATTACCGTTTGGAAATTGTTTACTCATCCACTCCATGTATTTGGGGTCCATGGTATCATAGGTGCCAGCTATAACCAGGCTGGGCACCGTTATGTTTTTTAAGTCGGCAGACCGGTCCCATTTTTCCAGGTTGCCGGCTATACCAAACTCGCTGGGGCCTTGCATGGTTACATACAGGCTTTGGTTTGTTTTATTTAACGACCGGGTCATGGGCTCAGGCCATTGATTAAGTGGTATGCGGCAAATATGCTTTGCGTAAAAGTTTGGCATCAACAATTTCATGTAGCGGGGGTTGCTATATTCGCCCTTTGCCTCAATTTCGTTCACTTCTTTCACCACCGCCGGGTCCATTTGCTTAGCCAATACTTCGTCAGCATATTTACCATATGCCGGGCAACTGGCCATCATATTGCTTATTATCAACCCTTTTAAATTTTGCTGATATTTAACCGCGTATTCCATGGCCAGTATTCCGCCCCAAGAGTGTCCTAATAAATAAAAATTATTCTTATCAAGGTCAAGCGCTTTGCGAACCGTTTCTACTTCTTCTACATACCGCGCAAGGTTCCATAGGCTGGTATCGTTAGGGTTGTCGCTAATGCCGCAGCCCAACTGGTCGTAATATATAAATTCAATGTTTTCTTTAGGTAAAAAGTTTTCAAAACATTCAAAATATTCGTGGGTGGCGCCGGGGCCACCGTTTAGTAACAGCACTTTGGTGGTGGGGTTATTACCAAACTTTTTAGTCCATACATTAAATTTTCCCCTTGGTGTTAAAATTGCTACCATTTTTACACCGCCGGTTTGTATGCCCGAATCAACCATTCCAAAATAGGTTATTGGTTGGTTGGCTTGGTTTTTTTCTGCACAACCTATGTACAAAAACACAATTGCCAAAAGGCCTGTTATACACTGAAGTGCATAGTTGCTTTTGCAAGGGGTCAATATTTTTGGCGTATACATTTTTGTCTCGTTTACTTTAAATGAAAAAGATTGTTTAATGAAGTGTTGGGCAGGGCAGCCAGGTTATTGCTTGCAAACGCTAAAAATAATATTCATTGCGTAAAACTTTGAATTTTAATTATTAAGCTTATGACTCAAGTAGTCGATTTTTTTAAAAAGCTGTTAGACACGTCTGACTTTCCGGCGCGGTGGAATTGCGGCAAATGGACCGATTTTCATGGTTGGTTTTATATAATTAGCAACCTGTTGGTATGGTCGGCTTATTTTGCCATTCCGGTAATCATTATCCGGTACACCTCGCGGCAAAAAAACATCCGGTTTCATAACGCCTATTTTTTGTTTGCCGCATTTATATTGGCTTGCGGGCTTACCCATTTTTTAGATGCCATTATGTTTTGGTACCCCTTGTACCGGCTAAATGCTTTGATGCTGTTTATTACTGCCATTGCCAGCTGGCTAACCGTATTGTATTTATACAAAATTTTGCCCACAGCTTTTGCATATAAATCGCCCATGGAGCTGGAGCGGGAAGTAGAACAACGACGGCTTGCAGAAGAAGAATTGATCATAAAAAATAAACAGTTGAACGAAGCCCAGGATATAGCCAAACTGGGCTATTGGGAGTGGACGGTATCCACCAACCTGTTGGAGTGGTCGCACGGTATGTACAAGGTATTTGGTATAGAAGAAGGCCAAAAAATGACCTACGAAACGTTTATGGAACATATTTACCCTGACGACCGTGCAAGTGTAGACAGCCTGATAAACGACTGTTTTAAAACAAAAGTGTTTCCCGAATATTATCACCGGCTTATTGGCAGCAATGGCGAAATTAAAACTATACACGCCAAAGGCGAATTGTTGCTTGACGGTAGCGGGCAGGTAATAAAAATGCTGGGTACGGGCCAGGATGTAACAGAACAAAAAAAGTCAGAAAAAGAGCTGATCATCAAAACCAAGGAGTTAGAAAATGTAAACGAAGAACTTGAGAAATTTGCCTACGTTGCCTCGCACGACTTGCAGGAACCATTACGAAAACTGATCACCTATACTTCACTACTAAACGCCGAATATAAGGACCAGCTAGAAGGAAGAGGTGCCGGTTACATTGATAAAATAACCACTTCCAGCGTAAGGATGCAAAACCTTATACATGATATTTTAAACCTTTCGCGACTATCGTCGGAAGATATACAGTTTGAAAAGGTTGACTTAAACATGGCAGTTCAACAAGCACTGGCCGATATGGAAGTGATTATTGAATCATCGGGCGCAACCATTAACCTTGATGTGTTGCCCGTTATTGAGGCAAACGGCGTAAAAATGCAACAGATGTTTTTAAATTTAATTAGCAACAGCATAAAGTTTAGAAATGCCGGTAAAGCTCCCATTATTAATGTAACCAGCAGTATTATAAGTGGTAACCAGTTGCCCGGCGGTTATTTTGAAAAAATAAAATACCGGTTTCCGCTCTCGGGCGGCGCTGCATTGTTGGACACCGAAAAATTTTGCCGGGTAACCGTTTCGGATAATGGCATTGGTTTTAATAAGGAGTATGAGCATAAAATTTTCGAGGTGTTTCAACGGCTTCAAACTAAAAACAGGCGCGAGGGAACAGGCATTGGCCTGGCTATATGCAAAAAAATAGTAGAAAGCCACCATGGCGTTATATGGGCTAAAAGTAAAGAGGGCGAGGGGTCATCGTTCACCTTACTGCTGCCGTTAACACAAAAAAACTTTAAACTTTCGGGGGAAGTTTCTACTCAAAATGTAGGCAGCCAATACGGCTAAAACGGTGGGTAAACGATAGGGCAGTAGGTTATTTGGGGGTAATCGCTTCCGAAAAGTCCTGGCGAATGGTTGTAAGTTAACCCAAACCGCCAACAGGTTTGGCAAGCTCCCAATGCAACCAACGGTTAGGAGGGCCGCCTAAACGGCAGTGCAGCACCGGTAAGTACCTGCTATTATATTTTTTTGGCCACAAATAACAAAAGGGGCGCCCAAAAAATTAAACGGTACCGTTACTTTACTGCGGTAATTTGTTCCTACCTATTAACTTTTATATGATTATCCGCTATTTGGTGTACTCAATACTGTACATAAAATCAAAATAAAAAGGTTGAATAAAATTACCAACCGTATAAGGGTGCTACCACTATGACCATAGGGGCAGGCTGCAACGACTTATGAAAACAGCTATTAAGCCCGGTTCCAAAATATTAGCACCTGATTGCGGATAGTCATTAACCTTTGTTATTTTGTAACAACCTTTAAGCCAACAATAGAGCCAATAAGCAGCGTAATAAAAAATACCCTTAAAAAGTCGGTTGGCTCCCTATAAAGCACAATACCAATTATTACCGTACCCACGGCACCAATACCCGTCCACACAGCATAAGCCGTACCGATGGGTATAGTTTGTATGGCTTTGTTAAGCAGTAAAAAACTCATGCTGATACAAATAAAAAATCCAATTGACCACGGTATATTGGTAAAATTTTTTGAGAGTTTTAAGCAGGTGGTAAAACCAACTTCAAACAAACCGGCAATTATTAAAATGATCCACACCATAATTTTTTAGGGCGAAAATACACTAAAGAAAAGTGTAGCTGCCACGCCTATGGGTCAAATGGCAGTAAACCATCGTACGTATTTTGAAGGGCTTATTTTTCTACCATCATTGCCTTTTTTACCAGGCTGGCAACAATTAAAAAGTGTTGATACAATGAGTCGTAATCGTTGTTGGCAATCATATTTTTATTAAACAACGACCCGCCCATGCCAACACCCGTGGCACCCGCTTTAAAGTATGCCTGTACGTTGCTGGCCGATACGCCGCCTGTGGGCAACAGTTTTACTTTATTAAGCGGCCCAAGCACCTCTTTAATGTATTGTGGTCCAAGCATGGAAATGGGAAACACTTTTACCGCCGTAGCGCCCATGGTGTGGGCAGTATAAATTTCAAGGGGGGTATAAGCACCGGGGTAAACAGGTATATAGTTGTCAACACAGTGCCTTACTACATCGGCATTTAAAATGGGCGTTACTATAAACGAGGCACCCGCATCAAGGGCCGTGTGCAAATCGTTCATATCGCAAACCGTTCCTGCGCCAATATTTATGCCTGGGTATTGCTGCACCAACCGGCTAATAATGGCCGGTGCATGTTCCGTATTCATAGTTACCTCAATATTATCAAAACCAGCCTTTTGGTACAGTGGCAAAATGGTTTGCAACACCTGTAGCGATAAATTACGTGCAATACCAATTACAGGTACTGCAGTAAACAAGCTATCGTTAAATGGTTGGCTCATGTTGTTTGTTGTTATTTAATACGTGTTTTATAACCTGCCACTGGCCGCGTACCACAAAAACTTCAGGCGGCAAACAACCCTCTGTTGATATTAGTAATTGAAAGCCAAGCAATACAAGCGCCCTGGTATAAAATGCGCATATTTCCTCATTAGCACACAATTCAAGTTCATCAATTCCGGCGGCATTTATGGTTACCAGTTCGCTGCCAATAAGTAATCCACTTAGGTAATAATAATTTTCGCCGGGTGACAGCTTGTCAAATAATGTATTTATTCTTATTTGAAATAAAGTACTTAGTAATGATGGGTTTGATTGGGCAACCTTCACCCCCGCATCAAAAGCGCTCCACCCTTCCTTATTTATAAGGGTTTTAGTAATTGATAGGCTAAGGATGGTGTGTTTTATAATGGTGTCAAAAAGCTCTCCCGTCATAAAAGTGGTAAAATGGTGCATCAGCCCGTTTTTGCAATACACGTGTTTGCTGTGCGTGCCGGGTAAAATATATAAAATGGCTTTGCACTCAAAACCGGGGCGCTGCATTCCTAACACCTGTACCTCCTCGCCCCTAAGCACCTCGTTGGCCGAGCAAACGCCCGATATCAGCAGTATTTTGTAAGGAAAATTAGGCGGCTGCCACATTGCGGTAACCACATCGTTGCCATTTAAAGCAAAGGGTAGCGCAGCATAAGCCAGTGTACGCAAACCAATGGTAGCGGAAGCCATACCCGAAATAACCACGATCGTATTTGCATTTAACCCATTGCCCAATTCAATTATTACTTTGGTTAGATAGTTCAGCAGGTATGCCTCTTTATCGCCACCCTGCAATTGCCAGTTGCGGTGTAATTCTTTTATTCCTTTGCCATTGTTTACCTGGCTAATTATGCGCAGGGTATTGCATTCAACCAACCTTGCCCGCAGGCTGGTTGTTCCCCAATCAATACTTATAAAACTGGTGGGCTGCATAGACTTATCTGTTTCCTGAAAGTTAACCAGCGGTTATTTCTCTCACGCCTGCCCCGCTTAAATTCAAATCGGCTTTTTTTAAAACCAACCACGTCTTTTAAATATCCAAATCATAAACACAGGTACCACTATTAACATAAAAACAACTGTGCTGTAAAAAGCCCAATACGAATGTTGAAAGGGGATCACATCAAAATTCATCCCAAAAATACCCCCTATTACAGTGGCAGGTGCAAGTATGCAGGTAACCACTGCAATCACCTTCATTACTTCATTCATTTTTAAATTAACCTTGCTTATGTACAACTCCTGCAGGTTATTAAGCATATCGCGGTAGTTATCTACAAAATCGTTGGCTTGTAAAATATGGTCATAAATATCTTTAAAATACTTCTCTACCGCCCCATCTATCAGGTCGCTTTCAGTATTCCTAAACCCGTTTATAAGATCGCGTACCGGAACCACATTGCGCCTCAATACAATCAATTCTTTTCTAAAATTATTGATTCTCGCCAGCGATCTTACATTTGCCTGCCTAATAATTTCCTCCTCAATAGCTTCAATACGGTCAACCAGTTTTTCCATTACCACAAAGTAATGGTCCACTATCATATCCAGCAATGAGTAACACAGGTAATCGGCACCACGTAAACGCAGTTTGCTGCTTTTGATTTTTAATTTTTCGCGCAGCATATTAAAAACATCGCGGTCGGGATCTTCCTGAAATGTGATGACAAAATGTTTGCCCAGCACTATGCTTATCTGTTCTACTTCTACCGAAGCATGTTTTTCGTTAAAATATAGCATGTTCAACAATCCAAACAGCACGTTATCAATTTCGTCCATTTTGGGCCGTTGGCCAAAGCTTAAAATATCTTCTACTATCAGCGGGTGCACTTTAAACTGGTGGCAAATGGCTTCTATCTCCTCCTTTTTTATTCCATCAACGTTTATCCAGCTCACCCCGTTTTGGTTGTAGTGCATTTGTATATCTTTTACGTGGTTGCACTGTTCTTCAACAAGTTCATCGCCATAATAGCTAAATATGCTAATCTTAATTTCTTCCACCTCCTTGCGGGTATTGGGCAAAGTTGGGTTAACATTAAAAATTTGCCTGGTCCTGCCAGTATTAAACAGCGGTTGTATTAGCTGTTTAATAAATTTTTCAGGATGTTTTATGATTTGTTCGGGATGCATGTTAATAAAGATAAGGTTAAGCCTTTGTTATGGAAAACGGCTATTTTTTAGCCAAACTACTAATATCTATATTTACCCAAATTGTACCTATGACCGAAGCGCAAATTATATTAGAGGAACTTACCCACGAGGCTATGGGCACGCAACGTATTTTGCGGCTTATACCAGAAGATAAACTGGGCTGGTTACCCCACGAAAAGTCGATGACGCTTGGCAGGCTTGCTGCCCACATTGCCGAACTGCCCAGCTGGCTTACCCACATTTTGACCAAGCCCGAGCTGGACCTTGCCATGCTAGATTATACACCTGTACCTATGGAAGAACCCGGTGGGTTAATAAGCGTTTTTGACGATAATATGAACAAGGGCGTTCATGCATTACAGGGTGTTACCAACGAATTTTTAAACCAGGGCTGGACCTTGCGCAATGGCAACGAAGTTATTTTTAAAATGGCACGCGCTGGTGTTATACGGGGTATGGTATTAAACCACATTGTGCACCACCGCGGGCAACTTACCGTTTACCTGCGTTTATTAAACCTGCCGGTGCCGGGCATGTACGGCCCTTCGGCCGATGAAATGATGGGGTAATGAATTCAAAAAAGGTATATTTAATGCATTACATCTAATGGTCAATGCCCAGGCAATTAATTAATCCAAAAACGATTGTATGAAACTGATTAAGCACAACCACAAAGCGGTTAGCGATCCCATAGCCGACCTTATCACTTTTAGGGCTATGCCTACCGCGGCCGTAACCATGAACCAGCTTGACCCATTTATATTTTTAAACCACCACGGACACCAGGTGTTTAAACCTGGTAACCGTGGCTTGCCTTTTGGCCCCCACCCGCACCGCGGTTTTGAAACCATTACATTTATTATTGCAGGCGACCTGGTGCATAAAGACAGTACCGGTTTTACCAGTAATATTAAGGCTGGAGGTGTACAATGGATGACCGCAGGCAGCGGGCTGATACATGCCGAAGTATCGTCGGATGAATTTAAAGAGGCGGGCGGCCCGCTCGAAATTTTGCAGCTATGGCTTAACCTG
The DNA here is from genome assembly GCA_038247635.1 of Chitinophagales bacterium. Lineage (GTDB taxonomy): Bacteria > Bacteroidota > Bacteroidia > Chitinophagales > Chitinophagaceae > Segetibacter. The sequence continues at coordinate 15,706 of JBBRUR010000015.1, forward strand.
CCAGCCAAACATAAAATGACCGAACCCAAATATGTGGGCCTTCAAAAAAGTGACATCCCCACCAAAGTTTGGGACGATGGAAAGGTTACAGCGCAGGTAATTGCCGGCAATTGGGATGGTGTTAATGGCGCCTTCCAGCCGCTTACCGATGTGCATTTGGCCTCTATTTCATTTAAAGAAAATGGAAAGCATGTATTTTTGGTTGAGCCCGGCCTGAACATTTTTTTATACGTGGTAAAAGGCGAAGTGCTTATTAACGGCGAGCAAACCGGTTTGCACCATCTGGTAGAGTTTAACCCCGAAGGCAAAACCATTGAAATGAAAGGGGTAACCGAAGCGCTTGTTTTATTTGGCTATGCCACGCCCTACCACGAACCCTTTGTTGCCATGGGCCCGTTTGTAATGAACACCCAGCACGAAATTATGCAGGCATACGAAGATTACAATCAGGGGAAATTTGGGGATCCGGCTGGGTTGTAGCTAAAGGGTTATTATCGCCCCTGGTTCACGTATCGCTGTACGGTGGAAATTGCAATATAGCTGTGCCATGTACTAAGCTTGGTTTTGTTTATAAATCTTAAGAAAACAATCTTTGTTTGGCTTTATTTCCCAATTAACCGGGACCGACACTGCGGCTGATAGTGAACTGAGGCCAATTACCGCAATGTCTCTCCCTCATAAAGCAAAGTTTTTGTCGGGTAAAAATCAGGCACCTTTTTTTATCAAACTTCTATATTGCCGGATTATTGCATTAATTACAAATGTCGGGTTATCGAAAAATACATAATGTCCACAATTGTCAGCCATTAAAAATCTTCGATTTGGCGCTTCGTTTGCAAAGTTTTTTAAGCAATTCTTCCAAATAATTCTCTCCTTGTTTTCAAACGGTGTGGAGTCGGAGCATATAATAGTTAAGGGCATAGTCATAAAACGAGCTGCATCTCTCATCGCTTTGCTCGTAGCCATATAATTTTTAACTATATAATAAAAGCCCAGGCTTTCTTTCTTTATTTCTTCCCTACTGTCCCAGTAAAGCGCTTTAACTTCTGCTGCTTTTTTGTCTGTCATAAAACATGGTGATGGATTGTCAATTAGCACGCCTCCAATAACTTTCCCCTTGTTTCTATTATTAAATACCATTGCATAATTCCCGCCCAACGAATGCGCAACAAAGAAAAGCTTTTTGCCAAAACCCATTTTACTCATAGCCGCTTCAAATCCTTTTATTTCATCTATTATAGTTAGATTATTTGTATCAATTCCACTCTTTCCAAATCCTTGTCTATCATATCGTATAAGGGTTGTGCCTAAGGAGTCGTACAAGGGCTTGATAATAGTATCCCAAATACTTCCATCATTGCCGGCTCCAGCTTCAAAAAAAATTGGAACACCAATACCTTTGGTTATATTAAAATGTAATTGGTAATTTCCAATATTTATTAAAGTATCTATTTCCTGTGCTATACATTTATTTAAAAATAGGATTACTATAAATGTAAAAATTAATTTTTTGCCAAAATCATTTCAATTTAAATTTAATTATTGCTTCAAATTTTTTTCCCAATACTCTTAAGTCTTCAGGTAGATGTATGTTTTTTAGACACTGAAGGATGTTACTTTGTTTATTTATTGTTGTAGCTGGCGAATAAGGACAGCTATATTACGCAATTGTATGGTAACAATAATATGGTATAAAAATATATCGCGGCAAAAAAGTTTCTGTAGTAAATTGAATTTGCGCGGAACCTAAATATGCAACACTGTAATTTTTTAATCTAACGACAAAGAAGAAAGTACTACGCCTACTGCATTTGACAATAAATGCCGTTATTTCGGCCAGACTAAGATCCATCGTTACAATATTTATGGGGCCTATCGCTCTGCACATAGTTTCGGACGAACGATGAATTTGGTTCTTTGCCATTGGTGGGCGCCTGACCAACAAAATATACAAACCAAATAACGCAATCCAAATAACTTTTGTCGGGTTGATGGTTAGCAACCCTCAACGGCGAGGTAATATTTAGCCCTGTCAGGACTTCTGAAATGAATGCTACACTTGTGCGCGGGCTGTACCCGCGGCTATAATATTTCGGCCTTTCAGGCCTGAGTGATCACAAGAACAAAGCACCTGATAAATGAAAATAATCAGAGAACCTTTGCCATTGTTGGTCGCCTTACCAACAAAATATACAAATCAAATAACGCAATCCAAATAACTTTGTGGGCCGTCGGGTTGATGGTTAGCAACCCACAACGGCGAGGTAATATTTAGCCCTGTCAGGACTTCTGAAATGAATGCTACACTTGTGCGCGGGCTTTACCCGCGGCTATAATATTTCGGCCTTACGGCTATAAAGTCTATTAACGTAACAATAACCAAATTTCAAAAGGAGCATATAAAAACACTTAACGTAAAAAGAATATTCTGTAAATAAACAAGCCGCCAATATACTTTTTGGCGGCTTGTTTATGAATTAGATTAAAAAGCATTTAGGCAGTTGCTGCCTCTAATATTTTGGCTCTTATTTTAACTTCCAGCTCGTTGGCTAGTTCGGGGTTGTCCTGTAACAACTGTTTTACCGTGTCGCGGCCCTGACCAAGTTTGTTGGTATCGTAACTAAACCAACTTCCGCTTTTTTGTATAATTGCCAGCTCAACACCCATATCAATTATCTCACCTATTTTACTTATGCCACCGCCAAATATAATGTCAAACTCGGCTGCACGAAATGGTGGCGCCACTTTGTTTTTAACCACCTTTACTTTTACGCGGTTTCCTATAGCAGAGTCGCCATCTTTTATTTGCGCCATCCTGCGAATGTCTAACCTAACCGATGCATAAAACTTTAGTGCATTACCGCCGGTGGTAGTTTCGGGGTTACCAAACATTACGCCTATTTTTTCGCGAAGCTGGTTAATAAAAATGCACACAGTGTTGGTTTTATTAATGGTGGCTGTCAGCTTACGCAACGCCTGGCTCATTAGCCTTGCCTGCAATCCCATTTTGCTATCGCCCATTTCACCTTCCAGCTCAGCTTTTGGCACAAGTGCCGCAACAGAGTCAATTACCACTACGTCCAATGCACCTGACAATATTAAACGGTCGGCTATTTCCAGCGCCTGCTCACCATAATCGGGTTGCGATATCAGTAGGTTATCCACATCAACGCCAAGCCTTTGGGCATAGCTACTATCAAAAGCATGTTCTGCATCAATAAACGCACACATGCCGCCTTTTTTTTGGGCTTCGGCAATTACGTGTATGGCTACCGTGGTTTTACCGCTACTTTCAGGTCCATAAATTTCTATAATACGTCCTTTGGGCAGGCCGCCTATACCAAGGGCTGTATCTAACCCAATGGAACCTGTAGATATTACTTCAAGTTCTGCAACGCCTTTTTCGTTCATCATCATTACGCTTCCCTTACCAAAATCTTTGTCAATTTTATCCATTGTAAGCTTTAGGGCTTTCAACTTATCAGTATTACTCATGTAGTATTTTTTTTCAAAAGTAGATAATGGATAAAGGTATAATAATTAAGTTATTAACACTAAATATATTAGCATAGTGATTGTCTTAATTCAGTTAATTTAAAAATTTTAGATGGCATTTACTCATTTATTTAGTTGAACCAGCCTTTGGAAGCTTTGTTGGTTAACATTGTTGTTAAGGGCGGCGGCTATGTCAACCTTTTCGCTTTCGGTAAGGTGAAAGCTAAGCGATGCACTGGCATCTTTTTTTGAAGCCTGGTATTGAAAAGTTACCCGGTACAGGTTGCCGGGGTTTGCTTCGCTGGCATAGCTAAGCTGGTCGGCCTGGTAATAGTCCTGTATTCTGAACCAGTTATTTTGCAGTAAAGTAAGCGGCTGCGTAAGCCAGGTTAATACGGTAGGCTTTTTTACGTTGGTTTCCCAGGTAGATACCGGCCTGTCTCTTATTTGAATTATGACCACCTTACTGGTGTTTTGCTGTAGCCACCCGCGAAACACCTGCATAAACCTAAGGGTGTTTTCAATGCCAAAATTATCGCGAAGACCGCTGTCCATAACGTCAATAACCGGGTTGCTGGGCAGCCAAACATTGGGCAAAATATACGGAAAGGTGGCATTCATACGCAGGGCCGATAGTACGCGCAGGTTGTAAGGGTTTTGTTTTTCAAAAAACGAAACGTAGTCCACAATGTCGGGGTCGCTATCAACCTTAATGGTAGTGTCGTATTTTATTTTCATTAAAAAACGCGCAGGGTGGGTGCTTACCACCAACTTTCGGCCATCGCGGGTAATAACCGAATTATAAAACATAATGGGTATATCGGCCCGGGCCTCGGGCATTACATAATCGCGCAGCCGGTAATTTAATATGCCCCTTGTATTTTGATTAAAGCGTTGTTCAAAACTGTAACCGCGGTCTTTTATATAACTGTAAGGCCCCACATAAAACCGCTGCGCCGGCGAGGTAATATCCCGCGCCACAAACGACGAAAAAAGGGGGTTTAGCAGGTCTTTGGAAATGTCGTTGGCATACACCGGGCTTTGCAGGTCAATGTTTTCGCCGGCCATTTTTCGGCGATACAATTCTCTAAAATACGCTGCCCCCAATAGCCCGCCCGATGAGCCGTTTATTAAAAAGGTTTGGCGCATCAGTTTGCCATTTAGCAGGCTATCTAACCGCTGTAGTACATTAATGGTAAAGGTGGCGCTGCGGTTACCGCCACCGCTAACATTTACCAGGTACATTACTGGCAGGGGTGTGTGCTGTTTTCGTTTCCAGTTATTTAAGATTTTTATGTAGGCAGCCTTATCAATGGCTACATTACTATCGCTTGCCAGCGCTACCAGCGATGCCTTGTCGTACACGGGGCGTTCGTTGGTATTGTTGTAGTTAATTCCATAGGCTTTATTTCTAAAATCAAGCTTGTTGTTTTGATATAGCCAGTTAAAGCCAATGTATAGCAACACCAATAAAAACACACTCCAACTACGCAAAAACACACTAAAGGCGCCTGCTACGGCAATTAGTACGGCAAAAAATATAGTAATACTTGCCGCTGCCGGTATTTGAAAAATGCGGCTATCCATAAAAAACCCAATAGTAAGTAAAAACACAAACGCCACAAAAATGGATAATACTGCAGCTATATGGTGGCGTTTAAATATAGAATCTAAAAATAGCAGGCTGTAGTGGCGTACATCGCGGGGCTTTCTTATTTTTAGGGTAGCACTCAAAAACCAATCTACCCGCAGGTGGCCTGTTTGGCGGTATTGGGGGGTTAGTTCCGGCGCCTGGTCGTGGGTCATGTTGGCACTGTGGATTACCGTAGCCATACCACGATAAATGGTTCTATCGGCACCAAAAAAATATAGAAACGATAATGATACCGAAGAAACAAGCCCACACAAAAAGCCGCTGATCAACAACAAAATATCAGTAGCATTCATTAGCTGACGGTCGCGGTCAAACTCAACTGCCTTAGTAAAATAAAAACCCAGAAACAGCAACGGAAAAATGCCGTTGTTAATGCAGTATTTTAAAAATGGCTGCGCGGTGGTGGCTAAAAACTTTATATGCTTGCCGTGTAGTATAAAGGTGGTAATGTTCCAGCTCATTATAAAAATGGCTATTGATACACCCACTATAAAGGCGCTTAAAAAATTTACCCTGCCAAGATACTCGGGTGCCAAAAAAAGTGAGTTGGCACCGTAGGTGTTCATAAACGAACTGTTTACCGTGGCAAACAGAATATACCAAAACAATAAAAACACCTGGTATTTACGAAACTGCAACAAAAACAGCTGCACAGGTAAAGAGTAGAAGGTACCAACCAGGTATTTTTTCATGAAGCCTATGTAAATATTTAGTTTACGTGCAAAACGACCTGATTTAAAGATACACAAACCAAAGTAAGGCCAATATAAGCAATGGTTAATTTGCCTGTTGCAACGCGTTATCCACTATAAACGCTAATAAGCAGTGAGCATAACATGTATTAGGGGTTTTTGATGAAACCCGGTAATGGGCTTAGAAATGGTGAATGGGCTAAACCTGTTTTACAAAATATTGTCAGCATTGAGGGGCTTTGAAAGCAACAAATGTTGTGATGCGTTTTAATTTGTGGTGATGAGGTGTATTATTAAATTCCTGATTTGGTAGTGAAGTGTTTTTAGCCTATGCCCAAAATAAAATGTACGTTGCGAAGCATACCAGTTAAATTAAGAAGTCAGAATTTCGCTAAAACCTTTGCCACAACATAGTTTGACACGAATGAGAAATAAAGAATTTTGAAATGTAAATATAAATTTAGATACTGAAAATTATGTTGATAAAGATGCATTAAAAAGATGCCGTACAAGTGTGCGACGCAAGAATGTAGCTTGAAAATCAAATGATAGTCACCAAAAAAAACTTTACGTTATTGCCAATAAAAGCCAGCGGCCTTAGGCCGCACAGGCTTTTTATTATGAATAGATTCAGGTCCATCCTAAAAATTTTTCGGGCCACGGGCGCTTTGCATATTTTTAGAAAAAACGCCAGATTTAATAACACCGTATTAACTAAGTTTTGCAATTCCGTTATGTACAATAGCTAATGGAAGCCTGCCCACTGCATTGGCAAAATTTACAGACATAATTATGCTTTTAAATTTATAGAAATTGTAAACGGCCCCGTTAAGTTGGGGCCGTTATTACTTATTAGTTAAATTGTTTCATTTCGGTATCTACAAACTGCATCAGGTTTTGTATATGGTTGGGCGAAAGATCGAATTTGAGGCCGGCCGCTTCGTATAACTGCGGTAGGGTTTTGGTACCTCCCAGGCTTAGTGCAGTAATGTAATTGTTAATAGCCTGCTGTTTATTTTGTTTAAACTGTTGCCACATGCCAATGGCGCCAAGTTGCGCAATACCATATTCAATATAATAAAAAGGCACTTCGAATAAATGCAGTTGGCGCTGCCACGAAATTTCTCTGAACGCTTTTAGTCCTGTAAAATCAATAGTATTGGTAGAAAACTCCTTCAAAATCTCCATCCATTTAGCAGTACGTGCTTCGGCGGTATGGGTTGGGTTTTCGTATATCCAGTGTTGAAATTTATCGATTGTGGCTATCCACGGAAAAATAGTAATAGTACGTTCTAACTGGTGCTCCTTAGCCCGCTGCAAATCGCTATCGTTGTTAAAGAACACCTGCCAGTAATCCATGCTAAATAACTCCATGGCCATGCTGGCCACTTCTGCTATTTCCATTGGGTACTCCTTAAAAGCACTTAATTGAAGTGGGTGTGCCAAAAACGAATGAACGGCGTGGCCGCCTTCGTGCACCATAGTAGTTACATCGTGCATTTGGCCGGCGGCATTCATAAATATAAAGGGCGCTCCACTTTCGGCAAGCGGGCAGTTGTAGCCACCCGGGGCTTTACCCTTTCTACTTTCCAGGTCAAGGTGGCCAATATCCTTCATTTTACGAAGGCAATTAGCAAAAAACGGGTTGAGTGCTTCAAAGCAGGCAATGGTTTTTTCGGTCAGTTCTTCGCTGGTGGTAAAGGGGTTTAGTGGCTGTACACCTTCGGGCTCGGCTTCGGTGTCCCAGGGGCGCAATTCATCTAAGGCCAGCCTTGCCTTCTTTTTCAGGTTTATTTTTTCAACCAAAGGCAGTATGTGAAGCTTAACTGCCTCGTGAAATTTAAAGCAATCTTCTTTGGTGTAATCAAAGCGGCCAAGATCGGTAAACTTGTAATCGCGGTAGTTTTCAAAACCGGCATTTAGGGCTAGCTGGTGGCGTTTTTGTATTAATTGTGTGTACAGTTCGTCCAACACTTGCTGGTCCTGATGGCGGCGCTCGTTCATTTTACGATACACTTGTTCGCGCAGGCTACGGTCGTGGCTTTCTAAAAATTTAGCTGCCTGTTGCATGGTATATTCCTGGCCATTTACTTCAATGGACATTTTACCCGCTAATTGACCATATTGCTGCTGCATAACGCTTAATTCGGCCTGTATGGGTATGTTGGCTTCCCTAAACAGGTCAATACTTTTGCGTACACTGCGCAGGTAAGTAAAATACTGTTGTTCATTAAGCTCGCTGGTAAATGGCGAGGTCACCAATTTGCGGTTAAGCTTATCGGCATAGGGCTGCAATTTGGGTTGTATTTCCATACAAAAAAAGTTGAAGGCCTCTTCCAGCGATGTGTCGGTGGTATCGCAGGTCATTTTTATTTGCCGCCAGCAGGCATCTTCGCTAACTACCGCTTCTACTTCGCTCATATCTTTTAACCACTGTTCAAGCTGGCTGCGGTTGTTAATGGGGCGATCAGCCAACTCAACAAAATATGGCTCAAGGCCTACCCAGTCTTTTAATTTAAAATCGGCCGGCATATAATTGCGGGGCAATTTTTGTATATCTGCATTTAACTCCATAAATTATTATTTTTTAGTAGATGTATAATGCTGCGCTGTAAGCAAACAAAGTATGTAAATTAAAAAAGCTGCAGTAAGCTAAAAGTTTCCTTTTCCCTTCTGCAGCTACATTGTACAACAACAAGTTTACTCTTCAGTTTTCTTTTTACGGGGCACTCTTTTTTTAGGCGCTTCTTTATTGGCATTTTCATCGCTGTCTGCTGCCGCTTCTTTTTCCCCGGCCGTATATTCAGTTACCAGTTTTTCTTCTTCTTCTAAAGGTTCCATTACTTCAGCCTTTTCTTCAACGGTTACCTTTTCAGCCTTGGTTTCAATAACTGCCTTTTCGGGTGCCTCGTTTTCAACTTCTTTTTCTTCAGCCTTTTCTTCAACGGTTACCTTTTCAGCCTTGGTTTCAATAACTGCCTTTTCGGGTGCCTCGTGTACAACTTCTTTTTCTTCAGCTTCCTCTTCTTCCGGCTCCTGCTCGCTCAATTTCAGTTCAACATTATTGGCTTTTAATATACTGTACCACTTCACCATTTTTTTCATGTCGCTGGCATATACCCTTTCAAAATCAATATCGGGATAAACCTCTTCGAAAAACCGTTTTATTGCTGCCCCATCTTTTTCGCCCGGCAATGCTTTTCCACTAGCTTCAACGGCCTGCAGCAATTCAACCAGGTTTATATTGTCTCTTACCGTATAAACCTCAATACTTTCAAGGTGCGAAAAATTATGCACCCTGCTTGATACAAATTTGGTCACTTTATCTTCAAGGCCTTTTAAGATAGCACCATCTTTTTTGCTTCCAACCAATTCAAATAACCCGCTCATACCCGAAACGGAAATTATTTTACTGTACTCCATGATATACTAAATTTTTGGACGTGCAAGATAACGGAATTAGGTTTGAAAGGGCGGCAGTTAGTTAATTTTAAGATTTTTACAGGTTTAGGACCCTGTTTTTTTAAACATACCTGATAGATTTTTACCAAAGAACCGGGGCCTTATTTTGTAACTGTTTCATTTTAAGGTCATGTTTATCTTCTATCCAAAACCGCGTGGCCTGTTCATGGCCCAAAAAAGTTATTTGATCTCCTAACAGTTGTAACGCCGTGACCCCGGGTAAGCCTGCAACCAACGTTTGGTGGTTATACAAAAAAAATTCGTGTATACGCTGGTTGCGTGTTTCGCCGTTAAATCCTTAATTTGTTTCGTTTTTATAATGCGGATTTAATTGAAGAGGAAAAAAACCAAATGCGTTAAATGAGGGCAATTGAACAGTAGGCATATCGTTGGTGGTGCCAATGGTGTACCACTAATATTGGCGCCCGCGCTCCAGCCTATGTAGGGTGTACCCCCGATTAACCTTGTTTTTAATAAGGTTAAAAAGGTCATAGGTATAAATATCGTGCAATATTTAAAGGTGTTTCCGCCGCCTGCCATCACCACATCGCATTGGTCAGCTACCCTGGCTGCGTTGGCCGGGGTAGTTAACAATAATGTGAGAGAAATTTGGGAAAGTCCTTTAGTAATTATTTGCCCATAATCGAGGTAGTTTCCATTTACCAAGGCAAAAGGAATAAAGGCGATATTAACCGGTTTATAGCCTTAAAACTGGCCAGTCATAGACACGGCATCCGCCAAATAATTACCATTGCCAACACGCGAACTGCTAAGAGCCAAAACTTTCATGGGTACCTGTTTATTAATGGTAATTATAATTCCACTAATTTTTTTAATGCCATTATGTAGCCGGAGTGCAATCCTTCGTGGTAAAGAAGAAAGGAGATTGCCTCATCAATATTGTTAATTTGTATTCCATAGCGCGGTGTCCAGGCACTGTACGATATAAAAATACCGTTATAATAGTCATTGTTAAGTTGCACGATTGATGAAAGGAACACTTCCTTTACTCCATTGATTGCTGGCTGATCATAAAACACCTCAGGTTTAGTTCCGTTTTTAAAAGGCAAAATTTGCTCCTGGGCCACAGCTGGGTCAAAGCCACTTCGTAAATAACAAATACTTTGCAATGCAGCAGTGGTATGGCCAAGGTTCCAGACGATGTTATTGTTTAAACCAGGCGGCACCTGGTTATAGGCAGCAGGCGACAAATCATTTAAAATGTTAAGTAAAAAGGTTCGCGTTTGTAAAATGGTGGATATTGTTGTATGCATACAATATATAATTTGGGGCGTTAAGAAATATAACAGCAGTTACTGATAGTAAAATAAGCTTACCTGGTTTCCGAAAACATTACGGAATTGATTAATTGGCAAAAGGTTACCACAACTTGAACAAATTAGTTTGACCTTTATTAAAAGATACTTATTACTTATTAAACAATGGACAATCAAGTGAAAAAAATTTAAATAAATTGGCAACAAGAACAAAATATAGCTGTTGGGCGTAAATGTGCTACACGTTTATGCTGCCACCACCATTTGTGTCGGAATTATTGATTTTTTATTTGTTACGTTTATTTTTTGGGTTTAACGAATGACAAATGACTACTTTGAAACTATAAATAAAACATTTTACTATTGCCATTTTTTAACTAATAAAATACGAAGCTTTTTAAGATAAACTTTTACCTAACTTTTTATTCCCTTAAACCACCAATAACCGATGGTTATTGGCCTACTAATTTTTATGCCCAAAGTAACCTTTGCTAACAACAACCGCTTGTTTTTTCAGTCAGTAAAAAGTTCGGTAGACGAATATTTTACCAGTAACAACATTAAAAAAACCGGAAACTGGAAACTATATTTAAAAACAGCCATATTAATACCACTTGCCATGGTACTTTATGCAGTTATGCTTTGGCTAAAACTGCCTGCGGCTGTGGCGGTTATTACCTGTGTTGTATTTTCGTTAACACTGGTAACCATTGCCTTTAATGTTATGCACGATGCGTGTCACAGCAGTTACTCAAGCAAAAAATGGGTAAACGAGTTGCTGGGCCTAACTATGAATGCCCTTGGCAGCAATGCATTTTTATGGAAAATAAAGCACAACGTAATCCACCACACCTACACTAATATTGATGGAGTAGATGATGATATGAGCAAAAGCCCGGTGTTGCGTATGTGTCCGCAGCAAAAATGGTTTCCAGCACATCGTTACCAGTTTTTATATATGTTTTTGTTATACTCGCTAACAACAGTATTTTGGCTGCTTATATTTGATTATCAGCGTTATTTTCAACGCAAGCTATATACCACGCCCATAAATAAAATTGATACTAAAGAACATATACTTTTTTGGTTTAGCAAAATAGCTTACATAGTATTTTATGTGGCAATACCTATTGCTGTGTTAGGCTTTACCCCATGGATAATTGGTTTTTTAATATTGCACGCCACTATGGGTATGACTCTTACCATTGTGTTTCAACTGGCACACGTGGTTGAAAAAACAGCCTTTGAGCAGGCAGGCGAGGAGCCCAAGTTTATTGACAATGACTGGGCTATTCACCAGGTACTTACCACAGCCGACTTTGCTCCAAAAAGCAAACTGGTATCGTGGTTGGTAGGTGGTTTAAATTTTCAGATAGAGCACCATTTGTTTCCGCGTATTAGCCACGTGCATTACCCTGCACTAAGTAATATTGTGCGTCAGGAGTGCGAAAAGTTCAATTTACCTTACCATAGTTACGAAACCATGGGCGAAGCTGTTGTATCGCATTTTAGGGTTATGAAACAGTTAGGTAAAAAAGAACTGGCTATTGCGGTTTAATAAATAACCTACTTTCTATAAAAAAAACACCGCTAAAAACCAGCGGTGTTTTTTTATTGTAAGATGGAAGCGGTTTTACTCGGCCTCGGCCACCACCTCTTTCACTTCGGGTATCATTCGTTTCATCATACCCTCTATGCCTGCCTTTAAAGTAATCATGCTTGATGGGCAGCCGCTACAGCTTCCCTGCAACATTAAGTTTACCACCCCTTCGTTGTAGCTTTTAAACTGTATGGCACCACCGTCCATTTCTACGGCAGGCTTTACATAATTTTCCAACAGTTCTTTAATACGCTTTACCACATCATCGTCATCGGCGCTAATTGTGTTTCCGCCATCAGCCTTGGTTATTACAATTTCATCTTCGTTTATAACCGGACCACCATTTTCAAGATAGTCTTTCATAAATTGTTTTACGGTTGGTATAATATCCTGCCAGTCGTCTGTGTCAACAGTTTTGGTAAGTGTAACAAAGTTGCTGGCTATAAAAACGCTTTTTATAAAAGGAAAACTAAAAAGCTCCTTTGCAAGGGGCGACGGACCGGCAAAAGTTTCATCGGGAAAATCGATACTCTTACCGGGGTATAAAAGTTTGTTAGCGACAAACTTCATGGTTTCGGGGTTTGGTGTCATTTCGGTATAAATACTTATAACCGGGTTGCCTGTTTTTATCATAACAATATTTTTTAAATTCAATATACAAAAATAACAACCTGACGGCACAAATGGTTATACGCCGTTGTTTGTTAACCTATCTATTGTACAATTTCTGTTGTTTTTACAATTTGATGAAACAATATGCTGTTTGCGAACAACTTTTTTACCATTTTCTTTTTTATAAAAAAATAATTTATTCGGCTTTTAACGATGTTAAATTAACAAGAAAAAAAATATTTATACCTTAAAAAATGAATAGATAGATGGCTTTTCTTCTATCATAACTCATTCAACTATCCGCAGCTTTGCATAATTGAGCATAATTTTTTTCTCTCCATTTTTTTCAAAAACCACTGTGGCAACGGGGTTATGAGCCGACCCTTCCATTTTGGTAACATCGCCAAAGCCAAATTTTTGGTGTTCTACTTTTTGGCCAACCTGAAGGCCGCTTGTATCGCTTGGGGCAAAATCGGGGGCTGCCCTGTGTTCAAACACTTTTGGTGCCATGGGTGCCGGCGGCATGTATTGCGGTTTATTGTCCTTACGGTTTGGGGGCGTACCATATTGCTCAGCAGCCTTTTCGGCATTGTTTTTCCAACCCATACTGCTTCCATTCATTCGTTCAAAGGCCGATGTACCTCCAAAATCGTTATGGCTTTGGTTGCGGGCGCCACCACCAGCAAAACTACGGTCAATGTATTTTTCGGGCATTTCTTCAATAAACCTGCTGGGCTCGTTTTGTACCAATTGGCCAAAACGATAACGGGTATTGGCATAGGTAAGCCAAAGGTGTTTTTTTGCCCTAGTAACGGCCACGTAAAACAATCTTCGTTCTTCTTCCAGCTCTTCGCGGGTGTTGATTGCCATGCTGTTGGGAAAAAGTGTTTCTTCTATACCACCCACAAAAACGCACGAAAATTCAAGGCCCTTGGCTGCATGTATGGTCATTAGTTTTACCACATCGTCGTTGCCTTTATTATCATCAGCATCGGTAAGTAAGGTAATTTGCTGCAGGTACCCGCCAAGGCTTTTATCGCCCAATTCGCCGTCGTCGTTGCCGGGGCTTTCAATCCATTCCTTTACTGAGTTTAACAATTCCTGAATGTTTTCGTATCGGGCAAGCCCTTCGGTGGTTTTGTCGTTAAAAAGATCTTTTACGATGCCGGTGTGCTTACCCACCTGAAATGCAAGGTCGTAAGCATTTTTATTACCCAACATACTACGGAAGTAGTTTATCATGGTAACAAAATTTTGGATCGCCTCAAGCGTTCCACTTTTAAAACCAAACTGGGCCGCTTTGGTAAGCACCTCCCACATAGATATGTTTTGGACGTTGGCAAAAGTTACCGCCTTTTCAATGGTTGTTTTTCCAATGCCGCGAATGGGGTAATTTACAATGCGCTTTAGCGCTTCCTCGTCCTGCGCATTTACCACCACCCGTAGGTAGGCAATCATGTCTTTAATTTCTTTTCGCTGGTAAAAGCTAAGGCCACCATAAATTTTATAGGGTATACCCATACGCCTCAGGCTTTCTTCAAAGCTGCGGCTTTGGGCATTGGTACGGTATAAAATGGCAAACTCCTTATTGTAAAAGTGGTTGCGCAGTTTTTGTTCTTGTATGCTATCGGCCACAAATTTTCCCTCGTCGTTATCGGTCATGGTACGCACCAACCTTATTTTTTCGCCTTCGGCGTTATCGGTCCATAGGTTTTTGGGTATCTGCCCTTTATTGTGGCTTATTACTTGGTTGGCAACGTTTAATATTGATTGGGTGCTGCGGTAATTCTGCTCCAGCTTAACCACCTTAACATCATCGTAATCTTTTTGAAACTGTAATATATTTTCGATAGTTGCCCCCCGAAAGCTGTAAATACTTTGCGCATCGTCGCCCACCACCGCTATGTTTTCGTGTGCGGCTGCCAACAGTTTTATAATCTGGTATTGTGCACCATTAGTATCCTGGTACTCATCAATCATTACATATTTAAACTTGTGCTGGTATTTGTGTAAAACCTCGGGAAAATCGCGCAGCAGCTCAAACATTTTTACCAGCAGATCGTCAAAATCCATTGCCCCATTTTTAAAACACCTGGCAGCATACCCCTTATAAATCTGACCTATCAGGGGGCGGTTGGCACGCATATCTTCCTGCGTAATATAATAGTCGTGTTCGTACTCATTAGGTCCTACCAACGCGTTTTTAGCCGCCGATATGCGGTTGTGCACCACGCTGGGTTTATAATGCTTATCGTCAAGGTCCATTTCTTTTACCACAGTTTTTATAACACTTCGGCTATCGTCAGTATCGTAAATGGTAAAGTTGGCGGGGAAACCAATGCGGTGCGCTTCACCCCTTAAAATACGGGCAAATACACTATGAAAAGTACCTATGTATAAATTTCGGGCCTCGGAGTTTCCTAAAATTTTATTCACCCTTTCCTTCATTTCAGCGGCAGCCTTATTGGTAAAGGTGAGCGCCAATATGTTAAAAGCATCAACTTTATGTTCCGACATCAGGTGTGCAACACGGGTGGTTAGTACCTTTGTTTTTCCGCTGCCTGCACCTGCTACAATAATAATGGGGCCATCTTTATGCAACACCGCCTCGCGTTGCATTTCGTTCAATTCGGTTAAATAATTTGGCATGCCGTAAAGGTACGACGAGGTGCACTGAAAAGGCCCGGGTGTATAAAATGAACCCTGATTACTACCTTTTTTTTATTTATTAAAAAAAATTACGGAATTGTTTTTTAATACCTTTGTCACCAGGGTAACTAATTTCAATAATTACATTTTATAAGCCCCCTTATATCCTACTAAACAGTTATAATTAACTTGTCCTTCTTTGTTCGAAACTATGAAAAAACCTTACAAAATATTACACCTCGAAGATGTGCAGACAGACTCCGAACAAGTGGCCTTTGAATTGAAAAAAAATAATATTTATTTTGAAATACTGGTTATTGATAGCCTGGTAGCCTATGAGGATGCACTGGATAACTTTAAACCAGCTATTATACTTTGCAGCCACTCAATGCCCGCCCTTAACTCAATAAAGGCGCTGGAGGTGCTAAAGGAAAAAAAACTGGAAATACCATTTATACTCATTACCTCCATTTTGAACGAAGAAATAGTTATGAGTGTCATAAAAAAAGGCGCCGACGACTATATTATAAAAGACCGTTTAATGCGGTTGCCTTTTGCATTGGTAAACTCCATAGAAAAAGCAACCCATAAAAAAGACAGGAAAAAAATGGATGTTGCGGCTTTCGAAAAAGAAGTAAGTATAAAAAAAGATTTAAAGATGCTTTCCGAAAAGCTGAAACTGGCTTCCAAAATAGTTGGGCTGGGTGTTTGGGAGTATAATGTAGCCGACGGAATTTTTACCGCAGACGATACCATTTTACAATTAAACGGGGTTACCCGCAACGCTTTTAATGGTAGCCAACTGTTTTTTATAAAAATGGTACATCCTGACGATCTTGAAACTTTTAAAAAAGAGGTAGCGGAGGGAGCAGCGAAGGAAATTTATATTATTACCTTCAGAATAATATTGCCCGACAAAAGCATTCGCTGGCTTAAGTCGGTAATAAAACACCAACGTAACAAGGGTGGCCAAATTGACCGCATAATAGGCACTTCGCAGGATGTAACAGAACATAAGTTGCGGGAACTGGCAATTAAAGAAAGTGACGAAAAGTACCGGTCGTTTTTTGAAAACAGTATGGATGGCATTGTTTTAACTATACCCAATGGAACGGTAGTGGCTGCCAACCCAGCGGCTCAAGTCATATTTAAAATGTCCGAAAAAGAATTCTGTAACTGTACACGTTACGACTTATTTGATTACCACGACCAACGCCTTCAACCTTTTTTGGACGAACGCAATAAAAATGGCAGGGCAACTGGCGAATTCAGATTATTACGCCACGACGGCACTAGTTTTGAAGCCGGGGTATCGTCGGCCATATTTAGCGATGCGAATGATTACCAACAATCGTCGCTTATCATTCGCGATATATCAACACGCATACAGGCACAACAATTAATTTTACAAACCTCCACGGCATTACAAAATGCGCTGGAGGATGTCAAAAAAATATTATCGTCGTCGCTTGATATTATTTGCACATTAAATGACAGCGGAAACTTTGTGACCATAAGTAGTGCCTGCAAACAAATTTGGCAATATTCGCCCCTGGAACTGGTTGAAAAAAACTACCTAAATTTTGTTCATCCTGATGATGTTGAAAAAACAATTCAAATGAAAGACTCTGTTAAAAACGGAAACCCGGTGACCATTTTTCAAAACAGGGTTATACGAAAAGATGGAGAAGAAGTGCCTATGCTATGGTCGGCCAGGTGGGACCAAAGTGCTGAACTAATGTATTGTATTGCCAAAGATGCGACCGACAAAGTTAGGTTTGAAAAAGCTTTTGAATACGAGCGCCAACGGTTTAAAGAGATGTTTCACCAGGCTCCCTCAAGTATTGCAGCCTTAAAAGGAAAAGACTATCGGTTTGAATTAGCCAATAATAATTACCTGCAATTAATTGGCAAAACCAATATCATAGGTAAAACCTTAAAAGAGGTGTTGCCTGAGGTAGAGGCACAGGGGTTTATAAAAATACTTGACGCTGTTTTTGAAACCGGTAACGTTTACCAGGCCAACGAAATGCACATTCAATTAGCTAATGGGGGTAACGACCTATTAAGCGACCTATATTTAAATTTTATCTTTCAACCTTACCGCAACCAAAATTGTGATGTGGAGGGTATTTTCATTTTTGCCAACGACGTTAGTGAGCGGGTAATGGCTCGCCGAAAAGCCCTTACTGAAACGGCCAACCTGCAATCCATATTAAACAATACCGATATTTCATACATATTATTGGATAAACACATTAAAATAGTGGCCTTTAACCGAAAAGCCAACGAAAACATGTTGGCCGTATATGGTACAAATTTGGAAAACGGACAATATTATCCCGACCGTTTAGACAACGAAACAAAACAGGAAGCAAAAGGTAGTATCCAAAAAGTTTTTGCAGGCCAAATTATTAGCAGCGAGGTGTATTTTCCGTCCATCAATGGCCAACCGAGGTGGTACCTTTATAAAATGAATCCCATATCTATTGAAAATAACGTGAGTGGAGTTTGTATTTCGGCCGAGGACATTACCACAAAAAAGGAGGCTGAAATAGAAAGAGAACAAATTACAAGCGACTTGTTACAACGCAACAACGACCTTGAACAGTTTAACTATATTGTTTCGCACAATTTAAGAGCACCAGTTGCTAATATTTCGGGGGCAGTTTCTATACTTAACAATAAAGACCTTGACTCCCAAACCAAGGAGTTATTTTGGAATGCAGTATCAATATCGGTTAACAGGTTAGATAACGTAATACAAGATCTAAACACCATTTTGGAAATTAAAACCAAGCAACATCAACAAAAGGAATATGTACAATTTATTAAGCTTACCCAAAATATTAAAGACAGCATTGCCAAATCGCTGGACGAAGCAGGCTTTACCATATTAACCAGTTTTGACGAAATTGAAGGCATAGATACTGTTAAAGGCTACCTTTATAGTATTTTTTATAACCTTATAATTAATAGCTTAAAATACCGCAGGCACAACATTGCACCGGTACTTAGCATTACAAGCCGAAAAATTGGCAACAGTGTACAAATAATATTTTCCGATAACGGGCTTGGTTTTAATGCCGAAAAAAAGAAAGACCAGGTGTTTAAACTGTACAAAAGGTTTCATAACAATATTGAAGGAAAAGGTATTGGGCTTTTTATTGTAAAAACACAAGTGGAAACATTGGGAGGACATATAGAAGTAATAAGCAGGGAGCAGGAGGGAACTACATTTACCATAACAATATAATCCCCGGCAATAATGCTGCCTTTTAAAAAAATAATAATTATTGACGACGACAAAACGGTAAATCTTATTTGTAGCTACATTATTAAGAAACATTTGCCTGATGTTTTGTTTGAAGCATTTACAAATCCCGAAGAGGCCCTTAAAAGTATTAAACAGGGTATACACAATGCAGCAGTTACCACCGTAATATTATTAGACATAAATATGCCTACACTTACCGGCTGGGAAGTGCTTGAACACCTTCGTAAAATGTTACCCAATTTTAACGAGCATTTTTCGGTGTACATGTTTTCTTCTTCAATATATTATCGCGATAGGGAACAGAGCCAGGCAAATCCACTTGTTACCGATTTTATTGATAAGCCCCTAACCATTGATAAATTAGACCGTATAATAGACGCCGAAAATAGTAAACGTACCGCCCCAACCATTGCTACCTAATAATTTTTATAGCGGCCTGTTTAACTGGTTTAGTACAATTAATTATTAACTGGTAAAGTTTTAATTAATATGCTGCTATTAATTAAATATTCACTTTTAAAACTGGCCTTTCCTGTTTGTGCCAGGCGCATTTTTTGCCCACTGCGCCTTATGTTATTGTTATGCCCTTGTACTTTTTTTAATATTTTAAAGTCAATTACTATTACCGTGTAAAACAGGGTTATTATTGGTATTTTGCAGGGTTATTGTATGCATGTTATGAAAGCAGTAAAAAAAGCTAATCGTCCTCAAAAAATTTGCCCGGTATGTAACCGTCCTTTTGCCTGGCGAAAAAAATGGGAAAGGGTTTGGGCCCAGGTAAAATATTGCAGCGAAAAATGCCAGCGACATAAAGCCAGCGGCTCTATCTGATATCGCCAATCTTTTTTTATGGATAATAGCTATGTAGTAGATACGGTTTTTGAAGACAGGAACTTTGGCAAACTGCCGCTAATTACAGGCGTATATGAAGGTTGTACATTCAAAAATTGTAGTGTAGAAAAAGTCAATCTATCTGGCTGTCAGTTTATAGAAACTACCTTTGCAGATTGCAACATTAGCCTGGCCAATATTGCCAATAAGGTTTTTAACGCGGTGCATTTTTCTGATTGCAAAATGACCGGGCTGATTTTTGGTGAAGCAAATAAATTTGGCTTGCTTTTTAGTTTCGATGATTGTTCGTTAAATCATTCGTCGTTTTATAATACCCATATCAAAAACACGCATTTAAAAAATTGTCAAATAAAAGAAGTTGATTTTTCAAACTGCAATGCTAAGGGAGTTGTATTTTACAATTGCGATCCTGACCGGGCCATTTTTGACAACACCAACCTTGAAGAAGCTGATTTTAGTACAGCCCTTAACTTCTCTATCGATCCTGAAAACAATAAATTAAAAAAAGCGATGTTCTCACAACACAGCCTCGATGGTTTATTAGGTAAATACCAAATAATTATCCGCTAGTTGTTACCAATTATAACACCATACTTTCATTTTACTTGTACGTACAATTTTTACCACACATGCCGGTAACGCTGTTTAAAAAATAACAACGCAACACCGTTTATAATAAGTGTAATAGTTAATGCGCCCAAACACCCAACAATCCTAACAAACCATTATAAAATAGCCAATGTGCAAAATTATTGCATATAATGTAGCGTAATGCCCTGTTT
The DNA here is from genome assembly GCA_038247635.1 of Chitinophagales bacterium. GTDB lineage: Bacteria > Bacteroidota > Bacteroidia > Chitinophagales > Chitinophagaceae > Segetibacter. The sequence continues at coordinate 36,058 of JBBRUR010000015.1, forward strand.
TGCTTTTTGCCCCGCGTAATATTTAAAAGCCTCAATCATAAACTGGCCTAATTCAAGGTCGTTATAGCCAACGGCCATTTCGTAGGTAGGGCGAAATTCTTTCATAAAATCTTCAAGGTCGGGCGTATCAAGTTTGGTTAGTTTACGCACAAGGCCTTTACTAAAGCGGTAATCAATAAACTTATCCTGCTCCTGTTTTATTAACCGGTCCTGAAAAGCCAGCATGCTTCTGTTTTTCCTAAAACGAAAAACATTTATCAGTTCATTTATGTCAATACCTGCACCAATGCCACCGGGGGTGGGGTCAGTACTAAATCTAAGGCCTGGTTTACGATAGTTAAATATTCGGGCATAGTCTTCCCTGTTTTGAATAGAGTCCTTTCTATAGTTTCGTTGCTTTACAAAAACGTTGGGTAACTCGCCTACGCGCCTCAAAATACTTATATCAAAACCCATGGTATTGGTTATACCAGCAACAGCAAACTTAGGTGTAGGTTTATTTAGGTACGAAAAGTAAATAGAGTCGCTTGCATTTACCGTTAAGGTATAGTGCCCCAGCGAGTCAGTAAATGTTCCATTGCCCGAGGTGCTTATTACACTAACGCCCTCAACCGGCGTTTTTTTGGTAATGTCGTATACGGTTCCACTTATTGGGTAGCGTTGTGCAATTGCCTGCGTTAGGGTAAACATAAGCAGTAATAAACACAAGCACCTCAAGTGTAAAAATTTAACCAAGTACGTTTTTTATGTGTAATATTAAGCTTGTATAGGCGCTATAAAAAAAGGGGTATTGGTTTTAACTGCATTTTTGCAAAATTAGTAATATAAAAAAGAATGATAGCTATGCTTTAGCTACCATTCTTTTTTACTAATTCCTTAAATAGCTTTCTGCACTATGTTACATAAAGCTTTCGCCAAAATTGCGTTTAACTTCGGCCACATACTCCTTAATTTCCTGTTCTTTTTCTTTTTTACAAATCAGCAGGGCATCTTTGGTATCCACCACAATAAAGTCTTCAAGGCCCTGTAGTACCATTAGTTTATTATGCGGGGCCGATATCATACATTGCTTAGAGTCTATTACCATTATTTTGTCGCCTGCTACAGCATTGCCCAGGTAATCTTTCTCAAGGTTATCGTAAGCACTGGTCCATGTACCAAGGTCGCTCCATCCAAAGCTGCTGGGTATTACAAATACATTGGTTGCGCCTTCCATAATTGCATAGTCTATTGATATGCTTGAACATTGTGGATAAATGCGATCAATAGCCTCTTTTTCCTGTGGGGTATTTAAGTGATCTTTTTCGTTTAAAAATAGCTCAAACATTTCGGGTTGAAGCGTTTCAAAACTTTTTAAAATTACCTCCACCTTCCATATGAAAATACCGGCATTCCATAAAAAGTCGCCGCTTTCTATAAATGTTTTTGCCAGGTCAATGGTTGGTTTTTCGGTAAATGTTTTTACTTTAAAAACGTTTACCCCGGCTTTTGAACCGGCCTGGTATTGTATATATCCATAGCCAGTATTAGGATAGGTGGGTTTTATACCAAGTGTAACCAATGCCTCACTTTCTTCTACAAAATCAATGGCCTTCTGGCATGTGTCAATAAAGCCCGGATTATCTAAAATAAGGTGGTCAGCAGGCGCTATAATAATACGGGCCTTGCTGTTTATTTGTTGAATTTTAAACGAAATGTAGGCAATGCAGGGAGCGGTATTTTTACGGCTGGGTTCGGCTACAATATTTTGATATGGCAAATTTGGCAACTGTTCGCATACTATAGCTACATACTCTTCGCTGGTAACAATAAATATGTTTTCAACAGGCATAAAGGCTACAAACCTGTCAAAAGTTTGCTGAATGAGGGTTTTTCCTGTATTTAACACATCTAAAAACTGTTTGGGATACGAAACACGGCTTTTAGGCCAAAACCTGCTTCCAATACCACCGGCCATAATGGCTACATAATTGTTACTCATCTTATTATTTTAGTTAATTATTTTTTAAGGCTAAATAATACCTTCTTTTACAAGGTCGTGAATGTGTAATATACCTACATAAACGCCTGTTTTGTTAACAACGATTAATTGGCTTATATCATTGTGTCGCAAAATTTGTAGTGCGTTTACAGCCAGCTCGTCCGACAGCACCGTTTTAGGATTTTTTGTACATATATCGTTTGCAGTAATGTTGGTAATATCAAGTGTTTTTTCAAGCATTCGCCGCAGGTCACCATCGGTTATCATTCCTGCTGGCTTACCATCGTGGCTAACTACCGCAGTTGCTCCCAGCCTTTTATTGGTTATTTCCATAATTACCTCTTTAAGGCTGGCAGAAAGTAAAACTTTTGGTTGAAGGTTATCGGCATATAAGTCGCTTACTCTTAAATATAGCCGCTTTCCCAGGTTTCCACCGGGGTGAAACCTGGCAAAGTCCTGGCCCGAAAACCCCGCCAAATTCATTAAACAAACAGCCAGGATATCGCCCATTACCATTTGTGCTGTAGTGCTGCTGGTAGGAGCCAGGTTATTAGGACAAGCTTCGGCACTAACCGAAGTATTTAAAAAATGATCGCAGTTTTTTGCCAGGTACGAATATTGATTTCCACAAATGGAAATAATGGGGTTACCAAAATTTTTTATCAGCGGTACCAACACTTTTATTTCGGCGCTTTCGCCACTTTTACTTAAAATAATTACTACATCGTCATGCTGCACCATACCAAGGTCGCCATGAATGGCATCGGCAGCATGCATAAATAACGACGGGGTACCTGTACTATTTAGGGTAGCTACTATTTTTTGCGCTACAATGGCGCTTTTTCCCACACCTGTAATTACTACTCTACCCGTAGTGGCAGCAATTTTTAAAACGGCTTGTTCAAAATTGTGGTCTATAAACTTTGCCAAACCAGCCACAGATTCCGCTTCAAGTTCTATAGTACGCAGGGCTGTAGCAAGTATCTGTTGGTTCATTTGCCGCAAAAATAAAGGTGTTTTGGGTAACAGTAATTAACAGTAGCCTTTTTTGCAATGCTTAGCCAATAAGCTCATAGTAAAAACAACCACTTTAAACAACCCCCGTCCTTTTAATCGTTAAACTTTAACAATGGAGCCCTTCGTGCATTTAAGCGTTTAACTAACTTCGCCTTCCTTAAAAAAACTTAGCTAAAAATTAATAAGTCGTGTAAAATAGCGGCGCCACATTATCCTATTAATGCCGATACCAAATTTTAATATCGCTTTTAGCCACCAAAATTTATTAACTTATATTCTTAATTATTTTCGAACGTCCATTTTTTAATGGCAAATGAAATATTGATCATGGCAACTACACAAAAAAAGTCAGGACTACCAACTGTAGCATCCCCTAAAGTTATCTCCAAAAAAAAATCGACTGCCGCTGCTATCCCACAACACCCGTATGATATTTATGCTGGCTTAAATGAACATTTTGGTTTTGATGCATTTAAGGGCACCCAGGAAAGCGTAATTAATGGCCTGCTAAATGGCAACGATATTTTTGTAATTATGCCTACGGGTGGTGGTAAAAGCCTTTGTTATCAATTGCCGGCCCTTTTAATGGAAGGCTGTGCTATTATTGTAAGCCCACTAATAGCGCTTATGAAAAACCAGGTAGACCTTATAAGAGGTTACAGCGAAAAGGACCATGTAGCACATTTTTTAAATTCGTCGCTTAACAAAACACAACAACGCGAGGTAAAAGCCGACCTGGTGGATGGTAAAACCAAGCTATTGTATGTAGCGCCCGAAACACTTACCAAACAGGAAAATCTTGATTTTTTTGGCGACCTTAAAATTAGTTTTTTTGCGGTTGATGAAGCCCATTGTATATCAGAATGGGGCCACGATTTTAGGCCCGAATACAGACGGTTGAAGGATATGATGACCATTATTAACCCCGATGTGGCCATTATTGCACTAACCGCTACCGCAACACCCAAAGTACAAAGCGATATTTTAAAAAACCTGGGCCTTCGCAACCCCCAGGTGTTTATATCGTCGTTTAATCGCGACAATTTATATTACGAAATACAACCCAAGGTTAAAAAAGACCAAACCATTAAAAATATAGTACGCTTTATAAGCCAAAACAAAGGCAAAAGTGGAATTATATACACCCTTAACCGAAAAACGACCGAAGAGCTGGCAGAAATTTTAGTAGCTAACAAAATTAAGGCGGTAGCTTACCACGCCGGGTTGGATGCCAAATTGAGAGCAGAGCGGCAAGACAAATTTTTAAAAGAAGATACCCAGGTTATTGTAGCCACCATAGCTTTTGGAATGGGTATAGATAAGCCGGATATACGGTTTGTTATTCATTACAACATTCCAAAAAGTATTGAAAATTATTACCAGGAAACCGGCCGCGCAGGTCGCGATGGAATGGAAGGCAAATGTATATTGTATTACAGCCATAAAGATGTAAGTAAGTTAGAGCACCTTATGCGTGATAAACCATTAAGCGAACGGGAAGTAGGTGCACAATTAATAAACGAAACCGTAAGTTTTGCCGAAAGCAGTGTTTGCCGCCGTAAAATTTTGCTGCACTATTTTGGCGAAGAATGGGATATTGCCGGCTGCAAGGATACCGGCGGTTGCGACAACTGCAACATAAAGGAAAAAATTGAGGCAAAAGATAATGTTGTTAAAGTACTTAAAGCGGTTAAAAAGCTTGAGCAGCGCTTTACCATTGATTACGCTGTAGGTATTTTAATGGGCAGGTTAACACCTCAAACAAAAATGTATCGCCACGAGGAGCTCGATATTTTTGGAACCGGTAAAGACCAGGACAATCATTATTGGAATAGCCTTATTAGGCAAATGTTACTTGAAAACCTTTTGGTAAAAGATATTGAGGAGTATGGGTTACTGAAATTTACCCCAAAATCCGAAGGCTACCTTAAAAAGCAGGTAAGTTTTAAGATTGCTTTATATAATAAGTTTGAAGATGCGAACAGCGAAGATGATGAAGAGGCCGATGCACCAGTGGCCGGCGTTATTGCGGCTGACGAGGCTTTGTTTGGAATGCTAAAGGAGCTGAGGCAAAAAGAGGCGAAGAAAAAAGGTTTGCCGCCATTTGTGCTGTTTCTCGAAAACTCGTTGTTAGACATGGCAACCTTGTTTCCAACCACGCTTAAGGAAATGGAAAAATGCCAGGGAGTAAGCGTAGGCAAAGCATTAAAATATGGAAAGCCTTTTGTTGAACTTATAGCCACCTATGTAGAGAAAAACAACATTACAAAGCCCGACGACTTTGTAATGAAAAGCGTTGCCAACAAAGGCAACAACAAAATTTTTATTATTCAAAATGTTGATAAAAAGATACCACTGGAAACCATTGCCAAAAGTAAGGACCTGCGCCTTGATGCCTTGTTGGAAGAAATGGAAACCATTGTTGCCAGCGGCACTAAACTAAACCTTGGTTATGCTATTGACGATATGCTTGATGAAGATGAGCAGGAAGAGATTATAGATTATTTTAGAAGTTGCGAAACATCGTCGCTACAGGTTGCCCAGGAAGAACTGGCTGACGGGGGATACGATTGGGAACAACTAAAAATAATGCGTATTAAGTTTTTAAGCGAATATGGAAATTAACTTTCCCTAAATAATAGTAAACCCCCATGCATATTTAAGCCTGGGGGTTTTTTATGTTTTATCAAGTAGAAAGTAAGGGATTATTTCCCTTACTGTCCTCTCACACCACCGTACGTGCCGTTCGGCATACGGCGGTTTGTTATAATAACTTTGTTTGGTGTTCTGTTTTCCAATAGTAGTAGTTGGCAAAACCAATGTATCTCAACCGCGTAAAATACCCGTTGTTTAGCGAACGGCATAGTATGGGACTATGCGCTACACGGCAGTACCCTTTGCGGCTGTTGCTTTATTTATACGCCTTTTGTTTGCTTATGCCCAACTTTAGCAGGTTCTTTCTCTTTGTCCACGGTTTCTTCCATTGTTTCCATATCCCTATTCTTAAACTTGTTTGCACCTGTTCGTCCAGTTCCTTCATCTTGCTTTTGGCATTTGCTATAGAAAAGTAGTTTACCCATCCGGAAAACCGACTACTATCTTAAATTGTCCAACGAAGACAGATATGAAACCACCAACAGCATGCGTAGACAGTTTAAACAGCGTTTTGAACTGGAGCTGCAAAAGATAGCCCGATCCGCAGAACGGAAGAGTGGTATAAAACAAGCGGATAAAGTGCATCAACGCATCGGCAGGGCCAAAGAGCGTTACCCGTCCGTTCAATGTTATACTGACATAGAAGTATTATTGACACCCGACAATTAAACAGTAACAGCCGTTAACTGGTCAAAAAACAAACAACGATACGCCCAAAAAAAAGCAACGCTGGGACTGTATTTTTTAAGGACAAGCCTGCTGCTCCACGACGAGGTAATGATATGGAACATCTACAACACCATCCGGGAAATAGAAAACTCCTTCCGCACCCTGAAAACCGATTTGGATTTAAGGCCTATATATCACAAATCCGATGCAGCCACCATGGCACACCTACACCTTGGCCTGCTGGCCTACTGGATAGTAAATACGGTGACGTGTAAACTAAAAGCACATTGCATACATAGCAACTGGCAAAAGATAGTACGAATAGGCAATACCCAAAAAATTATTACCACCCATGGAACAAACCTCGCCGGTGCAAACATTGGAGTAAGAAAACGTTCAGAACCTTTTGAACAGCTGAGAAACAGCCAATCCATCCTGCTATTAAAGCCCAAACCATTTATCAAAAGAAAATCTGTACCACAAACCGGAACACAAAAAAACTGAAAGGCTGTATTTACAGGCTTCTCGGCCCATTTAGCTGCAATGTGGATCAGAACTCTTGTCATGGGAAGCATTCAATGAAAGTACGCGATTGATAAAGACAATAGAAGAATACAAAACCCGGTTCGCGCATTATATAAAAGATGTATTGGTTGACAAGATATATTGCACCCGGGAAAACCGAAGTAAACTTAAAGCACTGGAGATAGCGCTGGTTGCCAAGCGCCTTGGCAGACCCACGGCAAAGAAAATTCGTATAAGACCTGGATAAAGAAATCCAATAGAGGGTAGGTTTAGATAAGCAAAATCTGCCAATGGGATGAGCCGGGTAAAAGCAAGGCTTCAACAAACGAGCGAATCCTGGATTGCCACCATTATTATGGTACTGAACCTGGTTAAATTAGCCACGCAGGTATCGAATTGGGTAAAATTTCCGACTTATTAAGCATGGTGTATGAAAAGGATTTTACTTGAAACGACTTCCTCGGTTTGGAATATCCCCGGAAAAATTTTTAAAAAAATAAAGTAAGCTACTTAATCAGCTAACCCTATTTAAATTTAATACCACTTTTTTTTTACCATCCATAGGCATACGTCCAGATAATTTTAATATACCTTTAATTAGTGAAAATTCAGACGAATCAATAATAAATAGCTCAGGCAATACAGCAGAAGGCAAATGCCGTCAGGCAAATTCAGTCACAGCCTACCTGAAAAATTATTGAATATCTCCGAAAACATAGTTGACAGACGATTTTTGTTAACATTTGCCAATGCACTTCAGAGGGGTGATTTTTCTATAACTAGATGGTCAAATTTACCCCCGAATGCCTCCAAAACCATCACGATTTTACGAAGAGATGTACAGCCGGACAGAGCCCCAAAAAATACACTTACACAATGCTCTTAAATCTTAATTGCATTAAGTTAGATTTAAATACTGGGATGAGACTGTCTTTATAGAAAAATTCAAATATTTGGGACATAATGTGTTGTCCGACAAAAGTGGAGTTTTTCTGTTGATTTATTCTGTGAAATAAACAAACTAACATAAAAGGGTGGCAAGTCTCCTCCGTCATTTTACCTTTTTTTCAGTAATTTTCTCGTACAAAAGTGAATTTTTTTACAAGCAAATGGTATAATGAGTATAGTAACAATGCGTTGTAAAGGAATAGAAATCGTAATTGAAACTTGCGGGTTTAACGATTTCAAAATGCTATATTGCCATTTGTACTTACACCTGTAAGAAGAATGTTATTTAATTAATAATAGAACGACCAAAATAATTCAATTTTAAAAAAGCAAAGTACGTTGAGTATTATATGAATGTTTTTACTTTAAACAGAGATATTGTTATTGCTTCTAATAAGGGCATGTTTTTAAAAGTGTTTAATTTTATCAAAATTATCACAGAAAATTTTCAATCTCTTTAGACTTCCTGCCAAGGCATTTTTTCAATTTTAGATAAAAACATTTCACTGGCCCACTTCACAAATGGAACGTTTTCAGTACAAGCTTCTATAGAAACTTCGGGGAAATAAACATTTCCTATATCATTTCGCATAAAAAAAGCATTGAAACCATAAGGTTCAATACCAATTAATCTATATCCTTTTTTATTAAAAAGTTTTTTAAAAGCTCCGCTATAAATACCAAACTCATCTATAAATTGTGCTTTAAATTCCGGTGAATAGGGTACGGTAACAGACCTATCATTTCCCCATATACATTGAGTTTCGACAACAATAACTTTGGGGGAAATACTATTTATTGATTCTAATATCCAATAATCTACGCCATCCATGTCTAAGCTAAGTAATTCAACCTGCCCATTAATTCCATTACTCTTCAATAATTCATTTACATTTTCGGCCGTCACCCATGCATGAATCATTTTAGGTGGTAATGCAGTTGTTTTTGGATTATTTCTATAAAAATCGATTCCTTCTTCAATTAATTTTAAATCGCCATCAAACAAAAATCCTGTCCAACCGTGGTTAAGAATTAAATTGGCACTATTACATTGTTTGCCATTTGAAGCACATATTTCGACACAAATTTTATTTGAAATGCCTATCAAATTAAAAATATATAATAAAATTCCATCTTCCAGATTTTGAGAATGTTGTCTAAACCCTACCTCTTCAAAAGAGAAAGTATTATTATTTTGCTTTAATTGATTGATAATATTGAACTGGTTCAATAAAGCAAGTTGTTCAATTCTATCTTTTTTTGATTTTTCGTATTTTAAATTATCCTCTAAATAATGAATTGGTTTATATACCCTACGGACTATTTTTGATAAAGCTGAAAACATTTTAATAACTTTTTAATATAAAATAATAAGCTTTCAATTTTCTCAACTGATTAAAATGAGAATTTTTAATCTAAAGTAGCAATATCTTGACTAAAAACTCATTTGTTTTTTAATTTATATGTAGTTATTCTTTGTTTTATGTTTTCCCTTACGTTCACATAAAAAAGGTTAAGATCGCCAATGTGGTAGTCTTTCCGCTTTAGCAAAAATCCACCTAAAAATTTTGGCTTATTTACCCACAATACATTGTTTACCACCCGGCCACCAGTGGTATTTTTTAATACCTTATTAAATTTCGACAATACGGCTCCCTTGTTTTTATTTCGGCCTACAGGGGCTGCACTGGTATCCCACGAAAGTGGGTTAGTTACTACCACCTCCCGGGTTTCTTTTTTAATGTATTCGGTCAGGTAGCCCTCGCGTAGCGTACGCCAACTGCAAAAACAACCGGTTTGGGTAGGGTTGGTGCATACCGGTATACTCACAAAATAATCTTTCTCCACCGGCATTCCTACCAGGTAAGCCGCCACTAGTTGGGTAGCAAGTGGTTTACCATCAAAAAACTCCCTCATCAACCGTTTTGCATGGGTAGTACCCTGGCTGTGCGATGCAATTATAATGGGCCTACCGTTATTATAGTGTTGCAGGTAGTATTCAAAAGCATTTTTAACATCCTGGTAGGCAAAATCAAATGCCTTAGCCGCAGCAGCTTTATCGGGCGAAAAATAGGCAGAGTAGTTTGCCTGGCGGTACCTTGGTGCATATACTTGTCCCGCGGCATTAAATATACTGGCCTGGTAAAGTATGGGCGAATTATCTGTTTTGTTATTTAGCGCACTATCATCTAAACTTGCATTCCACAAATCTAATGGCAATGCTTCGGCAGCAGCATCGCTGCTCAATAATGCTTTATTAAAAAAGGTGGTGGGATGAATAAAAAATACGTCGGCATCTGTTGCTGGTAAATCCAAATTTATTAACGGTCGCGGTACACTGTCCGAAGGATCCTTTTTTTGAGGCAGTGCTGCCCAATTGCCGCTTTGCGCATAATCCACCACGTGTTGCCGGTTCACATTTAATACTTTGCTTGCGGTTGGCACTGTTTTATCCGAACAACTTACTATAAACACTATCGTTGCCATTATTCCAGCCTGCAAAATTCTTTTCATGTAAACTTGTTTTTACTAAAACATCCATTAAACAGTACTAATTACCTCAATTTGCCCGGTATTGTAGGGCATTCTCAATTACTTTTGTAATTTATGACCAGTTATTAATATGGGCTGGTAAATAAATGTTTAATTACACATTTTTCAAACATCTAAACCATTATAGCATATGTCAATACCAGTGGTTGATCTTGCCGATTTTTTAAGCGAAGACGAGCAGCGCAAACAAGCCTTTGTTCAGCAATTAGGTAAAGCATACGAGGAAGTAGGATTTGTAGCTGTTAAAAATCACGGAGTACCTAACGAACTAATTAGCCATTTGTACGAGCATGTACAGCAAATGTTTTCTTTACCGCTAAAAAAAAAGTTGGCATATGAAGTGCCAGAACTTGCAGGCCAACGGGGGTACACCAGTTTTGGCCGCGAGCATGCCAAAGGAAGCGACGCACCTGATTTGAAGGAGTTTTTTCAGTACGGGCAAATAGTGGAGGACAACGACCCGGTAAAACAAGAGTATCCTGACAATGTTAAGGTGAATGAGGTACCACAGTTTAACGATACCCTATTTAGTGCGTATCGCAATTTTGAAAAAAGTGGGCAGGCTTTACTGCAGGCAACTGCAATATATTTGGGCTTGGAAGAGCATTTTTTTGACGGGTTTGTGCACAACGGTAACTCCATACTACGCTGTATACATTATCCACCCATTACCATAGAACCAAAAAGTGCTATACGCGCCGAACAACACGAGGACATCAATTTAATAACCCTGTTAGTTGGTGCCTCGGCCGATGGTTTGCAAATACTTACCCGACAAAACGAATGGGTGGGCGTTACATCGCTACCCGACCAAATTGTGGTTAACGTAGGGGATATGTTGCAGCGCCTGACAAATAACCGGCTACGTAGCACTACACACAGGGTGGTTAACCCCAGCCGCGACCTTTGGCATACCAGCAGGTTTTCAATACCATTTTTTTTACATCCGCGAAGCGAAATGAGCCTGGCTTGTTTAGAAAGTTGTATTGATTACCAACACCCAAAAGCGTACCAGGATGCCACTGCAGGCGAGTACCTTGATGAGCGATTGAGAGAGATTGGATTGAAGAAATAAAATTGCCTTCTTTCATAATTTTCTCTGTTTTACTCATTAACTGCTATTGACATTATTTACCCATATTTCATTTTTAAAGACTGTGTTGAAACACAGTCTAACCGCAATTGGCGGTCCTCAAATGCATTTGGTTCAAATGCACCGCTTATTTGTTAAAGAAAAAAAATGCCTCAACGAAGCGGAATTAATGGAGCTGAATGCTTTTGTACAGCTATTACCCGGTGCCAGTAGCAGCCAAACGGTTACACTTATTGGCTATAAGCAGGGTGGGGCGGTTTTAGCTACAATTACACTGTTAATTTGGGTATTACCTGCCTGCGTATTAATGGGTGGTTTAAGCTTTTTTTTACAATATATTGACAGTCAAAATATTAACATTAAATTTTTTAGATTTATACAACCTATGGCGGTGGGGTTTTTTGCATATTCTGCCTTTCAAAGTTTTAAAATTTTTATTAAGCACCAGGCTACGTTGTTTATTATGATTGGTGCTATGGTGGTTACCTTTTTTATAAAATCGCCATGGGTTTTTCCATCGCTTATTATTATAGGTGGTATCATTAGCAATTTTAGCGATAAACGGATACCCGACTTAAAAGAAACCCCCAAGCCTATTAAATGGTCAAACATATCCATGTTTGTGCTCATTTTTATTGCCGCGGGTGTACTAAGCGAGTATGCCCGTATTAATGAGTGGGCTATGCGCAGGCCTATTAACCTGTTCGAAAACTTTTACCGTTTTGGTAGCCTTGTATTTGGCGGTGGTGGTGTACTTGTACCTATGATGTTTGAGCAGTACGTAACCAGGGCAAAAACCAAGTACCTCAGCCCGCAGGATTTTCTCACCGGTACTGGTATGGTGCAAGCCTTTCCCGGCCCCATATTTTCCATAGCGTCTTTTATTGGAGGCATGGTGTTACGCGAAATGGGGCCGGGTTTTCAGCTGTTGGGCTGCATTATTGGGTCGGTGGCTATATTTTTACCAAGCCTTTTATTGGTGTTATTTTTTTATCCTATCTGGAGTATTCTAAAAAAATACGTGGTAGTTTTTCGTGCTATGGAAGGTATAAATGCCGTGGTGGTGGGCATTATGTGGGGCGCCACTTTTTTACTATTTCTATCGGTGCCCTTTAATTGGTACAACGTAATAGCATTATTGATCACGTTTCTTATTCTCCAGTTTACGCGTATACCGTCGCCGCTGATAGTGTTGCTATTTTTGCTGTTAGGGTGGCTATTATAATCACCGGGTCGTTATCAGCGGTTTTAAAAAACAAATTATTTACATACGGCTAACGGCTCATAATAAAATCTTATGCTGCCTGCTTAACTGGTGTAAGTCGCATGGGCGCGGCAACCCGTGACCGTTCCGTTAAGGTAAACATATCCATTTGGCGTTGGCGCTTGTTGTTTAAATATATATTGCGTCAAAAACTAGCAAAGCAACTGATACAAACCAAATTTAACCTTCATGATTATTCAGTTTTAAACGGCATTATTACGGGATATTATATTAAAACGTTTTCACTCAAAAAGTAAAAACCCAACCTTCCTCTATTAAAAGCTATGTTAATTATAGATACGGGTCACCTATTTTCTACCGGTAGTAATTATTCACCTCAATCTCTTGCCTTGCTACATCGGGCAATAGATATTGAATAGATTTTTTTTCGCGTATCAATTGCCTTATTAATGTAGATGAGATGTCTAACATCGGTGCATTTAAAATGACTATATTATCAGCCACCTGCGTGGTTATTGCAAAGCCCGGCCGGTTATACACCATGATATGATAGTTTTTTATCAGTACTTCATAGTTCTTCCATCGGTGCAGGTTTTGATAACTGTCGGATCCAATTATTAGGCAAAACTCGTGTGTAGGGTACCTTTCGGCCAGGTAAGTAAAAGTATCAATGGTGAAGGATGGTTTCGGCAGTTTAAATTCCACATCAACCGGCCTTATTAAAGTATTATCGCCAATGGCCAATTGAGCCAAATGCAGGCGATGATACTCATTCAACAACGAACCTGCTGGTTTAAGTGGATTTTGTGGCGATACTACTAACCAAACCTGCTGAACTTTGGTGTTGGTAGCAACATAATTAGCAATAATTAAATGTCCTGCATGTATAGGATTAAATGAACCAAAGTATAAACCAATTTTCATTGCAACACAGTTAGCTTAAATAATTTCTTCAACAAGAATATTTTCGGCCTCATTTAAACGTAAGCTTAAGCTATAGCCCGCTACCGAAATAGATATCGGATCACCAAGGGGAGCCATTTGTTCAACCCTTATTCGTTCGCCGGGTATACAACCCATTTCCATTAATTTAATAAAAATATCATCAACACTAAATGAGTGAATAATAGCTGACTGTCCAACCTTAATCTCCGATAACTTCTTCATAACTAACTTTCTAATGGCAAATTTAAACGGTTACATCCGGTAAAAGTTGCGATTTTTGGTGTAAAGCAAATGAATGCCTATAATTAACTTTTACAACGCAGATATAACTTATACCCTTAAAAATAAGCGGACCATCAAACAATCTATCCAAGCCCTTTTTTTGGCCGAGCAAAAAGCGCTGCAGCAACTCGACGTAATTTTGTGCAGCGATGAATACCTGCTAAATATGAACAAACAGTATTTACAACATGATTATTATACTGATATCATCACTTTTGATTTTAGCGGGCAGCATGGTACCGCCATAACGGGCGAACTGTACATAAGCCTTGACCGGGTAAAAGACAATGGGCTTTCACGAAATATACCCTTAAAGTATGAGTTACTTCGTGTGGTTTTTCATGGTTGCCTGCACTTATGTGGCTATGGCGATAAAAAGAAAAGTGAAATAACAATTATGAGGCAAAAAGAAGATCATTATTTGCATTTGTTTGCAAATAAATAAACTGGTACACATGGTTAAGCTAATTCTTTTTTTCTCCTTGTTTCTTCCACTGATATCATTTTCCCAAATGTCTAGTGTCACACTTTCTGCCAAACCCGTTCCATTTCCATTTACAAGAAGTGCTTCAGTAGAAAAATGGAACCAGGATCAACCCGGGTTTAATAAGCTAACCGCCGACTCCAAAGATTATTTGTATTGGGTAAATGTTTGCCGAAGCGATCCCCGTACATTTTGGGATAGCGTAATAAGCCCGATTTTAAAGGTTTTTCCAAATTTAAATGTTGCAGAAGCCAGGAGCCTTAAAAAGGACCTATTTGAAACCGGACCGCTTGCTATGTTCTCATTAAATGCCTCACTTATTACAACTGCACAGCTTCACGCATTTGATATTGCGTCAAAAAATGCTGTACCAAGTCATACTTCTACCACAGGAATTGATTTTGCTACAAGAATGAAAAATATTGGAATTAAGTATTGTGCCAACGAGAATATTTCCGTCAATGGAAAAGGATCTTTACTTGCGGTTGTACTTCTTTATTTGGATATTGGTCAGCCCGGTCTTTGGCATCGAAAATCACTTCTTAATAAAGAGTTAGTGGAGACAGGCGTAGGCACTTACCCCTACGGAAAAAATCAGGTTTTTATAGTTCAGGACCTGTCGTGCGCTCAAAAATAATAGTTCCACGAATCCCAGTTCCACAAAGGAACATAAATAATTACTGCATTGATGGGGTAGTATTTTCAAGTTTAAATAGTTCCACGAATCCCAGTTCCGAGCAGGAACATCCAAAAAATAGCAAATTCTCATTAAGGTTTTTTCCTGTAAAAGGCATGTCGGAATTCTGAATTTTACATTTCAGAACAAATAAGTTGTAGCTTTTTAAAACGATAATACCCCGGTTCTATTCATGATAGTTTCACGAATCCCAGTTTCACGAAGAAACAATATCTATTATTGCATATGCCTCGAAAAAAATGGACGCCTCAAACAGATATAACAGAATCGCTCATTAAATTTAGAGAAAAGCGAAAGTGGCAACTAAGCTACAGGAGATATGTTTTAGAAAAAAAGCCAAGCCAGGCCTATGCGCACTATTTTGGACTAGATATTGAAACACTCAGGCAATGGTTCGAAATACAATTTACACCTGATATAAACTGGGGGAATTATGCCAAAGCCTGGCAATTCGATCATATCGTTCCCACAACCTATTTCAATTATTCCGATGAGCAGGATCTTAAGTTATGCTGGAGTTTTATCAATATAAGAATAGAAGCACTTCAACTAAATAAACACCGCGGAAACCGAATTGATCTATTGGCGGTAAGACCATATTTTCAAGATCTTTACACTAAAACAAATTTTTCTTTATGCCAAAAGATGTTGGAAAAGATCGAGACTATTCAAATCCCGAATATTGAAAGCCATCCGAATATTGAAAACTTTATCAATCAAAACAAAGACAACCTGCAAAAAATCTCAACATTTGACAGGTATGAATTTGGTATTTTAAACCAGGGAACGACCATTGCAGATATCCTATTGGAAAGGGAAATACTGAGAAAGTTTGGTTCAGCCCCAAAACACTAAAGTATCTTTGCAGCATGTTTAATAAGTACGACATAATTGTAGTGGGTGCCGGCCATGCAGGGTGTGAGGCTGCAGCCGCTGCCGCAAATATGGGAAGTAAGGTTTTACTCATAACAATGAACCTTCAAAACATAGCACAAATGAGCTGTAACCCTGCAATGGGTGGTATAGCCAAAGGCCAAATTGTACGCGAGGTAGATGCCCTGGGAGGATATAGCGGAATAGTGACCGATAAGAGTTTAATACAATTTAGAATGCTTAACCGCAGTAAAGGTCCGGCTATGTGGAGCCCAAGAGCGCAAAGCGACAGAATGCTATTTTCGGCCACCTGGCGCGAAATGCTGGAGAAAACGCCCAATGTTGATTTTTACCAGGATATGGTTAGTTCCATTATTATTAAAAACAACAAGGCCTGCGGCGTGGTAACTGCCATGGGTAATAAAATAATGACCAGGGCGGTAGTGCTTACAAGCGGCACGTTTTTAAACGGCGTTATTCATATTGGAGAAAAGCAATTTGGTGGGGGAAGAATGGCCGAAAAAGCTAGCACCGGAATTACTGAACAACTCGTTTCGTTAGGTTTTGAAAGCGACCGGCTAAAAACTGGAACACCTCCGAGGGTAGATGGAAGAAGCCTGGACTATTCAAAAATGGAACAGCAAAAAGGTGATGACGAAATTGTGGGTTTCTCCTACATGAACATTGCAACAATAGCACCATCGAAACAACTAAGCTGTCATATTACGTACACCTGCCAACAAGTGCACGACATGCTAAAGACAGGTTTTGATAGAAGCCCCATGTACCAGGGCCGCATTGGAGGAACCGGACCCAGATATTGCCCCAGCATAGAAGACAAGATCAACCGCTTTGCCGATAGAGACAGACACCAGCTATTTGTAGAGCCAGAAGGGTTTAACACCGTGGAAATATATGTAAACGGATTTTCAACATCGCTACCAGAAGAGGTACAATATAACGCCCTTAAATTAGTGCCCGGGTTTGAGCAGGTTAAATTTTTTAGACCGGGCTATGCCATCGAGTACGACTTTTTTCAACCAACCCAGCTAACCTATACCCTAGAAACAAAAAATATAGAATACCTGTTTTTCGCCGGTCAAATAAATGGAACCACTGGTTACGAGGAAGCGGCCTGCCAGGGATTAATGGCCGGCATGAACGCACATTTAAAAGTAATGAACCAACCAGAATTTGTACTAAAACGTAGTGAGGCTTACATAGGTGTTTTAATTGACGACCTTATAAGTAAAGGTACCGACGAACCTTACCGTATGTTTACAAGCCGGGCTGAGTACCGTACGTTACTACGGCAAGACAATGCAGATATGCGCCTGACCGAAAAAAGCTTTAGAGTTGGTTTGGCTACTCAACAACGCATGGAAAAAACACTTGATAAAGTAAAAAGGGTAGAAGCATTAAAAGCAACGTTGGCCAATTATTCGGTAGAACCACATGAAATAAGTAGATACCTGGAAGAAGTAAACTCCGCTGCATTACTACAAAAACAAAAAATAACGCAGGTACTGCTACGCCCAAATGTAGCATTACAACCAATGATAAACACATCGTCAAAGCTATCCGAAGCATTAAACGAAACAAACAAAGAGGTGATAGAACAGGTGGAAATTCAAGTGAAGTACGATGTATACATCAACAAAGAAAAAGAAATGGTGGACAAAATGAGGCAGTTGGAAGATTTGGTAATACCCGACAGTTTTAGCTACGATAAAATACAATCGTTAAGTAATGAAGCCAGGCAAAAGTTCCTTAAAATTCAACCACGAACATTAGGGCAGGCCAGCCGTATAAGCGGCGTTAACCCCAGCGATGTACAAATTTTAATGGTGTACATGGGCAGGTAAAAAACAGCAATGTGTAAAAATAAAACTATTAGCGCTTCTGTTTAAAGGGCCTTTTTTTTCCACCAGTCTTTCCTTTAAATGTCCGGGGATTATATACAGGCGTTTCACCAAACTGTTCGGGTACCGGCGATTTAGGAACGGCGTATCCCAACAACTGTTCTATTTGTAAAAATTGACCCTGCTCTTTTTCGTTCACCAATGTATAGGCAGTACCATCCGATTGAGCCCTTGCAGTACGACCAATTCTATGCACATAATCTTCGCCGTCGTGGGGCACATCGTAATTTATAACAAGATCAATGTTGTCTATATCAATACCTCTTGATAATATATCAGTAGCTACTAAAATTTTTAACCGGCCATTAATAAATGCAGCCAATACACTTTCGCGCACGGGTTGCTCAAGGTCTGAATGTATTTCTTCCACTGAAAAACTGGCTCTTTTAAGTTCGCGGTTTAGCTCCTTAACAGTGTGCTTTTTACTACAAAAGATAAGTACACTCTGAAATGATTCAGATTTTAAAAGAAATTTTATGAGCGCAGGTTTTTGCGTATCATATACCACATAAGCTTCCTGCTTAATTTTTTCAGGTGGCTTTGAAATGGAGATATTTACCTCCTCAGGATCGGTTAAAATTTTACGGGCAAGATCGCGGATACGACCTGGCATAGTTGCCGAAAATAAAAGGTTCTGCCGCTTGTATGGCAAAAACGAAATGATCTTCATAATATCATCATTAAAGCCCATATCTAACATTCTGTCAGCTTCATCCAACACCAAATATTTTAACTGCTTAAATTTTACATAACCCATAGCAAGGTGGCCAATCATTCTTCCGGGCGTGCATATCACAATATCTGCCCCCTGCGAAAGCGCCGAACGCTCCTGGCTAAACGATGCGCCATCGCCACCACCATACACAGCTATGGAGCTAATGTCAGTAAAATAGGAAAGCCCCTCCAAATTTTGTGCTATCTGCACAGCCAGTTCGCGTGTAGGAACAATTACCAGCGCACTTATATACCCGGTGCTTTTTTGGGGATCAGTAATTATTTTGTTGATAAGTGGTAACAAAAACGCCGCTGTTTTACCCGTACCGGTTTGTGCACTGGCAATAATATCCTTACCGTTAAGTATGTGCGGAATAACCTGCTCCTGTACCGGGGTAGCATTTTCGTAATTGGTTGCTTCAATCCCCTCTAACAATCGCTCATCAAAACCAAATTCTTTAAAGGTCACTACTAAAAATTATAAAATATAAAAAAATATGTATTAAAAATTGTAAATCAAATACTTAAATAAGTTTATTAAGGCTTCTCTTTTATAACAATCTGTGCTACTTCGGTAACCTGCAATTCAGGCTTTCCTTTATAGTCCTTTATTTCTCCCGATATACAAACAGTCTTGTTTAAAAAAGTTTCTTCAGGTTTCGTCAAAAATTTTTTCCGGTCAGCGCCATCTATAACAATCGTTATGGGATTATCAGGGTAACTGCCACCCATATTCAACAACGTCTTTTCATTCTTTTCAAAATAACGGCCACCAAATATCTTTCCACACACCGTCACTTTTTCGCCAATGTGTTTACCGGCTTCGGCTGCTATAATTGTTTGGGCCGATAGTGAAGTGGCAGCAATAAACAGGCTTGCTGCCATTAGCAAAAATTTTATCATAACAGGAAAGATATTGAATATTTAGCGCCCGTGATTAATTCGTTACCGTACGTTGCTTTAGTATGTACCTAAATACAGTGTGGCTCGATTATTTTAAGTAACCATAAAAAAGATATGAAACCGACGATCATTAGATTGAATTTATTAGGCACCACAGTACATATTAACACTGGCAACATTTTGTACTATTACGCAAAACAAAAAGACGATGGAACTATTGTGACTGAGCTTTTCTTTACTGAAAAATTTGGTTTAGAAGTAATAGAAACACCGGCAGAAATAGATACGCTTATTATCAACTCCTTCTAATAAATATCGTATAAAAGACGCTACCAACGCTTCACCTTTTTTCTATTTTAACCTAACAACCCAGCCTGGCGGCTTATTTCCAACATTCGGTCCATCGGTTTTTTAGCAGCCTGCCGTAAACGTTCGTCCATAATTATTTCAGGGGTTTCATATTCCATACACAAGTACAACTTCTCCAGCGAATTAAGTTTCATGTAGGGACAATCGTTACATGCGCAGGCATTGGTAGGCGGTGCAGGTATAAATGTTTTATAGGGCGATAGTTTTTGCATTTGGTGCAAAATGCCCGTTTCGGTCACCACAATAAACTCGTTAACCGCATCGCTTGCACTGTATTTTAGCAACTGTGTGGTACTACCAATATAATCTGCCGCTCTTAACACTGGTTCTTCACACTCGGGGTGTGCAATAACTTTTGCATTGGGGTGTTTTATTTTAAGCCGCGTTATTTTTTCAAGGCTAAAAATTTCGTGCACCATACAGGCGCCGTTCCATAGTACCATTTCTCTTCCCAATTTTTTGACCAGGTAAGCCCCAAGGTTTTTATCAGGTGCAAAAATAATTTTTTGATTGGGCGGAAGGCTCTCAACTATTTTTTCGGCGTTACTGCTGGTGCAAATAATATCGCTCAAAGCTTTTATCTCTGCTGTACAATTAATATAGCTAATGACCACGTGGTCAGGGTGAGCGTCTTTAAACGCCTTAAAGCGGTCCGCAGGGGCACTGTCGGCCAGCGAGCAGCCTGCTTTTAAGTCGGGCAACACCACTTTTTTGGTTGGGTTCAAAATTTTGGCAGTTTCGGCCATAAAATGCACCCCTGCAAAAACAATCAGTTCTGCATCGGTTGATTGTGCCTTTTGGGCTAGCGCAAGACTGTCGCCTAAAAAATCTGCTACATCCTGTATGTCAGGTTCCTGGTAATAGTGGGCCAGCACAATTGCGTTCTTTTCTTTTTTTAAACGCTCAATTTCTGCAAACAGGTCAAGGTGCACATCAATCGGCACATCTAAAAATCCTTTCTGCAGTATCTCCAATTTCGCTTTCTCAATGTTTATAACTTCCATAGTATTAATTAAGAATCTATTTATTTATTAAAAACCCTACTACTAATACGGCTGTTAATAGCGGGATAACTTTTTAAAATAGTATTTGCAAATTTACCCAACCGTGCTTTATTAACGGCTGCTAACAAATTATCAACAGTTAAAAAACCCGTATTTGGGCTATTACGATAACATATTAACACCTGTTAGCGCAAGTAGTTGTTAAAACCGCCTTTTGAAAAATGACCATTTTTGCATGTTAACTAAATATGAACAACCTACCCATTGTTAACCACCAGGCACCTGCCCAATAACAAACAGGTTTATTGTAACCCAACTGTCCACCAAAATCGATTGCAAAAATCGGGCTTATCCACATAAAAGTGTGTTTACGAACAATACAGTGTTAATTGGGCAATTGATGATTTTTTCCGCCCTCGTTATGGCCAATCATAAAGGGCTGCCAAGGTAAGTTCATCCGCACGCTACAACGAACTGTTCATAAGGGTTTGGCTACTTTATCCACAATTTGTTCAAACCATATATTACCCTATTTTTGCCATCCATTTTTAAAAGCTTAATAAAAATATGTCGGTTATTCAAAAAATCAGGGACAAGTACGCTGCCTTAGTAATAGCGATCATTGCCCTAAGTTTGGTTGGTTTTATATTGATGGATGCATTTGTGGGTAAAAGCCGTGGCTCAGGCGCTAAAACAACCATCGGTGAAGTTAATGGTGATAATATCAGTTACATCGATTTTGAGAAACGACTGAACATGCAGCAAACACTTTACGCCCAACAAGGTGCTAATCGCGAGCAATTAATAGGAAGCTTGTGGGAGCAGAGTGTGGATGAAATTGTAATGAGCCAGGAGTACAAAAAGCTTGGATTACAGTTTTCTGCAAAGGAACTAAATGACCTTTTGTTTGGCCCAAACAGCCCCCAATGGTTAAAAAATGAATTTACCGACAAAACAACCGGCGAGTTAAAGGTGAACGAAGCCAAGCAGTATTTTGCACAAATGAAAAAGCAGGCCGACAACGCCAACCTCGACATGTTTACTGAGGCCTATATTAATCCAACTATTAACCAGGCGCTTCGCGAAAAATATATGGCCTTGTTAACGCAGTCTACCTATGTGCCCAAATGGATGGCTGAAAAGTCGTTGGCCGATCAAAACAGCATCACCTCTTTTTCATTTGTATCCGTACCCTACGCCACCATTGTGGATAGTACCATTAAGGTTTCGGACGATGAAATAAAAAAATATATCAATGATCACCAGGAAGAGTTTAAGCAGGAAGATGAAGTAAGAGGCATATCGTATGTATCGTTTAGTGCAAACCCTACCGGTAGCGATAGTTTGGCTGTGTACGACCAGCTAAACGGATTAAAAAACGAATTTGCCATTGCCACCGATGCACAGGCATTTGTAAACAGGGTAGGAAGCGAAACCGCTTTTTTAGATGCATTTGTGCTTGGCTCAAAATTAATGGTACCCGATGCTGACAGTATTAAAACATTGGCCGATGGGCAGGTGTTTGGCCCTTACCCTGATTCAAAAAACTATACGGTTGCTAAAATGATTGGCCGCCGCAGTATTCCCGACAGTGTTAAGGTAAGGCACATATTAATTAAAACTGCCACCAGTGGGCAGCCAGCTACTATAACTGACAGTGTAGCCAAACTAAGAATAGATAGTGTGGCCAATGCTGCAAAATCGGGTGCCGATTTTAACAGCCTCGTGCTTCAATACAGCGACGATGAGGGAAGTAAGAATACTAAAGGAGAATATGAATTTTCCAATACACAGTTCCCCAACCTTAGCAAAGAGTTTGCAGAAGTTGCTTTTTACGGAAACACAGGCGATAAAAAAGTAGTAAAAGTTGAAAATGCCTCCTATAGTGGGTATCACTACATTGAAGTGTTGGAGCATAAAAATGTAGGCATCGGCTTTAAAATTGCTTATCTGAGCAAACCGGTAGATGCCAGCCCGGGTACCATAAATACAGCCATGAGCGCAGCTTCCCAGTTTTCGGCCGAAAGCCGTAACCAAAAGCAGTTTGAAGATAATGCTGCAAAAAAGATCCTGGCCATACAAAGTGCTACCGACGTTAAACCTAACGATTTTACCATACCGGCATTAGGTGATAACCGCCAGTTTGTACGTTGGATGTATGATAACGATTTAGGCGATGTAAGCGAGCCATACGAATTAGGCGATAACTATATTGTTGCGTTAATTACCAGCACCCAAAAAAAGGGATTAATGAGTGTTGGCCGTGCAAGACTTACCGCCGAGCCGGCAGTGCGTAACGAGAAAAAAGCCCAACAGATTATTAGTACCAAATTTAAAGGCAGCAGCACCATTGATGCGGTAGCACAGTTTGCCGGCCAGCCGGTACAAAATGCCGATAGCGTAAATTATGCTCAACCATTTATACCAAATGTAGGCAACGAGCCAAAAGTTATTGGCGCCGCTTTTAATAAGGCTTTGATAAACAAAGTAAGCACGCCAATTGCTGGCAATACTGGCGTGTTTGTTATAAAAGCAGGCACTGTATCGGCAATATCGGGCAATGTGGCCAATGCCGACGAATTACGCAACCAAATGGCTATGCAGCAAAAGCAAATGGGAGGTTACCAAAGTATGCAGGCCTTAAAAAAGGCAGCCAGCATTACCGACAGCCGCGCTGATTTTTATTAATTTATAAAATGATATATGTTACATCAACCCCACTATTTGTGGGGTTTTTTGTTTTATTAACGTATTAGCATAAAAATAGAAAGTAAACGATTATGCAGTATCCGTGCCGGTATGGCCCACAGCGTTACACCGCAGCACCTGACGAATAAACTTTGTTGAAGCGGGCGGGTATACATCAAAAAAACCATCCAATACGTTGCTGTAGCTTTACCATATCTATACAACAATATAAATACCATGGTTGTAACTTTACTACAACTATAAAAACATCAAAAAATTTAAAAATAAATGGAAGAAGTAATTGTGAATAAGGTAGCTGAAAGTGGTTTGATCACTATTGACCTTGAAGCTTATTATCCCGAACAGCCTATTGCAGTGTTTGATTTAAAAGAGCACCTGTTTATGGAACTTATTTTAAAAGAAAAAGACTTTAGGACCGCGTTAGCAGCTACTGATTGGGAACCCTACCGTAACAAATACGTGGGCATTACCTGTAGTGCCGATGCCATTATACCTATGTGGGCATACATGCTGGTGGCCAGCTACCTGCAACCTGTTGCCAACGAGGTAGTGTATGGTAATGAAAAAGCAGTTTTTGATAACCTGTTTATAAAAAACCTGGCCACCTTGCATGGCGAAGCATTTATTGATAAAAAAGTGGTGATTAAAGGTTGTGGCGAAAAGCAAACGTCCGAGGCTGCCTTTGTAGAGATCACATATAAACTTAGGCCGTATGCAAAAAGCATCATGTATGGAGAGCCTTGTAGTACGGTGCCTATTTTTAAAAAGAAAGCATAGCAATTTTCCGATAAATATTGATCTGTCGTCTTTCGTTCTTATGGATTATGTGTAATTGGTTACATTTAAATAAATTTAAAAAAGCCTGCCAAACCCAATATTAATAAAAGCGAAATACAACAGGAAGTATTTGATCTGTATTACGATTATGCCCACGACCGCATCAATCGCAGCGATTTTATGCAGACGCTTTCCATTTACGCAACAGGTGATTTAACTGTACCCTCGCTATTGAGTTTTTTAATGCCTGATTACCAAAATAATTTACAGGTAAAGCCCGATGAACCGCGGATAAAAGCGGAATACATTTATTACAGTTCGCCAAAGGGCGGTGGTAAATTAAAGCGCTACTGGCCTTACCCACCAATACAAAAGGTAAGTTGGGCGGTGCGGCAGTAATGCACGAAAACCGCGGCCTCAATCCCTTTATAAAAAACCTATGCCGCCGGGCAGCGGTTGCCGGTTTTATATCCATAGCCCCTGATGCTTTAACGCCATTTGATAGCTACCGCGGCACCGGCGACAAGGCACAAACCCTACAAAGCAAACGCGATAAAAAAGAAATGGCCGAACACTTTATAGCTGCCTACGACTACCTCAAAAAACACAAAGATTGTAATGGTAAAATAGGTGTGGTAGGTTTTTGCTATGGTGGCGGCCTATCCAACCAAACGGCTGTTAGCCTGCCCAACCTGGCCGCATCTGTACCGTTGTATGGCGGCCAGCCACCAGCCAAAGACGTACTTAACATAAAAGCGCCGCTATTGGTGTAAAATGAAACGTGAAAAGTCAATGGTGAATGGTCAATGGTGAATAGTTGAAAAGTCAATGGTGAATAGTGAATGGTCAATAGTGAAACGGGAATGGTGAATGGTGAATAGTGAATAGTGAATGGTTAATAGAAAAGTGAAAATTCAATGGTGAATAGTTAATGGTTAATAGTGAAAAGGTCAATAGTGAATGGTGAATAGTCAATAGTGTAACGTGAAAAGTAAATAGTGAATAGGTAATCGTGAATAGTCAAAAGTCAATAGTGAATGGTGAATGAATAAAAGTGAAAAATAAATTCGGAACTCCTTACCAAATAGACTGAAATGCATTAGACAGCGCAGAAAGAAAAGGATGCAAATTGCGATTCAGTGCATGAGCGCAACGGCCGTATCATAAAAGCAAGAATATCCGCCCCCAAAAAATTAAAATTGCCTGCATTTAAATTTGAGACAGTTAAGAAATTATGAAATTGTGAATATTACGGGAGAACTTATAATTCCGGAACAATTGGTTAGGGAAGGTTACTGATATAAATGAAAAAACCGGAAAGTATTGCTCCATGGTTTTTCATTTATTACCATTAAGTAACTAAAATATATTTATTTTATTGCCGCCAAAGTTGCTGCATAATCAGGCTCCTGCGCAATTTCGGGTACCTGCTGCTCGTACACAATTTTACCTTCGGGGTTAATAACAATTACAGCCCGGCTTAATAAACCCTTCATAGCGCCATCGGATATCTGTACGCCATAATTGGTGCCAAATTTATTTCTAAAATCGCTTAGTATCACCATCTTATCAATGCTTTCTGCGCGTCAAACTGCTTTTGAGCAAAAGGAAGATCTTTGCATGCTGGTCAATTTTAGAGTTGGTCATATTTTATATTTAAATGCCCATATTGTTGTGATCAAATTTTAGCACCGCTATAATCTTAAACATTTTTTTCTTACAAAGCAAAAGACGCCATTGTAAAATATCGATAAAAAAAATATAATTATGCGTTATTTGGTACACTCAATGCTGAATATAAAATGATGATAAGAGAGGATAAATAAAATTACCAACGTTACATTAGCGAAACGCCCGTAACACAGCCAACCCCTCAAAGTTATACTGGCGGGGCGTTAGCCGCACGGGCAACGACTGATGAAAACAGCAAACAGCTCGGTTTTAAAGTAGGAGAACCTAATGGCGAGTAGTAACAAAAAAATTAATCAAAATATTCCGACAACCCGGTATCATCTAAAAATCCATTGGAAAAAAGTGCAGCAGTTTCTTTAGTTAGTAACTTGCTTCGTTGCTTTTTCCAAATGGTTGCATCATTACCATACATATGTTGCACAAGGCCGGGAAAAGACCAGTCAGCATTTTTTCCCCAATGCAGGGTAAAGGGAATTTGGTTAGCTATTAATACTTCAATGGTTCGTTTACAAAATCCGGTAAGCGAAATCATTTTATTATTTTTTGCATTCCATATAAGGCCATCTATTTCAAGCATACAGGTTATGGGAAACCTGGTAAATGCCAGGGTAGCTTCAGACTTTTTTACAAAGCGCATTGCATAAATACCGGGTACTGGTCCTTCATTGCGGGCCAGTTGTATAAGCAATTGTAAAGCCTCGGGTGAGTTTGCAGCATCAATACCAACTGCACAGGCAAATGCCGGCCCCTGGTAAGGTGCATCCCAAAATGTTTCTGCAAGTGTACCTGTCAACTCAATATCTACAGGGGGCAAAATAGATTTGTGCAACAACTTTATAATTTTGGGAATGCTGCGCTTACATCTTTCCGCAATAGAGGTAAACAAAACAATAAGGTCGCGGTAGATAGCTTTTTTTATAATGGGTATGGGATCAGGATAATTAACCTGGTATGGCTTTTTAAATATTAATTCAATCACGTATTCAGTATCCTCTACATAGGGGTTAATAAAAATTTTATAATGAAACGGGCGATTGGGTTTTCCATTCGCAGCTGTTTCGCCCGGTATATGAAAATCGGCATTTTCAAAATCCATGTTTGCAGCCAATTGGAGCGCCGTGTTTTTATCCACCCTTTTTACATAGCGCTTTAGCAAAAAACGGTCTTCTGCTTCCAACAGAACGCCATGCACAAAGCCAAATGCACCCAGCCCTACCAGCGCAGCATTAAACATGGCATCATTCCGTATCACTCTTGCATTTATTTTTTCGGCAAATGCGTTATTTAAAGCATGCTTTGTATCCCTTTCCAGGTATACATTATCATTTATACCAGGACCAATTAGTAAGTTAATCCCTATTACATAATCCTGTACCGCACCAACATTTAAAGCCGAGCCATGAACACCTGTAGATATACAACCTGCTATAGATTGTCCATTGCTTGCACCCGTAGCTTTTAACGACTTACCATGATCAAAAAGAAAATTGCTGATTTCTTTAATAACATTGCCGCTTTGGAAAAAAAATAAATTTTCATGTTTATAATTTGTTGAGGTATGCATTTCATCAAAAGATATTGCCTTTTTTAAATTCATAAAAGCATTAAAATGCATATTGTGCTTTTGATGTGCAATGTGCGACATGGACCAGCCTGACCCATAGCCCCTGAAACCTTCTTTTTTATCTAAAGCCTCCTGTAATAATCTTTGTATTTCTTTTGCTGCATCGTTGTACCTGTCAAGCCAATTGGGCATGTTTCCTTTTCCTTCCAGGTGCGTTTTATACATCACCCTGGTTTCAAAAGGACCATTATTATGAAACGTATCCCATTTACCGATTTCGTGCTTTGTAGTGGTTGCCATATCAGTCAGTTTCTTTTATACATACATATTTTATTTTCACTTTTCTTTTTTTACCAAAAGTGATGGCGCTTAGCATTACGCCGCCAAAGTCAACTTTATATTCAAAAGAATAAAAACCGCGGCTGGAGCAGGGCTTTACAATTAAGTGAAAATCGCCATCAAGCAATTTTAAACCGATAACTGTATCCAGCACATGAGTAAGCTTACCTCTATAAAAGTCGGGTGAAGTATTCATCGGATCAGGTTCTGGCACAGCATCCTTATTCATTACCCTTACAGAATAGCACGCGGGAACAATTCCTAAATATAATAATAGCGACAGGAGAAAAATGGCTTTTTTGCAGGGGAGGACAATTAGCATAATGGTTTATATTTTTTTAAAAACAGCCTGCAAGAGGATGGTCGCTGAGTAAGGTGTTCAACATCCGCTCTTGCAAAAAAACAATACATCGTATCGCAGGCTTTTTTGAAGTAAGATAATATTTGAATTTTGCTTTTGCAACTTTGCCGGTTGTAAATTTAAACCAGATTGCAGCTACCCAGGCTGTAACAGGCGTAGTTGTTGGATTGTATTTTTTTGTTTCGGTTTGGGTACTACAAATTTTTTTTGATGAAGGGTTTAAGGCTCTAATTGTAAGATGTTGTAGAACCTGGTTTGCGCTTTATTAGGTTAGACGCATTGCCTTTAAGTTCCCGCTTTTTTTAAGAATAAATTAAGTCAGAACTGCCTTACCCTATATCGCTTATCAAGAAGAATACCTTCTACGCGCCAATACATAAAAGCCCCGCCATTACAAAACTCTGCCCGTTACGCGTATAAAAACTTCCTGCATTAATTTGGTAATGCTTGTTGCCTTATCTTAAAACCCAACAACTTTACCCAGTTTAAAATAATAGTGCGCAAATTGTTTATTGTGTTGTACTGGACAACCTCCATAGTTGTCACGGTGAACCTGCACTATTGTATGAACCAACTGGTGAGCTGGAGCGTGATGGCCGAAAAGCATCTCAACCAAAGCGGTAAGTGTGGTATGAGTGATAAAAGCGGCTGTTTTATAGACGAACACAAACAGGTGAAGCTTGTAACATAGCACGTTAAAAGTTTGGGGGGCTTTCTACATAGTTACCAGGTGCATGCCCGCACTGGCCACGCCAACAGCGGCGTATATTTTTACCCCGGCAACCTTGTTATGGCCTGTGCCAATTAGCAATGCGCCACCTTGAAATGGCCGCCACCCCTTTACATGGTGTTTTTTTAATTTGATACTATTTAATGCTCCTATTTTACCGGCACGCCTGCCGTGCATCAGCTAAACTTTTTTGTATACTACCATTCTTAAAAATTATTATCAATATACCTTTTATTTAATCTACCTATATCTCCCTCTTTTAGTTTTTCACAAATCATCGTTATGGCACCCGCAATTGTATTGTTATTGGCCGCTACCGGTTTGCTCACATAAAAAAATGCCGAAACTGCTACAGTAAAAGTGTTTGGCAACTGTGGCATGTGCAAGAACGCCCTTGAGAAAAACTGCCAATAAAAAAAAACTGGTTACAGCCGACTGGAACGAGGAAATAAAAATGGTCACCATTACCCTATAAAGTAAAAAGACCAACCTCGTAGCCATTTTAAAAAACATAGCACTTGCCGGTTATGACAGTAAAAGTTTTTTAACACCCTGCAAAGCATACAACAAATTGCCCGGCTGCAGCAAATACGAGCGTGAAAATAAGCAGGTAGCCCTGCAACCGGCCAATCAGGCGGAGGCCCACGCTGCCATGCAGCATGGCGACATATACTTGCCCGCCCAACCCACCAAACCGTTGCAGCCCGTAATGAATATCGATCCCTACCGTTACAATGCCAACGCCCTGCCGATATAGTTACGCTTAACTACGCCATGCTGGCATCGCCACAAAAAACCACGTTACCCCAGGCGCCTACAAAAGTGCTAAATTTTGAACTGTCGGGCAATATGAACCGGTATGTGTGTAGCATAGATAACAAGGTGGTATTGGAGGCCGATAAAATACTGGTGAAAAAGAACGAAAACCTGCGGCTGATTATTTACAACGGAATGATGACGCGCCACCCAATGCACCTGCACGGCCACCACTTTAGATTGATGAATGTTAATGGCAATTATGCGCCACAAAAAAACATCATAGAAATTACGCCTGTGGAAACCGATAAGCCTGGGTTTAATGGCAATGCAGCAGGCGACTGATTTTTTCATTGCCTTATTTTATATTACATGATGAGCGGCATGGGCAGCGTGTTTAGTTATGAAAACCAGGCGCCCGACCCGCTGATAAACAACGTAAGTTTGGCGAAGCACAACCTGTTTGCCGACAATCGCAAAATGCACTTCAAGGTTCAGAACAACTTTGCCACTAACGGCATTAGTGGTGAAATGATGCTGCAAAGCACCCGCGGGAGCATAGGCACCGATTGGCTGGTAGGCCACACTGCAAAGCATGGGTACGAAACGGAAACACATATAGGACGATACATGGGCAAAATGCAATGGCTAATGCCTTTTATGGGGTTTGATGACCGATATAGAAAGTTTAGTATTGACGAGCAGGATAAGAATGTATTTGGCCAGTTTAACACCAACGACAACCGCGCCGTAGTAAGCATGGGCGGTAACTACACACTACCCATGCTGGTGTGTTTTAAATTGGATGTGTTTACCGATGGCATTGTTTGCCTGCAAGTAATGCGGGAAGATGTACCCATAACCAAGCGGCTGCTTATAAACATTATGGTTAAGGCCGACAGGGAATACATGACCGGGTTGGGCTACATTTTATCAAGAAACAAAGCGGCACGCACCCACTACGACAGCCATACGGGTTTTGGTGTGGGCATAATAGTAAGCTATTAATAGTGATAGCGTAAAAGTGTAGAGCAGGCGCTTGTAACATCAATGCTGTTTCATAAATAAGGCATCTGGTAACCGCGGGTGCCTTATTTATTTTGAAAGTATTAAAAACTAACAAGGGTGGTTAAGCAGGTGGTCTGATTGCTTTGGATATGCATAGCCATCGGCCCGTTAATTTTGTAAGGAAGGATTTCAATTCATCTGCAATTTAGCAGCCTTCATCGTTAAAAGCTGTAGGCTTGGTACATGTGCGTTTTCGCGGGTTAAAGAAATTTGCCTCTAAATTTTTAGTTAATAAGAATGTGCAGATGTGGTAAAACTTTCAAAAGAGGAACCGTATTTTTTAAGTGTTGCATTTGCAAGGCAAGAGATATACATTACAAAGGTAATTTTTCACTCAATGAATTCATCTAACAACAATCTAAAAAGATGAGCAATAAAGAAGCAATACAGTTATTTGAAGAAAAACAAGTAAGAACAGTTTGGGATGGGGAACAGGAAAAGTGGTACATAGCCATTGTAGATGTGATTGCCGCATTAACAGAAAGCCCTAATCCACAGGTGTATTGGCGAGTTATGAAAAAACGCCTGAATGATGAGGGAAATGAAACCGTTACAATTTGTAACGGTTTGAAAATGCAGGCACCCGATGGTAAAATGCGAATGACCGATGTAGCCGATACCGAACAATTGTTTAGGCTAATACAATCTATTCCATCGCCCAAAGCCGAACCTTTTAAACTATGGCTTGCACAAGTAGCCAGCGAAAGGCTGGATGAAATGCAAGACCCCGAACTAAGTATAGACAGGGCATTGGAACAATACCTGAAACTCGGCTATAGCGAGCATTGGATAAACCAGCGGCTCAAAAGCATAGAAATACGCAAAGAGCTAACCAACGAGTGGAAAAGTCGCGGTTTAAAAGAAGGCCAGCAATTTGCCACCCTTACCGATATTATTACCAAAGCATGGGCGGGCAAAACCACCAAAGAGTATAAAGTGCTGAAAGGGTTGAAAAAGGAAAACCTACGCGATAATATGACCAATACCGAATTGATTTTGAATATGCTTGCCGAAGCCTCCACCAAAGATATTTCGGTAGCCGTGCAGCCAAAAGATTTTGACGAAAGTAAAAAAGTAGCCAGGCAAGGTGGTAATGTAGCTAAAGTGGCAATGAAGGAACTGGAATCAAAAACAGGCAAAAAAGTGGTTAGTGCGTTAAATGCAAAAAAGGTACTGAGTATTAAAGGGGCTAATAAAAAAGAAGGATAAAGTACACATTAGTATGTAGCCGCCCACCATTTATTGTTTACCAAAATTTCATAGTTTATTGTACGCACGCAGAAATTGAAATAGGATATGACCCGTTGGAAAACTGGTAAAACAACTTCCCAAAAACCGATAGAGTAAGCTAAAAATTGACGTAGAAAACCAAGAAGCTCAACTCAGCCCCACGTCGGAAATGATTAGCTTTTTATTAAGTGGACCTACCTTCAGCAAAAGATAGCTTGACGAAATTGCCAAAGCCCGAAACGAAATAAGTATATGGATAGCAAAATAATTTCTGTTGACCATCGGTGTTCATTGACCTTTTTCGTAAAAAATCTATCACAATGTAAAATCTTTAAAACAAGTTTTCATCAATTATTTATACTTCTAAAACTTTCACGCAAAGCACACAAAGCAAACCCACGCAAAGACCGCAAAGAAAAACTTTAATCCTAATCCTTTTCTTCCCCTTTGCGTGAATCCCTTTGCGCCCTTTGCGCGAATCGCTCTGCGCCCTTTGCGCGAAAAACAGGATTGTAAAATAATCCTAACTACGAACCAAAATTTTGCCAAAACCAGCGCTCGTTTCGTTTAAAAAAATATCCGATTTACCTTCCAGTAAGTTAACTCTTAATACTTACGTACAGTATTGCATCCCCCCAAAATCAATACCTTCCCCCAAAAAAACCACCCCTTGCCCAACCTGGTAACCATACACCCAACCAACGACCACGCCCTAACCATCCAGTTAGGAGATGCCATAAACCCCATCACCCATCAAAAAATACTATCCCTTTTCCAATACCTGCAACAACACCCCTTCGCCGGACTAATAGACATCATCCCCGCCTACAACACCTTAACCGTAGTGTACGATCCAATCACCATTAAGAACTTTACCGGCAAAAGTCAAACCGCCGCCCATTGGGTAGAAACGCACATAAAATCCATTCTACCAAACATCGGCGAACAGGCGGCAGCAGCTGCCCGCCAACTAAAAGTGCCCGTCTGCTACCACCCCTCGCTGGCGCCTGATATTGAAGCCCTGGCCCAACAACACAACCTAACCATACGTGAAGTCATCCACCTCCACACCACCACCACGTATAATGTGTACATGCTCGGCTTCCTACCCGGCTTTCCTTACATGGCCAGTGTGCACGAACGTTTAGCCACCCCCCGCAAACCATCGCCCCGCAAAAATGTACCTGCTGGTAGTGTGGGCATTGCCGGCAACCAAACAGGTATCTATCCCTTTGCCTCACCCGGCGGCTGGCAACTCATCGGTCAAACACCGCTCACCATTTTTGATGCAACCAAAAAACAACCGGCCTTTTTTCAACCCGGCGATAGCGTACAGTTTTACGCCATCACTATTGATGAGTTTCACCAAACCCGTCAGCCATGAGCATCCACATCATCAAAGCCGGATTGGCCGATGCCTTTTACGATAACGGCAGGTACGGTTACCAGCACCTCGGCGTCAACCCCGGTGGCACTATGGATGTGGCGGCCCTGCAAACCGCTAATGCGCTGGTGTGGAACCCGCCCAACGAAGCTGTGTTGGAAATGCATTTTCCCGCAGCCACCATCCATTTCAACCAGCCAGCTTTAATAGCCCTGACCGGCGCCGATTTTACCGCCACTATTAACCAACAACCCATACCCATCAATACCCCCATAGCAGTAAGCGAAGGCGTTGAATTAAAATGTACTAAACCGCTGTCCGGTGCCCGAACCTACCTATCCGTTAGTGGCGGTTTTGCCCTAACACCCTGGCTCAATAGCTGTAGCACCAACCTCGTTTGCCAGGCAGGTGGCTTTAATGGCAGAACTCTGCAAACCGGCGACGTAGTCAACTTCAAATCACCCATCAACCTGTCACCTATCCTCACCCAAAAACCCTTTCGCATCTTACCCTTCCGCGCCAGCGTGCACCAGCTACACCATTACCAAAACATCCACATTTTACCCGGAAACCACTACCACTTCCTAACCCAACAAAGCCAGCAAAATCTCCTTTCCCAAACTTTTACTATCGCGGCCAATAGTAATCGCATGGGCTACCGCCTGCATGGCACGCAGTTGTCGTTGCAGCATCCCACCAACATAATTTCCTCGGCCGTTACCAAAGGCACCATACAGCTATTGCCCAGCGGACAGCTCATCATACTTATGGCCGATCACCAAACCACCGGCGGCTACCCGGTAGTGGGCCATGTGCCATCGGCCTTCGTGGATGCGTTGGCCCAATGCCGGCCAACACAAACCATACAGTTTGCATTAACCGATTTCGCCTCCGCCGAAGCCGCCCTCACCAGCCGCCACCTTCATTTGCTGCAACTGCAAAATGCCTGTACCTTTCGCATCAAACCTTTTTTAACCAATGCAAACGGTCGATCTTAATTGCGACATGGGCGAAGGCATGAACAACGATGCCCAGCTCATGCCCTTCCTGTCGTCGGCCAACATAGCCTGTGGTGCCCATGCCGGCAACGAAACCATTATGCGGCAAACCATCGCACTCGCCATGCAGCACGGCGTAGCCATTGGAGCCCACCCCGGCTTTGCCGATAAACCCAACTTTGGCCGCATAGAACTTAACCTCACCACCAACCAGGTCTACCAACTGGTATTTGACCAGGTAGAGTTACTACGTCAACTATGCATAGAAGCAAGGGTGTCGCCACACCACGTTAAACCACATGGCGCTTTGTACAACATGGCCGCCCGAAACGCCGATATATCCAAGGCCATCGCCCGTGCCGTGGCCGACATCGATCCGCGGTTGGTGCTGTACGGCCTTAGCGGCAGCCACTCAATTACCCAGGGCAAAGCCCTTGGCCTGCGCACCGCCAGCGAAGTTTTTGCCGACCGCACCTATCAAAACAACGGAACCCTTACACCCCGCACACAGCCTAATGCACTCATCACCAGTCAGCAACAATCGCTGCAACAGGTGTTGCAAATGGTGCAGCAAAAAACGGTAACGAGCGTCAACAACCAAACCATCACCATAAAGGCCAACACCATTTGCCTGCACGGCGATGGCGACCATGCGGTGGAATTCGCCACCGCCATTTACCAACAACTGCAGCAGCACAACATAAATGTCAAAACCATCTAACACCGGCTGGCGAAGTGCCGGGTTGGGCGCTGCCTTCCTTATGGCTACAAGCGCCATTGGTCCCGGCTTTCTTACGCAAACCACCGTGTTTACCCAGCAACTGCTTAGCAGTTTTGGCTTTGTTATACTCGTTACCATCCTGCTGGATATTGGCGCCCAACTCAACATTTGGCGCATATTGGTAGTAACCGAAAAAAGAGCGCAAGACCTCAGCAACCAACTACTGCCCGGCCTCGGTTACCTGCTCGCCATCTTAATTGTATTGGGTGGCCTCGCTTTTAACATTGGCAACATCGGCGGTGCCGGTCTAGGTCTCAACGTAGTCACCGGCATTAACCCCACCACCGGTGCCATCATTAGTTGTGTAACGTCACTGGCCATTTTTTGGGTAAAAGAAGCTGGCAAAGCCATCGACATCGTCACAAAAGTTTTAGGGTTAATGATGATCGTCCTCACCCTGTACGTGGCCATAAGTTCGCACCCGCCTGTCATGGATGCGCTGCAGCATTCCATCTTCCCAACCACCATAAGTCCACTGGCCATTGTAACCATTGTGGGTGGCACTGTTGGCGGCTACATCAGTTTTGCAGGTGCCCACCGCTTGCTCGATGCCGGGGTAACCGGCCCCGACGCCATTCCACAAGTCACCAAAAGTTCCGTTACCGGTATACTCATTACCGCTCTTATGCGCATGGCCCTGTTCATTGCGGCGCTGGGCGTAATCACCAGCGGCGCCATCATCAACCCTGCCAATCCACCCGCCTCCGTATTCAGCGCCGCTGCCGGCCAAATTGGTTATCGTTTTTTTGGAGTGGTCATGTGGTGCGCCAGCATCACCTCCGTCATCGGTTCGGCGTACACCTCCGTTTCCTTCCTCCGCAGCTTCCATCCGTGGCTCGAAAAGCACCACCGCACCCTCATCTCCGCCTTCATCATATTCAGTACCGTAGTGCTTGCACTCATTGGCAAGCCTGTAAAAATATTAGTAGCCGTCGGCGCCCTCAACGGCCTCATCTTGCCCATCGCCCTCACCGTTATGCTCCTCGCCATCCGCAACAAACGCCTCGTACCCACCTACCGCCACCCCCGTTGGATGACCGCCGCCGGCTGGCTCGTAGTCGCCATCATGGCCTGGCTCGGTATCTCGGCAATTGTGCAAATGGTGGTTAAATGAGGGTTTTTTTTGGGACAGAGTTTAGTAACTCCGTTTAAGCATCGTTGCGTCGCATTACGTTCATCGGCAACGCAGAGGTTGAGCAGTAATACGTAAACATCTTAAGAATACATCCGCCAAATACATCGGCACTTTACGTTGGGCCAGCGGCCCAACACGTTGGTAACTCCTATTAAGCATCGTTGCCCGTCCCAATGGCCCAGCCGGGCGGACGTAGTACAGCGTATAGTTGTATATTTCTATTCATCTTTTATCATGGCAGGTAATGTAAAACCGACATAAGAATAGTTGATATTCAATAATGAGGATGATAGATAACTTATAACTTTGAAAAATGGTTGTCGATTGTTGCAACCAAATAAACAGGACCATTATGGAACAATTGATATTAAAAATAAAGCAACCACAAAAGCTGCCATTTATAAAAGAAATGCTTGCTGCTTTTGATGATTACGTTGAAATACAGGCACCCGTTAATAAAAAGAAACCCGCTTCCAAACAACATCCTGTACTAAAAAGCCTGAAGCAGGCACTAGCAGAAGTAGAGCTTATAAAACAAGGTAAACTTAAGGCAACACCGCTAAAAGAATTTTTAGATAAGCTATAAAATTGAGGCAATTCCCAATTTTAAAAACGAAGCTAAACGGATGGTAAAAAAGTTCCGTTCATTAAAACAGGAACTGGCAACGCTTGCTCAAATACTTGGGAACGAACCTAACACCAGCACTCCTCCCGGTAACAATTGTTATAAAATACGCCTATCTAATCAAAGCAAACAAAAAGGAAAAAGTAAAGGTGCAAGGGTACTAACCTATGTATATGTAGAAAAAACGATAGTGTACTTACTTACCATCTACGACAAAAGCGAACATGAAGACATTTCTGATAAAGAATTGAAGGCACTAATTAAAATGGCTAAAGCACTGTAATACACGCTGCCCCGGCATAGATTGCATCACTATAAAAGAGCACCGCGTAGCGCCGAAGTATGTGCATTGAAAAGAATATCAAAGGCTGGGATTGCCGTTTAATGACGATTAGGTGTTGTGGGAAAAGAAAAAGAATAAATTTTTTGGTACTAAGCAGAAGTGGTGCTATTGCGTATCGTTGCCACCAGGGTGTACGGCAACGCCCAGGTAAGGCTTCTATAAATCAAGTATTTGAGGTTTCGTTCGTCATCATGAAACTCGTTTCGGGAACCCAACTAATACTGTCCCACCGACGTTTGCAGGGGATGTTGAAATAAATTCAACATAACAACCAGCCGAACTGCATCGCGTCATCTGGTCTACGGCGTCATCCTAAGCTCCTATCAGGATCCCCTGAACAATGCCCTCCCAACTCCATAGGATAGGATGTTGAAATAAATTCAACATGACGGACACTCGAACCAAAGTGCTTCACCCGGCCGCCGGCGTCATCCTGAGCTCGTCTCAGGATCCCCTGAACA